>NZ_JH621334.1 GCF_000255455.1 Aquimarina agarilytica ZC1 | reverse complement strand
TCTGTTGGAGCTCCTTCTTCAACAGCTTCTTTTTGGTCCATTATTTTAACGTTTAAGTCTGCATCAACTTCTGCTTCTACGCTAAGTGACTTCCCTTTACATTCTTTTGAAGACACCATAAGCTTTATGTTATAGGTTCCTGCCTCTTCAAATTTAAATACCGTAAGACTTGATGTTACATTTGTATCTAATATCGCTTTTCGATCATCATCCGATAATTCTTTTCCATTTAAATACCACTTGTAAGTACGCGCTCCTTGGAAATCTCCTTTTGCTTGTAATGCTACCGTTGCAAATTTTGACGAATTCCCATTTAATGCTACAACTTGGCTAAATTCAATTTCATCACAAGGGTCTTTTACGGCAGTGTCCTTTAAACTATCCACCGCTACACTTGTACAGGTTTTTGTTAGCTCGCAGTTATCTCCACTTTTTAATATGGGTTCAAAACATATTGTGTACGTCCCATTTTTTGTAAACTTATACTGGAATAATGATTTTGTAGCAGCTGGCTGCAATTCATCATCCACATACCATTGATAGTCATAGGTCAAAAACTTGGCATTATTGGGTGTAAAGGCATAATAAATGGCTTCATCACCTTCGTCCTTAACTTTTGTGGTGTTGATTTCCATACTATTGATTGCCTCGCAATCCTGCGTTGAAAATTCTTTTTCACATGATGCAAGCCCTAAAAGCAATAGCATAAATGAAAATCCGAATAAAATGTTCTTTTTCATGATTTTTAATTTAGTTTTTTGAAATTTATAT
>NZ_JH621333.1 GCF_000255455.1 Aquimarina agarilytica ZC1 | reverse complement strand
AACCTGAGTTCGATTATTAGAACAGATAAATTTGGTTAGTATTTTGGGTTTCAAATTTAATTTGTGGTTTTTTAGGCAAAAAGCTGTAAGCAATAAGTCCAGATATTATATTTGATAGGAAGTTTCCAAAACTTCTATGTCTAGAATGCTCTATTTGACAGATATTTTTCAATTCATCATTTACTGTTTCTATGACTGATCTTTTTCTCAAGAGTATTTTATCAGATAGTGTCATCAAACAATTTTTCATATTGTTTTTAATATTTGTAACGAGTTGAATACCGTCTACAAATAGCAACCTAGCCAAATCCTTACCTATATAGCCTTTATCAGCAAATAGCTTTCCAAATATTTTATCTAAAAAGCGTTCTTGTTTTAATGGTGTTCTATCATCCTCACTAGCCTGAGTGATGGTAAAAGTCAAGATCTCACCTTTATCGTTAATTATAATGTGAAGCTTAAAGCCATAAAACCACCCCATTGTAGATTTACCCGTATTAGCGATTCCTTTGAAGACCTTATTTCTTTTAATACGTTTATTTTTACAAACTCTAATGGGAGTTGAATCCACAAAAGAAATTCCAGTACAATTACCTAAACAACAGCTTTTCAAAAACAAAGTCATAGCCATTAGATTGCTTTGCATAAGTTCGGTGAATCTGCCATAGGAAACTGTTTGAGGAAACTCTTCTTTCATATGTTTTTGAACATAATAAATGTAGAAGTGCTTGAAGGTTCTAAAACCTCCCAAGTGAAAAAGCACTGAAATGGTGATAATTTCACTTTTAGACATCATTGGAGG
>NZ_JH621332.1 GCF_000255455.1 Aquimarina agarilytica ZC1 | reverse complement strand
ATTTTGTAGCTATTGAAGTTACTGCTGCTGATTCCCCTGCAAATATTATAATCCGCTTACAGAGTGGTGTAGAAATTGAAATCCCCGTATAGATATGTTCGGATTAGGTACTACTCATCATTTTGAGCTTTATAGTAAGCCTACTGACATGCGTAAAAGTTTTGATAGCTTACGAGGATTAGTGATCAATAATTTAGATCAAGATCCAGATAACGGAACGGTATATATCTTTATCAACAAAGTCAGAAACAAGGTAAAACTCTTACACTGGCAGTCAGGAGGTTTTATACTATACTATAAAAGGCTAGAAACAGGCACATTTGACCTACCAAAATATGATAGCGAAATAGGGAGTTTATCTTTAAGTTACGCGCAACTCATTCTATTAATCGACGGTATTTCGATTACTAATCTCACACATAAAAAACGTTTTAAAAAAGCTTAGATTTCTTTTGCTTTTGTAGGTTTACGTAGCTATTTTAGTTGTGTAATGGATTACCAAGAACTACTTTTAGAAAATGAGCATTTAGTAAAAAAGCAGCAAGATTTGGCTGCTAAAATAGCTAGTTTAGAACAACAATTAGCGGGGCTTTATAAGCTTATCAGTGGTTTTAAATCTGAGAGTTTTATTACCGAAACAGTTGTAGATCAATTATCACTATTTACACAAGATACTCCAACGGTTATAGCGCAAACACAACAACAAACCATTAGCTATACACGTAATAAAAAGAAACATCAAGGACGTAATACCTTACCAGAAAACCTTCCCGTTCGAGAAGTAATTATCGAACCCGAAGAAGATACCACAGGGCTTAAAAAAATAGGAGAAGAAATCACCGAGACTTTAGAGTACACTCCAGCAAGTTTAGTAAAACGAAGAACCATTCGGCCTATGTATGCTAAAAAAGAAGGAGCAGGAGTGCTAATTGCCGAACT
>NZ_JH621331.1 GCF_000255455.1 Aquimarina agarilytica ZC1 | reverse complement strand
CCTTTCACAAATTCGTGTAGCCATTCTTTGACTTTTTCTATTGAATCAAAACAAATGTTTTTATACCTATCTTTTATATATTTCCATACTTGTTCACAAGGGTTTAGTTCAGGAGTATATGGAGGTATTCGAAGTAAGTGTATATTATCAGGTAGATGAATATTTTTGGTTGAATGAAAACCTGCGTTATCAATTACTACAATTTTATATTCGTTAGGTCGATGTTTCGAAAATGCATGCAAATATTTTTCAAACACTTCACAATTGACTTGTTCTATTTCATATACAAAAGCATCCCCATCAATAGGAGAATAACTACCATATAGGTAAGTATTCTTGAATTCTTGTTTGAAATTAACAATAGGTTGTACTCCTTTTGCTGTAATCATGCTTCCAAGATGGGTCATCATTCCATATCTTGATTCATCTTGAAAATATAGATTCACATACGGAAATTTATCTCTATTTAGACTAAGTATAACTTGATTTAGGTAATCAGGTAAGTTTTAAAAAATCAGCTTTAGCTTCTTCTGATTTTTTAATATGAGACTTGCGAGGTTGTTTGATTTTTGTTCCAAAAAATTCAATCATATAATTGCGTAAAGTAGCATACTGAATAGATGTTTCAAAAGTATTGTTTACCCACTGAAGAGCTTCAACATAACTGCTAAAACCTAAACGAGGATCATTTAATCTTTTTTCTAATTCTTCATGAATTTCTTTATTCACATGACGGGTACGCTTTTGTTTTTCTTTAACTGGAATTAAAAGCCCTGCTAACCCCTTGTCACGATAATCTTTTAACCACAATTCCATAGAACGAATATTATAACCTAAATGAGAAGCTAATTCACTACGCCTTTTAAAACGCGCTTCTTTTATGTGGATAAGAGATTGTAAACGCAAAATATTTTTAGGATTATCTTGTTTGCGCAATAATGATTGGAGCTCTGGAAGACTCTCTTTGACTATTAGAGTAGATGATTTTGGCATCCTTAAATATACGAAATATTTATATTAAAAGCGTAT
>NZ_JH621330.1 GCF_000255455.1 Aquimarina agarilytica ZC1 | reverse complement strand
CCCTAGCTTGATTCTTTGCGTCCCTTGCTGTACTGGTTATTATAAATTCATCAATTCCTATTCTATCTGCAATTTCTTTAACTTTTTGAAGTGAACAATCATTTACAACGGAGCTATCAGCCATACAATTGATCAATTAGTCCATTTTGATGGTAATACTCCTAAAGAAATAACCATAGAGGATAAAAAAGCTTAATGGAGCAAGTAAAATTAATAGCGGAGCTTGAAGAAGAAAAAAAAAATATGGTCTTTAAAATGATCGATACTTTTTTAACTAAAAAGAAATTTAAAGACTTCTTTCAAAAGAATATTGCAGCACTATAAAACAAAAAAACCGAAGCCTTTTAAAACTTCGGTTGTATTTATTGATATATTAATATCCTATATAGGAACTCAGTGCAAATCCAATCTACCATGTCAGCGTGATAGATTTATGAAATAAATAATACTAAAGTGGCATATAATATTTTAAATTCATTTTAATAATATTATTATCATAAATGTAGATTCTTAAGGAGACAGAATCGTAGTCCTCAGTCGAAGTTACAATTCTTAATCCTTTAGGGTCTTCGTCGTACATAACTTTTTCTTTATCAAAACTTTCAATAATTGCATTTTTAACATTAATATCAGAGATTTTATTATCTAAAATATTTTTAATGTTTGTTCTACAAAATTTCAATAATTTAAGATTATTAGTTTTATCTACCTTAATTTCAAAATCGAAGTTTTCTCCATAATGTAGTTCACTAGCAATTTCTTTGTGTGAAGAGTCCACAGATATTATCTTAGTACTATATTCTTGTTCTATTTTTTTTGAGGTTTTGGAAAAATTAACTTCTTCATTTACTTTGATTTTCTGCTTACAAGAACAAATTCCTAAAAATAAGACTACTATTATTAATGATACTTTCATTTTTTATCTATTTACAATCTTTAAGATTACAACTTTTTACATTAATTTCAATATGATATGCTGGATCTGTACTATTCCCAGGATGTAAAACTCTTTTGATATCTCCATCTTTTACAGCTTGTTCTATTGCTTTTACAAATTTAGATTGTTTAGAAGCACTTATGCTATTTGGATCAATATCAAATACAGTTAAAATATTTGGATCGGCAGAATGTTTTGAGACAGTACTTGGGCCAAGTTCGTTAATTTTATCTTCCATTGCTTGTTTAATACTT
>NZ_JH621329.1 GCF_000255455.1 Aquimarina agarilytica ZC1 | reverse complement strand
TCACACCTGTTAATCCAGTCACACCGGTAAGTCCAGTAACGCCTGTTAATCCTGTTACACCTGTTAATCCAGTAACGCCAGTAAGCCCAGTAACACCTGTTAATCCAGTCACACCAGTAAGTCCAGTAACGCCTGTTAATCCTGTTACACCTGTTAATCCAGTTACGCCAGTGAGTCCAGTAACGCCTGTTAATCCAGTTACACCTGTTAATCCAGTCACACCAGTAAGTCCTGTAACGCCTGTTAATCCTGTTACACCTGTTAATCCTGTTACACCTGTTAATCCAGTTACACCAGTAAGTCCAGTAACACCTGTTAATCCAGTTACACCAGTAAGTCCAGTAACACCTGTTAATCCAGTTACACCAGTAAGTCCGGTAACGCCTGTTAATCCTGTTACACCTGTTAATCCAGTAACGCCTGTTAATCCAGTAACACCAGTAAGTCCAGTAACGCCTGTTAATCCAGTTACACCAGTAAGTCCAGTAACACCTGTTAATCCAGTTACACCAGTGAGTCCAGTAACACCGGTAAGCCCTGTTACACCAGTAAGCCCTGTTACACCAGTAAGTCCTGTAACGCCTGTTAATCCAGTTACACCAGTAAGTCCAGTAACACCTGTTAATCCAGTAACACCGGTAAGTCCAGTAACACCTGTTAATCCAGTTACACCGGTAAGTCCAGTAACACCTGTTAATCCAGTTACACCAGTAAGTCCAGTAACACCTGTTAATCCAGTAACACCGGTAAGTCCAGTAACACCTGTTAATCCAGTTACACCAGTGAGTCCAGTAACACCGGTAAGCCCTGTTACACCAGTAAGTCCAGTTACGCCAGTAAGTCCTGTAACGCCTGTTAATCCAGTTACACCAGTAAGTCCAGTAACGCCTGTTAATCCAGTTACACCAGTAAGTCCAGTAACGCCTGTTAATCCTGTTACACCAGTGAGTCCAGTACACCTGTTAATCCAGTTACACCAGTAAGTCCAGTAACACCTGTTAATCCAGTAACACCTG
>NZ_JH621328.1 GCF_000255455.1 Aquimarina agarilytica ZC1 | reverse complement strand
TGTTTTCTGGACTAAAAAAAAGAAAGTAAATACAAAAAAGTCAAACTTTTCAATTCTAAAACGAAATAAAAATTAAATATTCCTTATAATTAATCTCTAATTTAAAGACTTACGGATTTAAGGAACATTTCCGCGCGATCGGGATTTTATATGGAATTTAGCGGAAAATGGTTTTGAGTACAGTAGGAAATTTTCATTGCTTCCATTATCCCCAGTTCGTGTGGTAACCTTTGGTGGTGATATTTTAACTGTCCCTGCTATTTATGTAAAATACCTAAGTGATAAGGAAAATTTAAAAGAATATTTTACAGATGTTTTAGTTCCTTATTTAAATGGTCTAGGTTTGGCAAGTGCGTCCAAAGTTTTAATTACAGGGACATCTCCAAAACTTATACAATTACTCGCCGTAGCAGAATTAGGAAAATCTACAATTGATTTAGCTCTTGATGACCCTAAACTTAAAAAATCATTATTGGATAATGATCATGGTTGGTTTGTTGAAAATTGGCCAAAGATTAGTATTGCTTTTGATATTACCACTTTAAGTGCTGATGTTATCACTAGCCTAGCAAAGAGAGGTGATGAAGTAGCAGAAGTTTTAGCTGATTCAGGTAAAAAAGAAGCTTCGGAGCATGTTCGCAAAGTTTCTGAAGAAGCTAGGAAAATTACAGGAGAAGCATTGCAAGTGAATAGAAAACTAGAACTAGTCACTAAAGAAGCAAAAAGACTTATTAATGAAGCATCAAAAGAAGTAAATATTGTAAAATCAGATTTAATTCATTTAGCATCAATCACAGAAGGAGAAGTGCAAGGTTTAGAGTATGCTTTAAAAACAGAAGAATCATTAGTTCGAAAAATGTATGATAGAACTTTATCTAAAGATATAGAAATACTAGGATTAGAAAATGCAATAAGCAAGACCTCTTTAAGGATGAACGATGTTATGCGTTTCACAATAACTTTTAATCCTAATAAATACGTGGATGGATATTTTGAGGTTTTAAATACTTTAAAAAGTAAAGGTTATAAAAAGATAGAAGGTGTTTCTTATAACGCTTGGTTTCAGGGTGATGGTTCCTATAGGGGTCTAAATACTACATTTGAAACACCCTCTGGGCAGCAGTTTGAATTTCAATTTCATACAGATGAAACATTTAAGTTAAAAAAATCAGATAATCATGAATTATATGAAATAGCAAGAGCCGCAGACACACCTGAAGCAGAAAAATTACTAGCACAAGAACAAATGAAAAAGAGTTATGAAACAATTTCTTTACCAAGAAATATTGAAAAAATGAGTAATGAGTAATTCGAAAGATCTATTTATTCTGAAAGATTGTAATAATTTAGTTACTATGGATTTGTTTAGAATAACTTCTAATAACCTGAGTTCGATTATTAGAACAGATAAATTTGGTTAGTATTTTGGGTTTCAAATT
>NZ_JH621327.1 GCF_000255455.1 Aquimarina agarilytica ZC1 | reverse complement strand
CGGATTTGCACCTTAAATCCGTAGGTCTATAGGATAAAACAACCGCAAACTCTTTATTGATAAAGGTTTGCGGTTTTATGTGTTTTCACCTAAATTGGTGTAGCTACAAAACACATTATGAAAGTATTAAAATCTGAACAGATAAATCCATTTGGAGGGTTAAATTTTGTCATTGATGAATTTGAAAGACTTGGCTTAGGTTCATTTCTAACTGCTAATTTACCTAGTTTAGCTCCTCAATGTTCTTATGATTGGAAGGATATTCTATACTCTTTTTGGTCAATTTATTTTTGTGGAGGTGATTGCATTGAAGATATTTCATCTAATCTAAAAGGACACTTAGATCATAATCCATTTTTTAAAATCCCTAGTCCTGATAGGATATTAGATAGGATGAAAGAATTATCCTTACCAAAGGATCTATTCACCCTACCTAGGGGTACAAGTTTACATCAGTTTAGTTTACATCATTTTTTGAATGAGTTAAATTTAAAATTGTTACAGAAACTGAACTTACCTGCACATGAGAATCATACTTTAGATTATGATAATACCATTTTGTTTACTAATAAATTGGATAGCCGATCAACATATAAAAAATCATTTGGATACTGTCCTGGAGTAGGTATAATTGAAAATAAAATTGTTTTTGTAGAAAATAGAAATGGGAATAGCGCAGCAAAAGATTTACAATTTGAAACACTCACACGAATGTTTGAAGAACTAAAAAAACAAAATATAAATATCGATTCTTTTAGAGCTGATGCAGCTTCTTACCAAGTTAATGTTATAGATTTAGTCTCAAAAAACACTAATAAATTTTTTATTAGGGCTTGTATGAGTGCCGCTCTAGCTCAAAGAATTTCTGAGATTAATAATTGGGTTAAAATTGAAACAAATTCAGAAACAATTTTTAGAGGAGAAATTACTTTTACACCATTTATACGGACTTTAAAAAGAAAAAGAGAACTTTATAAAGCGAAAGATTACAGGTTAGTAGTTACTAAAATTGAACGAAAGGACAAACAAGTTAATTTATTTACAAAAGATGCATACTTATATTCTGCAATTTTAACCAACGACTACGATTTATCAGTAAATGAAGTGGTAAGCTTTTATAATCAACGTGGTGCTATAGAGAAAGAATTTGATGTACTCAAAAACGATTTTGGATGGAATAACTTACCTTTTTCTAAGCTAGAACAAAACACCGTTTTTTTAATGTTTACTGCAATGTGCAGAAACTTATACCAATACATTATAGAGAAATTCTCAATAAAATATGAAGGATTGAACCCTAAATACAGAATTAAAAAATTCATTTTTAGATTTATAGCTATACCTGCAAAATGGATAAAAACATCCAGACAACAAAAACTTAGGGTTTATGGAAATATTCATTTTAAAACCTAAAAATTAAATGACAACAATTTATGAAAAAGGCAAAACCCCAACTTGTTTGGGGTTAAAGTGTTTGGATATGCACTGTTAAAGACAGTGATTTTATGTTTTCTGGACTAAAAAAAAGAAAGTAAATACAAAAAAGTCAAACTTTTCAATTCTAAAA
>NZ_JH621326.1 GCF_000255455.1 Aquimarina agarilytica ZC1 | reverse complement strand
CAGACTTAAACGTTAAAATAATGGACCAAAAAGAAGCTGTTGAAGAAGGAGCTCCAACAGAGGAAGAGGAAGAAGAAGGAAAAGAGGATTGTTCGGATTTAGGCTTATTTACTGATACTCTTAGGAATAGTGAAGGAGCATTAAAAATGGTTTTAGAGATATTGAATGATAAAGGACAAGAAGTAGCATTGGTTAAAGATAACAGTCTGTACACTTGGACAGTAAATGGTAAGGAGTTAACACCAGCAGAATTACTTGAATTTGACGAAGGTGATACAGATCATAGTTCAATTGTGGTTGATGTAGACTATTTTAACAAAGGAGTAAATACGGTTGAAGTTAAAATAGCACCATCAAGTCTATGTCCAGAAGGGGTGACAATAATAGCAGATGATATTTTAAATGGATCAGAAGAAGAAACACCAACAGAACCAAAAGAATTGAGTTGTGATGATTTGAAATTGCGTGTTAATAAATTATCAGGTCCAACAACTTTTATTGAAGTTTTACCAAGAGCTGAAACAGAAATTTCAACAAAAGCGGCTACAATTGTTTGGAAGATAGATGGAAAAACAATTACTACTGAAGAATTTACTAAGAGATCGGGACGTGCGGCAACACTAGGTGATTTTAGTGCGCTATCATACAGACTTGGGTCAGGTAATCATATAGTTGAAGTGACGGTAACTTCTCCAAATATCTGTCCTGAAGGCATTACATTAAGAGAAGAAATTGATAATGAAGAGCCAGTAACACCAACAGAACCAGTAGTAACACCAGTTACTCCGGTAACACCAACAGAGGGAGAAACTCCAGTAGCAGAACCAACAGTTCCGGTAGCTCCTGTTACTCCTGTAACACCAACAGAAGGCGAAGGACCGTCGACTCCAGTTGAACCAAAAAAATTGAATTGTAATGATATTTCAATTGTAAGAGAAGATCTTATAGAGGCGAAAAATAGAAATGGAATAGTGGAGCAGCGAGCGATTAATAGAGTTACTTTTATTAAAGATGCTACATATACATGGTTTTTAGATGGTAAAGATGTGACTAGTGAACTTTCAAGTGAATTTGGAGCAAAATTTAATTCTACTGTACCTTACTTAGTAAACATAGGTTTGGAACCAGGGACACATGAGATTGAAATTTTAGTGACCTCGCCAAGTGTTTGTCCAAGTGGAGTAAGGTTAAAAAGTGTTTTTGATGTTCCAGATTCACCAGTTACTCCTGTAGTTAAACCAACAAAACCCGGAGAAAAATTAAGCTGTAATGATTTAACATTAATTGCAGATACAAGATTAAAGGGAGCTTTTATTGAAATTCCTCAAAGGAAAGATGATAATGGTAAAAGTTTAAGAAATGCAGCACAAACTAATTATGTGTACACTGTAGATGGTAAAACATTAACAGATGCAGAATTAGATGCAATTGATGATGATATTTCAGATGATCATAGTTCAGTTCGTTTCAGAAATCTTGCTCCAGGACCACATACTATAGAGGTGCAAGTAACTGCAGATAATATTTGTCCTGCAGGAAAAAAATTATCAGTAAACTTTACTGTTAAATAAGGCATAAGTCTTAATAACTGTATTAGTTGTAAAGCGCGTGTATATTGGGAATACACGCGCTTTTTTAATTTAGAACGCTAAAAT
>NZ_JH621325.1 GCF_000255455.1 Aquimarina agarilytica ZC1 | reverse complement strand
GAAGAACTATTACCTGGATATCAGTAAAAATCTAAAACGTAGTTGCTCGGACGGATACTATAATTCGATTACAAAATTGTATAAAGCTGATTGATTCAAAGCTGTTTTAATGCAATTATTTATGATTAAAGTGATAGTGTGATAACTAACTACTACAATAAATATAAATAAGTTCCTGGGGAGGCTTATTCTTAAATATAGATATTAAAGAGAATTACAGGTAGTTAATTATGGGATAATAATTGGATCTTCAAAAGGGTTTATATCTTCTATGGTGATTTCTAAATGTGGAGATATGGATGTTGCACCGTCTTCAAAACACTCTTTCGAAAAAAAGTCAAAGCTAAACTTTAATATGTCAGTATCGTCTTTGGTGAAAAATTCAACATCTGATTTTTTTATCACCATTTCGGCGTAATTAGTACTGTTGTCAAAAGACCATAATTTTCCATATTTGCTGCTTTGTAATGCCCAAAACCAGCCTCCATTATTATCAGTACTTTTGTTTTCTAAAACTTCGCCAGTAATTTTAAAAGCTTCAAGTTCAGGAACTTCAAATTTTTGGATTAGTACTTCTATATCACAAACAACAACGGGTGAGGCAAAAATTGTAAATTCCTGTTCTTTCTCTTCAGCTTCCTCTTTAATTATATAAGACTCACTTTTATTATTGGTAGTATAAATAGGGTTAAAAACTAAATCGGTATTTTCATTATCGGTTTCATTTTCTTCTTCTAATGGAGAATTACACGAAAATAGAACACAAAAGAGACTTATTACTGATAAAAGTATTTGTGTTTTCATTGTTTGGTTTTTTTGATAGGGTAGTATAAAAATAACGATAAAAAAAGGTTTTACTTGTGTTATAATATTGTAAGGACTAAACTTCTTACAGAAAAAATGTAAACGGAATATGCAAAGATACAGTAAATCAGTTGGTTAATTTTATTTTGTGAAAATAATTTATTTGTGTAGTTCTTAATAGCCTAAGATTAAAGGTGTGCTTTTTAGGATTTTATATGTGAAATTGCAATAATGTAGAATTTGATTTTGTGAGATGTGCATAAAAAATCAAGGAAAACACAAGTTTAAAACACGTTTTGAGTTGTGACGTTTACAATGTAAACACCTATCAAAATATAAGGATAAACAGCTTCACTAGTATAAGTTTTGTTAGGTTTTGTCAAGGTAAAAAATGCTCAATCTGAAGCAAAGGAGTCCTTAAACAATAAGTATTAAAATTTTGATAAGGGTTGATGGTTTCTTGCATTTGGTTTGACAAACTAATACATTATTACTTCAGATTTTTATAATTTTTTTTAGCCATTAATACAGCATTAACAACTTTAATTAACAAATGTTATGAATATCCCAAATTCAAGCAAGAATTAATTGCTAATCCTGTTAAGACTATTGAAAAATATTCCAGCGAAAAATTAGATCTAAAAGGATTTAATCTTGAAGTTACTGATCAATCCAATCCTTCTACAATTTATTTAAACATTCCTGTTGATAAAAATTCTGAAGATATCCAATTAACAGAAGAACAATTAGAAACTGTTGCTGGAGGTGGATCTCCACTAAACGGACTTATCGTTCCCACATTACCTGAATAAAGATAAACCTTAAAACAATTTTGACGGTCTTTTTGTCATTTTTATCATTTACTGTAAATATATTTTTACTAATAATTAATATAAATATTTTAATCATTAAATTTTA
>NZ_JH621324.1 GCF_000255455.1 Aquimarina agarilytica ZC1 | reverse complement strand
GTATCCGTCCGAGCAACTACGTTTTAGATTTTTACTGATATCCAGGTAATAGTTCTTCAAGTTTTAGTATGCTATGATCAGAGATTCTTTGCAAGGTATCTTCTAGCCATTCTCTAGGGTTGATGTTTTGTATTTTGCAACTTCCAAAGAACGAATATAGCATTGCTGCATTTTGTGCTGCTTTATGTGATCCACAAAACAAATAATTCTTTCTGCCAATTGCCATGGGGCGGATCGCATTTTCGATTAGGTTATTGTCCAGTTCAATACGTCCATCATTAAAGATGGTTTCTAGCTTTGGATATTGATTTACAAAATAAGTCATTGCCTTTCCGATAGGACTTTGTGGCAATACATTGAACTGTTCAGCTTCTATCGATGTTTTGATGTGTTCCAATAACGGTTTGACTTTTTGATCACGAAGTACTTTTCTTTTATCATAATCGTTTAGCATCTCTTCTTTGATGGTTCTTTCTTCTAAATACATTTTTCTAAAAAGCTCCAAAGCTATTTTTGCGCGGTTATTATCACTATCCAACGCATCATGGAACTTGCGCCTGGCATGTACCAAACATCCAGCCAAGGTAATCTTGGGGTTAGTTCCTATTTTATCATATACAGTGTAGCCATCGCATTGCAGATAACCACTGTAATTTGTAAGCAATTCTTTAGGTCCGTTTTGTCCGCGTCCTTTTCGGTAATTAAAGAGTACGAGCTTTTGAATGGGATCGTGATAAACCCATTGATAGCCTTGATGTGTACTCTTTATTTTGTCTTGATCTTGCACCTTGATCGGTGACTCGTCAGCTTGGATGTAATCTGAATCAAGTATTTTCTGCTTTAGGGTATTGTATAGGGGTTCTAGTAACTGGCAACAGCTCGCCATCCAATCACTCATGGTACTTTGGGCGGGTTCCCATCCAAAATCTCGTTTGAACATTTGGATTTGACGATAAAACGGCAAGTGATCTACATATTTACTTACCAAAATGTGTGCTAATAAGCAGGCTTCTACAATAGCCTTGTCAATAGGACGGCTTGGTAACTCTGCAATCAGTACGCCTTGATCCTCTTTTTTAGCGTATTTAGGACGAATAGTTCTGCGTTTAACCAAACTAGCAGGAGTATATTCTAGGGTTTCAGTGATTTCTTCTCCTATTTTGGTAAGTCCTGTGGTATCTTCCTTGGGCTCGATGATGACTTCTCTTACCGGAAGATTTTCTGGAAGCGCATTACGCCCCAGATGTTTTTTCTTATCTCGGGTATAAGTAATGGTCTGTTGTGGTGTCTCTGCTACTTCTTCTACGGGATCTTCTCCAAACAGTGACAGCTGATCCATAACTGCTTCAGTAATAAAACTCTCCGATTTAAAACCACTTATGAGCTTGTAGAGTTGTTGAAGTTGCTGTTCTAGCGAAGCTATTTTGGTCGCAGAATCTTTCGCCTTTTTATGGAGATTACGATTCTCAACAAGTAGCTCTTGGTAGGTCATTACCCACTAAAATAAATACTTAACTCAAAAAAAACAACTAAAATTAGTGTTTTTTAAACCGCTTTTCTCGCTTTATATTAGTGATAGAAATTCCATCTATTAACAGTACTATTGCCGAATAATCCAAGCCTAAACTCAATACCGTTTTTTCATAAACAGGCAGTTTAATAGTGCCTTTTTCCAAACGTTTATAATAAAGTATAAAACCCCCTGACTGCCAATGCAACAATTTTATTTTGTTACGCATTTTATTGACAAAAATATACACATTACCATCGCTGGGAATTGAATCGAGTTCTGAAATAATAATACCAGAAAGACTATCAAAACTCTTTCGCATATCGGTTGGAGGAACATATAAAGTAAAGCTGTTTGTAGAGCTTAAAGCTAACATATCTATCTCTTTAAAGTTTCTTCAAACTTAAAACACAACTGTGTAATTTAAAATATGTGTTTGCTCGGATGGATAC
>NZ_JH621323.1 GCF_000255455.1 Aquimarina agarilytica ZC1 | reverse complement strand
TTTTTAACAAAACTAATACAGCAAAGAATATCTCAAAAGATGTACTTGCTCGGGGGGATACTCGATAAAAGATAAAAAAATGGATAATTTTTTAAAAATTAATAATGATAGTAATCAAGATGCTGTTATAAAGCTTGTAAAGTTAGGTTATCTAAGTAGAATCGATGTAACAAGCAGAGTCGTATATATTGAAAAAAAATCTACATTTAAGATGAAAAATATTCCTTCAGGAAAATACTACTTTAAAATAGCTTATGGTACTGAATGGAAAGAAAAACCAAACGTAAATAAATGTTGTTCATGTAGATTCTTCTTAAATCCTAAATATGAAAAAGGAAAAATTTTAGATTTTATCCCAATAAAAAAACAATACGGAACAGATATACCTAGCTACAGCGTCACCATAGACTCATCACTTTTAAAACAAACTCCACCTAAGAATGATCTTTATTATCATGATTTTGGAGAAGAAATATTCGTTGATTCCTCTGAAAAATTAAACACTAAATAATAATTTTCTTCACATTTTAATTCATTGATTAATAAATTCGTTTCAAGAAAACACTACAACTAGATATTCACATGACTCACTAGCCTCCAATATGAACATTATCTGAACTAATCCCATGTCCCAATAGAAAGATTTTTTATTTGAATTATTATAGGTTTTACTTGAGAGTTTAAGACCTTAATCTACTTTTTTTGTGCGATTTATATGTTTTTTCAATCATTCATTGTTGGTTTTATGTTATTGCAGTACTTTTATCTAACCTATTCATTCAGGCTCCTATCGACCAGAAACAGCACTTCATATGAAAGAAAAATTAATTATTATTTCAGATTTATGGGGAACAGAAAAAACTGAATGGATAATTAATTATACTAAAATTTTAAAAACAAAATTTGATATTACGTTCTATAATAGCTGCGAACTTGGAAAAATTGACAAATCAAATTATAACCAAAATAGCTTGCACAGGCAATTTATTACTGGCGGTATTGAAATAGCCGTAGATAGACTTGCCATACTTGAAAAACATCCGATAACTATTTTGGCATTTAGTATTGGAGGAACTATTGCTTGGAAATTTGGAATCAAGTCTAAAAAAATTAAAACTCTTATTTGTGTATCATCGACTCGATTAAGAAAAGAAACAGAAAGACCGAATGGAAAATTAGCACTTTACTTTGGCGAAAAAGATGAATTCAAACCAACTACAGAATGGTTAAGCACTATGGCCTTAGAATATAAAATCATATCAAATAAAGGACATCTACTCTATCATGAGCCTAAATTTGCTAAACTAGTAAGCAATAAATTATTAAAAATGTTATCACAATAGTTGAAATAAAATAATAGACCGTGTATAGTTAGCTTCAACAAATTAGTACATGCTTCTAAAAATTAAAACAACTTTTTCAATTTTACTTTCAATCCATATATTCAGTATTTTAGATAAAGTGAAAAACGAAAAAAAATGAACTTAAACAACAAAAAATTTGTAACGGCCGAAAACAAAAATGGATTATCCTCAGATGCAACCATTTTTCATTATTTTCAAAATGGCACAACCATAACAGCAAATTACAAAGGAGGAGCAATTAAAGAAGGGCTTATTATTGGTAAGCAAACACAAGACTCAGAAATAGAACTCTTGTATCAATGCCTAACCACTGAGGGCGAATTAAAAGCTGGAGAAGCAAAAGGTAGCATTTTAAAAACTCCTAGTGGAAAACTAAAATTGGAATTTGATTGGAATTGGATTAATGGAGACTTGTCTGCTGGCACATCTAAGTATATAGAAATTGAATAAGTTTTAGAAACATACTCAACATAGACCATTTGCCCATATAATCTAGTAGCCTTTTATAAGACCCCTATTTTATAAACAATCATCACGTTTTCTTTATTTTAAAATACTTCCATAACAATTTCATAACACCAACACTTACACTACTTACTTACTTACAAATTATTACATTTAATATTTAATGTGAATTTGAGTAGTAATCAACGATTTATTATGAATTGATATTGACCAAGTTCTCGATATATTTTGATTCGTTTCACTGCTCAAAATACTCGAACTAATAATTGTTTCTAAAATTTAGTTTTTTGAGTGATAAAAGATAAATTCTAGTTCATTACTTGAAAAAAGTATCACGATGTGCTATGTTAATCTGAGTCTGATATCTTTTTCATTTCAAAATTGTCCTTTTAGTACAATTTTTATACTTGGGTAAACTTGCGTGGATATAGCTCGCTAGGTGTTTGACATAACCGAAATTAAATTTAAATTTCGAGGCTAATCTAGTAACCATCCGATCAACTACACTGTAATATTTTCTTGATATCCGGGAAGTAGTTCTTCAA
>NZ_JH621322.1 GCF_000255455.1 Aquimarina agarilytica ZC1 | reverse complement strand
TTTTTTTTAAAATAACAACAGCATGGCAAACACACTTGACCCTATGGATTTAAAACAAATTCTGAGTTTGCACTTAGATGGCATAAGTAATCGTAAAATTGGTTCTATTTTAAGTATCTCTCGCAATACTGTAAATGGATATTTACGTTTATTTAAGGCTAGTGATTATAAGCTCAAAGAACTCTTAGCGTTCGATAATCTAAAATTAGAACGTTTATTTCCCTCCCATACCACTATTGATAATGAGCGTCATAATGCACTGATGCGTTATTTTGATACGATGAATGGTAAGCTGAATCAAACAGGCTTTACGTATTCATATCATTATGCTGTTTATAGTAATGAAGCCAAAAACCCCTACAGTTACACTCAATTTTTAGAGCATTATCACCGTAAGTTTCCCAAAGAAAAAGGTTCTATGAAGTTAGAGCATATAGCAGGTGAAGCTATGTTCGTAGATTATGCAGGTAAGAAGCTACATATTTTAAACAAAGAAACAGGTGAATTAGAAGCTGCTGAAGTTTTTGTAGCGATTCTCCCCAGTAGTCAGTATACTTACGTTGAAGCCTGTGGGAGTCAAAAACAAGAAGATTTTATTCGATGTTGTGAAAATGCCTTGCGTTTTTATGGAGGTGTTCCCAAAATGATTGTCTCTGACAATCTAAAATCTGCTGTTACTAGATCTAGTAAATATGAAGCACAGATTAATAAGAGTTTTAAAGACTTCGCACGCCATTACAACTGCGTTGTAAATCCTACCAGAGTTTATAGTCCTCAGGACAAAGCCTTGGTTGAAAATGCTGTGCATCTGACTTATCAACGTATTTACTACCCTATGCACGAGATGACCTTCTTTAATTTAGAAGATCTCAATAGGCAAATACAAGTTCATTTAGCACGGTATAATGATATGTTGCTTACCAGAAAACAAGCCAGTCGAAAAGAACTGTTTCAGCGAGAAGAACGCAGTTGTTTAAAGCCTTTAGCTAGTTGTCATTATCAGATTAAAGAGTACAAAAGAGCTAAAGTTCAAAAGATGGGGTATGTATATTTTTCAACAGATAAAAGCTATTACAGTGTCCCTTATCGTTACATTGGGCATCACACCATAATTGAATCTACTTCGACTACTATAGAAGTATACTACAATCGCCAACGTATTGCCATACATAAACGTAATTCAACTAAAGGAGCTTACAATACCAATAAAGAACACCTTAGTAGTACTCATAAACATTATGTGGACTGGAGTCCAGAATATTTTGAAAAGCAAGCTTTAAAACATGGAGTATATATAGCCAAGTGTGCTATGCAAATTATCACTAATGTTCCATACCCAGAGATTGGATACAAAAGAGTAATGGGGCTCATACAGCTACACAAAAGCTATGGTTCAGAGCGTTTAGACAAGGCCTGTAAAAAAGCACTAGAACTTGATGTAGTAAGCTACAAACGCATACAAAACATACTGAAAAACAACATAGATAAGCACTCTTTGTTCTACGAAGTATTGGAGGAAAATAAATCACATATCCCAAAGCACGATAATATCCGAGGAGCATCAACCTACAAATAATTTAACCTTAAAACTATAATAATATGAATCATAATCCCACTTTAGAAAAACTCAGGTCCATGAGACTTAGCGCTATGGCTCAACTCTATAGTCAACACTTATCTCAGAACACCTCAGAAAAAATGACCTTTGATCAACAATTAGCCCTACTTGTAGACCATCAATGGGATGACTGGCAAAATCGAAAAATTGATAGACTTTTAAAACAAGCATCCTTTAAACAACAAGCTTCTATTACTAATATCAACTATGCTGCACAACGTAATTTAGACAAGAATATGTTGGAAAGGTTAGCTACACTAGACTTCATCAAGCGAAAGGAAAACATCATTTTAACAGGAGCATCTGGAGTAGGTAAAAGTTATATCGCACAAGCATTAGGACACCAAGCCTGCATACTAGGAAACAAAACACTTTATCAAAATACAGCTAGAATGTTTAAAAAATTAAAACTCTGTAAAGTCGATGGCACCTATCTAAAAGAACTCAATAAAATCCTAAAAGCAGAAGTGTTGATACTTGACGATTTTGGTTTACAAAGCTTCGACAATCATGCAAGAGAAGCCCTTATGGATATTATTGACGATAGACACGGGAAGTCCTCAACTATAATAGCATCTCAAATACCTGTGTCTGCCTGGTATGATATCATTGGGGAAGGAACAATTGCTGATGCTATTTTAGATCGAATAGTAAACTCATCACATCGAATTAAGCTAGAAGGAGAATCTCTCAGAAAAGCAATCTTAAAAAATCAATAAATCTTAATTTTTAACTATAATTGCAATACCTCTATGAGTGGCACTGTTTGACCGAAATCACTGGCATGGTCACTCCGAAATAGCCA
>NZ_JH621321.1 GCF_000255455.1 Aquimarina agarilytica ZC1 | reverse complement strand
TGGTATTCTTTTCACTTTATAACCGAGTGACTCAATACTTAGGGTATCATTTATACTTACATCACTCAATAGAAAGTAACCATTGGCACTTGTTATGGTTTTTATATCCTTTTGTATGTTACTAATCCTTGCTCCTACGATAGGTTTTTGTAGTACTACATCTTTTAAATAACCACATACGTACACCTTATTTAAATGTTTTATTACATAATAACGCTCATCTATTTTTTTAAAATTAAAATGTAATTGTCGTTGTAAATCAACTAGTGTTTGAGCTAATGTAGGATGCTTTAAGTTAAGGCTAACAACTGTGTTTTCGATGCTTTCGGAGTTATAGGAGAACTTTACTCCATAAACCTCCTCTAACTTATTGATAACAATCATAAGTTTTTCATCCGTAAACTTTAAAACTTCAGGCGTTTTTTGTGCAAAAATAGAATGAAAAATAAAAATAATAGAAAAAAATAGAATTACCCTCATACTAATCAATAGCTTTTCTCATCATTCTTAACCTAAAAAACAAAAAAATAGTATTCATACTTTATTTATTCTCATTAATTCCCATTTTTTAAACATCACTTACCTACATATATTTTTTAACAAGCACTACTTTGCATATTTTTTAAAAATTAAAACGCAAAAATACATTTGGTGTTATACCCAATGATTCTGTTCTTAACACTCTTAATAGATTTCGATCAAATTCTTCTGGATCTATTTCTAAATCAGTATAATTAATAGCTAAAATATTTTTTTTGTTATATAAATTTTGGACTCCTAATCCAATTTTAAAATTTTTAGTTGGATCATTTTTTTTAAATAAAAATGAATAATTTAAAGAAAAATCTAACCGATGATAATCTGGCAAACGCTCAGAGTTTAGCAAATCTATCTCCGCGATTGCATCCCCGTCAAAACTTTTGATTATTGTAAATGGAATTCCTGTTTTATATTTCCAACCTAATGAAAATTGAAACTTTTTCCATTTTAAAAAATTTGATATCATAATTGAATGGGTAATATCATTATTCGCATTAAAAAATTTATTCTCATTAATGTTGTTAAATCGTTGATCATTTTGGGCATAAGTATAGCTTAACCATATGGAATAATTTTGTATTTTCTTCTTTAATAAAACATCAATTCCTTTGATTATCCCCTCTCCTTCTTCGGGTGTATCAAACACATTAAATTGTCTTGTATTAAAAGCGCTCAATCCTTTTAATTCTTTATAGTAACTATCAATATCAACTACCCAATTTTTCTTTTTAAATAATACCCCCAATGTAACCTGTTTACTCTTTACCAAAGGAATACTATCTTGTATTGAAGGCAACCACACTTCTGCCTCTTCTCCTATTTCATTCCCCGTAAAAATTTCTATTCTATTAATCGCTTGATTTTTTATTTCGGCACTAGTTTTTATTCTAAAATTTTGATGTACTACTTTTTCGACGTACAATCTGGGTTCTATTTTAATTTTATCAAAATTCGCAAATTTATTTAGCCTAATTCCAAAATCAAAATGCGTAGCTTTTGTTTTATTATATGTCAACTGACTGTAAATTGAGTGAGCAGGCTTGTTTTTATAGTCTCCTTTAAATCTTCCAAAAACACCATCAGTAATGGCATAATTAATACGTTTACTTGATAATTCATAGCCACAACTTAAGGTTAATAACTTTTTTAATTTATAGCTTGATTTAAAAGATACAGACACATCATCAACTTCATTTTGTCTTTCTAATAAATGTGGAAAAAAAAATACTGGACTATAACTAAAACCAAAGTACTCTAATGAATAATTAGAGTAACTAAAAGATAATTTTGTATCTAGTTTGGAATTCCAACCACTACTTAATGATAATGAAGTTCCTAAATTCTTTATTGTTAAAAAATCAATAAATGGTTCTTCAAAAGGAAAGCCGTCGAGAATAGCATCAAACGCATCCTTTAAAGTGTTGTTCGTATATAGAAATGTACTTGTTAACTTATGATTTTGTGCTATTTGATATAAGAGTTTTGCCGTATAATCCTCAAAAACTATAGATTGATTGTTTACTCCATTGGGAGTGGTCTCAAATACATCTCGAATAATTTTTGTTCTCGAATTTTGAAATATTCTTGAGAAATTATTATCGAATGTGCTTGTTTGAACCACATCGGTTATCGATCTCCGACCAGAAACTATGAATCCTATTTTTTTAGAAAATGGGGTTTTTATAGCAAAATCCGTAGACAACATATTAAACCCAAATGATTTGCTCGATTTTTCGGGTACGCTATCATCTAATTTAATATCTATGACTCCCGAAACTCTATTTCCATACTGAGCACTTGTACCACTTTTATAAATAGTAACATTATCAATAATGGTACTGTTTAAATTTGTAAGTGTTCCAAAAAAATGATCTGTATTGTATAACTTAATATCATCCCAGAGTACCAAATTTTGATCGGGAGTACCACCTCTAATTAAAATATCCGAAGCATTTTCCGATACATTATCAATACCTGGAAGTAGTTGAGTGCTCTGCAATACGTCGGGTTCGGCTTGACCTGCTAGTATGTCTGCTTTTTTAAGGTCAAAATGTACAGTGCCATCATTTTTTAACGATACCCCCGATGATAAATATTCTTTTATAACCACCTCGTTTAATAAGTGTAATTTTTCTTCTAAAAAATGATCTGCACACTTTTTAAAAAATGTAT
>NZ_JH621320.1 GCF_000255455.1 Aquimarina agarilytica ZC1 | reverse complement strand
TAGAGTAGATGATTTTGGCATCCTTAAATATACGAAATATTTATATTAAAAGCGTATTAATTGGAATAGCTCCAAGGAATAAACAAGCAAAAACTGCAGGACTTAAAACTTTTAAACTGAAAAAAATAACGAACCAAATGATGGCATTAAGTAAGTTTAGCCATAAAATTAGTTTTTTATTTTCCTTTACCAGAAGTATATTTTTAGTTAGTTCTCCAAGGTTTACAATTGAAAAAAATATAATTGTAAATATGGAGGTATAAAAAAGAGTAACAGTTGGTGCTATTGATCTTGTTGTATGATTCACAAAAACATGAGAAATAGCGCTTATAAGTACATAAGAAACAATATAAATAGCTCCTTTTGATAATACTTTTTTCTTTGTCATATAGGAATTAGCCTAAGGAGCTTAGTTGAAGCCTGATTTTCTGAACAGTTTATTACAAAATGTGGCATAAGTTATTATTAGTTGGTTGTTTGATCAATAAAAGTAGCTACATCTTTTTTAAATTTTTCCATAGATGGTTTGTGTGTATACATCATATGTCCGGCTTCATAATATTTCATAATAATATTCTTTTTCAGTTCAGGATTTAAGCCCATATGATTGATCGAGTGTTCTACGCCATAAAAAGGTGTTGCGATATCGTAATATCCATTTAGAATAAGGATTTTTAAATGCGGATTCCTTTTCATTGCAGTAGTCATATCGGGCAAGGTACTCACGGCTACTTGAGCATTCCAAAGTATATTACCTTTATGCTTCCAATCCCATTTGAAGCCTTTTCTTGTACTTGCGCTGGTAGTGTAGCTTAAATCCTTTCTAACTTTTAGGTCGTTGTATAAATAATTTTTATAAGCAGCAATAAAAGGCGTTGATATGGCATCCCATGTAGGGTCAGTTAAAGCAAATTGAGATAGTAGATCTTCATTAATTCCAGAAAATCTTGAGTCAAGCCGACCTACAATTAAGCCTTCTTCTTTTAACACTTCCTGAAAAAATTCACGACTGGTTACACGTAAATCAGCTTCAAGCCAATAGTCTTTGCTTAGGCTTGAAAAATCTTCAAGCTTTTGAGCAATAGTATTTTTTTCTGTGGCGGTTAATTGATCTCCTTTGAGTAGAGCCTGAGCATATTCATTTTCAGTAAAACCTCTAACTTTATTTAAAAAAGATTCCAAATTAGGGTCTTTATTTTTTATTTTGTCATGGTACCAAGCGCAAGCAGCAATAGAAGGGAAATGAATTAAAAAAGAAACATCATCTCCTGGACCATACAGTAAGTGCTGTAATTCAAAAGTAGCTGATACCATAATAACTCCATTCATGGCAATGCCTTTATCCTGTAAGTATTTAACTAAACCAGCATTTCTAAATGTACCATAGCTTTCTCCCAATAAATATTTGGGAGCATTAAATTTTCCAGATCGAGCTATAAATTGCTCTATAAATAATCCAATACTTCGGATGTCTTTATCTACTCCCCAAAAATCTTCCCATTTGGATTCCCCAATGGGTTTACTAAAACCAACACCAACGGGGTCTATCATGACTAAATCTGCTTTGTCAAGAATTGAAAATTCGTTGTTAACCACTTTGTAAGGAGCAGGTTTGGTGTAGCTAGGGTCATTTATCTCTACTCGTTTCGGACCTAAAACACCAAAATGTAACCAAAAAGACGCAGACAAAGGCCCGCCATTAAAAGCAAAAACAATAGGTCTTTCTTTATTTGAGTTCGCTTTTTTATAATGTGTAAAACCGAATAAGGCAATAGGTTTATCATTTTCATCTCTTAATTGAACCGTTCCTGTTTCTGCATTCAGGTTGATCGTTTTTCCATTAATTGATACCGATTGGGTAGTGTTGAATAACTCACCAGAGGGAATTTCTTTTTTAGGAATTTTCTTTTCTGACTTTTCTTGGGAAAAAACAGTGAAAATAGATAGCATAAAAAACAAAGGTAAAATACAATTTTTCATATAAGTCGGTGGTTAATGCGTGTATTTCTATTTTAGAACAATCACTCCATAAATATATAGGATAACTGATTAACATTGAGTGTGTTTTTTGATAATTTTCAGCTGTTTTTTTGCTAAAATGGTAATTTTAAATAGGTAGAATTTTAATCAATTTCCATGTAGTAAATAGCTTCAAGAAACTTTTTAACCCCCGGTGTTTCATTTTTGTCAGATTTTAATTCTTTTAATACTCCTGCAACCTTAATTTTTTTTGGAGGAAGCTTTTCTATTTGTTTAGCATGAGCAATTAAAAAAATTCTATTGGATTTTTCATCTCTTAACTTGTATACATCATAACTATCTATTAACGGAGTCATTATAAATGTGGTTACATTTCCAGATATAACAGGTGTCATAATAAATCCATTAAAATCACTGTGAGATGAGGTAAATTGAGGAACACCTGTGATAATCACATTTGAGGTTATTATTTCGTTAGTTTCAACCTCCGAAGCTAAGAACTCAATGGGTTTATATTTGCTATATAACTCTTGTAGGTTATTATCTAATTTTAAAATAATGGAATTTCTTTTTTCTTGATCAAGTTTTGAAATTGATAACTCAAAAAATAAAATCATTTTCTGTTTGTCGTTAAAAATACCTCCAACTTTTCCCAATTCAGCTTCTGAAATTATTCCATCGTCTGCTTTTGTTAAAATGTTGTAAAACCTTCCTCCATTGTCTAGATGAGTTAGGGCTTCGTTTACATTTTTGTATGGAATTACTTCAGTCATAAATTTCTTTTTTCTACTTGTTGAGATTGGTAATTATTTTAGTAACACTTTAAGTTGGCTTTTACATTTTCTAGTTGATTCCAAATGGGGTGTTGATTTTTTTGTGGAGATAAATAAAACCAGACTAAGTGTTGTTTTTTTAGAGGACAAGGTTCCATTTTTATTTTAGCATTTAAAATAATGATTTTGTTTGAAAAAAACTCATCATAAACTTCAATGGAGCCTTTAAAGGTATTGTTATCTGTTTGTTGAAGTACAGACTTCGTTTTTGGGATTTTTTTGAAAAAATTAAAATTAGTTATAGTTCCCGTATTCATTAATCCATCAAAGTAGGTATTCATCGCATTTTCCAATGCAGAAGCGTTCAAATTTGGATCATTTTGTAAAACCCATAAAAAAACATACGAAAAATAATCTTCACTATTTTTTTCGCCCCATCCAGGTGCAAATCGGATATGTTCCTCACCTTCATATTCTAAATCTCCAGCGAATATTAAAGGAAATTCCAAGACTTCACTTCGCCAATCATTATTTGCAATAAGAACATTTTCGATAGAGTTATTTAATCGAAAGTATAGATATACCGCTCCAATTGAAATAGCAATAAAAACAACTAGCAAAATTTTCACTATTTTTTTTAGCATATGTTCAATTTTAATTAGATTCAAATAATACTTAATAACCTATGTTAGTTATAGGTTTATCGGCACCGCCAAATGGTATAATACGCTTAGATTAGGTATCCCCCCGAGCAAGTACATCTTTTGAGATATTCTTTGCTGTATTATTTTTGTAAAA
>NZ_JH621319.1 GCF_000255455.1 Aquimarina agarilytica ZC1 | reverse complement strand
TTTATTTAAAAAAAATGAATTTTTTTTTATATACTTTTTTAAAGAAAAAAAAATATTGAAAAAGAATTTAAATGATTTCATGGATAAACTATACAAAAATGAAAACTCATCTATTTTTGTTTTATTCCCCGTATTTAAAACTATTTTTTTTAATAATAGTGATAAAATAGACAATAATGTATATAATATTCAATATTTTTTTAAAAAAGATAGAAATCTACTAATTTCAAATAATATTATTAAATCGGGTAATACAGAAATAAATGATATAACGATTGGTGCGGGAGATTTTCACAATGGAACTTCTACTTCAATAATAAAGTTGAGTGATAATAGAAAGTTAATTTTTAAGCCAACTAGCGGAGCCATTTCAGATTCTTATTTTAAATTTTTAGATTGGTTTAACATTCATTTTGAATTGGGAAATTACAAATACAAAATATTAAATAAAAAAACTTATCATTGGCAAGAATTTATTTATAAAAAGCCATGTTTGGATATAGAAGATCTACTTAATTACTATACAAAAGCGGGTCATTTAACGTGCATTTTATACGTTTGGTTTTAAATAGTACAGATTTTCATTTTGAAAATGTAATTGCAAATATTTCTACACCAATATTAATTGATCATGAAACAATCATTCAACCAATAATATCTAATAGAATTAAAAAGCTTTTTAGGGTTTTTAATTCTGATAAAGATGAAACTGTATTAAAAAGCTTTTTGCTTGCAAATCATAATCTTAAAAATTTATTCCCTCCTGGAATGTGTGGATTAGGTTACTCAAAACAAACATCTAAAAATAGTTATAAGAGGACAGGTATAAATCGTTTCTCCAAAGACTGGAAGATGATAAACAGACCTATAGTAATAGAATTTATTGATAAAAATGTTCCAGAATTATTAAATGGTGAAAAAATTTTTGTAGACGATTATTTAATAGAATTTGTTAAAGGATTTGAAGATTGTTACAGGTTAATAATGTCTAATAAATCTACTTTACTTTCTTGTACATCTCCATTATATAATTTTAAGGACACACATGTAAGATACATATGGAGAGATACCAGTATTTATTCTAAAATATTAAAACATATATATTCACCTAAAGATTTGATTAGTTCTGATCATTACGAACAAAAAATCAGAAACTATTTGTCCATTTCATTTAAAAATGTACCAAAATGTTCTAATTTATGGTTGATATTTGAACATGAAGTAACACAATTGCTTAGAGGTGATATTCCTTATTTCGAAATAAATTCATCATCTAAAGATTTAGTAACTGAGCATGGAACTATTAAAGATTTTTTTGAATTGAGTTGTATCGAAGTTGTTGAAAGAAATATAAAAAAATTATCAATTAGGGATTTAGAATATCAGAAAAAATTAATCATTGAGAGTATTCAAAGTTGAAATTCTTTATAAATATAGAATGTGGCTTTTCATATAGTATAATTAAAGATAGTTAAAGTTCATTTGTGGTTAATGCATTTCTATTTTATAATTTTCAGAGTAATTAAAAGTTTTTATTAAAAAGAGTTCTAAGCAAAATCATATCCTTTTAATAAAAATATTACTATTTTACCTTAAATAAAGCTTTAAGTTTTTTTGTTATGAATTCTGAATTAGAAAATAATAAACAATCCGTATTAAAAAAATGGTTAAATAAACTTCAAGAGGATAGCTGGAATCTAGAATTACTCATTTCGGGTTTTACCATCTTTGGATTATTTAAAATTTGGTATGGTTTGGAAATTTATGCCTATGAAATTATGGCTAAATTTGAAAGTTCAGACTTTTTTTTAATTACTCCAATTACTATTCTAATGATTGGAGTGCTTATTTTTATTATTTGCTTATTAATACATATTTTTTTTAGAGGCTTGTGGATAGGCACAGTTGGTTTACGTTATGTCTCAGGTGATATAAATTTGAATAATATAAAGTTCAGTAAACAATTCAAAATATACTTAACAAATAAGATTGGAAGTTACGATGATTTTATTCTTCGATTGGAAAAAATATCGAGTTCTATTTTTTCTTTAACTTATCTTTTATTTTTTATAATGTTCTCAATAATGCTTTTTCTTCTTGAAATTAGTATTTTGAATGAAATAAAAAAATCTTTTTCTAATACCTATATAATATTAGAAATAACATATTGTTTTTTTGTTGCTTTTGGTATAATTGTTGCTTTAGATTTCATCACATTTGGTTTTTTAAAACGAATTAGAAATCGTTGGTTTATTTTTCTTTACAAACCTATTTACATTTTTATTTCTGCGATTACATTAAGTTTTTTATGGCGTCCTTTGTTATATAATTTTATTGATAATAAATATTTGAAGTGGACTGTGCTAAGTTCTGTTCCATTTCTAATTGGAATATATTTTTTTGTAAGACTTTCTTATAACAATTATAAATTTTATCCTCAATCTTTTTTTCAAGAAAATGATTTGTTTGAATCTATTTATAATAAAGAACATTTGAGGCATTCGTTTTCACCAGAATTTTATAGTGATCTCAGGCAGATTGAGAAAGAAAAAGGAGAGTATTCTATAATTAAGATAATGAGTTTGCCTAAATACAAAATAAATACATCTATTATGGAAGTATTTGTAAGATATGATAAAGAAACAGAAAAGTCTATTATGAAATTAGATTCAAATTTATTTGAAATTAATCCAATAGGATTTTATAATAATAATTATAAAAAATCTTCTGAATCTGAAAAGGAAGAAGAGGATAGTTTACATTATGCTAATATTAAAAATGAACAAATTAAATATCGTAAACATCTAGAAAAAATACAATTAGCTTTGAAAGAGATCTATAGTTTTGAAATTAATGGAATACCAATTTCAAAAGACTCCATGTCCCTGAGTTTTTTCGTTCATCCTAATTTTCATGAAAAAGGTATATTATGCATATTTCCATTAGAAAACAATGTCCCAGGTATTAATCATCTTACTTTAAATAGAAATTTTGTTTCGGATACTTCTAATAATTTTCAAAAATTAGACTTAACAATTCCTTTCATCTATAATGGATCTGTTTTTAATTAAATCCTACTGACCTGAGTTCGATTATAAGAATAAATAAATTTGGTTAGTATTTTGGGTTTCAAATTTAATTTGTGGTTTTTTAGGCAAAAAACTGTAAGCAATAAGTCCAGATATTATATTTGATAGGAAATTTCCAAAACTCCTATGTCTAGAATGCTCTACTTGACAGATATTTTTTTCAGGAGTATTTTATCAGATAGTGTCATCAAACAATTTTTCATATTGTTTTTAATATTTGTAATGAGTTGAATACCGTCTATAAATGATAACCTAGCTAAATCTTACCTATATAGCCTTTATCAGCCACAAATAGTTTTTCAAATATTTTATCTAAAAATCGTTCTTGTTTTAATGGTGTTCTATCATCCTCACTAGCCTGAGTGATAGTAAAAGTCTATTGTATATAATGTTTGTGAGTACATTCCTCAATTGGATAGCTTACTAGCCGATTACAAAGTACAGCATAATTTCGAATTTTTCTACTACTACCGAAAACCCGGAAAGAAACCCTGGAACATCTTCAGAAGAAAAAAAGCCTAGACAGAAATCAAATTGGATACTCCGTTTCGATTTGTGCCAGTAATTTCGGAGTAAACCGTGCCACGTATTT
>NZ_JH621318.1 GCF_000255455.1 Aquimarina agarilytica ZC1 | reverse complement strand
GAAATACGTGGCACGGTTTACTCCGAAATTACTGGCACAAATCGAAACGGAGTATCCAAATAATACCTCCAGAAATTAAGAACGATCTAGAGGCTATTGATTCTATAAAAAAAGAAGTAGTTCTAAATAATGAGAAAACTACTGTAAATATTGATTCCATAAAAACTGATACATCCAACAAAATTTCGGAGTGCGAATTTTATTGGAGCAACAGATATCCAAAAGATTCTATTCTTAATAAGATAATCGACAATATTATTAACGAAAATGATATTACTAAAAACAACAAAGAACTACTAACAGAGTTAAAACTAAATTTTGATGATACTTTAGTTTTTGAGAAACCTTTATCTCCAATTTATAGACTATCACAAGAAGAGATAGGAATATTCTCTTTTCCTAGATATAAATATGAAAATAACAGCTTGATTAATGTTTCAAAGGAGCTAGATTTATTAAAAAGTTTTGACACAATAAAAAACAACACAATAGAGCACTTTGGAAAAGTAAAATTCTACCCTTTCGTTTTGGATTCCTTGTTTCCTGATAGGGAAAAACCTTTTATTTATTACTACACTGACAGAAAATCTAAGTTATCTCAAATTATAAATTTTGGAACTTATGTTGATGAATGCTTAGAATATTTTGAGTTCTCATTAGACAATAAAAAAATTGATTTAAAAGAAAAATTACTTTTTAGTAGTCCACATAAAATAGATGTGACTTTTAAAAATTATCCCAAAATAGATTCAATATTAAAAAATCAAGTAAAGAAGGATTGTCTTGACTGTCCAAATAGTGATCATTTTGAAAAAACTTTCGCTCTTTTGGATGGCACAAAAAATGTTTACTTTGTATATGCTGATACTTTCCCTATCAATGATGAGCTTGATACTCCAAGTAGAGGACTTATATATCTTGATGAAAACAATACAATTAAATATTTATGGCATGAAGCTTTAGACTTATTTGGATGTAGCTGCTTATAAAAAAACGTGTGGCGGTCAAGTAAATAAAAGGGGAATTTCACCCCTAAACCTCTCACAGAACCGTACGTGATAATCTCCCTTCATACGGCTCTTATTATGCAGCCAATTCAGCTAAGTTAATTGATAACCTAGTGTCCAATGATAAAATAGATTTGAAAAAACCTTTCTACATGGCATCAAGCATTTTGTCAATTGCATATGGCTGGACTTTACGGCCTTAAAAAGGGACTTTTTAGGACACTGTATTTCATAACAAACTAATACCTTTAAATATAAAATCTCCTTAAATCAGCTTATATTAGCTTAAAAAATCTACAAACGGAGGTTTTTAGACAAACTGCCGTTGTAACATATTTGACTCAAAGTAAATAACATGAAAAAAAGCTTACTACTAACTATTACATCATTTTTATCTCTATTCTCTTGCCAAGAGGACTTAAACGATTATGAAAAGACTACTGTAGATTCAAATATTTCAAATATATCACTTACGACGGTCACAAATAGTAGATCTACTCTTAAAAATAACGAATCTGATATTTTACTTTCAACTTTGGTAAATAGTGAATGGCTTGACTATTCTAATTTTACAGATAAATCGAATGACTATTTAAGAAATACCATAATACATAACCTAAGCATAAAAACAAATGAGAGTGTATCTTATCTACAATCTCAATCTAATTATGAACTTTCACAATGGTCTGCCCTATACCACTTTTTTAAAGAATCATCAATTATAAATGAACAAGATCTTTTAGGAATGACTATGAGAGACCTTAAATCAAGACTTATAAAAGAAAATAATTCAATATTAAAAATTCAATCAAAAAACTATAGTATCAATGAATTAGTAAGACTAGGGTATGAATGGTACCTGCCTCGAGCATATAATAATTTAATTAACCCTAGTAATGGAATACTTTCTCAAGCAAATGAAAACTCTAAATTTAAATTAGTCGTTCCTCGTACTGATGATTATAAAACTAGAAATTCAGTAATTTCTCATTTAATGAATAGTACCGCAGAAACTGATGTATCACACCTTCAAAAGCAATCAGATGAGATATTAGCTGAATGGAAAAACCTTTATTATTTCATTAAACTTTCTAAAGTCAGAAACAGTAATGAAATCTCAAACATGACGATTAAATCTTTAATAAACACTTTAAAAGTTGAGAACAGTAAACGTCTTAATGATATAACCATAAATAATCAAATAAATTTACCAATCAGTGATCTTATTAGTTTAGGTAAAAGATGGTACACTTCGAGTGATCTTGACAATGAAATAAAATTACTTGTTAATGAAAAATTATACGATGAAATGCATGTTGTAAAAATTGTAGAAACGGGGGAATCAGGTGATCGATATAAATATTTAGCAGTATACCATATTAGTTCTGATCCTGATAACAATACAGATACTGACGACCACAACCTACAACTAGCAGGATCTAACAACCTATTTGATTGGGAACATATAATTGAGATTGAAGATAATGGACACCAAGGAGATATAATTAAATGGGGTAATGGATATTTAATTGCATATGAGGATGATCATGATCATGGCACAAATCACGTTGCAATAAAATATTATGATTCATATGATCATATAATTAATGAAAATGCTACATTCGAACGAGTAATGCCTCATACAATAAAAAACAGTGGTAACCGACTAGTTGAAGGAACTCCAGACATAAGAAAAGTTACTGGCAACTCCCCTTATGATGGTTCAATTTTAATAGGTTTCCATTATTTTGACGGAGTTGTAGACAGGCTTGCTATGGGAGTTTACAAAAATGACAACTGGAAAGCATGGAAAGATGTCACTTCCGAATACAATTTACGTAAAATGAACTTTCATCATAATATTGGAAGTAGAAAAGGGTTTATGTATAATGGAAAGTTACTAACCCTACAAGAGGCTAGACGCAATGAAAAATGGAATTCATGGAGAATTATGTTAGGTCTAAACGGTTATTATACTAAAATACATATTACAACTCCTAGTCATATTTCTGATCCTGAAAACCCTTCAGTTTCTTTCGCAAACCCCTCAATAATACCTATAGAAAATAATCAATATCAATATGCTATTACATTATTTTTGCCCACAGAGGGAAATCATCCTAGTGAAAATAATGGTGGAATGATTTATCTCAAATAAACATGTTACAATCGAGTGGGCGGTTCTCCTCTTAAAGGAGGAGAGTGCGCCTCTCTTACCACCAAGCCTACGAGTCACATACTTGGCGATTAGTTACTGATGCTTAATTTTATGCTAGTATTCCTCTAAACTGATGTAACCCTTCTATTTTAATCGGTTTAGTGTTATTGTTGTTCCTAAAATTGGACTTTGAGCTACTGCCCAACCTCTGATCAACCAGTTTAATCGTGTTATCCACTCACTAAAATTAATAGGGCTTGTCTTTTTGGTGAGCTTTTTGAGTTTGCTCTTCAAGCTTTTCCAATTGGATTGCCCCACTATGAGTTGATAGCGTCCTTTCTCCCCTTTCTTGTAGGTTGATGTAAAACCATAACCTAAACAAGTAAAACTTAAAGGGCGGCGGATACCACTCTTTTTCCGATTTACAGGTAGGTGGAGTTTATTTTGCAGAAACTTGTAATACGATTTAATTTAATATTTTCGCATAAAAGCATTAATATAATGGTGATTGCTAGTAATTGATTTA
>NZ_JH621317.1 GCF_000255455.1 Aquimarina agarilytica ZC1 | reverse complement strand
TTGGAGCAATAGCGGAAAGAGCGAGTAGTGAAAGCCTGACCCAGAGGGGAACGCCATTATTTAAAACTTAACTAACTCTTTTAATAAACACGCTCCAATTTCCTCAATACTCTCAAAGCTTCCTTTTTAGACTACATTAAACTTACTCCCTAAAAAATCACCGACAAATAGCTCGATATCCAAGATTTTAGCTGAATTTTGAAAAAAAATCAAAAAAATGAAAGATTACACCTACTAAACATACTATATAGAACAATAAAATACAAATAGCAGGAGTTACATTGTATTCAAAGGTGTTTTTAAATAAAAACCTTATATTCGAATGACCTACTTTAACTATATTAACCAACTATGAATAGAGTATATACTCATTATATATATACGCTGTTATTTTTTATTTTTTCCCTAACAGCAAACTCCCAAACTTATCCTGGTTATTTTACCGATAACTATAGTGGTATACATTCGGTATTACATAACCCTGCTAATGCTGCCGATTCTAGACTTGAATATGACTTAAATATTGTTTCTGCCAATGTTAATTTCCTTAATGACTATACTTTTGGAACATTTTCTGAAATTATTAAAGGTGATTATAATTTTAATAAAGACGGAATTGTTGTCCCCGAAAATCCCAATACAGTTCAATTTAACAATAGTATTTTAGGACCATCATTACTTTACAGTCTTAACCCAAAAAGTGCCATTGGTGTAATGACGCGTGTTCGAATGGCTGGAAATGTCAATAATATAAAAGGGGACCTTATTCAATTATTTGATACTGGTCTTTCTGGCGACACCCCTTTAAGCGTTGAAGACAATAACTTAAATGCTACGTTAAGCGTATGGAATGAACTTGGTCTTACTTATAGTGCTGTTATTGCTGATAGAAAAAGACATTTTGTAAAAATTGGAGCTACTGCTAAACTTATTAGTGGTCGCGCGTTTATTACTGTTACTTCGGATGATGCTACTATATCCTACGATCCTAGCGACGAAGAATTAGAAGGTAGAGGAACTGCTACTTATACTTTTAGTAAAAGCTTAGATAGGAATATTAATGGTAAGGCTTATGAGAGTTTTGATGATTTTGACTTAAAAGCTTCTACTTTAAATATTGGCCTAGATTTAGGTCTTGTTTATGAATGGAGACCAAATGAAAAGGAATATCATGCGGTTGATATTGACACCAACCGAGTTGGTATGCAACATAAAAATAAATACCGTGCGAAATTTGGATTATCCATTACTGATATTGGATCTTCGACATATGAAAACTCGGTTTCTAATTTTTATGACCTTGACACTTCTATTGACAAAGAACTTGTTCAAAACGGAAGCCTTAACGGCAATATTGACGATGAGCTTGATCCTGAAAAAAACTTAGTGAATAAAAAAATTGGGCTACCTACTGCATTACATGCCAATCTAGATTATAAAGTTAGAGAGCATATTTATGTGAATTTGAATGCAGACCTTTCTTTGGTTAAAGAGACTGAAGGTGATGCCAATCACATTATAAACAATTACTCCATTACTCCAAGGTATGAATCCAAATGGTTTGGTGTTCATATTCCTGTAAATTACCAAAAGCTTAATGGACTTACGATTGGATCGGGAATTCGATTAGGCCCTGTATTTATTGGATCGGGTACTGTTATTAGTAATATTATATCGGACAAAACTGGTTCTGCTAATTATTATGCTGGTATAAAATTACCTATTTACCATAAACCTTCGAAAGATTTTGATAACGATGGGGTAGCTAATGAAATTGATACTTGTAAGATGATTGCTGGTCTTATAGAAAATAAAGGTTGCCCAGGACCTCCGCCTGAAGAAGATAATGGACTATCAAAAGTTAAGGACTCTGATGGAGACGGAACGGTGGATTATATTGACAAATGCCCTTATACTCCTGGAAGTGTTGCTACTAATGGATGCCCTGAGGATGATGTATTTATTTATAGTGAAGAAGCTGCTCAAGAAATTGAAAGTGCTTTGAAAATACATTCTGATGAGATTGCTTTTAAATATGATAAAGCTTATTTGTTACCAGAAACACATGCTATACTTGACAAGATTTTAGCTTATATGAATAAATATCCAACAACAAAATATATTATTGAAGGACATACGGATCCTATTGGTACCGATGAATACAATTTTAATCTTTCATTATTGAGAGCCTTAAATGTTAAAAAATACTTTACAAACAAAGGCATTGACCAAGAAAGACTTGTTATAAAAGGTTATGGCGAAACTAGGTACAAAAAAGGAAATAAGAGTAAAAACAGAAGGGCTGCAGTAATTTTAATAAAATAATACTACCTTGTAGCACTTTACGTTTACTAATTAACCTATAATTTTATTTATGCGTAAATTAATTGCCCCTTTTGCCCTAGTATTCTTTTATTCTGTACTAAACGCACAATCCTATATTGGTTTTGGTGCTGATAATTTTAATGGAGTTCATGGTGTACTTTTTAATCCAGCAAACATAGCTGACTCGCGAACTAAAGTAGATGTTAATTTAGCTTCTGCTAGTTTGTTTGCACTTAATAATTATTATGAGATTAATTATTGGGACTGGCTTACAAAAAAAGATGCTGATTTTGATCAATTATCCTCAGCTGTAGGTATTGATAGAGACAACTATGGATTTGTGAATGCTGATGTACTTGGACCCTCTGTAATGATTACTCTAAATGAAAAGCACAGTGTTGCTTTAACCACTAGAGCTCGAAGTATCACCAATGCAAACAATATTAATGGTGAGGTTATTAATTACTTTGACGAAGAAGGCCTAGATAATGACTTACCACTTTTTGTCACTGGCGTAAACTCTTCCGCGGTTAGCAACAACTGGACTGAGGTGGGTGCCACTTACGCAAGAGTACTTAAAAATACTAAAGTCCGTTTTATGAAAGCGGGAATATCCCTAAAATACTTGTTTGGTATTGCTAGTACAAATATTACTCTTGATAATGTTTCGGCCTTAGGAGGTGCGAATGAATTATTTTTTGTAGGAAACGGAGGCTATACTTATAGTGGCAGCATTGACGCTGGAGATAGAGATGGGATTCCTTTTTCTACCGGAGACGATTTTGACTTTAATTTAAGAACAAGAGGCGTGGGTATTGACTTAGGTTTTGTTTACGAATACAGACCTAGGCATCGCAGCAACGTATCTCGGGAACATGTAAAAGAACAATTAGTGATTAGACATGTTAGCACTTACAAATATAAATTAGGAATTTCAATATTAGATATTGGAGCTATTACTTATGCTTCTGTTCAAAAAGCATATACCGGAACCACTGTGAGTAAGAACGAATTATTAACAGGTAATTATTTTGATGATATTGAACCTTTATTTAACCCCGAAGGTCCTCGAATAGTAAATAACAAATTCTCCCTACCAACCCGATTACGTGCCGAATTTGATTACAAAGTAAAAGATAGATTTTATGTTAATGCAGTAACTAACCTTACTCTTGTTTCTCGTGAAAACGCCCAAGCCAATAGACATGCCACACAATTCTCACTAAGTCCAAGATATGAAACTAAATGGTTTAGTATGTATAGCCCAATTACTGTTTCTGTTTATGGTGGCGTACAATGGGGTGCCGGCTTCCGTTTAGGACCTTTATTTATGGGATCGGGAAGTTTATTTAGTCGCGCAATTGATAGAGAAACGCGTTCTTTTGATGTATACGCTGGTTTAAAAATCCCTTTTTATCATAAAACACCCAGAAGAGAAGAAGATGATGATCATATTGAACAGAAAAACAGGTGTAAAAATTGCAGAAGAGGACAATTAAAGAGTCCTCCAAAATATAGTGAAGGTGGGAAAGGTTAATTTTTTCTAATAACCTGAGTTCGATTAAAATTACTTGATTTTTTTATAACAAAAAAGACAGATTTTTAGTA
>NZ_JH621316.1 GCF_000255455.1 Aquimarina agarilytica ZC1 | reverse complement strand
ATCAATAAAGAGTTTGCGGTTGTTTTATCCTATAGACCTACGGATTTAAGGTGCAAATCCGTGTTAATTTACACCATCAATTTACATTAAACTTTCAATTAAAACATCTATTTCTATTTGACTTGATAAAATTACAACAAGAAGACTCTATTTTTAAAACAAGATCATTTTACAAAAAAAACTTATTTTGTTTGATTAACTTTGCAGGCACGGATGCCAAAACTAAATTGGCATATAGTACTTAAAAAATAGTTTTTAATATGCCCAGTAAAAGAAAAAAAATAGTCCAACACCTACACAAGTGTATCAAACATGATTTTGGTTTCTACAACCCTGAATGGAAATGGGATTCTTTACCAGATGATATTCGGGATAACTACGACTTAATTAAAAACACACTTGACAAATGGGAAAATGATGGTTGTATTGAAGTTTACAGTAAAGACAACATTAGATACATTAAAATTATTAAAGTACCGCAATTATAAGCTACTTTTAATTTCATTTATCGTTAGGGTAATTTGTTTGTTAATTTTAAGATCATCTTTAAAAGAATCAATAATTGGACTTAATAAGGCAAGTAAGTTGCTAATAGATAATTCAATAATTAATTCTTGCCCTGAACTATCATCCCAAAATTCTACATATTCATTACTTTTTTCAAAATCAAAACCGTGATAGTCTCTTACTAGTCCTGATCTATCTCTAATCGCTTTTAAAAATTTAAGAAAATCATTTAAAGGAAGAGTAAATAAATAGCTTAATAACGGAGAATACTTTTCATCTATAAAGTTGTATATATTTGGTAATTCCATATCTAAAAATTAATAACTTGATGAAAACTTAATATTTCTTTTGTTGTAGGGTCTAGATATTCTTTAAATTTTATTCCATTACCTATTTAATACCTGGTTTTGATTTATGTCTTGATACTATTATAGCATCCTCCGTAATGGCATAATCTCCACCGACTTTCCATATATCGAAATAATAATCAAAATTAATTCCAGTATTTATTAAAGGGCTTCCCAAATACCAAACAAGTTGATAATTTCGAGCTAAACCAAAATAAGCTTCAAAAAGAGTTTCTATTTTAGGTGTAGTAATTAATCGATTATCAAACAGGTGATCTTCTATAACATCAATATATTCCTCGTTTTGCCAAAAACTCATTTTAGCGTTCAAAACATCATCAATCTTATCAACATAATACACTTTGTTTTTTAAATATTCCTCTAAATCATCTCCTTTGAAAAGTAATCTTTTAGAGGTAATATCATTGATCGTTTTTTCAACTAGAAAATCTTTGATATGATCAATCTTATCAAGAAAACTTTCTTTTGAGTAATATGTAGCAAGTCTTTCAGCAAGGAGTACTGCATTAGGAAAAGAATTAAAAACATTGCTTATTTCTTCTAGAGATACTTCTTTTCCATCATCGTTATTCATTAAAAGAGTATAAAAATGACTTTTATCAAAATCTTTTTCTCCTTTACAATAACTTATCCAATCTTGTAATTCTAAACTCATTTTTAATTAGTTAGAAGAGGTGGCAATAAGTCTGGATCAATATCCCATCTCTTAATTAACTCTGGTAAGGCACTATTAAAATCATTTAATGAACTACTATTAATAATGATGTCTTGCAACTCATTATGAAAAGTTTTTGACCCTGGTCCAGAAACTATTTTTCCTTCTGCATTTTCAATTGAATGAGCAAAAGGCTCACCTGTTTTGGGGTTAGTCCCTTTCAATTCTAATGTTTTTGTTCTAAAACGATGAACTTCATCCATAGAAACACCCCATTCTTTAAATCTTCTTGATTCACAAACCATACACCACTCATGATATTCCGCTGGCCATCTTATTCTTCGTTGTAAAGTTTTATTAAGTTTTGAATCTTCCCAGACTAAATCAAATTCTTCTAAGGTTAATCCATCGAACCACTTAGTAAAGCCCTTGCTATTTGTTGGTATTTTTCCATTAACCAATATTTTATCAATGGATCTTGATAATTTTTGAGAGAACTCAATAATCTCTCCTGTCTTTAGGTTACGAAGTTTTGAAATTTTAATTTTTGCCTCTGTAATAAACTGGCTAGCGCCACCTTCACCCCATTTAGGAAAACTTCTTGTTAATACCTCTAAATATTTACTTTCATTCCATTTAGCCTTAGGGAATTTTACTTTACCTACTAATTGCGATCCACTAAACTCAGCAACCCAAACAGCATCTGTCCACTCCCCATTAAGTTGCATTTTAGATATCGCTTCAACTGGATCATCAAATTTATCTGCTGAAAAGTAGGTCGTATAACCCGAAGGGATTTCTCCTGTCTTTTTTAGATTATCTAAGTAACCCGCTTGAGAACCAATATTTCTATATAATGTACGCTCTTTAACAAGTTCTGAGGCAATATCATCTAGGCTTTTTCCTTTCCTTAATAATTCAGCACCTTCTTCTCCAAATCTTTTGACAACAACAGCTAAAGCACCTGCATTATTTTTTCCATATTTTTGTGTAATCTGATTTAGAAAATCTTGTCCATAATTTTTTCTAACAAATTCTCTCGCAGATTCAATAACGTCATCAATTTTTTCACCTAATTTAAGCGCTAATTTTTTACTTCCATCAGCAGCTTCGACTATCGCCAACTCTGCGGTTTCTTCAACGCCATTAGCTCCTTCGCGGTAGGTAATTTCACCGATTTCTTGGACTATTTCAGTTGATGTTTTTAATAAATCGTCTACAATTAATACACCATCATCAGCAAAACGACCAATTTCTATAATCGTATTTATATTCAATGCATAAGTGACGATCTTGTTTTTGTCAATCTTAAGTTTTTTACCTAAAGCAAAAACTAACTGCCTTCCTCCTTTACCTAGTTTTTTAAGTCCTTGTAATGTTTTTGAGGTTAACTTTCCTGTTTTAGCCAATATTTTCAGCTCTTCCAACCCAATAAACAAACTAACAATATCAAAAACTAATTTCCCTTGTAGATACCTTCCTTCTGCATCAAACTTACCAATATTATGTTTGTATTTGCTAAACTCAGCTTTTAGGGTTTGACCCACGTGTGATGCTGCATTTTTTAAAGCACCTTCAGTTGTAAAAATCTCTCCAATTAAAGTCAAAGTACTTATAGTTTGCTCTCTAATTTGTGCCGCTTCGTCTGTTAAAAAAATAGGACTTAAAGGGCTCCAAGCTCCTGAAAATTTAGCCAAATCAACTCCTAAATCTACAATTTCCCAAATACCATCAATAAACCCTGCGGCATAAGCTGCTGGATAATATTTCTCATGATTCCAAAGGCATTTTGGTACAATGGTGCCTTTCTTTTGCTCTTTTATTTCTTCGCCACAAGCTCTACCAAACTCTAATAATAACTTTAAAATATCATAAGTACTATAACCACTGATAAGTTCCTTGTCTATTCCTGGTACATAAGCTTTGTATTCTTCTAATAAAACATCTAAATGATCCGAAGCACTAACAATAGCTTTTCCTACCGCCATTGAAACATCAAAAGTTAATATCTTATTAAAGAATTCAACATATTGATTTCTATTTAGATCAAGGTTGCCAAAGTAATCTGAAGCAAAATTAATTTTGTATTGAACTTCCTTCTTCTCTAAATCGTAATGAGTCCATAGATAATACCCATAATTAATATTAGATAGTTCTGCTTTCAGGGCATCGAAATCTTCTTTTGAAATCTTAGAATGTGTAACAATCAGATTTTTGTTTTCCCCAATAGATACCCGAATAGGTTCACTATTCGCTTTTGCAAATTCTTCTGAAGAAAATATTTTTTGAGCATCAAAATTAGCAAAGCCTTCAACGGTTTTTAAATCACTAGTATCTGCAGTTGCCGGATTGTAGGATAAACTACCATCGAAATATCCATCGGAACTTGCTACAACTCCCTGATTTTCTCCTACATTCAATCGTTCTTCAAGATTTTCTGTAGCTGTATTTAAATCTTTTTGGCGCTTTTTAATAGAGTCTTTAAGTTCAGTAGCTTCTTGTTTGAGTTTTTTCTTCTTTTCTTCATTATCCTCTTTTTTTATCTCCTCATTTAGAGCATCAAGTCCATCTTTAGCCTCCTTAACTTCTTCTTTCTCTTTATCATATTGAGCAACTTCATTTTCATAAGCTTTCTTTTCTTCTTCGGTGATTTTACTTTTTTCGAATAAATCACCAATTTTATTCTTGATTTTTTCGATGCGTTCACCTATAATTTCTATAACATCCTCCAACACCTCCAACTCATCACTAATATCATCAACATCTCCCCAATCTTTATCATAATCCGTTTCTACAACGCCTTCGATTAATTGGTAATCGGAGTTGAGTTTGATGTTATTAAAAATCACTTTAATTCGGGTGTCGGCTAGGTAGGGCACTGTTATAAATCCCCAACCGCTATAGGTGCCATTGGCTCCTAATACTGGCGCTCCAGATCCTGGCTCGCCCGATACGCGATTCCCTTGGGCTATAAATTTTACGGTGACCGGGAAATCCCCTGCCGTAAATACTTCATTGACCCCCAAACGCTCTAAAGGCTCTTGATTATTGATTTGTATGTTAGGTAAAATACCACACTGGTAACCCGAGGCTTGGTCATTACTACTTGCCGTGGTAAATTCCTGAATATTGCCATAAGCAAAACCGCCATTGGGGCGACATCTTCCACCTACTCTAAACTCGTAAGTCGTGGCTTTTTCTAAATTAAAAATAGTGGCTTGCTCGCTAAAGGTCTTGATTTCGAACCAAGGACTGCCTCCGTCCACCGCTTTAATACCAGAATAGGAGGCATTTTTTGAACCTTTGTTCTTTTTTCTCTTTTTTCCGTTTCTTTTGGTTTCTTTAGTTTCGTTTGTTTGTGTATAGGCCTTTTTTTTACGGTACTGCA
>NZ_JH621315.1 GCF_000255455.1 Aquimarina agarilytica ZC1 | reverse complement strand
TAGCAATCACCATTATATTAATGCTTTTATGCGAAAATATTAAATTAAAATCGTATAATACGTTTAGTACCAGTTTTTTTTCAAGAGAAATTAAGATTGATCCTGAAAATAAAGTAGCTGTTGATTTTACAGGTATTAGTGTTGTTTATGGAAACATTGCTTTTAATGAAAATAGGATATTTTTTGGTAGTGAATCAAAGTTTAATGAAGAAAGCCAAGTTACAGAAAGGTATCCTGCAATAGAAATTAGAAATGAGGACAATGTGGTTGTAGATACAAAGATTTACATGAATACAGAATTAGATTTTAAAAACACCATAATATCAGATATGATTGAAATTGATACTGGTTATGTGGCTTTTGGAGGAGGATTTTCAAATGATGGAAATAGTATAAATTCATACACCCCTTTATTGATCTTTTTTAATACAGATTTAGAAATTACGAAAACAAAATTATACCCAAATTCAAAGTTAGCATTATCAGACACGTTTTTGACATTTAACTCCTTAAATTCTTTAATGCATATAGAAAAGCTAGCATCAGGCAAACTTGTTACTTATGGACTTGGTGAACTTAGAATTATGGATTTAAATGGAGAAGAATTAATTTTAAAAGGAACTCAAGGTGGCGGATTTTTATTAAAATTAGAGGATTCATTTATTATAAGTCAAAGAGGGTTTTTGACCAAATATGATGAATCAGGTAATGTCATTAAAGAAATTTATACCAAAGCAGATATTACATCAAATTTAATTTTAGATAAAGAAAGAATTTTATTTGTTACTGCGTCTCAAACGACTGAACCTGATAAGGTTTCATTATTTAAACCTTTTATAGGAGCTGTTGATAAAAATTTAAACTTTATAAATTTAAACTAAATTTTAAGTTTATTATAGTCATATTAGTTTGTTACCATACATTCAGAAAATAACAAATGAAAATAAAACTTGAGCAATCAACTGAAATTTTAAGCGAAATTCTAGAGAAACAAATTACTTCTCAATCTAAGTCTTGGATTGAGTGGGCATTTGACACAATGTTGGAATTTAAGGCTGATTATAAGATAGATAATTGCTCAAACGATGAAGAAACGGACGAATTACTTGCCGAATATGGAACGAATAATTGGAATCCAAAAGAAAAGCCAAAATTTGAATTTACTTTGACTCGACAAATACAACTTGACGGAGAAGAAGAATACTATCAAATTAAGCTCAAACTGACTTTTGAACCTAAAAGTTTTGATGGAATTGAAAGTACGAATTTTTGGGCAATGGATTTTGAAAATGCAGCTGAGTGGAAATCCGAAATTGAAAAGACGGATGGATATAAAAAAGCAAGCAAAACGGAATTGTTGAATCACGAAATCAGTATGTATTCAACTTAAAAAACGTATGGTAACAACACCTATGCGATAATGCAGGGTTTAGGTGTAATCGAAAGGTTATTGTCTATTTGGTTTGACGCCAAAGATTTAAATTTAGTATTTTAGAAAATATAAAAACAAAACATAAACTTTGGCTAAGTGCTAGCTCGAAAACCAGTGATTTTCTGCTCCCGCACTACGCATAGCTAAACGTTATGAACAATGAATCTATACTATTTAAATAGTTTGAATATTCTAAATGAAGCTTATAAAGGTGCATTTAGAATACACAAAACCCTTGTAAAACAAGGGTTTTCTCGTAAATAAAGGTAAATAAAAATCCCGAAAACAGCTATAAGGAGCTAAAATCGGAGAGCTACTTATCGTTACTTATGAAAATACAGCAGTATTAGTGACTAATCAATAATTTATACGTATCATGCTATTCTCTGAATACACCTTTGTAATGTTACTCTCTAATACGCTTATGGAAATAATCAGCCCAGCGAACTTCTAAAAATTCGATAATTTGTGTTTTGGTTTTTCCAGAATCATGCAATTCAAAAGCGCGTTTTAAATACTTGTCTCTCAAAAGTTTTAATTCACCATCGGCTTTAGTGATTTTATCGGGAGTTATAGCCCATTTTTTTAAGGTGCTCAATAATTTATTGTGGGCTTCTAAGCGTTGTTCTTGGAGAGTAATAACACGTTCTTCTTCAGAGGTGTCTTTTCCTTTTTTATTCGCCAGTTCCCCTAACAAATAATCCAATTCGCGTTCTAACTTATAACTTATTCCCTCAGCTTCTTGACCTAGTTTTAAATAAGCATAATAAAGCATATTGTAATAACTAGCTTCAAAATCATCATAGTCACTTAACTTTTTTAAGTAGGCTAAAGCAATAACTTTATATACTTTTTTGTCCTTTTTTTCCGAATCGTACAACTGTTCTTCTAAAGCACTCAACTCCTTTTTTCTAACAGAAGTGAGGTAAGGAAAATCCCCATTAAAGGGTAATTTTACTAATTGAGGAGTGATATTAATTGGGGTGTTTTTGTAATGATATTTTCTGTAATCAATAGCAATAGTGTCATGTGTTATTTTATTCCTTTTGGGAAGTTTAATATTGAGTTTTGGTTTTTTTACGCCAAAAGCATAATTATAACCAAAAGTAGCGGTAAACTCACTCAAGGAAGCTGAATTATCCGAATTCCGAAATAATTGAATGGCATTTACATTAAAATTATGCACTTTTTTTAAGGAATAGCTGGCACCAGCCCTAAGATTAGTAACATTGCTTTTACCACCAGTGTTATCTGATTGATTATAGGAAGCCGAAAAACGACTCGTCAGTGTTTTTTGAAAAAAACTTTTAGAGATGCCTAAAGTAGGTCCCCATGTGGTAGCGTCTTCCCTTCCGATCGTATTAAAAGTAGTGTTGATCGCAGAGGTAATGCTAATGTTGCGTTCCGAAAAATTGATGGTATGCCCAATATTTAAATTGTGAAATGTTGAGGCATCTCCAATACGCACTACACCCCCTTGCTCATTGGCTACGTCATTTAAGTTGTAGTTGATGTTTAGGTTTTGGTGGGCTTCTTTTTTGGGCGATAATACATAGTTGATGTTCAAGTTGGCGGTCTGTGATAATTGCCTAAAATCCAAATCTTCCACGGCTTCATCAGTTAGATCACTATCATTTATATCTTCAAATTGATTGGGTTTAATATTTGTAAAAGTGGTAAAGTTGGAATACATACCAGTAAGGGTTAAGCGTTCGTTTAAGCTTAAAGTAGCATTGGCGGCACCAATAGTTCGGTTGGTATTGTTTGCTTTTTGGCCATCTAAATCATCACGTTGCAAACCAATATCAATCCCTAAAACCAGTTTGTCTTTAAAAAAGGAATTAGTCGCATTTACGGTTATATTCTCAAAATCATTATTAAAAAAATAGGCACCTAAAGTGGTATACCCAGGGTCAATCCGCTCATATCCTACCCCCACACTAACTTTGCCTTGTGTGTAATTCAAACCCGTTTTTAAAGCATTGTAATAGGTGGTAGCAGCTCTGTTGTTAAAAAATGGCTTAACTATTGAAAAACCACTAGCTTCATTTTTAGCAGTTCGCGTATCGGAGGTAATGGCGGTGTTGGCAAATTCTGTCTGTACTGTAAATTGATTATTTAATTTAACCTGAGATTCAATACTAATCACTAAGTTTTCTTGCGGTAATACACCTCGTGTTTCAGGTATGCTTTCCAACGAATTCAGATCGTCTTTGGCATAAAAAGTAATAAGGCCTATTTTGTATCGCTCTTTTTCATACGAAGTTTTAAATCCGTAGCCCATACGATCAAAAGCAGGTTGGGTCCTGGCATCACCGTCATCTGGGGTAGCTTTGAGTAAGCGCCCTCCCATAAGGCTTATTTTAAAAGGCCCTTTAGGGGTTAATTCTAAACCACCTCCTGTAAATTGATGCCCACTTAGGGTGTAAGGTGAAAAGTTCATATTTACCGATCCAATATGCCCAGTAATCCATTTATATTTGGGGTGTAAACTCAGTCTATTAAAATCAAAGGGCAATAGGTAGCCTAAATCTTCTCCTTGATTACTATAACTGTATGTAATTGGTAAAGAAAAACTGTAGATAGAAACATTCAAGGTGCCTTGTAAAAAGTACGTAAAAGGATTACGGCTGGCATTTTGGTTGGAATTGTAATACACACCGTTAGCAGAAACAATACCACTAACTTTTAAGGGCTTACTTTTTTTTATGGTTTCGTAATCAAGGTTTTGTGATAAGCAATTTGGAGTGCTTAACCATAAAAAGAAAATAGTAAATGATATGTTGTATAAAATCCTTATAATATTCACTTTATAATACAATACCTTTTTGGTATCAAATTTCTATTTAAAATGGTTGTCCCATACTTTAAAAACACCGTTATAAGCTTAATAAACTTATTTATAGTTGTATTGTTTGGTATGAAAATACTTAGAATTTATTAGTGTTGTATTTTTTTAAAATAAGCTCGGTAAAACTAGGAATTAATCATCTGCAAAACCTAAAAATAAACGAAAGAATATTCTTTCATTTTAACATTACATATATAAAATTCAGTTCATTACTTTTACTGATATTCAAAATAAAAGTATACTAAAAACAATTTGTAAAGTTTGTTCACGTATTCGCTTATCTTATAAAAATTTAGTTTTGAAAAAATAATCTGACAGAAAGGATACTGGTGAAAAAAAGAGAATGAAAAAATACCTATTACTCATATGGATACTCGCATTTCAAGCGCTACAGGCACAGGTGTTTCCGGTGCAGGTAACGCCGCAGTTGATACCTCCATATAGTTTAAATTTATCGGACTATCAAAATGCTGCTCGGGAGCAGGTGATTGTGAATTTGTTATTATCCGATGTTACCGAAAGTAACCGCGAGGTAACCTTAAAATTTTCGATGACCAATACGGCTGGTTTTGCTATTGAGAGTGCTCCTGTTGTAGTGGGCGCTTTGCCTGTGTTTTTAAATGGAGGAATTCCGCTGCGATTAACCAATGCCGATTTACAGGCGTATTTTCAGCTTCAAAATTTACGAGGAATTAGTCCGCAGCAATACGGACAGCCCTTACCCGATGGGGTGTATCAATTTTGCTTTGAGGTATTTGATCGCCGCTCGGGACAAGCCATTTCGCGTAAAAGTTGTGCCACGGCCTTTTTAGTGCTTAATGATCCTCCTTTTTTAAATGTGCCCTCAAGGGGAGAAGCCATCC
>NZ_JH621314.1 GCF_000255455.1 Aquimarina agarilytica ZC1 | reverse complement strand
GAAGAACTATTACCTGGATATCAGTAAAAATCTAAAACGTAGTTGCTCGGACGGATACTATTAAATTTTATAATCTATTTTTTTGCCTTATATTTTTTTAGCCCAGATTTAATAAAGATGTACATTAGAAAAACAAGAAGTAAAATAATTATGTATTTCCACCAGCTATTTTCCAACAATGACACAAAGGCTATTAAGCCTTTTTCTTTTGTAGCTCCTCCTTTGATTTTTCCATCAATTATAAAGCTGTTAGCTATTTTTGAAAAGCCCTTAAATATGATTGTTATTGCTATAACAAAATAAATAAAAGCCATAAAAAAATCTTCATGCCATTTATCTTCTTTTTCTTTAACCATTTAGATTCTATTTTTACTTTTTTACTAATTACATTACCTTTTTTCTTATTTAATGCAATAATTGGCAATATATATGGGCATAAAGGAGGGTGATTTTTTTTCTTAAAACAGGTAGGCAATAATAAATATCAGATTCATCTTCAACCTCAATATGCCATTTTAATTTTGGTATTAGACCATTTATTGTAGCAGCTATATAACTTGCTAAATTGTTTAATATATTTTTTCCACTTTCGGATTTCAAAAATTCAATTATATAATTTTCAATTATGTCTAATGATTTTAAACTTTCATCTAAACCATTAGATGTTTCAAAAGGGACATTGTTTTTTAATTCTTGGATCTGATCAGGTAAAGAAGTAATCCAGCATTCGAAATTTTCCTTTCTTTCTATTTTGTGAATATTGTACATCTTATTTTAAAATTTTGATTACTATTCCTGCTTTTTTTATGATATTCTATTTTTTAAATATTTAAAAAATAGAGCGTTTTTATTATTTTTTTAGTAGCATATTATATTATACTAATTAAAGACATTTTCCACTTATTATTTGATCATTTTTTAAACAAACTCTGTATATAATATAAATACATTCATTTTAGTTATCATTTAATTATTTTTTGATTATTCTATTTAAATCTTCGCTATCATAAGGATCTAAAAATGAACAAACTTTTTCAAAATTGACAATATCTTCTTTTATGCTCCAATTTTGGGCTTTAAAAATTTCACGATATTTTTTCTTCAAGTATTCATAATTAGGATTATCAGAAAGTTTTGCTATTATTAAATTTTTAACTCCGTCAGATGGGGTTTCCACTCTTTGATTAATAAAATTATCCAACTTTTTTATATCTGTTATGGACTCTAAAAAAGGCAATCCTTTTTGATGAAAAAAAGTCATTACCTCTTTTGTCATTTCAAAAACTTCATCTTCTGATGTAATTAAGTAATCATCCACAGAGTATATCCCCATTTCATATAGTGTTCCTTGTCTAACATAATAAGCAAAAGGTGATAATTCTTGTTCCATAATAAGACTTATCAAAGAATTATAACTTAATAATGAAATACCGTAAGAAAATTCAGGAGTAAAAACGTTGCCATAATCATAAATAACATAACTAAACTCATATATAGAATTAATGCTTTTTTTAATGAATCTATTTCCCTTTTGTACAAATTCTAATTTTTGTAAATCTTTTTTATATTCACTATCAATAATTTTCTTAACGTCTTTTTTTTTCAATTGTATGTTATTTTAAAAATATTGTATCCTTTCTGAGCTATGTCGTTAACATAAAAATCTATGGATTCTTCTATGTTCAAATTTTCGGGTAACAAGTTATTAAACTCACTGAATTGTTTAAAATAACTAATTGCTCTTTGCCCTCTTGGTTTAATTTTATCTATATTTTTATTTTTCAATGCTTCATAAAAAACTTTCTGATTTTTAGTTGTTAAACTAGAAGCTATATCGTCAGCCTTTTTCTGACTTAAATTTTGAACTACAGAACTTTTAGCATCAACTATTTGAAATTTACCATTTTTTAATTTTATTAAATTATCTACCCTGCAAGTTATTTTACCTATATCTTTTATATATATATCCAAAGTTATTTGTCTACCAACATTCAATCTTCCATAATTTTTTTGTAAATACTTTGAAACATTGAATTCATGTTGAGACCAGAATTTTTTAAATAAATCTGTTACAGGGTTATTGGTTGAAACACTATTAGTTTTTTTTAATTCATCTAATACTTCATCAATATTTCTAGACTCAATACCTATTTGATCAATAGTATTAGTAATTTCACCAACTTCTTCTATTTTTATACCGTTATTAGTATACGAATCATCAATTACTTTCTCTTCTCCTCTTTTTATATTTTCAATTATTTCATCAGCCTTGCCCTCTTCAAAGTCTAATTTTTTTAACCCTTTTTTTAACTGTTCTCTACTATACTTAGCCAAGGGTTTTAAATACTTTGAAACTTTTGAATATCCAACTCCAACTCCTTTACCTAATATTGCTCCTGCAATTCCATAGCCACAACCTTCTAAATCAAAATCTTCTTTAATACCATTATTATCACTCAATCCATTAACAAGGCAAGCTAAAGATAAACCTGATGCAAATTCTAAATATTTATTTTTATATTTAATAGTATTTTCACCTGCTGAAACTGCTACAGATATCCAATTTATATTAGAAGGATTGGCTGCTTCAGAAATTGTTTTTATTTCATCATTGAATATGCGATTAAAGACCACTTGAATACCAAAATCAATTAAAGCGCCTTGTAATGCATCTTTACCATATTTTTCAACCCCTTTCCTAAGTGTGTTTTTTAATACTTCTGCTGCTGTGTTTCTAAAAACTTCCTCTACAAAAAAAGCTCCATATTCAAATACTAACCTTTGAGCCATAAGTGCGGCTAAAGGTCCTTTTGCCCAATTTGCAGCTGTTTTTGCTATAAATGGATAAGCATAATTCGTCTTAAATTGAGCATTATATTGCCTATTATGCTCACTTTCGGATGCGGAATTAGCTAAGCCTAATTCTTCAATTTTTAATAATTCTTTAGTGATAAAATTGTTCGTATTACCAGTAGCAATATATTTATACCGTGCTTTTAAATCTACCAACGAATAATAATATGGATATTGTAATTCTTTTCCATCTGAGACATAATAATCAATACTATTTTCATTATAATCATCCCCTAAAACTTCATTACTTTCAAGATCACCTGTTTTTGTCCATAAATTAGTATTAGAAAAATAAACTCTAAATTCATTCAAACCATTCTTATATTGCCTGGCAATTCCATAATAAGGATATAATTCTAGGAAACCCTCTTTACTTTTTATATTGTTTTCAGATATAAGAACAGCTACATCATTACGGTCTTTATTATTTATTATTGATTCGTAATCAGTGATAACTTCATATTTAGTAGTAACAGTTTGTTTTGAATAAGTGTCTGTTAAAAAATTCGCAAGTTCAATTAGCTTTTGCTTTTCTACTTCTGTTGTTATTTTTGGTAATTCATTTATATAAATTCTTTTACCAATGCCTTGTTTAAGTCCAACAATATTTTCGTTTTCGTCTATTAAAAATCTCTTATAAGCTTCAACTCTCGCCAAAATTTTTTGATCATAACCTTTACCTTTAAAGGTCTTTAAATAATCCCTAATTGCTGATCCATTTATTTCCTTAGGGTTTCCTTTTGAAAAATTAGTCCCAATTACACTTAATTGCTCACCTAAAATAGTATCAACTCCATTTGTTCTATATAAATGAGTAAATACTGCATATTGAATAACATGATTTTTTTTTGAAGAAGATTTAAATAATGTTGTTTTTTTATAGACTTCATCAATTATATTTTTAATCAAAGAGCTTTTATGTGAACCTTTATAAATTTGATTTTTTATCCTACTGTAAACTTTCTGTTGATCTTTATAACTATGTATTTCTTGAGGAGTATCGAAGCTAGCAGTTATCAAATTTTTCTCTAATTCATCAAGTAAATTAGGGATTGTTTTTTTAAACTTAACCGTACTAGGAATTAGAATTTTTAGTTTGCTATCTGTAATGAAAGCATACATATCATAATCTGCATGCGAGTTAATTTTTTTTAAAACTTCATTAATTGCAATTAATTTTTCTTCTTCAAAATTTAACAATGTATTTAATCCCAAATATTCAAAAGGATCATTTGTATTTAAAGCTACTCTCTTTTTAATTTTCTTTTCATCATGGCCTAAAAAAACAATATACCATTTAGTACTATTACTTTTTTGACTATTGATACTATATAAGATATCCAGCTGATTAGAGGTGCTTTTGATAAAACTTTCGTTTACAAATATTTCATTAGTTGTATTAGAAAATATAACCAATGACAAAAACAACATGACCAATGTTATGCATTTTTTCATAGCCCTTTATATTTTGATAAAATTTGTAAAAACACTTTTGTTAATTCTTTTTTTAGGGTTTGAATTATTTTCTTATCTGTTTTGTCACTTGCCTTAGCATCCTTAATAACTTGTATAAAGTTAGCTGAAAATAATTTTGATTCATTTAGAAACCCTTCAAATGTTTTTTCATCTTCACCAGATAAAACTTTTGCAAAAAGATAAACAGCTAATTTATTATCTATTTCATAATATGATATAATATCTTCACTTGCATTTAAAGTATTTGAATTATCAATAATTTCAACATCTATCAAATCTAAATCATCAACATTTTCTTCTATTTCGTATAAATCAATCAATTCAATAGTTGTGTGAATTTGATCTAAATGGCTAGTTAATGCCTCCTCATTATCTCTTCCTTCTCTATACAACTCGTAAATAGCTTTTTTTAGTAAATTTACAATTGCCTTTTTTTCTTTATCAACTTTTTCATTGGCTTCACTAATAGATTCCTGGGCTTCCTTAAAGTTTTTTGTGGCTTCTTTTAATTCTTTTTCAGCTTCCTTTTTTTCTTCTTCAGTAGTAGCATTTTCTATATTCGATTTTGCTTCAGCAACTGCATTTCCTGCTTTTTCAAAATCTGTAGCAGCATTCGTTAGTTCTTCCTGTAATTCATCAGACAGCTGTTCTTTTTTAACTCCATCTATAATTGCTGCTGCAATGGCTTTGGTGTTTTCTTTGGTAGTTTTACTAATATCTAAATTTAAGGCTTCAACAATCGCATTGTCCAAGTTTAATAAAATTAAAGCCACATCCTCCAACACCTCCAACTCATCACTAACATCATCCACATCACCCCAATCTTTATCGTAG
>NZ_JH621313.1 GCF_000255455.1 Aquimarina agarilytica ZC1 | reverse complement strand
AGAACTACTTCCCGGATATCAAGAAAATATTACAGTGTAGTTGATCGGATGGTTACAAAAAAATACTGAAATGGTTAGAAATAGATAATGAATTCAACTGTGAAAATATTTTTGAAAAAGGTGTAGAAAGTGAAGCAAAATATGAAAACGGTGTAAGTTTAAAGATAGAAATATTACACTTTGAGAACTATTCTCCTCAAACAGTATTAATCCCAGAAAAAGATATCCAGATAATTGTTTATGATCAAGAATATCTTTCTCAATTACCTAACTATAATTTAGCTATTAAACTATTAGAAAAATCTCCTTCCATTTGTTTTTTAATCGACATCTCTAAAGAAAATATATTTACCATTCCTCAAATTACAAACATCTATACAAAAGAATATCTAATTTCAGAACTCGAAGATTCAATAGTTACATCTTTATTAAGTATAGATACCGAAAAACTACTGGAGACAGTTAGATTATCACAATTTATTAGCTATGTTAAAAAGATATCCCTTTTGATTGAAGAAAATTTTGAAATGAAACAAATGCAATTTAGAGGTAAATCGATTATTGTCAATCAAAAGTTACAAGAAATTCAAAATACCAAATCAGAATTATCTACAAAAGATCTCAACTTTACCAAATCAAGGATCACTAATGACTTTAAATATATCACGAAAAGCATTGAAGAAAGCTTTGAAGAAAGCTTTGATAACTTTGATAAAAACAATAGTGAATTGCGAGATTTACAAGAAGATATATTGTCATTTGTAGGTTTTGTTGAAATAAAAAGAAGTAAAAACTTAACTTTAAAAATTGCTGATGGTGCTATACAGAACAAACTAGATAAGACTAATAACATATTAACTGACTTCCTTGAAAAAACAAATAAAAACGTTAATAACCATTTGGCACAGTTAAATTTATGGTTAAAAAACACCTATTCAGTTAGGAATATTAATATCCCTAATATATCAATTTCTAAACTTTCAACAAGCCTAATTCGAGAAACATTAGCCGTTTCAAATATTTTCCCCGAAAAGGTATATGAGAAACAAATATCTTTTAAGAACCTTGGTCATTTATTGATGGAACTAAGAACGCCTTTATTTATGCTCATGCCGTTTATGATGGTTTTTGCGGTTTTTGGAGCATTAATTAATTCTGAAGACTTAGGGACTATTGATGAATCTCAATTATTCTACAACAATAGGCCTTGTGTTGCAATTACAAGCTTACCAGTATCAAGAGATAATGCTTTCAGAAAATTTATTAATGAGTTAAATGCATTACGTGATCCCAAAAAAGGTGTGTTTGACAAGGAAATAAACAATGAACTGGTCACTGAACCCCAATTAGCTATAAAAAAGATGGAAGTAGTTCAAAGTTTTAATAATAAAATAAAAGTTGAAGAAACATTAGATTACCTTTTTGATAACAAGAACCAGATACTGTATTTGTTTCTTAGGGAAAATGCTGATAGAAGTTTTGTAATTGAACAATTATTTGACCCCAATAACAAACTTTTAAGTATCCCTTCCAGCAATAGAAGAGGTTTTGGTATAGGGGGATTTATTCGAGCCTTATCAAGTTTGCATGAATACAAATATGTCATTTTAATCAGTTTAGTATCCTTAATATTTTGGTTTGTAGTTTCAAGAAAAAAAAGCATGGATATTGAATTAAAAACTTCTAAAGAAAGAGAACAATCTAAATTAAATAGTGATCTACGTCAACATATTGAAAAAAACATCAAACAATCTCTTCTAAAGTACAATTCAAAAATAATTGCAGAATTAAACACATTGGAAACCTCAATCACTAAAGACATGGAACGTAACATTTTAAATATAATTGAAGCTTCTAAAAAAGAAACAATAAAAAAAGAGAAGGTTATGCAAAAGAGATTGTCTGGGCTAAAAACAGAAAAAAGCACACTTACTTCTTGGAGTAGTGACTTTAATAAATTGGTAAAAAAAACTACTCAATTAGAGACTAAGTTCAAACGTTTAAAACAATACTAAATACAAATTAAATGTACATTGGAATATATATAAATCAATCGTTTATTTCTGCTGCATATATTGATCCGTATGAAGGTGTAAAGTTCTTTAGTAACGAATTCAATTTCAATGGGCACCCAACTCACTTAGCTCCACTTGATGCTGTTATAGATGGTGAGTACGCTTATCTAGGAAATCAGGTTATTTTTCTCGAAATAAACAATCCCGAGATTATGGTTTATCGAGATTTTTTTAACGATATTCTATATTCAGAAGCTCCCTTACTTAATAATCAAGATATATCACATTGGGAATCACAGGATCTTCTTTCTTTATTCTTAAGAAAAATAAAAACTGATTTTGAGCATCAATTTGACTTAAACATACAAGGTGTTATCCTCTCCTCTTCTTTGCCCTCTTCACCTGAAACAATGATTAAACTACAAAAAGCATTTGATCAGGTCAACTTAAACCTAATTGGCCATATAGAAATTGAGAAATCAATTTTAATGGGATATGGAATTTTATCGAATATAGAAAAATCATCATATAACCTTCTAATTAATTTGGATCCAAAAGAACTTACCTTAAGTGTATTTCAAAAAAATCAAAATGACGATATTATTGTACTTAATCGTAATGTTATCAAAAGATTAGGAGGTAATAGAATTTATAAAAAGTTCTCAGAACTATTAATCGAAAATTACCAAAAACTTACAAACCAACAAATAAAAGAAACACCAAAGGAATCAATTTTATTCAAAACTAAGATAAAAACTCTGTTAGGTAGTTTTCTAAATGAGCACCTCCCCTATTATACGGTGCTTTTAGGGTTCCAATCATCAATTGTAGAAATGATTATTACAAGAAAACATATAACAGAAATCCTGTTCTCATATATGTCTGAACTTAATGAATTAATTTCACAAGAGCTTTCAGAAGTTGACACTACCATACACAATATCAAAAACATACTTATAAGCGGAACAAGTTATAATGTATATTTTATAAATGAGTATCTAAAGCATAAACTTGACGACGATGTACAATTAGTTTTTAATCTTCCAGACCAAATAGCAGTTAAAGGATCAGCTATAATAGCAAATGACAATAAACAAAGATTACACTGTAAATCTATAACGGAAAATTGTTTTAATACATCAAAATTATTAAACAATTCTACCCTTGAAGATAAACACTTCAAATCCAAATCAGAGAAGATTAGCAAAATGAATATCAATATATCAGAAAATATATAGCACATCCAATTTACAAGAATGAATTCGTTATGATCGAAGATAAACTCAAAAGCAAAAAGGTCTCAAAGTTAAATGTTGTTTCTATGCCCCAAAAAAAACTGGAAAGCCAAAATATATTGTCTCAATATAATTTAATTATATATATAATACTTTTATCTAATAGTTTAAAAAATTCAAAAAAAGTTACCAAAAACATGACTTTAAGGTCAAAAAATTGGTCTAAAAGTTGTTATCAAACTTTATCTACCATTATAGAAGAAGATCTAGAAAACAAGTTAACCTTGGAACAAAAAAGATCAATGGGTACATCAATCTCTGCAAGAACTTTGCAAAAAATAATTGAAAACAACTATAAACTATCTTATCCAATAGACCCAAGAACTCTAAACACGCTAAACAAAGTAGTTATCTTTTTAGAATATCATTGTTGGAATGATTTTGTTCATAAAATGGATCAAGAAATTGAAGAAAAAGCTAACAATGAAAATCCCAAAGAAAAAATAATTGAAATTGTAAAGAGTGCAATCCGACGGGAATATTTGATGTATTCTAATTTACCTAAAATAGATGAAAATTTTCTTTCCGATACCTACATTAAAAATAGCTCTTCCTATAATATGATTTTAGATGTGTTAGTTGATAAATCGAAGAAAAAACAGATTTTATCAAACCCGTTTAACCCTTCTACGTGTGAAATACTTGAAATAGAAGTAAAGAAGTTAGAAAAAGACTATGCCCAAGTTTATACAAAAGAATTTTGGTTATTATGCTGGTGGGATACTTCCAAAAAGAAATATGTAAAAAGATACAAGGTAATATCCGATCATTTTTATGTATTAAATATGATAAATGAAAAATGGATGATAAAAGCTAATGCCAGCACTTCTGATCCTTTAGGCCTAGTTTAACAAGATTCGAAAACACCTGTTTCCCACTTAATTCCAACTTAAGACTCATTTTAAAACAAATCCTGGTTTAGTTTTACTAATACAAATCATACTTAAATTAAAACATTATGTCATCAGGAACAGGAACTAACGACAATGGCTTTTTAGACCAAGCTCAGTTAATTTTAGAAGAAATTCAAAGCGAAAAAGATAGAGCTTTAGAAATACTGGAAAGTATACAGGAATTTATACAAGAAGCTGAATCGGCCACAAATCAAATAAAAGAAAACGAAGAAGAATCTGGAAATATACTATCCAACATCCAGGCTCAAGAAAAAGAAATCGAAAGTATTCTTGAAACATCTGAAGCCAATAAAGAACAAATAGAAGAATTAGCGGCGCAATCAGAGGAGTTTAAAGGTAATTCAGAAACATCTGCTAACGAAGCTGAAGAATTCAAAGGTAATGCAGAAACGTCTGCCAACGAAGCTGAAGAATTCAAAGGTAATGCAGAAACATCTGCTAACGAAGCTGAAGAATTCAAAGGCAACGCAGAAACATCTGCCAACGAAGCTGAAGAATTCAAAGGTAATGCAGAAACATCTGCTAACGAAGCTGAAGAATTCAAAGGCAATGCAGAAACATCTGCTAACGAAGCTGAAGAATTCAAAGGCAATGCAGAAACATCTGCTAACGAAGCTGAAGAATTCAAAGGCAATGCAGAAACATCTGCTAACGAAGCTGAAGAATTCAAAGGCAATGCAGAAACATCTGCTAACGAAGCTGAAGAATTCAAAGGCAATGCAGAAACATCTGCTAACGAAGCTGAAGAATTCAAAGGCAATGCAGAAACATCTGCTAACGAAGCTGAAGAATTCAAAGGCAATGCAGAAACATCTGCTAACGAAGCTGAAGAATTCAAAGGCAATGCAGAAACATCTGCTAACGAAGCTGAAGAATTCAAAGGCAATGCAGAAACATCTGCTAACGAAGCTGAAGAATTCAAAGGCAATGCAGAAACATCTGCTAACGAAGCTGAAGAATTCAAAGGCAATGCAGAAACATCTGCTAACGAAGCTGAAGAATTCAAAGGCAATGCAGAAACATCTGCTAACGAAGCTGAAGAATTCAAAGGCAATGCAGAAACATCTGCTAACGAAGCTGAAGAATTCAAAGGCAATGCAGAAACATCTGCTAACGAAGCTGAAGAATTCAAAGGCAATGCAGAAACATCTGCTAACGAAGCTGAAGAATTCAAAGGCAATGCAGAAACATCTGCTAACGAAGCTGAAGAATTCAAAGGCAATGCAGAAACATCTGCTAACGAAGCTGAAGAATTCAAAGGTAACGCAGAAACATCTGCTAACGAAGCTGAAGAATTCAAAGGTAATACGGAAACGTCTGCCAACGAAGCTGAAGAATTCAAAGGTAATGCAGAAACATCTGCTAACGAAGCTGAAGAATTCAAAGGCAATGCAGAAACATCTGCTAACGAAGCTGAAGAATTCAAAGGTAACGCAGAAACATCTGCTAACGAAGCTGAAGAATTCAAAGGCAACGCAGAAACATCTGCCAACGAAGCTGAAGAATTCAAAGGTAATGCAGAAACATCTGCCAACG
>NZ_JH621312.1:0-2500 GCF_000255455.1 Aquimarina agarilytica ZC1 | reverse complement strand
CTTTAACTTAACTCCTACTTTCTTAACGTGAACGCTAACTCCTAGAATTTCCTTTTCAATATTTTTTTTTATGAACTTATTTATCAATTCATAATTGAATTCTTAACTCCTACTTTCTTAACGTGAACGCTAACTCCTAGAATTTCCTTTTCAATATTTTTTTATGAACTTCTTTTTAGTATTGAGTAATCAGTATTAAGTACTAAGACCATTCTAAATACTTTGTACTGTATACTCTGTACTAAACAAGTAGTCTCAGGCAGACTCGAACTGCCGACCTCTACATTATCAGTGTAGCGCTCTAACCAGCTGAGCTATGAGACTGTCATTTTTTAAGACAATAGATCATAGATAAAAGAACATAGACTCTATTTTCTATTTTCTATTCTCTCTTTTCTTAATTTATTAATCGACAGCTTAAGACTAAAATAATCAATCAGAAAACATAATAACTATTTCTAATCGATACCTTAATTATTGTTTGCCTTATAGGCAAAGCTCTAGAAAGGAGGTGTTCCAGCCGCACCTTCCGGTACGGCTACCTTGTTACGACTTAGCCCCAGTTACCAGTTTTACCCTAGGCCGCTCCTTACGGTGACGGACTTCAGGTACTCCCAGCTTCCATGGCTTGACGGGCGGTGTGTACAAGGCCCGGGAACGTATTCACCGGATCATGGCTGATATCCGATTACTAGCGATTCCAGCTTCACGGAGTCGAGTTGCAGACTCCGATCCGAACTGAGATAGGGTTTATAGATTCGCTCCTATTCACATAGTGGCTGCTCTCTGTCCCTACCATTGTAGCACGTGTGTGGCCCAGGACGTAAGGGCCGTGATGATTTGACGTCATCCCCACCTTCCTCGCGGTTTGCACCGGCAGTCTTGCTAGAGTTCCCGACATCACTCGCTGGCAACTAACAACAGGGGTTGCGCTCGTTATAGGACTTAACCTGACACCTCACGGCACGAGCTGACGACAACCATGCAGCACCTTGTAAATTGTCCGAAGAAAAGTCTATCTCTAAACCTGTCAATCTACATTTAAGCCCTGGTAAGGTTCCTCGCGTATCATCGAATTAAACCACATGCTCCACCGCTTGTGCGGGCCCCCGTCAATTCCTTTGAGTTTCATTCTTGCGAACGTACTCCCCAGGTGGGTTACTTATCACTTTCGCTTAGTCACTCAGTCCGAAAACCAAACAACTAGTAACCATCGTTTACGGCGTGGACTACCAGGGTATCTAATCCTGTTCGCTACCCACGCTTTCGTCCCTCAGCGTCAATTGATTGTTAGTGATCTGCCTTCGCAATCGGTATTCTAAGTAATATCTATGCATTTCACCGCTACACTACTTATTCTAACCACTTCACAATAATTCAAGTCTAACAGTATCAATGGCAATTTTACGGTTGAGCCGCAAACTTTCACCACTGACTTATTAAACCGCCTACGGACCCTTTAAACCCAATGATTCCGGATAACGCTTGGATCCTCCGTATTACCGCGGCTGCTGGCACGGAGTTAGCCGATCCTTATTCTTATAGTACCGTCAATCTGTTACACGTAACAGGGTTTCTTCCTATATAAAAGTAGTTTACAACCCATAGGGCAGTCTTCCTACACGCGGCATGGCTGGATCAGAGTTGCCTCCATTGTCCAATATTCCTCACTGCTGCCTCCCGTAGGAGTCTGGTCCGTGTCTCAGTACCAGTGTGGGGGATCTCCCTCTCAGGACCCCTATCTATCGTTGCCTTGGTAAGCCGTTACCTTACCAACTAGCTAATAGAACGCATAGCCATCTTTTACCAATAAATCTTTAATTATCAATCGATGCCAAATTACCTTACCAACTAGCTAATAGAACGCATAGCCATCTTTTACCAATAAATCTTTAATTATTAAATGATGCCATTCAATAATACTATGGAGCATTAATCCAAATTTCTCTGGGCTATTCTCCAGTAAAAGGTAGGTTCTATACGCGTTACGCACCCGTGCGCCGGTCGTCATCAAGTGCAAGCACTCATGTTACCCCTCGACTTGCATGTGTTAAGCCTGCCGCTAGCGTTCATCCTGAGCCAGGATCAAACTCTTCATCGTTAATCTTTAAATATTTTTTAATCAAAATACCAATATCAACAAAACAGAAATTATTAATCGCTCTCAAAATGACTATTCTAGTCTTAATTCTTATTTTTGGTATTATCTTCACTTACTCTAGATTCCCATTTGCATGGAAATGATATAAGCTCTTAATAATACGCGCTGTCAATCAATATGTCAATGAACTCTTTTTTGTTAATTAAAAAACCTCACAGTCCCTTAATTTAGTTACCGCTTAAAGCGGCTGCAAATATAAAACCTTTTTTAATTCCCACAAGGAATATTTTTGGTTTTTTTTGCTTTAGAATAAAAAACCTTCATCAGCAACCTGATGAAGGTTTCAAAAAAGGCGGCGACCTACTCTCCCACGATTGCAGTACCATTGGCGCTATCAGG
>NZ_JH621311.1 GCF_000255455.1 Aquimarina agarilytica ZC1 | reverse complement strand
ACAAAATAGTAATAATTAACGAGGCAAGCCTCGAGGTATTAAACCTGATAGCGAATAAATTGAGTCTCCAACTAAACTTTATACTTCCAACTTCGAGGTAACGAAAAACCTTTTTTATAATTGTTCTATTTCAAAAAAATAACCTAAGCTTTTATTGCATAAACATTTAATCACGTATATATAATTCCCCTTTTACAATCTATTAATCCTGAGGTATTTTCTTTAGTAGAACTAAAAAAAACAATCTCATGAATACTTTTAAATCTATTACTTTAGCTATCCTAACGGGTATTTCCTTATCATCATGCGAATTTGTTGATGATATTATTATCAAAAAACCAACACCAGTGGAGTCAAAAAAACCTTTGATTATTGCGCATAGAGGGGCACAATCTATCTTACCAGAACATACTTTAGAAGGCTTTGAAAAAGCAGTAGCACTCGGTGCCGATTTTATTGAGCCGGACTTGGTATTAACAAAAGATGGACATTTAATTGTACGTCACGAACCTATGCTATCTGGCACCACTAATGTATCGGAATTAGCTGAGTTTACTACCTTAAAAACCACTAAGGAACTTGATGGAAAAATGGTTAGCGATTGGTTTGCAAGTGATTTCACATTAGCTCAAATTAAAACTTTAAAGGCGAAACAAGCTTTTAATGGACGTTCAAAAGAGTTTGACAATCAGTTTGACATTCCCACTTTTGAAGAAGTTATCAAATTAGCAAAAAAGCAATCCATCCTTACCAAAAAAAACATTGGTATTTATCCAGAAATTAAGCATCCTCTTTTTCATAATGAAATTTTTGATTTTAAAATGGAAGATAAATTATTGGAAGCCTTAAACAAAGCAAATTGGAACCACAAAAATGCACCTGTATTTGTACAGTGTTTTGAAGTAGCTCCATTGCAGTATATCAACTCAAAATCTACCGTTAAACTAGTGCAGTTAATATCTACATATAACATTAACAAAGATGGCTCATTAGACTACAATGTACCTGCTGGAGATTTTATTTCTTATGGATCTCCATTTGATTTTTATAAAAATGGAGACACTAGAACTTACGAGTTTTTTACTACCAAAGAAGGTATGGAATTTACAGCTACCTATGCCGATGGTATTGGCCCATGGAAACCTTTTATTATTTCGTACAAAACTTCGGATGCAGGAGACATAGAATTATTACCTGCTACTGATTTTATTACATTAGCTCACCAAAACAATTTATTGGTACACCCTTATACTTTTAGAAACGAAAACACTCAATGGAGTGGCGGAAACCCTGAAGCTGAATACCACCTGTTTTTTGATGCAGGGGTTGATGGTTTATTTACTGATTATACTGATGAAGCTGTACAAGCTGTGAATACTTGGGTGGAGAACTAATTTGAATTTTATTGGTGGATTCTGTACGGACTTGATGTGGTTCTCGATATATTTTCTCTTCACTATCGCTACGAGAAAACACTCGAACAGTCAACAATTATTCTAGCTTTTATTAGGTGAATCGAATTAAGCTATTCACATAAATTAGAAAGTGTATTTAAAATCAAATACACTTTCTAATTCTATAAAATTGTAAAAATAATTGAATCCTACTCTCTTCTATTTTAAATAATTAAAAAATTACGCAACCTTTTACTTCTGTTCTGTCTATTGGGTAAACCAATAAACTAAAAGGAACATGAAAACGAAACCACTATTATTATTATCAATTCTCGTACTATTTTTTTCTTGCGAAAAAGAACCTTTTGAATTGAGCATTCCAATTACAAAAATTGATACCAACTCAGAGCTATTTATCAATTTAAAACAATTATCTATCACTCAAACTAATGATTCCGATGTGGTATGTTTGACATTTATATATCCTTTTAATGTGTATTTATACGACAATGAAGGTCAGATTACCGAAGCTGTAATTGTTAATGAAAACACCGAATTTATTTCACTTTTAAATCAAGCTACTGACGATAATACAATTGGCATAAGCTACCCAATTAACGGAACTACAGAAAGCGGCAATACTATAAGTATCAATGGAAACAAAGCTTTAAAAGAAGCTATCGAAGCTTGTATCGACGATCAGATTATTAACTATTGCAACACCCTACTCGAAGAAGAAAACTGCGTTTGGAAAATAAAATCAAAAACTGAGAATATGTTATACAATTCTTCTTTAATGGATTTTTATGATGATGGAACAGGTATATTTTATCATAAGGGTGATGCCTATCGCACCTCGTGGATATCATTATTTATAGAAGATCAATTGCATATAAATATTCATTTAGAAGGAGATTCGGAAGTTGCCAAAGATTGGAATTTTGATTGGATAGCTTCCATTGTTAATGATAATACTATTCAAATTGAAAATGACGAACAATTGTATTACATTAAGAGTAATTGTAAAATTGAAAATAACTGTGGTTATGTTGAATTTAGAGAATGCGCTACAGATGATTATGAAAAGGCACTCTATGTATTTGATGATTATATTGATTGTATAACTTCTTTCAAAAAAGAAGAGGAAATTACTAATGTAGAATTATCTTTTTTTGAAAACATAATTGATGCCGAGCAAGAACTTAATAAACTTGAAACCGATGGTTACTCCAATAAAGTAAATCCACAGGTTATATTTGTACAAACGAAAGATACTGTTACACTAGATTCAGAAATTACAAGAATAGTGTTGTATGCAGAACCATGTAATTCAGAAGATTAATAGACTATTTTAAAAATCTTCTCAATTAAATGTATTGATCGACGCAACGTTTTGCTTTTTATCAGTCTAAAGGTGTAAAGTGACTAAATAAATGCAGTTAATATTATAATACCAGTATTCTATTGAATGATAGAGAGCTCATAAAAAAATGTAAAAAAAATAATAGAGAAGCACAAAGTGAATTGTTCTATACTTATAAAGATAGACTTTTCGCTTTGTGCTTAAAATATTGTAAAAATTATAATGAAGCTGAAGATAATCTTCAGGATTCATTCCTTGCTATTTTTGAAAAAATTGACCAGTATAAGTTTAAAGGGTCTTTTGAAGGATGGATGAAAAGAATTACTATTAATAAAGCTATTGATAAATATAGAGACAATTTTTTTTCGGACACATCTATAAAAGAAGATATGATTTCTGATACAGATATTGATGTTGAATTAGTTAATTTTTCTATCGATGAGCTATTTTCATTTATTCAAAAGTTACCAACACAATACAAATTAGTCTTTAATTTATATGAATTAGATGATTATACCCATAAGGAAATAGCCAAAATGCTTACTATTTCAGAAGGAACATCTAAATCTAATCTACACAGAGCTAAAGCTTTACTAAAAACAATGATTATTAGCGAAGTTGATGATCAAAAAAAAACGGTGCTAAGTAATGAATAACAAAAAAGATATAGGAAAAATTTTCAAAGAACGCTTATCTGATTTTGAGAGATCTTCTGAAAATATCACTTGGGATCATATTGAAATTAAATTAAACAAAAGAAAGAAAAATAAACCTACTTACTTTTCAAAATTAGTGGGCTTATCAATAATAGTATTATTACTTTCAGGTATTGTAATTGTTCAACGTAACACTATTTTGACAGGCACATTTTTAAAAACAAACTCTTTCGAGGATAAAACAACAAACGATAGTTGCTATGATTCTTCTAGTGAGGTAAAAGAAGCTTTAAAAAACGCATCAAATAAACAAAATAAGCAAGTAAAGATTGTATCTGCATCAAGCAACAAAATTATTTTACAGGATAGTATTCAAAAAGATAAAAAAAATAAATTAGCAAATACTACTGCTAATTTAGTGAATACACGCATTAAAAAAACTACCAATCATAATCCAATTGGTACTAAAACTAGATATAGCTCGCCTTACACAAAAAAAGGTTCAAAGCACATAAATTCAAGTAGTTTAAAACCTAAATCAATTGCTGAAAAAGTCAATAAAAATCAAAAAAATAATCTAAATGGGATTATTACAAATACTACTAAAAAAATCATTGAAAAAACGGGTATAGTAAGTACTCCTACCGATAAGAAAAACAGCCTAAGTGGAGCTATTACTGCTTTTAATACACCAAATGAAGAAAATTTAAATCCGAAAAAAGTGTTAATTAAAAAAGATAGTATACCTAAAAAAACTAAAAAAGACACCTTACTATATCTGAAGCCTATTCAAAATGAGAAAGTCCAAAAATTGAACCTTACTATTCACACTATACCCTTATATAACATCCCATTAAGTGGTTCATTAATTAATGATAAATTTTCGGAAAATTCTAAAAGTGGTAAGCTTACTTTAAATTATGGTCTTGTTTTTTCTTCCTTAATTTCGAAAAAAAATTCAATACGATTAGGATATAACAGACTAAAAATAAACACAAAAGTTCACGGTATTGAATCTGATATTGTTAACACGGGGACGTTACCAAGTTCTGGAATATTTTTACCTACTATTGTTAAGCAAGACATAGGTAATCAACAAACTTTTTCAATTACTCAAAAATTAGATTATCATGAATTTTCTGCCGAAATAGGTCATCAAATTTTGAAAAAATGGTTTAATCTATCTTTAATAGGTGGTGCTAACTTTTTAATTCTACAAAAAAGTGACATCGCCATTCATTCTGGATCTCAAGACTTTGAATTAAATAGAAATACCAGCAATACCAATAATAAGGGATTAAAACAATTTACATATGGCATTACTATCGGATCGAGTTTTACATACAAACTATTGGATAATGTTTCATTAAGCGTAGAGCCTTTATTCAAATATCATTTAAACAATGCTAGTAAAAACACTGACAGCTACAAACCACTTTATTTTTCGACCCAAATAGGTCTATCAATTGATTTGTAAGGCAAGAATATGGACTTCCGGGTAAATTTGGGATTAATTCCTGAGCAACTTTTGTATAGTTATTAATTTTAATTTCTAATTCTTTTTCAGCTGGAGTTTTATAGCCTAGAACAGAGTATAATTTTTTGTAATTATACCAGTTCATATATCCATTAATTATTAGAAGATAAAGGCTTTGCCTTAAACCATGGCTTGCTCCCTCCTGGTAAAGCGCAAGGACAAATTAAAAATCAGTTTTATGCTTTAGGAAAACTATCTGGAATATCTAAAAAGCAAGTTAAAAAGGTCTTTAAAAGTATTACTTCTAATGAAGGTAAAGTCCTTACACTTGTGAATGCATCCTTTCTTAACGAAAAAACAAAGCGGAATTACACACAAGCATATCAAACAAAATTAAAGAAATTACTACGTGATTAGCTAAAGTTTTAATCATATGAAAATTTATTTCAAAATTAAAAACAATCATTTTAAAATGATTGTTTTGGTTTAATATATCCCATAATTTGATTTATAAATAAAAATATGATTTTTAGAGGTAATCATGAGATACCTTATAATAATTTCTTTTAAGAATACATTCTAAGAAAACTGGAATAACTTGATAAAATCAGATCATAAAAACCTGATTTTAGTTTAAAGAATTTTATGATAATTAGTTCTTAAAAATGAAAACACAAAACAGGATTACGTATTTATTCTAATAAATTAAAATTAGTTCACTAGTGAGAATTATTTAATTTTATGTAAATTGATTATTAATGTAGTACATTTGCAAATCACAAAAACGTAACTCTATGAGTTTTGATACTTTTTCAAATACAAGAGGATTTTCAAAAGAAGAAATCGAAAAACTAGGTAATACAATTATTTATCTGTGTGAGAAGATGAATGGTTTACAAAAAACTCAATGTTTAAAATTAATATACCTTTTAGACGAAATGTCAATTAAAAAATATGGGTTACCCTTTTTAAATTTAAATTATGAAGTCTGGAAATATGGCCCTGTTGCTCAAGAAGTTTTTATAGAGTTATCTGAACCAAAAATACTTAGAGATTTTATTGAGTTAGAACATGATAGCTTCAATCAATATAGTTTTGTAAACGTTAAAGCAAAAAAAGAATTTAATGATGATGAGTTCAGCGATAACGATATGCTGATACTTGATTATGTGGTCAAAAATTTCAGTGACAAAAACGGAACAGAACTCGTTGATTTCACCCATGCACCTTCTTCAATATGGTATAAAACTGCAGAAGAAAATGGAGTTTTAGAACTTTTCAAAAAAGGTTTAAAAAATAGCACTAATTTAATGATTGACTTTTCTAGATTATTGGATTTAGACAAAAAGAAAATCTTTAATGATTTTATAGAAAATAGAAATATGTTAAAGGCATATGATTTTTAAACCTTTCACAATTTATTATTTTACCCCTTTTTATTTTTCTAACGGCAATCTGCCAAAGAATAAATATTTCATTTCAATCTACCAAGAAGGAGACTCTATTACTTTTGCCTATCTCCCAACATCTAAAGATAGTGTTCCAGATATCTACCTTTCTCACGGTTGTGTTAATGTACCCGAAAAACAAATTAGTTGTTACATCTTCAAAAAAGATATCAAAGTAACTACTAATAATTTTTCCTTTCCTTTAAATACTTTTATTTACGCTTATCAATTAAATTCGTTTTCTAAATTAAAACTTGAAGAAACATACAAAAATGAGGATATAGACTATGAAGTCGTAGGTATTCTTAATGATGATGAAAAAAATAATTTAATTGATTGCTTAATAAATTCTCCCAACATAAAAAGAAAAATAAAAAAGGCCTTAAAAAGATAAAAGCATTTTCCCCAACTCTTTGAAAAGTAAATAAATTCAAAACAAAAAACCTCAATCTATTTATAATTAAATAGATTGAGGTTTTTTTTAAGTACTCAAGGCGGGAATAAGAACTATTAAATTTACAACTTCAAAAAACCTTACTAAAACAAAGGCAAAACCTAATTAAATCAATGTATATAAGACTAAATAAAGAAAAACAAAGGTTTCATTAAATTGATAATAATTGCATCTAATTGAGATTTGGTTGACTAACCGTTGACTAGAATTTGAAAATTGGATTATATTTACACCGTTCAAATGTTCAAACAATGGCAACGATTAAATTCATTTTACAGAGTAAAACCGTTCAATCTGCAATTTACCTCAGACTCTCACTCAACCGGAAAGAAGTCTTTAAAAGAAAAACAGGACTTGATATTGACTTTGGCTATTTCGGAGTGACCATGCCAGTGATTTCGGTCAAACAGTGCCACTCATAGAGGTA
>NZ_JH621310.1 GCF_000255455.1 Aquimarina agarilytica ZC1 | reverse complement strand
ATTCTCTGAATGCGCCTTTTTAATATTAAAAGTTTTATTTGGGTTATACTATCATCTTTAAAAATTTATACTAATTAATTAATAATAAGCTTTAATGATCGATTATTTACGGTAATAAAATAAATACCAATAGCTAATTCACTAACCTCAATAGCTCCATTATTTATTGTTTTTGTAGCTACAAAAGCTCCATTGATGTCATAAATACTTACCGTGTCCTTATTTTTTACTCCATCTATAAATACCAAATTATTTGAATCGGTAGGATTAGGGTATAAAGAATAGGTTATGTTTTTCTCTGATAAAGATTTTTGACCCGATGCAGTGGTTTCTCCCCAATTAAAAGTTTCCCAATCTCGAGCAGTATCTGCAATGGCAGCAAGTTCTTTTGTTGCTAAGTTTAATCTGGCTTGAACATATTTATTATTAAATGCTTTTAATGCTACTTTCCCGTTTCCTTTACTTTCCCATGTAAATGTTTCCCAACCTAATTTATTATTGGTTGAAGCTAGCATTTTACCATTATCATTAATACGGGCTTGTACATATTTGTTATTGGCCAATGCCTTAAGATGCACTTTTCCATTACCTGCATTTTCTACTCTAAATTTTTCCCACTGACCTAAACGATTTCTATTTGCTTTAAGAGGTGCATCTGTTAAATTTCTCTCTGCAACAACATATCCTGCTTTACCTTGATTCGCCTTTAACCATATAATTTTTCCGAAAGGGATATTATTGGAACCTGGGTTAGGTGTTGGAGTTGGAGGAGGCGTATTTCCTCCAAATTCGAAAGCTCCAATATCTACGGCTCCATTCCTAGAATTACCATCAAAATCAGTATTCGGAGCATTCTGTGTCGTCCCTTTATTTATGGCAGGTGAACCCGCTCTTAACCTAAAATTAGCTTGGTTGGCATTTACAAATAAAGGATTAGGCCCTACAAGGTTATTGGATGTAACACTTTGCCCGGCTTTAAGATTTAGATTACCACTTTTGTTTTGATAAAGAATATTGTTTCTTAAAACAATACCAGTAGCTCTAGGAAAATTTAATAGTATACCAAAACGATTGTTATTATAACAAGTATTATTAACGGCTCTTACATCTCGTATAATACCATTCCCGGCAGGGTGATCAAAAAACATAAGACCATCTTCTGTATTGTTATAAAAAAGATTATTGTAAATATCAACATCAAAAATATCTCCTTTACCTTCAGTCATTAATGCCATTCCTTGGCCTTTACAATCTCTTACACGATTATTGAAAACCTTAATTTTTTTAGCAAATGGTTTTGCGAAATTCAGAATACCCGCGGCATCAATATAAATACCTCTTCGTGTCAAACCATGTAAATAATTAAAAGAAATCGTTCCGTTTTGTACTCCTAATTTTACATCAATTCCCTCTCCCCCATTCACTGGGTTACCTCCATTAAAAATTTCATTGTTAGAAATTTGAAATCCATTAACTCCATTAGATAAAGTGATACATTCATTAAATCCTCCATTACAGGCTTTTTCAACCTTATTGTTTAGAATTTTTAAATTTCTAATATTATTAAAGTTACCCGGGTTAGACCTCCAAGGAACACCCCAAGCTGAAATTCCGGATCCAAATGTGTTAAATGTATGGTTATTTCTAATGGTGATGTCCGATGCAGGACCTTCAACATAAATCCCTTCTGGGGGACCGTTTTGAGCTAAGATATTTTGAACTCGTAAACCAGAGATTTCTATATGGCTACTCTGTAAGAGACGTAAAGAAGTTCCTTCAATAATAGCACGAAGTTCATCACCTGGAAAAGCCTTAAAAATAATTCGATTTCCATTAGTACCACTACGTCTAATTTGAATTTTATCTCGGTAAATCCCTCTTTTAATAAGCACTACATCACCAGGATTCACAAGATTAGCTGCTTTTTGAATTGTTTTGAAAGGCCTATTTTCTGTTCCTGGATTACCATCTGAGCCGTTGGTAGCAACATAATAATTTTTTGCAGAAAGCATTTGCACTGCAATTAGCATAAGTACAAGACTTATTAATTTACGTAAAAAATTTGATTTCATTTCGATTAGTTGTTAAGGTTAATATGAAATTTATTTTAAATTAAAATAAAAACAATAGAGCATTAGATAGTTCTTATTTTAAGAAGGACTGTTAAGTCATGGATGATAAATTTATGATTAATAAATGTAGGTAATATTAGTTATCGCAAATAAATTGGGGGATTTATTTGAACTATAACGTTGTAGTATTTTAAATATTATAAATATGTTATTTTAATCAAAAATAGTAAGTTTTATTTAAAAAAACACCCAATTACTGGTGTTATTGTTTTATTAGAAATTTAAAGTTGATTTAAAACTTTTTTTTGGTCTAAATAAGAAATTGAATTTAGTTAAATAAAATGTGTTCAAAAAGTATGTTTAATAGAAACCAAACCTCTGCACTCAAGTGCAGAGGTTTGGTTTACTAGGGACTAAAGTCCCTTAACTTATTCTAATATGAAATTAGAATTATCATTACTATCATGACGATAATGTTCTAAATATTTATTTACCATTTCTTCTGTTATATTACCCGTACTCCATAACCTGTTGCCCAAAAATGGTTTCCCCATTAACCTTCTTTTAATTATGGGAATTCTTGCTGTAACTTCCTTGATGTATTTCCTTTTAAACGCTTTACCAGTTGACTTAAGCTAACTTTCGGAGGGTATTCGATATGAAGATGAATGTGGTCTGAACTTACTACTCCTTTTAATATGATCACGTTTTCTGATTCACATATTTGAATGATTAAATCTCTACTTCTTGACTTTATGTCACCTTTTAATACCTGATAACGATATTTTGTAATCCAAACTAGATGACACGTTAATCAACTTACGCTATGAGAGCCTTTTCTATACTTAGATTCCATATCACTAAAATATAGATTTTTATAATACTAAAGTGGCTGCACTAAAGTGCAGGGTTTTCATCCGATTTTGAGACCAATTAAACATCTATAAAAATCAAGGAGATTATAGTAGCGAGAACCAGATTTGAATTCGTGATCTCCGAGTTATAAATCTAAGGCCATTACTAATAAAACATTCAAATAACATATTTAAAATAATACATCAATGTGTTTTACATCAGATTGTTGCTTCAGCAGTTTATTCCATTAAGTCTACTAATTCAAAATCTATAGTATTTTCTTTTAAATAGGCTTTAGCTCTTCGAAGTATCGCAGTCTATTTTGCTTTTTATTCTGAAATAAAACTTTCTTCGAATCGTAAAAAATGACAGGTATAACCATTAGGCTGTTTTACCAAATAGTCTTGGTGACTTTCTTCTGCTTTCCAGAATGTAGAAAATAGTTCTAAAGTAGTTACTACATCACCGTTCCATTTACCCGAAGCATTAACTAATGAAATCATATCAATTGCAATAGATTTTTCTTCTTCATTTTGATAAAAAATTGCCGATCGATAACTAGAACCTCTATCATTTCCTTGTTGATCAACTGTTGTTGGATTATGAATTCTAAAAAAGAAATCTAAAATTTCTTTAAATGATGTTTCATTTGGGTTATAAGTTAATTCGATACTCTCAGCATGTCCTGGGTGATTCTGATAAGTTGGATTTTCATTTATTCCGCCCTGATAACCGACTTCTGTATCTTCAATTCCAGGTCTTGACCTAAATAAATCTTCCATACCCCAAAAACAGCCTCCTGCAATATATGCCTTCTTAAAATCTTTCATAGTATATGTTTTAATACGAGTTATTTAATTTATTTGCAATGCAAAATTAAGCAGAGATACTTCTTTTTCATTTATATATTCATCCTCTTTACTGTGCTATTTTACTCAGATGTAATGAGCTTTACATTGTTTAAAAAATGGATTACTTTTTTTTCTGGCATTTCGCATGGCTTAAGTAATTCTTTGGTTTTGGTAACATAATAGTTAAGACTTACAAAATCAGTTCCTCCTAATTCTTCTGCATAGAACTTTATAGATTTCCCTTTATTGAATGTTGTTTTTGTTAATCCATACCGCTTAGCATTATAAATCCCTTCAGAATACCCTTCTTTAAAACTCATTAAAATAATTAGCAACATGAATTAATCTTAAAAAATTATAGCACTATACTATTATGAACTACAAGAAAGCATAGAACAACCCACTTTATGCCGCGCCCATTCTGGACGTTTGGCAAACCATTTTAATGCATTTGGCTGTTCGTCATAAGGCTTTTTAAGAAGTTCAAAAAGTTCGTCTAATACCGTATAATCTCCATCATCTGCCGCATTTATTGCTAACTGTGCCATATAATTACGTAATACGTATTTCGGGTTAACCGTATTCATCGTTATTTTTCTTTCTTTGTCTGTCCATACCTCCATTGACAAACGCTTTCCGTAATCATTAAACCATTTAATCCAGTTTTCTTTTATGGTACCAGATACTTCTTTATGGTTATAAAAAGCATCTTCAACTATGTTAAACCAATCGTGGAATTGCTCTTTTTTGAGATCTGCTAAATTCCTAAAAAAAATAGTCATATCTGTTTCTGTGAGTTGCAACACTTTTTCTAAATCTTCCACCAACTTCTCATCATTATCAATTTTAGTATTTAGACCAAGCTTATTCCTCATCATTTCTAAATGAGCCACTTTTACATTAATACGATATTCTTCTAAAATTTCCTCTAGTGATGCAGCTTCCTCAATTAATCCATAAAGTGCCCTTGCCAATTGTAATAGATTCCACAATACAATTTGTGGTTGGGTACCATAGCGGTATCTTTTATGACTACTATCTGTGGTATTCGGTGTCCAATTATGGTCGTAACCTTCTAACCATCCATAAGGACCATAATCTATAGTAAGACCTAGAATAGACATATTATCGGTATTCATGACCCCATGAACAAAACCTACTCGTTGCCAATGGATAACCATTTCCATACTTTTCTTTGCTACTTCTCGCAGGAAATCTAGATATACCGCTTTGGATGGCGTTCCTAAATAAGAAAAATGATTATTTATGGTATAATCTACTAATGTTTTCAATGTTGCGTTATCACCTCTCGATGCAAAAATTTCGTAATTACCAAAACGAAGAAATGATGGTGCAACTCTCGATACAATAGCTCCTTTCTCATAAGCAGAGTTCCCATTATACATAACATCTCTTAACACCTTGCTACCAGATAAGGCAATTGATAAAGCCCTAGTAGTTGGCACACCTAAATAATACATTGCTTCACTACATAAATACTCCCGAATAGAAGATCGTAATACTGCTAAACCATCTGCCGTGCGCGAATAAGGAGTTTCTCCTGCTCCCTTTAATTGTAAAGCCCATATTTTATTATTATGTGCTATCTCGGTAAGGTTAATGGCTCTTCCATCTCCTAACTGTCCTGCCCAATTACCAAATTGGTGTCCTCCATAACACATTGCATAAGGTTTTGTATTAGGCAATACTACTTTACCTGAAACTACATAAAGAAACTCTGTACGTTGTCCATCTTCTTCTTTAAGACCTAAATTCCTCAACATTGCTGTTGAAACATGAAGTAAAGAAGGGTTTTTCGGTAATTTGGGATTTACATATGAAAAACAAGCTCCCTCTACTTGTCTTCGGCTATTATCTAAAACTTTATCTGCCGGAAGTTCTTTAGTAAATCGATCAATACTATTTACGTTCAATTTCATGCTCATCCTTTATCTCCTAATTAGTATTCAATTCTTAAACTTTATTTATCACTGCGTTGTGCTACAATTCTAATATAAGAACATATTTATAATTTGTTTTGTGACAACTGCCAGCTCAATATAATTTTATTTGTGGAATTGTATCCATTATTCAATCTCCTTTCCTTCCATTTAAAGTACCACTGATTCTGAATTTATACTATATCTTAATCCTCTTAGTTCTGGTCCATCTGGAAAAAAAGGGACGAACATAAAAAATAAAATCCCCTTGAAAAATCAAGGGGATTTTATTGTAGCGAGAACGAGATTTGAACTCGTGACCTCCGGGTTATGAATAGGATTATATTAATAAATTCATAATGAAAATCAATATTTTACATAATTTAATTCAACGGTTTTAAGTGCATTTTATAGCTAAAAGGTACTTCAAAAAGGTACTTTTTAAAAGTTTTCAATCACTCATTCCAAATCAAAGCTGCAGCTCCTAAAATGGCAGGGTTTTTATCAATGAGCGGAGAAATTAAAAGCTTCACTTTTCCTCTGTAAACTTCTAATAAATTTTGTTCTAAATATTTCTTAGTTGGTTCCAATAGTAGATCAGAACTTTTAGTCAAACCTCCTGCCATAAAGATGGCTTTTGGTTGAGTAAAAGCCACGAAATTTGATAATGCAGAACCTAAAATTTCAGCCGTATATTCAAATACTTGTTGTGCAATAAAATCACCTTTTCTAGCTTCATCTGATATAATTTCGCCTGTGAGGTCGTTATAAGAAATTGCTCTAAGAGGGCTATCGTTCATATAGTGACAAAGCATGTGAGATACTGTTCTTCTTAAGCCAGTGACCGAAACATAAGCTTCTAACCCTCCCTTAATATTTAAACCAGTAAGTCTTCCGTCTCCAATGGTCATGTCTATATGACCTAACTCTCCAGCAAAACCATCAAAACCATCAACGAGCTGACCATTACAAAATACTCCTCCACCGAAGCCTGTCCCTAGAGTGACACTAATGAAATCATCCATTTCTTTTGCTCCACCAAATAACTTTTCTCCCAAAGCAGCTGCACTTGCATCATTCATTAATTTAATTGGTACATTAAAATATTTTTCTAGTGATTTCACAATAGGTAAAGAACCTTTCCAATTTAGGTTAGCTGCATTTTCAATAGTTCCTCTTTTGCTTGATGCATTAGGTGCTCCTATACCTATTCCAATAACATCATAAATTTCATCTTTCTCAATTAAAGTATTTCCTTCTTGAGTTAATTGATCTATATATCTATCGAAATCTTTGTGATCTTTTGTAGAGAAGCTTTTTTCCTTATGAATTCTACCCTCATCACAAACTAGCCCAAGTTTGGTTCTTGTTCCTCCAATATCTATACCTAATACTACTTTCATTGTTATTTTTTATTTGAATATTATTTTAAATTAAAAGTACTTAAAGGGCCCAAATTTTCAATTAATCTTTTTATAAGCTTGGTTCCTCAAAAGTAACATCTCCTATTTGCTTTACACCATCATTAATTTCTATGGTTGTACGTCCTATAAAATCAAATCGTTAATCTTTCTTAGTAAATAATCCTCGGGGCAAGCCCACGAGGCATTAAAATAATTTTAGCTGATTATCTT
>NZ_JH621309.1 GCF_000255455.1 Aquimarina agarilytica ZC1 | reverse complement strand
TTTTTACAAAAATAATACAGCAAAGAATATCTCAAAAGATGTACTTGCTCGGGGGGATACGTAATAACAAATAGTAAATGTTTTACCTATGTTTTACCCCTTAACTATTCTCAAGATTTTAATTTGAATCCTAGAATGTAATAAAAACAAAACAACCCTTTGAAAATCAAAGGGTTGTTTAAGTACTGAAGGCGGGACTTGAACCCGCACGAACATTACTGTTCATTGGATTTTAAGATAATTGAATTTATAGTTGAACTAAAAATCAAGAACGCTTTCAAGCGCATTATCAGCTTCTTTATGTATGAAATTCCCTTGGTAACCAATAGTTGTGCTTAAATGTGAATGTCTATATAGCTTTTGAAGCATATGAGGAGAAATTTTATCTCCAGCTATATTACCAAAGGAGTGGCGTGCAATATGCATAGTTATTTTTTTATCAATTTTTGCCCTTTGAGCAATTTCATCAAGGTACTTGTTGAACTTTTTTGTTGCGGTTTTTGTTTTGCAATAAATATCTCTTGAATCATTTTCTTTTGCTTTTTTTAGCTCAGGGAATATGAAATCTTCAGGTGATCTTTTTTCGTCTTCATAATAGCCAATAATCATTTTTACTTTTAATGGAATTTTTAAGGAATCAACTTTTTTATTTTTCCCCATTCTATAATACAATCTTTCATCTTTAATATCGGACCATTTCACTTTTAAAACATCCGAAACTCTCATTCCTGCTAAGTAAAATGAGAATAGAAAAATGTTTCTTGAATGCCATATGGTTGAACCTTTTGAAAGATCAAGGTTTTCAATAGCATTAATTTCAATCTCCTCAAGACCTATTTTTATGGTTTCAGGAAATTTGATTTTGATTTTATTTTTTCCAAAAGGATAATACTTCTGGTCTACTAATCCGTCTTTAATACCTAGATTAAATAGTGTTCTAATCACAATAAGGGAATTCATTATTGACCTTTCTGAGACTTTTCTAGATGTAGCAAGATAGATTTTAAACCGTTTCAGCATCCCTTGGTCAATTTCTTCAAAAGGAATGTCTTTGTTTCCTAAGAACTCTTTAAAGTGTTTGATTCTACCTTGTTCAGATATCAGTCGGCTATGTTTTCCGAGCTTACTTAAATCTTGGAAATATTGCTCTGAATATTCAAAGAATAATTTTGAGTTATTTCCACCTTTGAGAAGTGAAGTTATTTTGGAGGAAGAGTATGGTTTCTTGTTAGTTCTGAAATTAAGAATTAAATCATCAGCCTCTGTAATTTTCTTTAAGATTAAATTATTCAAACGAGCTGCGCTATGATAGGAATTTTTAACCTTTGATTTTTTCTGATCCCAGTGTTTTTCTTCAATCCAATATAAATATATGTAACTTGGTTTACGGTCTTTAATAATTCTGAGCGCTATTGGAAATTTTTCATCAGCTCTTTTTTTGCTTTTATATAGAATTGCTTTGACAGATCCCATGTTTATTTATTTTTGGTCTAAGATAAATCATTTGGGTTAAACATAGGTTAAACAATTTGGAGTTTTTATGAGTCTTTAAATGAAATTAAGAGCTTCTATAGCCTTCGATATGATTAGGTTTAATGGTAATTTACGTTTATTAACGTGTTTTTCAGTACTAGATTCACTGGATTCAAAATCCAGTGTCGCAAGACGTGCGGGTTCGATTCCCGCCTTGAGTACTTAAAAACCCTGTGAAACGTTTGTTTTACAGGGTTTTTTGTTTTTTAGGGCAACGAATAGGGCAACGGATATTTTAAAAGCATATAAAAGACGTTGTTTTTTGAATTTATTTATATTTAAGTTGTTGGTATGTAAAACCTTAGTGTAATTTCATTATTTTTAAGAAATGTATAAAGTATTGTGATATAAAATTTATTATCGCATGTGTTTAAAAAAATATAATGATAAATAGACATCTGTTTCTTAAAAATAATAAAAGTCAAAATAACAGTTTTAAAAGAACAAGAAATGTTCAAATTAGACCGGATGATATTGAAGAAACAATTTCCTCTAAAACAATTAAGCCACTTCAAATTAATAATTTACGTTCTAACTATAATTCTTTTAATGAATTAAGAGAAAATAGATATTCTAATAGGACAATTGAATTCCCTAAATACATTGATCTAATAGAAGTTTATTTTTTTCCAATTTTTAATAGTGATTTAAAAAAGAAATTTTTTCAAAAGTATGGATTATTACCTGTTTCATATAGTGGATTCAACAAAACTGTTGTTTTTGAAGTTGTAAATTTTGACCTTTTTGAAATTTTTAAGCAGCATATTGAATTAATAATTAGTTACAAAGAAGCAATAGCTTATTCTGGTCAAGAATATAATTTAATTGCAAACATTATGAAATTTAATTTTATTGATAAAAGAACTTTCACTTATCAAGAAGATAATATAATTTTATCAATTATTAATGTTTCTAATTCCATAGCCAAATTACAAAAAGAAGCACTTATAACTTATTTAAATGACAATGAAATTAATTATTCTGTAAATCATAATGAAGATATTTTTTACCTAGATAAAATAAGTAGTGATGATATAAAAATAATTGAAAGGAATTTTGATATTGTTAAAATTATAACTAGTTCTAGGGCGAATACTGTTCGCCCAGGTAAACTTGGTAATTTGAGAATGGAATATGGTTTTGAAGTTAATATACCTGACAATCTACCGATTGTTGGTGTTATAGATACAGGCGTTAATATAATTAGACCTTTTGAAGATTTAGTTTTAGATAATGGAATTAATATAACGGGGGAGGTCGATTCTGATTATTCTGGTCATGGAATTTTAGTTGCAGGATTAGTTATATTTGGAACAGATTTGCCAGCTTCTGTTAAAGGCGTATACAATGCTAAAAGCAAAGTACTTCCAATTAAAGTGCTGCACCATGGGGCTGATGGAATTAACTTTCCTAAGTTATTAAATTCTATAAAATTAGCCAATAAAGAATTTGGTGTACGAATTTTTAATATGTCATTAGTTTTTGGACAAACTAAAAATTATAACGAAACATTTTCTGATTTTGCATTTGAATTGGATAGGCTTTCTTATGAGAATGATTTACTAATTTTTATATCTGTCGGAAACTTTGATGATTCTTCTTTAAAAGAGTTACTAACTACTGATTACCATAAAGAGCACAATTATCCAGAGTTTTTTTATTCACTGAATTCTAAATCTCCTGTACATTGTTGTTCAAATACTAATATTTGTGTTCCTTCAGAATCATTGAATAATATTTCGGTTGGTGCTTTAGCGGGAAATATTGAAGAAGGTGATAATTCAGATATTACGCCATTAAACATATACCCAGCATATTACACTAGGAAATTTCATTATGATTATGATCAAGAGATAAATCAAACAGAGTTTAGACGAAATCAAAAAAATAAGTATTTAAATAAACCTGATCTTGTTTTTGATGGTGGAGATTTATTAAATAATAACTCAGGAATAGAAGTTTTAACTGATTCTTCTAATTTTTACAAGAGGACATCAGGTACTAGTTTAGCCTCTCCTTTGGTAGCGTCATTAGCGGCAGAAGTAGAGCATGCCTATCCGAGTTTGAAAACACAAACTATAAAAGCCTTACTAATAAATAGTGCGACTTTTATTAAATATAGTAATTTGCCTCATTTCAAAAATAATGAAATTCTTCTACGGAAATTGACTGGTTTTGGAGTTCCGAATAGGGATATTCTCATAGGTTCAGAAAACAATTCAATAACATTGATTGTTGAAGATGAGATAAATACATCAGAAATATTATCAATCCCAATCTATTTGCCTGAATATTTAAAAAAATCTGCAAATAAATTAATTTTCAATATAACACTCGCATATAGTTTTTTTCCAGATAAAGGGAATCATCTTAGTTATGTGCCTCTCCAAATTGCATTTAATATTGTCAAAGACTTGCCTTTGGATACTATAGCAAATGGTAAATCAAATGATTATTCTATAAAATCAGGATTTTCATGGAGTGAAGATCATTTTGGAAAAGAAAATCGTAGTTTTTCGAATATACAAGATAAGGAATACAAACTTCAACCAAATGATATAGATAAGCTTAATGGATCATTAGCATTAGCGATTCGTTGTTTATCAAAAGACGATATTGATGAAGGATTAAGTGATCTTTTAAAGAAAAATAGCCATGCTTTTTCTCTTGTTTTAACTATTACTGAAGAAATAAAAAATGAAACAGAAAACAGTTTATATAGTGAAATGTTAGAAATTAATACTTTAGATATAATAAGTGATAACTTGTTAGAAAGTGATTTAAATATAGAAAATTAGTTACTTTTTTAAAGCTTTTTTTTCTAATTCAATTAAGTTTGACCAAATTGATACATTTATTTTTTGCACTATTTTTTTACTATCAAGCTGTTCAAAAAGTGAGCGTTTAATGGTGTTTATTAACGTTTTCTGAATACTATAATAACTAAGTCCTTCACATTTCTTAATTATACGACTTAATATAGTTTTTGAAGGAGATTTAAAATTCCCTTTTTTGAGAGTTAAAAGAATAAGTTCTTCAATTTGAACTTTATTAGGTAAAGAAAATTCTAAATTAACATCAAAACGTCTAAGTAAAGCGTCATCCAACATGTTTTCTTGATTTGTTGCTGCAATTACTATAGATGATTGAGGTAAATAATCAAAAAGTTGAAGAATTGTATTTACAACTCTTTTCATCTCACCGTGATCTTGATTGTAGTCACGTATTTTTCCTATAGAATCAAACTCATCTATAAAAATGATACTTTCTTCTTGAGATGCTTTTCTAAAAACCTTTGCTAAATTTTTACTTGTTTCTCCAAGTTTAGAAGAGACGATAGCACCTAGATTAACTACATACATTTGTTTATTTATTTCACCTGCAATAACATAAGATGCTAAAGTTTTTCCGCAACCCGAAGGGCCATGAAGTAATAATTTGTTTGAAACAGGGAGATCGAATTTTTGTAATAATTCAACTGAATTATTTTCCTTAATAAAATGTATTAATTCATTTTTAACTTCAGAGCTTACAACTAGATTTTCTAAACGATAATCAGATTTTAGTTTGTCGATGAATAAGTCAGAGACCTCTTTTTCATTTTGTCTGCTAAAATAATGATCAGAACCAACTTTTGTTAAATACCCTGAGCTGCGATTAGATTCTTTAACTAAGGATTGTAGTTGAAGTGCCAAATTTACTTTTCTCGTACCTCTGTAATATTCTATAAATTCATTTAAAGAATTCAGTAGTTTTTCACGATCATTTTCAAGACCATATCGTGCAATATCTTTTATGTGATCTATTTGTGCCAAACTTTGTGTATATAGTTATTGCAAAAGTACAATAATAAAGTATTAAAATAATATTTTATTATTTCCCTATAATGTATAATATGATTATTTTTCTATAATAATTTTTAAAAAGGAATATCATCATCCTTATTATTAAAAGGGTTTTCATAGTTGTCATTATTGCTATCAAAATGATTATCATTGATATCATGTTCATCATCGGAGAGTTTAAAAAAGCTATCTCTATCATTAATGTCATTCATAGCACTTTGAAATTGATAAATTGTTTCTCGTGTATCTTCTGGAAAATCTGAGATTGATATTTTTTTAGATGCAACTATGTCATCTACAGCTGTTATTGTAAAATTTAGACTGCCATCAGCTTGTTGCCAAACATTACAAGATAAAGCTTGGTTTTTTCTAAAAAAAACATCTTTATTAACACTTTGTATGTTATGATATAGTAATTGACCTTTTTTTTGATAATCTGGATTTTTAGACATGTTTACTGAAATTCTGCTAGCAATTTTAGTGCTGTTTTTTTTGAATTGTACTTTCGGATTTTCAGTCTTTACTTTTACTGTTTGTGATACTTCGAATAGAGAAAACTTATCTTTGTAGTTTAAGAAGTACTCGTTAACTAAATAATTTCTTTCTGTTATTTTAGGTAAATGACATGGGAAATTATCAAAGATGCAATTATCATTGCCAATCCAATTAAACAAAGAAAATGGAGAGCTAATTTTTTTTAGCAGTGAATCTTTAATATTTGATATACTTAATTTTTTGAAAATAAGATTTGAAAGGGATTCAATATCGATTATATCGTATTCAATAGGTTTGATAAATTCATTAATAAAGTCATATAAATCATAAGAATTTATATATTTATTTGCCACTTTATTTATATCATTTTGATTGGGGTGTTCTATAAGGTATTGAAGTAGCTCATTTTCATCGTGACTTAACTTTTTGTTAGTTTTTTTTAAAAATGTAAACCATTTATCATATTTGTCATTATCAGTCCATTTAATTGAAATCTCTTTTTTTTCAAGATTGTCAGAAATTATTTTATATATTTTTTTTTTAAAACTTGAAATATCTTTTTTTAGATTGGCTTCATTGATTACAGGTGGCTCAGAATAAATAGTATTGTTAATTTTAAATTTATCTCCCTGAAAAGTTACTAGTCTTTCTACTCCTGAGTGATACCAAATATTCAAATTTTGATTGAGCATTTTATCCTTAGAAAAATTACAATTAGGGCATTCTCTACTAACAATATCCTTTCTACTTTCATGATAAGTTTTCCATTGAAGAAAATATTTATGACCACAGGAGTAACATGTTTTCTTGAGATTTGTGAAACTAATAGGTGTTTTATACCAATCTTTGTAAGCTACTAATTTACGATATTCCCAGTCTAATCGTTTTTCTGTAATTGGATTGTACACCTTTTCGTAAATTAGCATACAAGCCAATTCTTTGTCATCGAGATCAATAATAAATTCAATAAATTCTTTTTGTTGACCTTTAGTTGTGTGCAGCCATTTTTTTACTTTTTCGAAATCTAAATGTTTTTTTATTTTTTTTGAAAGATCATTATATACTTCGATTTTTATATCTTTTAATCCCTTTGGTATTAAGTTTTCTTGAGTGTAAACACTATAACACATCATTTTTTTTACATGATTGAAATAATTTTTAAGTTCTGAGAAATCTTGATTATACTGATGCTTCACTTTTTCAAGAATAGTTTCCCAATTTTCAATTTTGTAAAAGGTTTTGTTGTTCATACTTTCTGTAATTTTAATATTTATTAAATATAAATATTAAAGCTTACTATTTAATTTGTTATTATGAGCGTAACTATTGTAAAGTCTTTTATAATAATATTAAAGACCTCGTTAAGGCAGCTTTCATTTCCTTATAAAGCGTTAACATGACTAATAATTTCTTCAGTCAGATTTTTATTTTTTATTTCCTCTACATTACAATCTAGAACTTTTTTCAAAATTGGATACTCCGTTTCGATTTGTGCCAGTAATTTCGGAGTAAACCGTGCCACGTATTT
>NZ_JH621308.1 GCF_000255455.1 Aquimarina agarilytica ZC1 | reverse complement strand
CAAAATAGTAATAATTAACGAGGCAAGCCTCGAGGTATTAAACCTGATAGCGAATAAAAAACCTTACGGTGAATACGACAAGGAAAAACCTGCAATTATAGGGGAATTGTCATTTATATTTTTGCCATTTATTGTAATTTTAATTATAAATCTAAATAAAGAAAATTTTTCGGATTTATTACAAACAGCTGATTGGTCTTTAGCTTCTGCTATTTTATTTGGACAAACAATTGTAAAATTAATAATGGGAGTTTCTGCACAAGAACATTCGTTCGAATATCAACGTTTTGGATTACTATCAGCTCTGATTATAGTTTTAGGATTAATACCTTCTGTAGTAATAATAGGAGTTTTTGAAACTACAGGAAAATTAGGACTTGGACTGATAATCCTACAATTTGTTCTTTTAATTATAGCAGTATGGGCTTTTATAATACTGGGAACAATTGGTCAACATTTATATTCATCAGCATTCAAAAATAAGATTGCTAAAATGTTAGGAATAAATAAAAAAAGTGATGTTGAAAAATAACTACGCACAACACAGGTATAAAAAACATAGCTAATTAAGTGCTAAACCGAAAGGCTTGTATTCTATTTGCTGAGACCGCCAAGTTTTTAATTTGGCTTTAAAACTAAAAAATTAAATCAAAATATAAAAAATTGGCTCTGTACTAAACCCGAAATGTAGTATCTTTTATACGCTACGTTTCATACACTTAGCCGTTAGCTGTAAGCAAAAAAACTCATATCAATATAATACAAATGAAAAATAATGAATATTGATGAATATAAAGAAGAGCTTTTGAAAATATCAAACGATAAAGATAGAGTTTCATTTGTCCAAAAATTTTTTTTCAATGGAACTCCCTTTGTTTTTAAGGACAGAGATCACGAATATTATGATTTTTCAAAAAAAATTGCAGATAACTTTAATATACAATACAACGATGTAAATATTGTTGGTTCTTCTCGCTTTGGCTTTAGTCCTTATAAATTTACTGAATTTTCGTATGAATCTGATATAGACGTTACTTTATGTAATGAAAATTTATTTGACCAATTTTTTGAACTTATTTCTGATTACACATATAAAATACGTTATCGAGAAATTCTTTTAAGAAAAGACCAATACAATAGATATGTGAAATTTGTAAAATATTTTAGTACTGGATGGATGAGACCTGACTTACTTCCTTCAAATACAACTGAATTTAAAGAAATCAGAGAGCAGTGGGACAATTTTTTTAAAACAATGTCTTATGGTAATTCAGAAGTAGGAAATTATAAAGTAAAAGCTGGTTTATTCAAAAATCAATCTTTTGCTGAAAAATATTACAAAAGCAGTATAAACCAGCTTCAAAAAACAATAATAAACTAAACAATGGCAAAACAAATTCAAGCTCAACCGGATAAAAAAACTATTTCGGATTTAATTGGAAAAATTCAACGAAGTGAATTAATTCTACAGCCAGAATTCCAAAGAGGTTTTGTCTGGACTCCAGAACATATGGAGAATTTTATTAAAACAATATTAGATGGCTATCCATTTCCTGAAATTTATATTTCACAAAAAGGAATTGACTTAGAAACACTTTCTACTCAAAATGTTGTAGTTGATGGACAGCAAAGATTAACTACTATTAAAAGGTATATTGAAGGTACTCATAGTTTTGAAAAAAATATTCCTAAGTTTTCAAGTTTATCTAACCCTGAAAAGACAGATTTTCTTAATTATGATGTTACTGTAAGAGATTTAAAAGATGTATCTCCTGAAACAATGATTGAAATTTTTCATAGAATAAATTCAACAAAATTCACATTAACTGCTATTGAAATTAATAATGCTATTTATGACGGACAGTTCATAAAATGTGCCAAAGAAATATTGAAAATTTTCGAAGACATTGAATTCAAAGTGCCAATTTTTAGTGAAAGTGAATTAACTAGAATGGCTGATTTACATTTTGTACTTCTAATAATGTCTACAATAGAAGAAGGTGGTTACTTTCCTTCTGACAATGAAGTAGAAAGATATATTGCATCATTTAACAATGAATACGATAATTTTGAAACAATGAAAGAAAAGATATCCAAAACTATTTTGGATATAAATAACAGTAGTTTAGAATCAGACTCTATGTGGTTTCGAAAATCGAATTATTTCACTATGCTTTGTGAGCTTTTATGGAGTAATAAGAACATCAATGATTTAGTTGTTGACTTAAACGAATTTGAAAAAAATGTAATGGCTAATAAAAGAGAAAATAAAAATAATAATCCCTATGCTTTATATTATGCTAATATGTATGCCGGAACCAATAGTCGAAATGCAAGAGTCAGAAGAGCTGAAATATTGAAAGAGTTTACCGGTATAGCCAACAGCTAGTCGAGTAGGCAAAAGGGAATTTCACCCCTAAACTGATGTAGTCATTCTCTTTTTATCGATTTAGTCTTATTGTTGTCCCTAAATAGGACTTCTGAGCCAACTGCCACTAAAAAAAATTAATTATGCTTCATTTACAAGTTTAAAGACATTATTTTTGATACTATCAAATGATACTATCACAATGAAACCACCCTATGATATTACTTCACTTATTTTAAAATTGATAAGTAGCATTTCAGAAAAATTAGGAGAGATAAATGCTAATTTCCTAGACAAACCATCTCCTACTCTACGAAAGCAAAATAAAATTAGAACTATTCATTCTTCTTTAAAAATCGAAGGAAATACCTTATCCGAGGAGCAAATAACAGCTCTATTAGAAAATAAAAGAGTTCTTGGGCCAGAAAAGGATATCAAAGAAGTGCTTAACGCCATAAAAACCTATGAATTAATTAAAAATTATAATTCTACTAAAGAAAGTTCATTTCTGGATGCTCACAAAAATTTAATGGATGATCTAATAGTGGACTCAGGAAAGTATAGAAAACAAGGCGTTGGAATAGTGAAAGGTTCAAAAATAGAGCATTTAGCTCCACCATACCAAAATGTACCATTTTTAATGAAGGATTTGTTTGAGTACTTAAAAAGTGATGAAATTGAGTTAATAAAAAGTTGTGTATTCCATTACGAAATGGAGTTTATACATCCATTTATTGATGGTAATGGAAGAATGGGAAGGTTGTGGCAAACTTTGATCCTAATGACCAAATACCCTGTTTTTGAATATATCCCTTTTGAAACTTTAATAAGTAAAGATCAAGACAAGTATTACAAAGTTTTAGCAGACTGTGATAAAGCTGGTAAATCTACATTGCTTATTGAGTATATGCTTGATGTTATAAATAAATCTTTATCCGAGCTACTCAACTTCAATAACAGAAATTGGAATACAGAACAGAGACTTAATTATTTCATTTCTTTTGATATAAAAGAGTTTACTCGTAAAGTGTATATGGATACTTTCAAAGACATATCATCATCAACCGCAAGTAGAGATTTAAAGAAAGGAATAGAACTAAATATTTTTATAAGAGAAGGAGAAAAAAATAAAACTATATATAAAATTAATGGACACAACAACTAGATGCTCACCATTAAAAAACACCTTTTTAATGAAACTGATGGTCACTGCGGACTTCAATTGAAAACGTGGTATCGCGAAAACGAAAAATCAAATTAGTTATCTATCAACGACCTCAAATCGGAATATCCAAGCGCAAGTATTTTAAAAGATAACCGAATTGTATTTAACATCAAAGTAAACGAATACAGACTGATTGTTAAATCTAATTTTGAGTATCAACTTGCGTATGCACGCTTTTTTTTATAGTAAATCAACTTAAATTAAACCTAAAAATAGGTTTTAGACAAACTGACGTTATCAACAATAAAATTCTTATAAAAATTTATCCTTAAAAAATATTGATGTAAATTTGATTCAATTACGAACCAATTACATTAATTATGATAAGACAAAGCATTTCTTTCACACAACCAAATGATGAATGGTTAAAGTCACAGGTAAACAGTAAAGAATATTCTAGTAAAAGTGAATTAATTAATGACTTGATTAGACAAGCTAGAAATCAGCAAACTCAAATAGATTGGATTAGAGCTAAACTTGATAGAACTGAGCAAAGTGGATTTACAAATGACTCAAAACAAGATATATTAGCAGAAGCAAAATTAAGACTGAATGGCTAAATATAAATTGAGTAACGAAGCCAAATATGACTTAATACGAATCTATAAATATGAAGTTAAAAAATTTGGAGAGACTCAAGCAGATAAATATTTTAATTCATTCTTTGAGTGTTTTAATACTATAGCAAATAGACCATTTTCTTTCGAAACTGTTGATTATATAAAAAGTGGATACAGACGCTGCCCATGTGGAGTTGATAGCATTTATTATAAATTAAATAATGAAAATATTGTAGAAATAATGGCTATTGTAAGGCGACAAGATTTAAAGACATTCTTTGAACATAATGAAAGTTGATAATCGAGTAAGTTGACAGCTCTCACCATAATCAAGAAGCGTAAGTCGCTCACTCCACTAAGCCTATGGATCGCGTACTTGGCGGGCTTATTTCATTTCAGTCATTAAGTTACCTCAAGCAATCTTAGCACTTACTTTACTTAGAAGCATTACTTCTTCATATTAGGAACTCGCAGCCTTTGGGACATTATTTTAAAGAAATGTATTCACTATCTAAGGTCTGCATAAGGTGTAAACACAATGATTTTTAGTGCTTTGTCTCAACATATAAAAGCAACAAAGAACTATCCAGAAAAGCTTAAAAAATCAATAAATCTTAATTTTTAACTATAATTGCAATACATCTATGAGTGGCACTGTTTGACCGAAATCACTGGCATGGTCACTCCGAAATAGCCAGATACCTATAGTTGGTATATTTAAGTTGTATTATTTTGAGTTATGGCTAAAAACACATCAATATTACTTGGAGAATATTTTGACAATTTTATAAGTCGTCAAATCAAAACAGGAAAGTATTCTTCTGCAGGTGAAGTCGTAAGAGCAGCTTTGAGAATGTTCGAACACGAAGAATCAAAAAAGACAGAATTAATAAAAAAACTGAAAAAAGGAGAAAAATCAGGTTTTGTAGAGCACTTTGATAGAAATAAACTTTTGAAAAGCCTTCATAAAAAACATCTGACTGAATAATGCAATACAAAATCAGTCAAAAAGCAAATCGAGTTATCGAGAATATTTGGCTTTAGACATACAAAAACTGGTCTCTAGAACAAGCCGACAGATACTTCAACTCTATATTAGACGAAATCGAATACCTGGTCCAAAACCCAGAGTCGGGAAAGAATTATAATCAGGTAAGAAAAAGTTATTACCGATCTCGTATAAAATCTCATTTCATTTTCTATAAAATTAATCTAAAAAAAGAAGAAATTGAAGTTATTAGGATTTTACATCAGAAAATGGATATTGAAACACGACTTAACGAATAAAAATAAGTGTAATTAATCCAGTAAACGGCTCTCGGCATAATTGAGGAGCGTACGCCTCATATCACCAAGCCTAAGGGTCGCTCACTTAGCTGGTTTATTTTGTCTCAGCTATTGGTTATCCCTCCCAACCTTGACACTTCTTTTACTTAGGGTTGTTACTTCCTTATTTAGAGACCGTAGCCTTTGAAACATTCTTTTAATGAAATGTATTCACTATTTAAAGTATACACATTATGTGAATCTCATTACAAAACAAAAAGCTTACGCTAAATTTAAATATATTGTTAGCCCTATTTAAACTAGCCAAAAGTTGTGTTATTTATAAAAAATCAATCATTTTTGCCGTAAACAAAATAACCACAATGATTAGAATAGCTTTATTCATTTGCATAACCTTTTTTACAAATATTATTACAGCACAAATCTTTGATAAAAAACCTAAATGCTCCAAGGAGATTTTTTTATTATCGGACCTCGATACAATATCAAATAAAACCAAAGAGTATAAAGCTCTAAAATGTGTTAGTAGAAAGAATTTAGGAGTTAGATTAGGTATTGGTGTATCGGGGTATCAATATGATGATAAAACCAAAAGTGTAATAGGTAATCATGGAGGACCTAATTTTAATCTTTCTATTGCCTATGACAAATTGAACATAGGAGCTAGATTTAAACCTTGGACTTTTAACCCTAAGCAAGAACTAGAAGTTGAAAACAAAACCTTACCTGAAACAGCAAAAGTTAATATTATAAAACTAGATTACTATGCTGGATATTCAATTGATCTTAAAAAACTATACTCTATAGAACCATATTTGGGTTACAATAGTTCACTTTTAAAAGTTATTAATGAAGACGAATTAGGCGAAACCTTTGCTTTTGAAAAAAGAGCTGGAGGTTTTTTATTTGGCTCAACATTTAACAAATACTTCGAATTTCAGGATTTTAGTTATATAGCAGCTTTTATAGATATTGGATATGCCACTACTGATCTATCTAAAATTCATCCAGAGTTAGGCAAAGGATATTTTGAGTTTAGTGTTGGTATTGCTGTCAAAGGATTTGCTAAAAAACAGAACTATAAAAAAATAAACTAGGACTAATCGAGTAAACGACTCTCACACCACCAAGCTTACGGACCGCATACTTGGTGGGTTTATTTTATCCCCCTCAGTCAACCTTACCACTTAAATTACTTAGGAGCCTTACTTTTTCATATTAGGAACTCTCACCCTTTAGGACATTCTGTAAATGAATTATATTTACTATTCAAGGCACACACAATGTATAAAACATAGCTATTAACTGCTTAACTGAAAGGTTTGTGAATATTTAGAAAGTCCGCAAAATTTTCAAATTGGCTTTTAAAAGAGAAAAAATAAAATATAAAATTCGGCTCTGTGTTAATCCGAAAAGTTAGTGTCTTTTTGTTCGCTAGGTTTCAAACACAAGACCATTAGCAAATATTAAAATCAAGTATGTCTAAATATATACTATCATTAGTACTGATTCCTCTTTGTTTTATTAACTGCAAAAAAAAGGCAGATAATAGCCTTATTTATTCAACAGAAAAAAATGAGATTGAAGAAATCGAAATAGAACTTCCTCAATTATTAAAATGGACAGAATCTTATTCAAACTCTGAAATTAAAAGGCGATTTGACGCAGAGGCACAAGATGGAACCAAAATACTTGGAGTTTATATACCAAATGAAATAGCTCAAATTAATGTAGATAGTCTAGAATATATCGACTTTGACAATTATTCTATATTTTTCATTCGAAATCATGAACAGAAATGGAAAATCAAAAATAATGATATGCAGAGAATCTTTAATATACACCTTGACAAAGCTAATGTTGAAATGCTTGACATCGACGAAACTATAAAAAAAGCTCATAAAGATTCTACATTTATAAAGCCAGAAAAATTCTATTTCCTAAGAGATTATAAAAGCCATGATAATGCATATACCGCAATACAAATAATTAAACCTTTTCTAAATGATCATAATGATATAAAAGTATATGCTTATAACATTATAAACATCAAAAACCACTTAGTTTATGGAGGTTACTATCTTGATTTTAAAGGAAAAAAATCTATTCATAAAGCAATAAAAAATAACGAATTGATTATATCAAAATTTATAGATAAAAACTTAAAATAACATTTTCTAGTCAAGTAAACCGCTCTCCCCATAATTGAGGAGCGTACGCCTTTCACACCTCCAAACGTAAGGGTCGCGTACTTGGCAGACAGGCTCAACACATATTTTCATGTCAAATAGTTTATCTAATCAATAATAAAATTTATCATTTAAGTCATACATATCATTTTGATTAGTCGCTACTTTGAATTAAGTTAGTTACAAGCAAATACACACACATTAGCATTAACTAAGAAAATTGAAATGAAAATTAGAGAAGCTCATAGAAATCAATATACCATTTCAACTGACAAGGATAAATTAGATATTTTGAGCATTCACAAATTCCTTGCAAATGAAACTGATTGGGCTAACGGAATTCCAATCAATACTTTGAAAACATCAATTGAAAACTCTTTAAATTTTGGACTTTATTACCAAAACAAGCAAATTGGCTTTGCTAGAATAATTTCGGACTATTCAACTATTGCATATTTAGGAGATGTTTATGTTCTCAAAGAATATAGAGGAAAGGGGTTAAGTAAATGGCTGATAAATGAAATAATGGAGCACCCTAATCTTCAAGGATTAAGACGCTGGATTTTATTAACTGACACAGCGGAATGGCTTTACAAAAAATTTGGGTTTACTGAAATACCTAAGCCTGAATTTTATATGGAGAAACATAACCCAAATGTATATAACTGAGTAAATAAAACTAATGCAAAAAAAGCTAACTATTCCAAAAGCCCTTAATTTTAAAAAATAAGCTTTAAAATAAACAATTCTAAGAAGTCTTAGCTTATGCTTTAAAAAGTAAACTTGTGAAATTATGAGGGCTTAAAAATAGTATCTTTACAATAAACTACTCAAATACAACTAATGCGTCAAATAAGCTCTACCATATTAATACTAATTTGCATGCTATCGGTAACATGTAATGCTCAAAAAAAGTATTCTAAAGGAAACCAAAAAAAACTATGGAAAATTACTAATTACAAAACCGGAGACATTCCTAATTGTTTAAAATTTATTCCATCGATAAAGTAACCATCCGATCAACTACACTGTAATATTTTCTTGATATCCGGGAAGTAGTTCTTCAA
>NZ_JH621307.1 GCF_000255455.1 Aquimarina agarilytica ZC1 | reverse complement strand
TTATCAAATTTTGGATTTTTTATGTATAATTTTTGAGAATCAAGCATTCTCTGAATGCGCCGTTAAAGGTTAAAGGTTAAAGGTTAAAGGTTAAAGGTTAAAGGTTAAAGGTTAAAGGAGCAACAAACTCTTGATTTTCTTATTGTTCTCATTGACTTCTTTTTTACACAAAATGAGCTGTAATACCAATTAAAAATTAATAGGTACAACCACAATTACTCTTTTTACAACCAAAATCAATTCCTAAACTAAGTAAATGGGATCCGCTATTATCTGTTCCAGATACCTCATTTACATTTGCTTGATACCCGTAGGCGAAATAAAATTTTGCTTTTTTAATCCCTATCATTGGAGATACTGACAGGGGTTTAAATTCCTGATCTACTAGGCTTCGAACCGATATTCCGCCCCATAAATAACTATCCTGAAAAAATTTTCGCACCTTAAAGTTTGTGTCCAACGTGGAACGTTGATCACTGGAAAATTGACGGTACAATACAGAAGGTTCAAATTGCAATTCTTTAAATACATTATCAAATGTAAACCCCGAATACACATAATAATTAGTTAAGTTTCCTGGTTCATTTACACTAAAATCCTCCAATGGTTTCTCAAGTAAATTAATTGCATTAACTGTTATAAAAAAGGTTTTTAAACGATATAACACACTGGCATCAAAATTATGATCCACAGTATTAATATCACCATTTAACGCAGCTATGGGGCGATTAAATTCTGATGAATCAATAGTAAACTGTGTGTACTTATAACTTATTCCAAATGATAAATATTGACGTGAATATTCGCTTATGGTTAAATGATGTGCAAATGAACCCTGAAACCCTTTTTGGGATGTAAATCCATTACTATCATTAAACAATACAGCCCCCACCCCTGTTCGATCCTGAATACGACCATCAACAGATAGTGTTTGAGTACTTGGTCCATTATCCAAGCTTACCCATTGTTCAAAACCTGTACCTCGTATTTGCCAACAATCCCCAATACCGGCATAGGATGCCGATATTAAAAATGGGTTATCCGTTATATACTGATTAATCACTGGAAGATTAAATTCCTGTGCCTTAATACTAAAACAAGTTATAAGCAAAAAATATATAAAACTTAACTGTCTATTCACTATAAAAATTATTTACGATAAAGAGTAAAATGTCCTGTGAACTCACGCCCGCGATCGTCATTTAATTTTATCAAATACCAATAATCACCTGAAGGCATTACCGAACCTCCATAGGTTCCATCCCATCCTTCACCATTTTCTCTAAGCTTTATTCCTTTAAATTCTTTAAGCATTCTTCCATAACGGTCAAAAACCAATACTTCCATATTCTCGTAATCAATAAATGGATCTGGATCTAAATTATTTGTTGTAAACACCGTTAATCTATCTGGATACCATGTAGTTTCTGCATAATTACTACTGTCTGGATTAAACACATTAGGAATCTCTAGATTAATAACTTTAATATAGATCCCATCAATTTGATCAAAACATAAATTAGCCGCATCTTCACCTCTAAATGTTTTATCGGTTACCCTGAAGGTATAAAAACCATTTTCTTCCACATCAAAAGTACCATCTGCATTTATAGCTACTTCTTTATCTGGAATTCCACCCTCGGTAGTGGAATACAATACAGTAAAAATATACGGATTAGGGTCTCCGTCACTCACAATACCTCCAATAGCCTCTAACTTGTATTTATTTACTCTTCGTGTTTGAATAAAAGGAATTAAACTACCCGACTCATCAGGTTGTGTTACAAAAGCCACTTTAGTAAAAGGAACTAACTCTTCCAATTCATAGGGTTCCGATGGACAAACTGTTGTTCCACCTGGAGTATCATATTCTAAAATTACATTATAATCCCCAGCCGGTACCTCTGTAATCATATCTTCACCTTTTACTCCTCGCTTTACTTCAGTTCCATCGGTTTTATTCACAACCACATAAGTAATATCAGCAGCATTGATCAATTCATTCCTGTTTGTCCCTATAATAGTATAGGTTCCAAAATCTTCTGGGTCATCAATTTCCTTACAATCTGGAATAGCGATGGCCGTAAAATTATTAATATCTGGCAACTCAAGTGTAAATTCACGTAAAATAGGTTCACAAATTAATAGCTCTGGCATTGGCATGCCATTTCCAGAATCTACAATAAAAACCTCGTAAGAGACATTTGCTTTTAAGTTCATTAACGTTAATTGATCTACAGCTCCCGAATCTGCCACTTCATTTTCAGGCACACCAAAAATAGTAGTTGCTAGAGGCTCTGGAGTGGTATCCAAATCACGCTCCTCTACCAAAACATAATAGTAAGGTGGTCTACCTCCACTAATTTCATAGGTAATCATTCCATTTTCGTCACCTAAACAATCAGGTGAAGATCTCATGATTTCGGTAACCAAAATAGCCTCTTTAGATTCAATAGTTTCAATTTGCTCTCCAGTGATACAGCCTGTTCCTAAATCATTTACTATAACCACATAATCACCTGCGGCTAAATTTTCAACGGTAGCAGGTAATGTATCCGATGTGATACTCACCGAGTTTCCTTTCCCTAAATTAATAGTCCCTTGGATGTCCCCATCTGCAAAATCAGCAGTTCCTTCTACGACACCTTCTTCTTCAACAATAATGATAGTGTATGGCCCAATACCTAAACCTTCGTCCAATTTAACTGTTATCGAACCATCTTCTTCACCAGAACATGAAATTTCTGTGGACGAAGTTTCGAAAGTAAGCGCTGGGTGTTTTTCAATTGTAAAGCCTTTTACTACAGGGGTACATCCTAATATTTGTGTTGGCCCACTGGTTACTCTGTATACATAATCTCCCTCATCTAAGCCTGTAAATCTTGTTTCAGTTTCTTTTACTACTGCTGGTGTTGTGGTATCACTTAACGGATTAGCAAAACTAGTATCACTCGCCAAATAAAGATTATACGTATATTCACCAACACCTCCCAATACAGGAGCTGCTATATCAACAAAACCAGTACTATCGGCGCATAGTTTATCATCGGGAGAAACAATTTCATATTCAATGTTCGTTGGTGGAGGACTTACAATCACTGTAGTGAATTCCTCACAACCATTACTATCAACTACTCTAAAATAATTAACTCCAGTTGGTAATTCGAAAACCCCTAAACTTAAGCCTGTACTATTATTTGTTTCCGCAACAACAGTAGTAGATTCTTTAGGGTCTCCGGTAAGTAATTCAATTGTTGAAATGGAGGTCCCGCTTGAAATCCCTATCTGATAACGTGCTGTTTCTACTCCTTTATCGGATCTGGTATTATCACAAGCAATTGGTATAAGTAAATCTCTAGTTAACGCTATTGGATCTGGTTTTTCTAATGATACTACATTCGAATCTACCGTACAACCAAAACTATCAATGACACTTACTAAATAAAAATTAGCTGCTCCATTTTCACCAGGAATAACGTTTGTAAAAATATTACTGTTTTGTGGCGGTACACCTGCTATAGATACTCGATTATCTCCAGCAGCATTATCAACTTTTAACAACGTATAATTTATTGAAGTTACTGGTGCCGTACCCGCTGTTGGAGTTGCTGTAATAGTTGACACATCCTCTTTACACACAATTGGAGTCGCTGTAATTGACACACTTGGCAATACGACTGCATTTATTACTGGTAAAGCTTCTTCATCACTTGGACATGACGCAAAATTATCTTTTACACGAACGGTATAACTTCCTTCTCTTATGTTTAAATCACTACCAAAAAAACCAGTAGTACTTGTTCCAATAACAATTAAGGGATTTGCCGTTTCGACTAATTCAAAAGTATAAGGAGCTGTCCCACCATCGGCAGAAGCTAAAATAGTTACTGGACGATCACAAGTTAATTCTGTTACCTTATCAATAGTTAATTCCAAAGGTTTATCTGGACCCGTAATTTGTACAATTTCTATATCGGAACACAAACTTTTTGACGTATCAACTCCTGCTGCATCCGTAGCAATAACCTCAATAGTATAAGTTCCAATACCTAATGTATTAGATGTAGTTACATTAGTTGTTGTTGCTGTATTTAATAAGGTCACATTTCTGTCAATAATAGTTCCCGAACCATCACTTATTTCATACTTATAAAAACCAGTATAATTACTGATTCCAAAGCTAATTGTTGTACGATCTTCAAAACACTCTACAGTGCTATTCATTGGTGTAATTTCTATTTGATTCTCTGGCACAAAATTAATATCACCTGATAAGTCAAAAACTATTTCGTTAGATACTGGGGATTCACATTCATTAGAATCAATAATAACAAGTGTATAATTTCCTTTTTTAAGGTCTCTAAAAGGAAGATCCGCTATGGATGTTATGGTACGTACAGGTACTGAACCGCCATTGAAAAGCTGGAATTCGATGTAGGTTCCTGTTCCGCCAATATCTAAAGTAGCTGCATCTTTTATGGTAATACTTCCATCAGTATCACAAGCCAAATTATCTACTACCTCTAACTCAGGCGCTACTAAAGGATCTGGATCTGTAATTATGTATTCTTTTTGAGCAGTACATTCATCATCAGGATTCGTAATATCTATTATTTCTACCGTATATGTTCCTGCGGACATATTGATAAAAATCGGATCTGGTTGTCTTGGTCTTGTTATTGGACCGGCTATTACTGCATATTCAAAAATTCTACCAGCAGGTAAATCCGTACCATCTGCTTTGGTCGGAGTTACTCTAAAACGATGATTGCTTTCACCATTACAAATAGGATTTACAGAAGCATCTGCAATATTTAAATCTAAACCTTCATATAATTTAAGTGGATTTGGAATTTTTTGGGTAACAATACATCCATTTAAATCAATTTCCAAGGTTAACTCGGCAGGAAGCGAAGCAATGTCCACAAAGGTAACATCTGAAACATCGGGACCTGTCGGTAATCCACCTGCTGAATCATCAACAACCGGTGGTTCATTACTCACATCATCTACTCTAAATACCGTACTGATTCCTCTACCTGTAATACCAATTTCAAGAATTTGAAATACTGCCGGTGTTAAATCTAATGAGGCAGTTGGCGATGATAATTCAAGTTTAAATTCACCAGCGGTACATGTAATTTCTTTTTGAATAGAAAATGTACCAGAATAAGTTGGAAAAGGAGGTGTTTGAATTGGACCCGCTTCCTGTGCACATTCTGCATTTGTAATTGGTTCTGTTAAGGCTATACTCGCACTATTTCCAGAAAAAACACGAATTTTATAAGTCCCGTTAGGATCTACATTAAAAAACGGGAATGAAAAACTACTTGTTGGTAACGATTCTTCGGCAATAACGTCATCACTTAATGTAGGCGTCCCCTTAGTGTCAATTAATTGATAATAATACTGTGGTGTTCCTGGAGCTACTTCTACAATAATATCAGCGGTTGTATCATCTTCACTACTTACCAATTTATCCACACTACATGAAGGCAATCTGGTAAATTCAAATCGTTCTATAATTGGATCCGTGAACTCAATAGTATCTTCAAATATAAATTCACAACTTGCAGTATCGGATAAACCTATTACCAAAGGCTTTGCTATTACACGTACATTAACCAGCCTTACTATTGGATTAGGTTTAGGTATATTAAAACTTCCATAGTTTGCGCTTGTGGGTGTTTGCGATAATTCAGATACAAACCCACTACCTGTATCTACTAAAAATTCTAAACTATACTGTAAACTACTACCTGTTACCGAACTTGGTAAACCATTTACTTGAACTAAAGCCTCTCCTGAACAAATAGCCTCAGGTGGTACTGAGATACCCAAACCGGGATCAACCTCAGATGCTGTAAAGTAAAAGATATTGCTACAACCACCAGGCAAAACAATTTCTAACCTATAATTTCCAGTTTCTGCTAAATTAAAAAGTGATGTCTCCTCATTCATAGTATCCACCACTGCACTTTTAACCTCCGAATATGTACAACCATCACCAACATAAGGGCAATTATTATCATTATCAGGTCGAGGACATGAACCCTCATTGAATTTTGACCACGTTAACAGTGTCCCATTTGGATAAAATATGTTATCCCCAGTATCTGGATTAACATAATCGGCAGTAATATCAATAGGCCCATTACACAGTAAAAATTGAGTAACTATTTCTCCATCCACACTACAAGGATCTAATTTTGTGCCATTTAATGCAGGATTACTAAAAGGACTAAAAGTGGTTAATGTAGGATCAAATATTTTTACATCAAAAGTTTGAGTAATATTCAAACAAGGACTATCTGTTTTTTCAACAACTATATACCTCCCCGTTTCAGTAATAACAATTTTATTAGGGTCTGTATCTAAATTTGTTTTTGACAGAATTAGCACCCCATCATTCGGATTGTTACTTGTAGATCCTTCTGGTAATTTAAACCATTCGTAACTTAAAAAACCAAGACCCGCTTCTAATTCTTGTTCACTTCCACATAACAAAACAGAATCCGTAACATCTTGACATTGTTCTTGGTCTGATAAAAATATACTAGGTTCAGATACTAAAGCCCCACAAGTATCATCAAAACTTGGTACACTTTTAGAATCAAAAGTGTTTGTATTTAATATACCTGTATAACTTGTAGTAGCAATATTTTTAACCACATTATTACAAGCATTACGCAACTCACTACATTGCGCAACTACTTGTACTTTAAATTCAATTTTCACTTCGTTTAAACATGGCCCGGGAGAACTTGGAGTTCCACAATCTAAACCTGTTAAATCTGGTATTCCAATACTAATATTATCGGTTAAAAATGTCAAACCAGTCAAATCATCAATAATTGGTTGCCCAGAACTAACTGAAAAACTTGTTGGTGTAAATCCATCATAAGTAAATGAACTTGCATCAAGGTTGGTGTTAATTGGTATTAAATCTTCTAAAACAACACTCGTTGCTGTATCATTACCTATGTTCCTAACTGTTAGACTATAAATAATGGTATCTCCCAAATTTACTACTGCCGAGTCAGGAAATGTATTTCCATTTCCATCAAAAAATCTTTTTTCAACAATAACATTTGGCGCTACAATTTCTACAGCAAAGGCCGTAAAAAAATTACTATAGCTATCTTGATTTGTATTTAAATAAAGTTTTGCCGTAGTATCCGTCATACCACCTCCAATGCCACTACCATTGTTTAATATTCTATTATTTGTATTCACCAACTGAAAATGATCGGTATCATAGCTTAATGTATTCTGCGAATTTGGCATTCTAAAATTAGTATCACCTGCCAAGTTAGTAATCGTACTATTAAAAAAGTTTCGAGAATTGTCCGGAGTTGAGTTCTCTGAAAGTGGCCTTGCAGACGTAGGTACATTAGCGGGATTCAAAGGTCCTACTTGAGGAAAATTCACTTTAGAAGATTCTGTTTCAATTAAAAATTGATCTCCCCTCAATCCTCTATCTCCTTCTAATGAAGCTGCCCCAATCCAGGCTTTAATTTCTCCATTAGGTATCGTATTAAAGTTTGGCAAATCAAAATCTACTGGTGTATCATTAAAATTAATTGATGCAAAACCATCAAAAAAGTAAATATTTTTTGAAGTTACAGAAGGTGTAGGATCTTCATAAATTACTGCCAAAGTCCAACCTGCAGCTAAACCAGAGAATTCTCTGTATCCTGTAGTTCCTACAATATTTGCTACGGTCCAAAATCCATCAATTTCAATATTATTTGCTTCTAAATCTTTAAAAAGTGCTGTTACATCAGCTTTACACACATAAGCATCACCTTGAATTTGACCTATATTACTTCCATCTGCTCTTTTGATTAAATTATTGTAATAAGATCCTATTTTACCATCAACAATCACTTCAGATTGTAATTGTACTCCATTGGGATTTGATGTACTAGCGGGATTAGCACTAATATTGTAATATTGATTACCTCCAGGTGGCAAAATCTTAATTTCAGTATAGTCTTCACAATTAGCACCACAAAAAGAAGTTCTTGGTGTATTTAAGGATCCATTGCTTGAATCAAAAGTATTTCCCAAATAAAAGCCTGACCAATATAAATATGCCTTCACAATTGTAGCACATTCTTTGTTGGTATCTAGCCTTGCAGCACTAGAACTGAATGTTCCCTGCCCACTAAAACTAGTTGGTGAACCATTTACATTAGTTGTACCTCCATATGTTGTTTCCGAACTAGGTAGACTTGCATTAAAAATAGCAGAAAAACTAGGATCACTATCAATATCAATATATGCTCGGTTATAGTCTATACTCCCTCTCCTAGACACTCCATTACTCTCAAAGCCATTATAATCGTCATTTGGAGAAAAGTTTAGCGTTCCTGATCCATTAGGATTAGGAAAATCTCCCTTTATACCTAAAATACTATTACCAATAATAGCCATGTCCCCTTGAATCGTTTCATTGGCTACAGTTTTAAAATTTATTATTTCTCCTTTTACTTGAGAAAATAAATTACTAGCTGAGAATAAAAAACAAACTAAACTTATACAATTTAATTTGTAAATAAGTAATCGTTTTTTCATAGTAATTATTTAAAGTTGATTTTATTAAGTATAATCAAATCGTTATTATAAGATAATACCTACTCAATTCTATCCTATTATTGTACTTGCTTGTGTTTTTACTATCAACGTATTAAACAAACAATACATCGGCTTTTTTTGAGCTCTTTTTTTTCCAGTTAAATACTTCATGTAAGCACCTTAAAACAGATTACAATAAAACCAAAAACGTAAACAAAAACACAAATAACTACAAAACAGATTGTTAGTATTTATATCTTTTTTTTTTCACAACGAAATTCACGGAGTAACGACATAAGTCTAAGATTATTATGTAAATACTAAAAAAATATTCAACTTTTAATAAACATTTTTTGAGTTCATTTTAGGCTGTAATTTAACAAATGAAGGAAAAAACCTTCATTTGTTAATTATTTATTGATTATTCACATTTTACTCCCTGCAGAAAAGATTTTATACGTTCATGACATAAGCAAAATGCCACATAAGAAAACACATAAACTATAAATCATAGCAAATCAACATATTAACCTGAGTTCGATTAAAATTACTTGATTTTTTTATAACAAAAAAGACAGATTTTTAGTA
>NZ_JH621306.1 GCF_000255455.1 Aquimarina agarilytica ZC1 | reverse complement strand
CTTGAAGAACTATTACCTGGATATCAGTAAAAATCTAAAACGTAGTTGCTCGGACGGATACGTTTGATTAGCTTTGTAGGCACGGAAAACATTTCCGCGCTATCGGGTGAATATTAAAAACATTAGAGAACAAAAGAATCTCAAGCAAATCGAGGTAGCTACTCATATTAATGTAGATAAATCTGCTTATAGTAAGATTGAAAAAGGAACAAGAGCTATAACAGTAGAAGAACTTTACAAAATGGCTCAGTTATTTAATATGACTACTGATCAAATAATTAATTTTGATGGAGGGATTCCTAAAGAAGTAATTATTGAGGATAAAACGGCTACAGAACAAATGCAACTACTACAGCAACTTGATGAAGAAGACAGAACAACCGTTTTTAAAATCATTGATAAAATGCTGACTACCAAAAAGTTTAAAGACTTCTTTAATAAAAATGTAGCTACGCTTTAAAATAAAACCTAAGAATTATTTAATAATCAATTTATTTTTTTCTCTTATTTTAAGAATAACCATTGTAATTAAAAAAGAAATAATCTCCTCCAATAATACAACCTAAAAATAATGGGTTATAAGAATCTAAAAAGCGAATACTCTTTTCAATTTCACTAAACTCTATGTTTAAGAATATATCATTTGGATTCAATAAAGGCTCATTAATTGCCCAACCGATTGTCTCTTCAAATTCACTCGTAACAAGCTGTTCACTAAACAAAGTATAATTTGTTGTTTTTTTTAACCAATTTTCTGGATTTGGATTAGATAGGTAATTTATATAGTAAAATAACTCATTAAGGTTTTCAAATTTATTAAGAGGAGCTCTAAAAACAAATAACTCATCATACAACCAATTTTCAATGTTTGATTTCATCAATAACTCATCAACAAAGTATTCTTCTTTAACCCCTTTTAAAAAAGAAAATTGCTCTCCACTTAAATAATACTCATTAACATTCTCTACATTTTGTACGTACCTAAAAAACTTAATACTTTCTAGTTTGTTTTTTTTTATTTGCATTTTACAAAATTTGATTAATTGAGTGGAAACGCAGTATCAAAAACTAAATTACCATTTGGTCCTGTTAACCGAACTTCAATTCGAGTCACTCCATCTGATGATAGTCCTACAAATTTCCTTGGATTAACTTGATTGGAAGGATTAACTAAAACACCTGCAACTTCTTCAAGTGCTCTACTTTTATCCCAAGACTTTGGAAAGAAAGTTGACAAAGCTCCTTTTTCTACGAATCCAGCTGTCGATGGGTCTAGTATTTCGATTTTAGCTCTAACGATATCACCTGCTGAGTTCTTTATCGTTAATGCTTCATTACTAATTTTCACTTTAACACCATCTAATGCTTCTAATAAATGACATCCAACTGCTCTACCTGAAGAATTAACCTCTCCTACTAAATGAATCGGTAAATGCGATTGCTTTGCTTTGCTTAACCATTGTAAAAAATCAACATTATTTGTAAACTGAGTCAAATGGCTAACACTTCCCCAAGTATCAAGTAATTCAGCTCCATTATTATTCAACTGCTTTAAAGCATCATCAGAAGCATCAGCAAATTCATCTAAAAATTTAGTTTTTTGAGCCGAAGTTAAATCATCAAGTTTTGTAGTTAAGCTAGATAAATCAAGGTCATCAAACCTCTTTAACAACTCACCCCCTGCGTTATTGATGTCATCAACAGATCTTGTAGAAAGCTCCAAGAAATCATCAACATAATTTGCATCAGCTAGTCTATCAGCATCAGGTCCTCTTGGCCTAGCATTTTCTGATAAAACTTTTTTTCTTCTATTAGCTCCTAACTCATACCATTCAGTACCTCCTCCTTGCTGTCTTGGCACTACAGAAACTAAACCATCGTTATGAACCCTTACATATCCATCTGTCGCCTGTACTGTAAACTTATCTCCTAATTTATTAGCAAAGTCTTGAGCTCCTTCTAAACTCGTGCAAGACAATAATCTTACTTTATCTGCATTAGGATGCTTCTCTGCTAACCATTTTTTAATATTTGTTATATCCGTTACTTCTTTACCATCTATTATAATTTTATTATCTGCCCCATGTACAACTATATCTATAACATTATCCGTAGTTTTAGTTTCTATTGCACTAAGTCTTTTAGTAGTTTTACCTAAATCTCCACCCAACACTAACATATGGTTGCCAGCTGATATTTGTCCAACTCCTTCTATTATATCTGCAACAAGACCTTCTGTTTTTACTCTACTTCCTGCATCCTCTATATTTTTACCTATAATTTCAGTAATTAATTCTTCCCCTTCTTTTAATTCATCTTCTATATTTTTTATAATAGTTTCAGAAATTCCTCCTTCTTTTTTAACTCTTATTAATTTATATTTATTTATAAACTTACTCCCATATTGAGCATAACTAAACATTACCAAACCAACAGAATATTCTAACATCCTTCCTGAATCACGATTGTATGATGCAAATGCCAAGCCTACAAAATCAAATACAGTATCTAAACCTACTGGTGCAAAGAATAAAGAAGCTGCATCAATCATTCCATATATTACTTCGTTTGGATTTATCTCTCCATCATAAAAATGCTTTTTGGTATCTAATTTTCCATAACCATGAAATGTATATACTATACTAACTAAAAAGTCAAAGTTTTCATCTTTATCAAAATGAAATTTTGCATATTGCGTTTGGAGTCCATTTCTTAGAGTTTCATTTGTTATATATACTTCTCTTAACTCAATTTCTCCTGTAACTTTATGAAAGTAGTCATCTTTATTGTTATTCGCAATTGCTTTAGAATCTCCTTCCTCTCCGTCTAATATTAAAGTGTCATATTCTTTCTTCCATTTTATAAATTTTCTTTCGTACTCAAGCTTTTCTTGTATTGTGGCTTTTTCCTTTAATTCACCTACTTCTCTCTTTCTATCATCTAGTTTTTTGTGTATTGTGTCTAAGTAAGGTGACTTCAATGTTGTTAATACATTAATTAAAGGAAACCCTCTAACATTATTCTTTGATTTTTTTTCTAATGTATGAATTGAAAAATCAGATTTAACAACTGTTGCATATAAATTTAAAGGCTTTTCTATAGTTTTATATACATTAATAATATCTGTAAATGGAGACGTTCCTTTTTCAACCTCACTCGTTAACACAATATTGGATTCACTTTGGGCGTACCCCATACTGTAGCATAAATCATTATTAAAGAGACCTATACCAAAAATAGATTCGTAATTTGATGATGATATAACAAGGTGAACTATCTTTTTTCCACCTGATAGTATTGTTTCAATTTCATTATCAGTAATACTTTTTTCAGCCATTTCACTTAATAAAGCTACAGGAATACTTGTATTAGTTGTTTCTAACTGTAATAAGCTTACTACAAAATAAGTTTTAGTATAATGAGCTAATAAATGAAGCTTATCTTCTAAAATTTCAAAATTTTTGATTTTTTCAAAAACATCGACATCATTCGTATTTATAAATTGTATATGGTTAAATATGCCTTTATCTCTAACTTCTGAATCAACATTACCACCTATTTTTTCAATAGCATATGCTAATGAATGATTAAGTTTTTCTTGATATTTCCTTAATTCATTTCTATCTTCTTTTTTTTCGTTATTTAATGCTACAAAACTATTACAATTAGTACTTGATTCTTCTTTTTTATTACATTTTATAAGTTTTATAGATGATCTTAAACTTTCTGCTACAACTGGTGTTTTTCCTTTTCTATCTTTTACATGTTTCCATTTTGTTTTGTAATAAGAATTTTTTCCACATGTTCCGTTATAATTATAAACTGAAATTGAATCATTTTCTTTTAAAAATGAAGTATTTAAGTCATAAAATTTTTTCTTCGATTTAGAATAATATCCTATAAATTTACCTGAATCGTCAAACTTTGCAGAATAAAATATACTCTTATCGTTTTTATCTTTTATCTTAAAACCTGGTACGGAACCTTGTATATGTTTATTACCTTCTATATTAGCTGAAATTGATTTTGTGTTTAATACAGTAAACGGTTTCCAAGCTGGTGTTAACCAATACATACCCCCTAACTCATTATCCTCATCCTTCTGAAACAAATACAAGCGCAGTTTTTCACTCCCTAACCTAGCCCAATTGACTTGTGAAAATTGAGTATCGGTACCGTAATCCATTAACCAATCGGTGTTGGTATTTGGGTTTTTAACATCTGTAAAAGGGTGTTCCAAACCAAAAATACCATGACCTAACTCATGCGCAGCGGTTTTTACTGGCGCTCCTTTACCTTCGGTCCCCGAGCCGTTTACAAACACATACCCAAACTGACTCCCTTTGGGCATAAAGCCTACTAAAGGCTCGCTAGTATATAAATCGGTTACAAATAAATAATAGGCTTTACTTGTATACTCATCGGTGGTTTGGTAATCCTTATTTATGGCTTTAAACTCCGATGGAAAATTTTTAAATACACCACTGCCATCATAGGTTAATTGGGTATTTTCGTCCTTATCCCAAACACTGGTGTCTGGATTATAACTTGGCATGACAGTCAAATTGAACTCCACGCCTATTTTTTTGTAAATGGCTTGTAATTCTTGCTTAAAACTTGCTGTAATTACAGCCCCACCCATAGGCACTAAATTAACTGTAATGGGAGCTGGTTTAGCCAAATGGTGGATAAAGAAATTAGCTGCTACCTGTTGTTTACCTCCTTCAATTTTATAGGTTACAATAGCTTCTTCCTTACGGTAACCATCAAAACCTTTCACCGTTATTTTCAGAGTATTTTTGGCTTCAACTACATAGTCAATTTTACGACCGCTTAATGTTTTTATAATTAAACTATCCAGTTTTATTTTTTTGTTTCTAATTTTTACATCGGCATAAAATACGTCTGTTTCTCCATTGGGTACGGCTTTATGGAATGCATATACCTCTGTACCCGCTTCGTTTTTAGTTTTTGGGTAGGTTTCCTTTTCAAAAGTCCCTTCAGCTTTATCAAAAGCATATATAGTGGCTTCGTCATCCCTAAATGTAATTTCAATAGCCTCGGTAGCTACCTGACTAACGGATGATCCATTTCCGGAAGCTGTTGGCCCACTGGCTACTCCTGTGGTATTTGAAGGCGATGCACTGCCTCCTTCGGCTACTTGACCTGTTTGCTCGGCATTACCCTGCTTATCAATACGGAAGGTTTTATTGGTGCCTGCTATTTGGTATTCATCTTCTTCGTCATAATCCACCTCTTTGGTTTCTCCATTTTTACCGGTAATGATTATTTTAGTTTTATCCTCATTTAGTTTTACCTCCTTAATTTCAAAATTAACCCCTACTTCTTTTTTATCCCCTCCGTTTAATGCATCACCAATATCTTCGGCGGTATCTAAAAAATCACCCACAAAATTACCTACACTGTCTATGGCTTCGTCTACATCTAAAAGATTCTTTAAACTAGGATCATAAGTAGTGATTACCAAACCATCGGCAAGTTGTTTTTCGTTATTGATTAAAATATTGCTAAACTTAACATTTAATCCTACGTTTTTTAAATACGGAATGGTCACTACTCCTTTACCCGTATAGCGCCCATTGGATCCATTTAATTCTGTTATACGCACAGGAAAATCCCCTGCCGTAAACACCTCATTAGTATGAATTTCTGCAATGGGTTCTTTATTGGTCAACTCAATATCCGAAGTGATTCCGCAATTGTAATAGGTTTCTTCATTTTCGGTAATATCGGTGGTAAAACTTTTTACTTCCGAAAACACACTATCCCCTAACGGGCATTGGGAACTTACTTGATATTCATAGGTGGTACCTTCCTTTAAATCCCAGAGTGTTGCCCAAGGCTCTGTAGTACGCGCCGTAAACCATTGGGCATCCTTTACATTAGCCTGCCTATATCTAATTAAATAAGGTGTGATTTCATCTAGATTTTCGTCCCAATAAATATTGGCTTTGTATATTCCTTTTACCTCAGCACTTATATTTTTTGGAGCCTCGCAAGGTGTTATGTTATCAAACCAAAAAATTTCGGAATAGCCTGCATTTTCAAATAAGGCAATAGGCTCTCCTCCTTTTTGCGCTTTGGCTTGTACCCGCCATGCATAACGTTTATTGGATAGTAGTAAAGGTTGATCGGGTCCATACCTAAACGAGGTTCTGTTGGTTACGGTGGTAAAAATGGGAGGCGAACTTAAAAAAGCTGTTTGCGGATCTATTTGATTGTTCCACACCTCAACTATACTCAATTCATAATCTACATCTGTTATATTTATTCCCCGTGATGTCCATTGAAAAATGATGTTTTGTATTTTTGACGCATCCTTTTCTTCTCCCTTTAGGGGTAATACCAACAATGGTGGATCATTTTGAATGACAAAAGCATTGGTACATGTTTTTTGCGAAAGCCGCAAACCTGTAATTACATCAATGACTTCCATACAAAACTCGTAATTTCCTTCGGGTAATGTATTAGCATAGGCTTGAGGCGAAATACCTACTATATTTTGCAATTCAAAATACTGGGCAATCTCAGCCGTAGTTACATTTAATGGGGTTCCTCCATCAATAAACAATGGAATAGTACCTGTAAACCCCGGTCGGCTTTCCAAGGCAATACCTTGTCCTTTAACACTTATTTTTAATGCTATTTGACGATTCGTTATACTAAAATCATTTAGTACTAATTGCGTACGTATCGGCCCATTTATTAAACTGGCATCACTATAATTACTCAAATAAATAGGTGCTGGGTTGGTTACCTGCAATGCTACCTTAACCGGAAAGTCCTGTGCCGTTACGCTAAAACTACTTAAAAAAGCAAAAATACTTAGTAAGCAAAAAAACGATTCGGTTACGCTCCGCCTTATTATGTTGATGATCTGTTTATTTATCTTCATAAAAAAAGATTAATTTTTTTCTATATATTTTAAAATAAGCTGTCTATCTGCTGATTTTAATGCCTTTTTAAAATAAGTATCTATTAATTGTTGCATTAAATAACTATCAACAGCCTCCATGCTATTGGTATTATCAAAAATGCGATAGGCTTTATACTTTTCATTTTCTATAAATTGAGCAATATCCGCATCCTCGGTATTTAATGATTGTTGCTCACTTTCTTTTTCAATAATGGGTTGCATCCATCGATGAGCAAACAATACCTCGCCTCTCATTTTAGCTTTCTTTTTTAAAGTTTCGAACTCACTTTTTAAACCTTTATCGGTAGTTGGTTTGCTGTCCTTATTTTTATCATACAAGGCATGAGACTTTACATTTAACTGGGTATCTATATATTCTTTTTCAAACTTTTCATCCAGCATGGCCATTTGCCCATTTAAACTTTTGAAACTTTGTAAAATCAAGTCATTAAATTTTTCCATGAAATCAATGTAACTAAATAACGCTACTAAAAATTCATTCGCTTTTAATTTAAAAACTGCACTTGATTTCTCTTTAGCCATAGGTGCTAAAAGTGCATTCAATTCTTTTCGTTTGCTTACAGGGACTTCCCTAAATATGTTATTACTTTGGTAACTTCTTAATTGGTTTACAATTTCTTCTTTTTTACCTTCAAATACTTTTTCTCTAAACGTTATTTTTAAACGCTCACCCCGTCCTTTCAAGTTTACATCGAGTTTAGGTGGTTTTACTTTAAAATTATCAAAGGTATAGTTGTAAGATATGGTTCCTGTATAATCTACCGAACTGGACTGCTGCTCCCTATTTCTTATTTGATTTAATAAACTTAAACTAAATCGATGCTTCTTTTTTAATACATAGCCCGAATTCAATCTAATATTCATTACCTCACTTTCCTTTTCATTCCCCACTCGATTTTGATTATAACTCAATGTCGCCGACGTACGTAGTTGTTTATTAAAAAAGGTTTTGCTGGTATTAATTGAGGGACCAATCGTAATCACATCATCTTCGGTTCCAATTTGATTTATACTGGCATTGGCTGCTGCCGAAATGGTAAAATTATGGGTTGGAAAGCCTAAATTATAAGCTGTACCTAAATTATAAAAACTCGATTTCCCACTAGTTAATACTTTATTATTTTGTTCGCTTTGCGAAGTTTGAAATGATAGATCAACAGTTACTGCCGAAGTTTTGGTTTTGGCGCTCTGAAGTTGATAGGCTATACCTAAATTGGCATTTTGATTAATTTGCTGTAAATCCAAGGTATCAATATTATCTACCGGAGTGACTTCATTTATGGCATCAAATTGATTCTTTATATTGGTAAACGATCTAAAGTTAGAATAACCTCCCGTAAAGCTCAATTTTTCATTAGGAGTATAACCTACATTTAATGAACTAACTATACGCTGTAATTGTGACTCTTTTTTGTTTTCCAAATCATCACGTTGTAATCCTCCGTTAAAGCTTATACTAACTTTTCCTTTAAGAATACTTTGCGAAGCATTTACGGTTATGTTTTCTAAATCATTATTGAAAAAATAAGCTCCTAAAGTTCTGTAATCGGGATCAATTCTTTCGTAACCTACTCCTACTGTACCATTGGCAACTGGATACGAAACATTGGCATTTATGGCATTAAACTGTTGGGTAGTGGCATTGCTTTGTACTAAAAATGAAAGTGGAGGGTTATTTTTGCCAGCACTTTGATTGGATATATCCTCTGTAATTACCGAATTTGCAATTTCTACACTTAATTGTAATTTATCTGCCAATGTAAAATTCCCTTTTGCACTTAGTACTACATTATCTTTTGGAGTAACTCCTATATCCAAGGGAATGGATTCATTTAAAGAAGCTTGATCGTCTTTTGCCTTAAATAGAATAAAACCCATATCAAATTTTTCAAACTTATAACTGGCGTTAAAACCATAGCCCAAACGCTTATATGAGGGGATCGATTGGCTATCGTTTTCATTAAATTCGACTTCTTTTTGTAGTCGCCCATACATAGCACTTATTGTAAATGGTTTACTCGTGGGAGCCAAATCAATACCAAAACCCGAAAATTGATGCCCGTTTAATGTATACAGCGAAAATGTCATATTTACTTGTCCAATATGAGTGGTTATCCATTTGTAAGAAGGATGTAAACTCAGGGTATTAAACGTAAAAGGACGATTGGTTTGAAACTCCTGATTCGAATACGTAAATGTTAGTGGAATATTATACACTCCTTTTATGTTAATATTTATATTACCGTTTAAAAAATAAGTAAAAGGTTCGCGTGCCGACTCACCTTCATAAAACACTGAATTTGCTGATACTCCTCCATTTACTTTTACTAGTTTTGCCTTCCCAAAATTGGTAAAATCTTGCGCTACACTTATTGCATAGATTCCTAATACAGCCCAAATAAAAAATAGTTTCTGCAAGCTTTTCTTCTTCAATTCCAAATCTATTCAACAACCAATTTTAACACTTGATTTCCTAATTCACTTTCTATGACTACTAAGTAGATTCCAGCCGCACTTGTTTGCAATGCAAAAGATTCTTCATGCTCTTCCTTTTTTTCCAATACACGCTTAGCTATAATACGATTTTAATTTAATATTTTCGCATAAAAGCATTAATATAATGGTGATTGCTAG
>NZ_JH621305.1 GCF_000255455.1 Aquimarina agarilytica ZC1 | reverse complement strand
AGCAATCACCATTATATTAATGCTTTTATGCGAAAATATTAAATTAAAATCGTATAATACTAGCTCAATGAGACTAATAAATCAGATTTAATTTGGTTGATTTACTTTAATGTATTGATTGTGAAATATTTGTGTTTTTTTATGTTAATAAAAATGAAAACCTAGAGTGGGTATGATTACCTATGGTATTTTTATAATCTATTTTTAACCAATTATATAGCAAATTTTTAAATTTAGATTATGAATTTGAACATGAAACTTTTACGACCTATTTTTTTTATTGTGGTTAGTTTTTTAATTGGATCATGGACATCCAATAAAAATAATGTCACTTTAAAGCCAAAGAAAGAAATAGTTACTTTTCCAAATGATTTAACCAAAATTGCATGTAAAAAGAATTACACTTTTATGGTGTCCTATAATGCTCTTAAAAAGAGAGAAATTGTTGTTGAAATATGGAAAGGTGGAGAATGGATACATTCAGGAAAAAAAGTGATTAAAAAAGGAGAGGGGATGACATTTGTAGATGTAAATATGGATCAAAAATTAATAAAAGGAACAGATTATTCATTAAGAGTGCAACTAAGGCCCATTGGAGGAACCTGGAATCAATTAACAGCTTATTTTGAAATACCTGAAGTTACTGTAAGGTAAGGTAAATTGTATTTTTAATAAGTAGTACAATAATCAAAAACAAAAGGTTTTGTGAGAAAGCACAAAACCTTTTGTTTTTGATAAATAGATATCTTTTATTCGGATGCATACATACGTTGGTAGTTTGGGTCATACATTCGACTTGATCCTACGTATTTCCCAAGTGCTTGGGGGATTAATTGTTTGGCCGCAGGTGTAGCCTTACCTGTAATGTCATCTAGTGCTTTTTTTAACAAAGGTTCATCTACATCACCAAGTGTGCCTAAATTAAAAAGATTTTCCTTGGCAATGATAGTCGGAGTTAATCCGCTATTAGGAACTTGAACATTGTTATTATTTACACTTTTAAATATTAATGGCTGAAGGGCATATTTGTGACTTTCATTAATGTTTTCTTTATTAAATAGGTTGGGAGAGTCATAAAAAGTAGTAGATGCTTGTGATTTTCCAACGGTTCCGGTTTCATCACCAACAATAACAACATCAATATAAGCGCTTAAACTGTTAGGAACTAATTCACTGGATGAAGCAGTTTCATTTTTAGTAGTAAGGAAATATACTTTTTTAAGGTTAAGAGAATTTAATGCTGAGTTTGCCGGAGTTTTATTTACAAATCTTTGGACTAAACGTTCAGGGTTGCTTTCTTCAAATCTTTTTTGTAAATCACTGTTCCATTGTTCTTTTAATATAACTTGATCCGTGAATTGTCCAGTAATAAGACTAGCTAATGCAATAGCAGTTGCTACGCTTCCGCCTCCATTATATCTTAAATCTACAACTAAATCAGTAATTCCGGCAGATTTAAATTTCCCAAATTCCGTATTAAGTTCCTCTTCCGAATTTCTAATAAAACTATTGTATAATAAGTAACCAATTTTAGTATTATCAACTTCAAGTACTTTAGAAACAGCAATTGGATTTTCTGTAAATTCAATTTTTTCTAAATTAAAAGTTTGATCGGTGTCCGTGATTTTTTGATCTACAACTTCAGCAAGTCCTAGGGAATAATTTTTGGGTTCACTACCAAAAAGTTTACCTCTATTATTCACTGTTATTTTTTCATTGTCAATTTTATTAAATACCATGCCTCTTTTAATACCCGCTAGGTCGGCAGGACTTCCTTTTGCAATTTGAGTGGCTACGATATATTTGGAGTTTTCATTTTCCAAATCCATTTCAATAAAATCCATACCGGTGGATAAACGGACTCCACTAAAAAAATTTTCTAATCTAACAAAATCACTAACTATAAAGCTAAATCTATCTTTTTGAGGGGTTAATAATTCAAAAAAGTTTATTGGATTTCCTTGTTGATTAGTATAGGTATTAATTTCGTTTTGATTATTAAATCTGTCGTTGGCTAGCAAAGGTTGCTCATCTTTATATAAATAGAACGCTTGTAAAGAATTGTAAATAAATGAATTTACTTGATTGTTAACTGTGCCATTTATGTTAACTAAATTACCATCATCATCGTTATTACACGATACAAATAATAGCATAAAAGTTATAAAAGGGATAATAAAACGATTTTTCATATGCTTTTTTTAATACAATTTAAGGGAATAAAATCAAAAATAACCGATTTAGGGACTTTATTCGGCAAGGAGAATTATTATTTTTGTATATCTAAAGTCGTTAAAAGTTTATGCCCATTACTATTCGCATTCAAGTTTCTCCAAAGGAAGCCACATTATTACATGTTTTAAAAAGAAAAGTTGCTCAATTGAATAGTATTCCTGAAAAGGATATAAATCATATTGAAATTGTGAAGCGCTCTATTGATGCTAGGCAAAAAAATATTAAAATCAATTTGACTTTAGCCCTATATATTAATGAAGACTACATTACTAAGCTAACACACCTGCCAGATTACCCAAATGTATCCAATTCCGAACAAATCATTATTGTAGGAGCTGGACCAGCTGGACTTTTTGCGGCTTTGCGTTGTATTGAATTAGGATTGAAACCTATAATTATTGAGCGTGGAAAGGATGTACGTAGTCGCAGGAGAGATTTAAAAGCGATTACTCGTGATCATATAGTGAATGAGGATTCTAATTATTGTTTTGGAGAAGGAGGGGCAGGAACATACAGTGATGGAAAATTGTATACACGATCTAAGAAAAGAGGGGATGTAAACCGAATATTAGACTTATTGGTTGGTTTCGGTGCCACTCCAGAAATTAAAGTGAATGCTCACCCTCATATAGGAACCAATAAATTGCCAGACATTATTGCGTCCATACGTAAAAAAATAATTGAACAAGGAGGGGAAGTTTGGTTTGATCAAAGAGTTATTGATTTCAATATAAAAAATAGTGAAATTGATGGAGTAATTTTACATGATGGTAGCAAAGTTACTGCTAGAAAAGTCATTTTAGCAACAGGGCATTCAGCGCGTGATATTTTTGAATTATTATACAAAAAAGAAATAGTAATAGAAGCAAAACCATTCGCATTGGGAGTAAGAGTGGAACATTCACAACAGTTCATTGATCAAATTCAATATAAAACTAAAGAGCGCAGTGCTTATTTGCCTCCATCACCGTATAGCATTGTTAAGCAGGTTAATGGTAGAGGGATGTATTCATTTTGTATGTGCCCAGGTGGGGTTATAGCACCATGTGCCACAAGTCAAGGCGAAGTGGTAACCAATGGTTGGTCACCTTCAAAAAGAGATCAACCAACATCGAATAGTGGTATTGTTGTTGAATTGCGTTTGGAGGATTTTAAGCCCTATGCAAAGTTCGGTCCTTTGGCAGGAATGCATTTCCAAGCTGCAATAGAAAAAAAAGCTTGGCATTTGGGAGGTGAAACTCAACGTGTACCAGCACAACGTTTAACAGATTTAGTCCAAGGAAAGGTTTCACAATCTTTGCCTGAAACATCCTATAAACCCGGCTTAACTTCAGTTGATATGGGAGGTGTTTTTCCTGATTTTATTCATAATATATTAAAACAAGGTTTTCAAGATTTTAATAAGAGTATGCGCGGTTATTTAACAGAGGAAGCTGTTGCTCATGCCCCAGAATCTAGGACTTCTTCGCCCGTACGTATTCCAAGAGATCGTGTTAGCCTAGAGCATCCACAAATTAAAGGTTTATACCCTTGCGGAGAAGGAGCAGGTTATGCTGGTGGAATTATATCAGCAGCCATTGATGGCGAAAAATGTGCTGAAGCTATTGCAAAAGTGCTAAAGGGGTAGCTTTATACTTCGCCAACATATACCCAATGTCCATTTTCAATAGTAAAAAGGGAGTTTTCATGAATGCATTCTAATGTTCCATTTTCATAAAAAAAGGCTTTGAACTCAACAGTGCCTGTATTGGGTGATGTAAAAGAAGTATGCAAAACATCAAGTTTTACCCATGTCACAGCTTTTGCCCATGCAAGTAGTTCCTTTTTTGCTTTGCTAGAATTATCTCTGGTTTTAGAAGACCAACTTTGTAGTAAATAATCTATTTTGGTCCTAACAAAGGCAGTGTAACGAGAGCGCATTACATCTTCGGGTGTTTTGGCTAGAGTTATATTACTGTGAATAATTTCGCAACAATCATGATAGTTTTTGCTTCTCCCGCAAGGGCAATTTGTATTATTCATTTTTAGTTTTATCTAAATTTTGTTGAGATTTTAGTTGTTCTTGAAATTTTCGAACCATCTCCTTTTTACGATCTTTATTTTTATCCTTTTCTTTTCGGGCCTTATTTTTTTGCGCTCCATTAATTTGGAATGAAGCGCTTTATTTTTTGTGTTTTTGGCACTACCTGATTTGGCCATGTTAAATTTATATTTTTTTAACGTATTTTGTAATAATCACAATTTGTTGTCCGTCAACTTTACCTTCTATATATGCTGCATTTTCATGATCAAGTGATACCCGTCTAACTGAGGTGCCTCGTTTTGCAATCATACTAGAACCTTTTACAGGTAAGTCTTTGATCAGTACCACGCTATCTCCGGCTTCAATAATTACACCATTACTATCACGATGTATAATTTTATCTTCTGGTGCTTCACCTTCACCGGTAGCTTGCGCCCATTTTAAATCGTCTTCTTCTAAATACATCATGTCTAGCAAATCTTGAGGCCACCCCTCATTGCGTAAACGACTTAGCATACGCCATGCCATTACTTGTACTGCTTTATGCTCACTCCACATACTATCATTTAAACAACGCCAATGATTTACATCTGTTTTTTCAGGGGTCTCAATTTGCTCAATGCAAACAGTGCAAGTATAAATAGATTCATTTATTCCTGCATTTTTTACTACAGGAGGAACTAGGTATATATTAAGATTATCAGTATTTCCACAGAGTTCACAACTTTGGTTACTTCGTTTTTTTAGTTCCCTTTCAATGTTCATTACTATCCTATTTATTAAAGAACAAATGTAGCCGATTCTAATAAATAATAGGGGATTATAAAGTTGAAAAGACAGGTGTTTTATTTGTTATGATTCTTAATTGTGTTTTTTTTCTAGTTTTTTTAAGCTTTATAAAATTCTAGGTAAGGATTTATATTGTTGCTTATCAGTCTATTTTGTTTTGTTTAACTTAAAATAGATGCCTTGTGTTTTTTTAAAATACTTATTTAAAGTATGATTTGTTTTTGTTTGGTAGTAGGGTAAATAATCTTTGAAACGTTTAATATGTGTTAGCTAACTAAAATTATTTAATAAATACAAATCGTTCATTATATATGAAAACAATTTTTAAAATAGTCATTGTAGGTCTTGGTACCGCAGCTTTATTTTCTTGTGAAAAAGAAGCACCTATTACATCAGAAAATTCATTAGAAACCAATACTAATTTATCAAATAGAGAGCAAGTCAATTTAGGAAAACTTGGATTTGATATAAAAAATACAGAAAAAAAAACTATTTCTTTTCCTGATAATACAACTCAAGAATATTATGTAAATGCAGATCAATTATACCCCGTAGCAACTTTAGATGACTTAGATGATATTAGACCTTTTACTAAAGTTGATGCTGAGGCAGAATTAGATAGTAAATTGTTTAGATCTTTCAATTTAGCAGCAGGAAATAGGACGTATACAGTAGCCTTTTTTGATGTAAATCAAGAATACCAAAGGCAAGCCATTGGGGATTTTATATGGGCATTTAATACCATACTAGATACTTCAATCCAACTACGAGCTGTTTTTGCTCCACAGAGTGCATTTAGCTCAACATCAAGAGATATAGCTATATTTTTTGAAGACCTAGGTCCACGATCTGTTTTGGGGTTAACACTAGCTTTAGCAGAATTTCCGTCGCAAAATTTACCAGGTAAAAATATAAGTGTAAATTCAAATAGTGAAGCTACACCAAACTATAATACTAGAGCTAATTTTAGATCTTTATTAATGCATGAGGTGGGTCATTTGTTCGGTTTACGACATAGTGATTTAACAGGAATACTTGAAGGAGAAATTGATAGTGGTATTGGTGCACGTAACATTCCTGGGACAGATAATACTGGGCTAAGTCGAGATTCAATTATGTTCTCTGGATTTGTTGGAGGCAGATGGTATACAAATCAAGATATAGTAGCTATGCGTTATTTATATGGTCATGTACCAAGATAAATTTAGTATGTAATTAATAAACAAGTTATTAGTTAAGCAATTTTATTATATAAACGTGCTATAAAATTTTATAAAAGCGGGAAATCCATATTGGAAGTCCTGCTTTTTTATTTTTTGAAGCTTATAAGCTGTAAACTAGTATTAGTATGATAAGTAATCTAAATAACTAAAAAGTACATATTTGTGTAAACAACTTGTATTTAAACAATAGTTTGATTAATAATACCTCACTAAGTTGGGAGGACTGGAGCTAATTAATAAAGTTTTTTTTTATTGGATACTGGTGGGTAAAATAGCAGTAATTATTTAAGATGTTGTCCAGTAATATTTTAAGAGCTTCATTCAAATATAGTTAGAAAAAAGCTTTATAAACTTTAAAAAAAATGAATAAAACAAGGGTAGGGTTATTTAGTTTGAAAGCGTATAATATTCGTTGATCAACTAAACATATATAAACTTATAAATAATAAATTAATGAATTTTTTTTTAAAGACAGTATTAATTAGCTTAAGTGTTATGAGCATTTTTTCTTGTGAAAAAGATAATAGTAACATAGCTGAAGGTGCTACAGAAGTTAAGAATGAAAATGTATTTTCAAACCGAGAACAAGCTAATTTAGAAAAGCTTGGTTTTGATTTAACTACAACTATAAAAAGTACAATAACTTTTCCTGATAATTCAACAAAAGAATATTATGTTGATGGAGATACTAAGTTTCCTGTTAATGAATTAAGTAAATTAGATGCTATATTGCCATTGACAGAGATTGATGCTAGTACAGAGTTAAATGAAAAACTTTTTTCAGCTTTAAATTTAGCTGGGGGTAATCGTGTCTACACCATTGCATTCTTTGATTTTAACCAACAATACCAAAGACAGGCAATAGGCCAAACTATATGGGCATTTAATACTATTTTGGATACATCTGTACAACTTAAAGCTGTATTTGCTAATGGAAATCAATTTGGAACATTAAAAAGAGATATTTCGGTATCATATGTTTATGATATAGGTCCAGCGAAAGCTATAGCCGACTTTCCAATAAATAATATGCCAGGAAAAAATATTGTTGTTTCATATAAGCCAGATATTGTTGCTACTTATAACACAGTAGGAAAGTTTCGTAATTTAATGATGCATGAAATTGGACATACTTTTGGTTTGGTACATAGTGATTATAAGGCTTTTCCAGCTGAAGTTACAGAAGCGGAAGGTTTTGGGATCAAACATATACCGGGTACTGATGATTCAGGTTTAGATCTTAATTCGATAATGTCGGGGTCATTAGAACTAGGAGACAGATGGTATACAAATCAAGATATCGTAGCTATGCGTTATTTATATGGTTATGTGCCAAGATAAATTTTGTAATAGTCAATAATTTTATTGGAGGGTAGATTAGATTATATAGATTTATCCAAATTAAAATACTTTAAAAAAAGAGTATTCTAAATATTTTTAGAGTACTCTTTTTGTTTATGTTCATACCCCATGTATAAACTATTTTTAATTGATTTTGACAATGGTTTTTTAATTAAATTAAGGTAACGTTTATCGAATTGTGTAAAAAAGATGTAGGAATAAAGGAGTTGCTATGTAAGCAATCATAATATCTATTTAATTTGCAAATGCTTAATTGTAAATATTTAATAACAACTACTCATGAATGCAAATCAACTTTCGATTTTTAGGAAAAGTTTTATCCTAAGCCTTTTTTCTATTTTATTTTTAGGAAACCTTTATGCCAAAGATATTTATGTGGCTAAAAATGGTTCAAATTCTAATAATGGTACTAAAAATAGCCCATTTAAAACTATTCAAAAAGCTGCCGATGTTGTACAAGCTGGTGATGTGATTTTTATAAGAAGAGGTGTTTATAAAGAGAAGATAACGGTAAGAAAAAGTGGAACAGCAGGGAAATGGATAAAAATCAAGGCTTATCCTGGCGATGAAAAAAAGGCGATTATTGATGGTACCCCTTTATTGATATTAAGGAGTAGTTATATTGAAGTATCAGGAATACGAGTTCAAAATGTGCATGTAACCAATGGTCGTAGTGAAGGTATATATGTCGAGGGTCCGGCATCAAACATAGTTTTAAAGAATAACCATACGTTTAATACACGAAATTCTGGTATTGCCGTTTGGGGAGTTGGTTTTAAAAAGAACTTAGGAAACTTAAAAAATATACGAAACGTAAAAGTATTAAATAACAAGGTTGAAAAAGCTTGTAATGGAGGTTATAATGAGTGTATTACATTATCAAATGGAATTATAGATTTTGAAATTGTTGGAAATGAAATTTTTAATGGAGGAAATCCAATAAATGGTGGAGAAGGTATTGATATAAAAGTAGGTATCCAAAATGGAAAAATAGCAGATAATTATGTACATGATTTAACCAGAAGAGGGATCTACTTAGATGCTAATGGATCAGTTGGTGAAACCAAACCGTTTGTTAAAAATGTAAAAATATACAATAATGTTTCTGTGAGGAATGTTGGTCATGGATTAGCGCTAATGACGGAAGGTATAGGTGATGTGTCTGACATTGATGTATATAATAATTTATTTCATAACAATACGGATGATGGGATAATGATTTTTAATCACCCTAAAGGAACAGGGAATGTTTTTGATATTAGAATATTTAATAACACTATGGCTTTTAACAAGCGTAAAGGATTTTTATTAGCTCATCCTCGTTCTTTTGATATCAAATTGTATAACAACATTATATGGGGTAGTGAAGATAACGGATCTAAAAGATCACAAAGAAACAAGGATTATAGTATTTCTGCAGGTAAAGCAACAGAGAATAATAATTTAATTGCTGTAAATCCTCAGTTTGTTAATGTTAATAATGGGAATTACAGATTAAAGAAAAATTCTCCTGCAATTGACAAAGGAATTGCTTCTGGTGCTCCTAGAGAAGATTTAGATAATAAGAATAGAAATGGAAAAATTGATATAGGAGCTTATGAATTTGGGGCTGCCTCAAATGGAGGTAATCCAAGACCTTCGACACCTGCACCTACGCCAGTATCAAATAATAATGGGCCGGTAACACTTTATGAAAATTGTAATTTTAATGGAAAAAGTGTTAATTTAAATATAGGAGATTATGCTAATTTTAATACTATAAACTTTGCTAATGATGCATTATCTGCAATAAAAATTAAATCTGGTTTTGAAGTAATATTGTATAGCGATGGAGGATTTAGAGGGAGATCAATTACATTGAAATCGGATGATACCTGTTTAATTAACAATGGGTTTAATGATGTTGTTTCTTCTATTAAGATAAAAACAACTTCGAATGGAGGTAATAATGGAGGCAGCAATGGACAGTTGTTAAATGATGATATTTACACGATTAATTCATTTAAAACAAAACAGAATATAGTGGCTCCAGATTGGTACAATCACCAGGCAAGAGTGATTAATAATGGTAATTTTAAAGATCAAAGATGGATATTTAAACATCAAGGAGCTAATTTTTATACGATTCAAAATGAAAGAACTAAAAGGTATTTAAGGGTTGAGGGTAACGAATGTAATTTAGGTTCTAAGATTTTTACAGAAAACAATGCTTTACGTTGGAAAATAGAAAAGTTTGGGAATACTTATGTTTTAAAACCAGATTATTGTCAGCAGAAAGCATTAGATGTGGCAAGGGGACAAAATGATGCAGATGTACAATTATGGGATTTCAATAAAAATAATGGGAATCAAAAATGGGTAATTACTAAAGCGACTGGTACTGCATTAAAAACTTTAGAAGCTAATGATACTCAAGATTTGGTTAAAATATATCCTAATCCAACTTCGGAGATTTTATACATCAATAATGTAGCTCCTTTAACAGCTATAAATGTATATGATTTAAATGGATTAATCAATAAGTTTACATCTGATGATCAAGGTCAGTTTTCACTTAATGTATCTAGTTTGGCGAAAGGCTTGTACATGTTAAAAATAAATACACGTACATACAAGTTTGTAGTAAAGTAGGATTTTAAATTTATTTGTGATGTTCTGAATGATCGTTACAAAATTAATAAAACAAAAAAGTAGCAACTTAAAATTGCCACTTTTTTGTTTTAATATAGTATCAAAGGCGCATTCAGAGAATAGCCTAATTCTCATAAATTATACATAAAAAATCCAAAATTTG
>NZ_JH621304.1 GCF_000255455.1 Aquimarina agarilytica ZC1 | reverse complement strand
ATTAAATTTGAAACCCAAAATACTAACCAAATTTATCTGTTCTAATAATCGAACTCAGGTTGATAGTAAATTTTTATCGTTTAATGCAGGCGCAAATAATGTAATTCCAAAAGGTAATTTATTTTCGGTTATGGATACCGGAAGTGCTACCGCAGTACAATCCAACAAGTTCATAAAATTTGTGTAGTACCCCAAATTAGTATTTAAACCTATAGGATTTTCTTTTATTTCTTCTTTGGTATATATAGTTCCTACCGTGGGCATAACAAAAGCATCATAAGATTCGGTATAATAATCAAACTGCTTTTTTAAAGCTTTCAATTTATATTCCGCATCAAAATAAGAAGTTGCCAAATTATTTTTCCCATCGGAAACAACTTTTAATACAGTTGTGTTCACCTCAGTAGCATGCTGCTCCATGAATTCACCTACCGCATGGTACCTTTCCGATAACCACGGTCCCTCATATAATAGTTTAGCGGCCTCAAACATGGGTGTAAAATCAATTTGCTCAAGGCTATAATTTTTATCGGAAAGCGAAGTAATAAAATTAGCATAAGCTTTCTCATACGCTTCATTCCCAAAAAACTTCAAATTAGCTTTCAATGGAATAGCGATTTTAATCTCTTTTTTTAAATCGAATTGATTATTATTCCTACTATATGGGTCATTGGCATCGTACACACTTACAATTGATAAAATATGTTCTACATCTTTTAATCTGTTAGCAAAAATAGAAACACAATCTAACGACTTACAAGCAGGAACAACACCCGAGCAAGAGACTATTCCTTTACTGGATTTAAACCCAATAATATTTTGAAACGCAGCAGGAACGCGTCCCGAACCTGCTGTATCTGTTCCTAACGAAAAAGTAACATAACCGGCAGCTACCACACTAGCCGACCCCGAACTAGATCCTCCTGGTATGTAGTCTTCATTAAAATAATTTTTAGCTATACCATATGGAGAACGCGTCCCCACTAAGCCTGTAGCAAACTGATCCATATTAGTTTTACCAATACAAATAGCCCCTGCTTTTTCCAGTTGTTGTACCGAAAATGCGGATACTTTTGGAATGTACTCATAAGCTTTACAACCTGCAGTTGTAGCAAATCCTACTACATCAATATTATCCTTTACCGCAAAAGGAACACCTAATAATGGATAGTCATCTATAGATTTGCTCGCTATTTGATCAATTTTTTCTATCAAACTTTTCTCATCCAAAAGGCTTATAAAAATATGTTCCTCATCAACGTTTTTGATGAGCTGTTTTTGATTGGCAATTAGTCTACTTTTATAAGTATCGAAGTTGTTTAGTAATAAGCTTTGTATTTCTTGTATAATCACTTTAGATAATTAATTTGAATGGTTAAACCTTTATAGAAAGCATAATATCTCCGGCTGCAATTTCATTTCCTATTTTAATAAATATATCATCCACAATACCTTGCTGATCACTACAAATGGTCGATTCCATTTTCATACTTTCAAGTACCACAAGGGGTTGTCCTATAACAATTTTATCACCTCTCTTTACTTCTACTTTCCATACAACTGCAGCAATTGGAGCCGCAACTCCTTCTGACCCTTTTGCTATTTGAATGCTAACATTTTCTTCAGAAACTCGATCTTCTTGATTAAAATTAAGTTTACCTGTTCTAATCCATTCTTCTTTTTCTGTATTAAATGCTGCTTTCTGTTTCTCCTTAAAAACAGTAATCGACTGCTTATTTTCCGCTAAAAAGTTTTTGTATTCCTCAAGACTAAAAGTGGTTTCTTCAATTTTTAAAGGATACCTTCCTTGTGGAAAATCGCGTCGAATCTGTACTAATTCTTCAGCAGATACTGGATAGAATTTTATTTGATCAAAAAAGCGTAACAAAAATGGTTCTTTCGCTGTAAAATACTTCCCTTCAGGATAGGTATTCCACATTTGCAAGGTTCTCCCAAATAATTGATAGCCTCCTGGTCCTTCCATACCATAAATACACAAATAAGCTCCTCCAATACCTACAGCATTATCGGGTGTCCAAGTCCTTGCTGGATTGTATTTTGTAGTAACTAATCGATGTCTGGGATCAATGGGTGTAGCAATAGGAGCGCCTAAATATACATCGCCCAATCCCATGACTAAGTAGGAAGCTTCAAAAATTAAATTTTGTACTTTCTCTATCGATTCAAAGCCATTAATCCTTCGAATGAATTCAATATTATCTGGAGACCACGGAGCATCTGTCCTAACGGTGGTATGGTATTTTTCCATGGCCAGTTTTGCTTGTGGATCATTCCAACTTAAAGGAAGGTAAACCACTCTAGAAGGAACCATAATATCTTCTATACTTTCTAATTCAGATAGTATATTATAAATTTTAACGAGTAATTTATTTCTATTTATTACTAATGGTTCAAAATGAATTTGTAATGATCTAACACCAGGCGTTACATCTATAACACCCTCATTACCTTCAACTTCTAGAGCTTGGAATAGTTTATGAATTACTAAACGTAATTCTAAATCCAATTCAAGTTTACCTAACTCAATTAATATATTATTATATCCAGATTGACGTATACATACCTCATGCGTTTTAAAATGATATTGTGCTAATATGGGAGTGACTTCTTTTACAGGAGAAGCTAAATATTGAGGCACTTCATCTACAAGCGTTTCAAGAAACAGCTCTTCTGCCTTTTCCTTTTCAACAGCTTGCTCATAAGTAACCAAATTAAATTTGATTTTTGAATTTGTCGAAAGCTGTCCCATTTTCCATAGATCAGCTTTTATTATGGTAAAAGGGCATACAAAACCTCCTAAACTAGGGCCATCTGGCCCTAAAAGTATTGGGGTATCTCCTGTAAAATCAATAGCTCCTATAGCATATGCATTGTCATGGATGTTTGATGGGTGCAAGCCAGCATCTCCCCCATCCGTTCTGGTCCATTTAGGTGAAGGACCTAATAAACGAACACCCGTACGGGATGAATTGAAATGTACCCCCCATGTGGCTTCTAAAAATTCTTCGATATAAGATGCTTCAAAAAAATCAGGCGCTCCATGAGGCCCATACAATACATCTATGCTTATTTCTGGAGAAACCTCTGGAACGCTTATTTGTTTTTGCTTTGGTAAATAATCAATCTCATTTATATGAAGCACATCACCTGTTCTAAGTGTACGTCCTGCATGGCCTCCCATTACTCCTAAAGTAAATGTTGATTTACTTCCGAGATAATCGGAACCTTTTATACCTCCTCCGAATAAAAGGTAAGCTCTTTGTCCCGCATCTTGTATATTACCAAGTGCTAAAACTTCCCCTTTTTGTGCCGTATATAAAGTATAATTAGTCAATAAAGTATCATTTAACTTCGCTTCAATAGTTGCACCAGTTATTACAAAATCTGTTTTTCTTCTGAATTTAATTTTTGGTCCTTGTAGCGTAATTTCAATACCTGCTGCATCCTTTGGATTTCCTAACAATTGATTCCCCAATCGAAATGCTCTGCTGTCCATGGGTCCCGAAGGAGGAATACCTACCATCCAATAGCCTGTTCTACCTGGAAAATCTTGAACTGTAGTAAATGTCCCAGGTGAAAGTATGTCTATAGCATGACTGGTATAGTCATGAGTTTTTAAAAATTGTGTGGATAGGTTAGCTTCAGCAAAAGCTTCACTTTTAGCAATACTCAACAAAAATTCTAGGTTTGTTTCAACACCTTCAATTTTGGTATGGGAAAGTACCTCGATCGCCTTTTGAACACATTGTGCTCTATTTTCGGCAGTAACAATTATTTTGGCCAGTAATGGATCAAAATAAGGTGAAATTTCAATGCCTTCTCTTACCCAAGTATCTATTCTAGCATTTTCAGGAAAGTTTAATTTTGTTACGACACCAGTTGCTGGTAAATAATTTTTAAAAGGATCTTCCGAGTACAATCTAAATTGCATGGAAGCTCCTGTAGGAACTAGTTTATCGGGAAATCTAAATGTACCTTCTTGAAGTTGGATCATAGCTTCAACTATATCCATTTTAAATACTTCTTCTGTTACTGTATGTTCTACTTGTAAACGCGTGTTAACTTCTAAAAAATAAAAAGATTGATCAGCTTCATCATATAAAAATTCAATGGTACCAGCACTACGATATGCGATATGCTTCATTAAATTTTTAGCGCCTACATATAAATCTTGTCTTATTGTTTCTGGAATATTAGGCGCGGGGGTTTCTTCTATTATTTTTTGAGAACGTCTTTGGATGGAACAATCTCTATCACCTAAAACTACCCCCCCGCCTTTTCCATCACCAAAAATTTGAACCTCTACATGCCTTGCTTTGTTTAAAAACTTTTCTAAAAAAACACCTGCGTTAGAAAAGTTTTTTTCAGCTAAACTAATAGTCGTTTCATAAGCCGCTTTTAATGTTTCCTTGGTATGACATATTTGCATGCCAATACCTCCTCCGCCTCCTGTGCTTTTAATAATAATAGGATAACCTATTTGGTCGGCTGCCTTTTCAGCTTCTTCAAAGGAGCTTAGCAAAGCGGTACCACTTAATACAGGTAATTTACTATGAATAGCCACCTCTCTAGCCTTGTGTTTTAATCCAAATGTTTCAATTTGTTTAGGTGTTGGGCCTAAAAACACAATATCATTATCTTCTAATAACTTCGCAAAAGAAGCATTCTCGCTCAATAAACCATAACCTGGATGTACTGCATTTATATGATGCTCCTTTATTATAGTAAGTATAAGTGCGGTGTTTAGGTAAGTTTCAGCAACACTACCCTTACCAATATAGAATGCCTCATCTGCTTCTAACATATGAGTGGCATTACTATCTGCCTCATTATATATGGCCACAGCTACTTTACCCATTTTTTTTAGGGTCTTTATAATTCTAACAGCAATTTCACCACGGTTAGCAATTAGTACTTTTTCAATCATTAGTATACGTGTATCAGTCCCAAATTAACACCTCTATTGGTGTAGGATTATAAGCATTACATGGATTATTCAACTGTGGGCAGTTACTTATTATACAAAGCACATCCACGTTAGCTTTAAGTTCAACATACTTCCCGGCTGCCGAAACTCCATCTGAAAAAGTTGATTTCCCATCTGGAGATATAGGCACATTCATAAAAAAATTAATATTACTATTTAAATCTTTTTTGCCCAGTTCAATATCATATTCACGTAGTGCGGCCATAAAAGAATCCCTACAATTATGCATATGTATCTTATCTAAATCATAACGTACAGAATTACTTTCGGCAGAACAAGCGCCTCCTAAAGTATCATGCCGACCACAGGTATCATCGGTTATAGTCAGTAGCACATTTCCTCTATTGGAAATAATTTCACTTCCCTTAGTTAGGTATACATTTTTTTGATGATTAATAGTGTCTTGAGCACTATACCTTTCCCGGAGGTTATCAAGGGCATAAAACATTGTATCTGCGGCTTGATTTCCTTCGCAATCAACTATCCTAAAATATTGCCCTTTTTTAACCTCATGGGACCAATAATCTCCTGCTAAAACTACTTTTTTATATATGGCATCTTTACTATCTAAACTCATTTTAATACAGGCTTTTAGTGTAGTTAATGGTATTAGTAAAACCTCTTTTATTTTCATCACGCAAGTGAAATGCAGGATTATCTGCTGGCGCAATACCTGCTTCCCATACGGATATTTTTAAAGGCTTAGGTTGGTATTTATTACTTGGATTTAATGGATGTGGACAGGTATTTAATACAATTAAAGTATCCATTTCTGCTTGTAGGTCCACATATGATCCTGCTTTGGATACTTTTCCATAGGTGATTTCTCCATTTTGATTTACATCTATTCTCGTAAAAAAATTGACAAGAGAATGCATATCCTTTAATGACATTCCATATTTAGAAACTTCAGTAAGTAAGGATGTAAAACTATCCCGATAATAAGCGTTTCTATGCTCTTGATAATTCTTTTCTCCGTATTTTTTTTTATTGCTTTCCTTAGTACTACAGTATCATGCCAACCACAAGTATCATTTATTATGGATACTAAAATACGCCCCATATCGGAATAAAGTGCATGTCCCTTTGTAAGATACGATGTGAATTGCGCCTTTAATGTATCGGCCATATTATAGCGTTCGCCATAGTTTTTTTGATTAAACAATAATGTTGAAACATTTATGCCTCCCTCAATATCTGTTAAACGAAGGCTGGTCCCTTTTTTTAGAATGTAACTAAAGTTCCATCCTCCTGGAATTGTTTTTTCTAACAAGACCAATTCGTTATTAAATTGTTTCATGGTCAGTTTTTTTTATTCAAAATAGTTTACTCTTTGTAAAATAGCTTCGTTTTACATAATTTCATTTACAAGATCAGTAGTCGGAATTACAGGAACTGCTTCTTCCTCTTTATTACGATGAATAAGTGCTTCTAATCTTTTTTTGGTTGCTAAAAACTCTGGAGTTAAAAATTGTTCAGGGCTTCTTGGTCTAGAAATGGGTACTTCAATAATTTCTGCTATTTCCCCAGGATTTCCTTTTAATACAATAATTCGATCTGATAAATACACAGCTTCATCCAAATCATGAGTCACAAACATAATAGAGATATCAATGTTTCGCCAAATCTGTAATAAATAAGCTTGCATTCTAGCTCTGGTTTGAGCGTCTAAAGCCCCAAATGGTTCATCCATAAGTAACATTTCTGGTTGAGTTGCAAGTGAACGTGCAATAGCTACGCGCTGTTTCATCCCTCCCGAAAGTTGCGATGGATAAGCATCTTGATAGTTATCCAAGCCTACCAAATTTATCCATTTAAGCGCTTCTTTTTTGGCTTCTGCTTTTGACCTATTTTGCCTTAACAAACCATACATCACATTTTCTGTAACAGTAAGCCATGGAAACAGCGTATATTCTTGAAAAACCATTCCTCTCTCGATTCCGGGTTTTTTCACTTCTGTCCCACTCACATTTATACTACCCGAATCTATACTTTCAAGACCTGCTACTAAACGAATAAGTGTTGATTTACCACAACCCGAAGGGCCAATTACAGAGGTAAATTCCCTTTTGTAAGTTGAAAAAGACACATTTTTTAAAATAGGGCCTTTTTTTGTATCAAAGGTTTTGTAAAGCTCGTTTACAGTCATTTTAACGCTTCTCTTCTTTAATCGATCAAAACGCTCTTTAACATCAGGACTTTGTTCTTTATAATTAGGCAATGTAATTAAACTCATCTCGTGTAATTTAAATTTCCTGAATAGCTTGTTCTTTAAAAATTTTTCTACCTATATATGCTAATAGTTGATCCGATAACAATCCAATAACTCCAATAATTATAATAGCTGCATATACTTGCTCAAAATTTCTATATTTTGCTTGTTGATTAATAAACCAGGTAATCCCTGTGCTAGTACCTATCACTTCTGCAACCACCAAATACGTCCATGCCCAACCTAATAGAATACGCATATCTTTGTAAATATCTGGCAAAGTACCTGGAATAATTATAGTTTTTAGTATCGTTAAATTTGAGGCCCCTAAAGTTTGAGCAGCTTCAATTAGACTGCTATTTAATTTTGAAGTTGTATTGGCAATTACTAATACTTGCTGAAAAAAAGTTCCTATAACTATTATGGCAATTTTTGGTCCATCATTAATACCTAAAATAGCGACTGCTAATGCTCCAAAAACTGGAGCTGGTAAGTATCTAAAATATTCAATAAATGGCGCTGTTAGACTATTAAAAAAACTATAAGTCCCACATAAAATTCCTAGGGGAACTCCGATTATTGATGAAATTAAAAAACCTAAAAGAATAATTTTTATACTATGTAAAAGACTTTCATGTAACCAAGGATTACCCCTCCTTCGAGGAGGGGTAGTAAATGATTTTACTAAACTAACCACCACTGCATGTGGTTGGGGTAAGTAAATAGGATTACTTCTATATCCTTGTGCCTGCTGCAAACCTTTGGTTTGCATTCGCTTATTTTCTGCCTCAAATACCTTTCTTTTTACGAGCATTTCTTTTTTAAAATAGCTCACATCACCAGTATTAGTAATACTAACCATAGGATGCCATAAAAATGGAAGGTAACTTACAGCACACCAGAGTAAAATTGGAAGTGTAAATGAAAGAATGAATAACGTGCTTCTTGTTTTTTTATCTAGAAGTTTCCTTATGGGAAATAATTTTTCAAATACTTTCATTAATTTTTCTATTTTATTGCTCAAGAGTAATAGAAGGATCTATATAAGAATCAATGTTTTGTGCCTTATCATATACTTTATTAGACACATTAAATTTATCCACTAATTTTGAAGATCCGTAAATAGATTGTAAGCCATCTCCTTTTGAAAAAACACGCTTTGCTTCATTAATGTTTAAGAATTTAACCCCTTTCATAAAATAAGCATACTCTTTTGGTGTTACTCCCGCTCTACTAGACATAATTTCTAAGGCTTCAGCTTTATTTGCCGGGTCAGCTAAAAAGTCTACAACTCTATACCATACTTTTACCACTTTTGCCCAGTCATCTCTTCTTTCCGAAAGGCTCGCAGGAGATACTGCTAAACAATCGTAAATTAAACCTGGAACATTAGCACTAGTGTAAATTGGTTTTGAACCTGAAACTTCTTTTAAAGCTTCGCCAGAGTTTGGTTGCCATGCTGCAATCGCATCTACTTCGCCAGAAGCTAATGTTTGAGCTGTTTGGTGTGTAGCTACATTAACAAGCTCCACATCTGACTCAGATAAACCAACACTTTCTAAACCTTTGTTTAATAATAAATGTTCCACAAAACCTACTTCTAAACCTACCTTTTTTCCTTTTAAATCGGACATAGTTTCAATCCCTGGAGCAGCAACTATCATATCATTTCCGTTACTATAGTCAGATACTAATATCATTACATTTGAAGCACCTGTTGCCCCAGTTACCAATGCATCTCCATTGGTCATATTAACCGCATCAATATTCCCCGATGCAAATGCATCCATTGATGGCACATACTCAAACCAAGAAAAATCAACATCAACACCGGCTTCTTTAAACCAGCCTTTCGAAATAGCAATATCCCATGCTATCCACCCTGGCCAATCGCTATAACCAATTTTTAAAGGTTCTTTTTGTTTTTGACAACTAAAGGCCAAGCCAATAAATGTCAATAAGACAACTATTTTTTTCATAGTCAATTATTTTAATATAAATTTTAAGTAGTTTTTTTAGAATAAGTACGTTAAAGCCACTAATCCAAAACTATCATTTGTAGTTAACGTTCCATTATCTTTAGTAAAAGATGCTTTTGAAGCCCCGTCTAATCTTATTTCAGGAGTGATTTTTAAATTTTCGCTTACATGATAATTAAAAGAAGCAGTGACATTATATAAAGTGTTTTTATTGTAAAAAAGATCTTCATTAAATGGTCCTGTATAAAATGACTGCTCATCTAAAAGAATTTCCCCTCTTAGTCCCACAGAAAATTTATCATTAAATGTAATTAATGGATATAATGCAGCAATTGAAACATTAGCATCTACATCATTACCTAAAAAACCTTCACTAATACTTAAATGTTGAAAACTATAACCCAATGTAAATGTGTCTGACAGTGTAAAACCTCCCACTAAATCAAAAATATTATATTTAGTACCATCTGGTTCTGTACTATTAAGATAAGTGGCAGCAACCCAAAGAGGATCATCTGTATATGATAAATTTACAGCTAATGCCTTATTATTATCATCGCTATTCTCCTCTCTTTGGTAAATATTATTAAACACACCAAGCATTACATTCCATTTATCGGCAAATGCATAGTCAATTTTTGCTCCCATTACACCTGCGGTAGAAGCCCCATATACATAACCATGAGAATAATTTTGATTCAAATGCACATCATCAAATTCATACCCATAAAATGCTTGGAAAACACCTCCAGAAATCTTTAATTTGTCTGTTGCATTCACATAAGCAAAAGCATCTCTTACATAATTGAATGCTGATCCTGCAGATTCGCCTTCCCCGGCATAAAAACGTGTTCCATAAAAATTATCATTTTTAGGTCCGAAAGCCAAATTTGCTTGAAAACCATACTTTTCAGCTTCATGCTTTACACCTACACTTACCCAACCTAAAGAAAATGCATTATTCTCATAAGGAGGATAGGTTAATGTTTGTTCCACATCATTAAAATTTGCAGAATAAAATGCATCTACACTACCAGTAAAAGTTGTTTTGGCCTTTTTTTCGCTTTTTTCTTCTTGCTCTTGTGCAAAGCCAAGAGTACTTGTTAAACAAAATAGAGATACTAAAAATTGGTTTTTCATAAAAAATGATTTGATTTTAACAAAAAAATATTATTGTTTTTTTTAAATGTTATTCCTTACCATTTCCACAATAAGGACTTCAAACCTATAAACTTCCCAATCATAAAAACACCCTGTTTTCAGGGGTTTTTAACAAATCCTTTACTATTATTAATTTCAAATTATTCTTTACTTAATATTATTGATTCCCCTATTTTCACTAGGGTTTAGTGACATTTTTACAAATCACATCTCTTTTAACTTCACATTTCCTTAACGTTTAACATTTTATTTGAAATTTTAGACAATCCTTTAACATCAATTGTAAGCTAAAATGAATTTATAAGTAGTAAAATAGTTTTATGATCATTCAGTTCCATAATTGCTGTGAAAGTAGAAGTGCTATAACAAATAAGAATAGGATAACAAGGATATAATACGCTTTTAATATAAATATTTCGTATATTTAAGGATGCCAAAATCATCTACT
>NZ_JH621303.1 GCF_000255455.1 Aquimarina agarilytica ZC1 | reverse complement strand
TTGAAGAACTACTTCCCGGATATCAAGAAAATATTACAGTGTAGTTGATCGGATGGTTACATAGATTGCTATATTGGTAGAAATTTAAAATCAAATAAAAAACCAGTATTATTGGTAATTAACTCTATTTCTTTTTCATTTACATCATCCCAAATAGCGACTCTCTTAAGTGGACTACCTAGTAAATTTGATTTAATTTGTTTAAAACAAAAATATTAACAGGTGTTTTTCCTCAAAAAAAAGCTCAAAAAAATACGAATAAAGCATCTGTTTTTTAGGCACCAATTTTTGATAGGTAGCGAGAAGGAGCTTCTCCAAATTGCTTACGAAAGCACTTTCCAAAATAATTAGGATCATTAAAACCTACTTTATAGCTAACTTCTGCGATGCTTAATTCTTCTTGTTCTAAAAGTTGAACGGCTCTTTTTAAACGAATACTTTGAATAAAGTCATTAGGAGATTGACCAGTTAACTTTTTTAGTTTTCTGGAAAAAGTGGAACGACTGGTATTCATATCCGAAACTAATTGTTCAATCCAATAGTTTTCATTCCCCATATGCGTTTCCATGAGTTCCATTATTTTATCTAAAAATTTCTTATCCTCAGAATCAAGAATAATTTTTTGAGGTGTTAATTGGTGTTCAATCTGGAAGCCTATGCGCATAGCTTCTCTAGATTCAATAAGCTTTTTACAGGTAATGAGGAGGAGTTTCATTTTAAATGGTTTAGGAATATAAGCATCTGCGCCAGATTCAATTCCTTTAATTCTATGTTCTACGGAGTTTAATGCCGTGAGTAATATTATTGGGATGTGTTTGGTACGAATATTTGATTTTAATTGATGACAAAATTCAATACCATCCATTTCGGGCATAAGCACATCACTTATGATAAGTTCGGGTAATTCTTGTAAAACAATTTGTAAACCACGTTTACCGGTATCAGCTTCTAATATACGGTACTTATCTTTTAATATGTTTTTAACTAAAGTTCGAATATCTTCATTATCATCAATGACTAGTACAGTTTTTTCTTTAAGATTACCACTTTTTTTAACTTTTTCAGTTTTGTTAGTAGGTATAGTCGATACTTCTCGAATCACTTGTTTTTTAGGTTCAGAAAATGTAGTAATTTCTTCGGGCAATAAATGTGCCTTGGTAGCAGGAAGTTTTAAAGTGAAGCAAGTTCCTAGATTGACTTTAGAAACTACTTCGATACTACCATGATGGAGGTCCACCAAATCTTTGGTGATTGCTAAGCCAATTCCAGAACCTGATTTTGAAATAGTATGATCGGTTTTATTGACTTGATAAAACCGTTTAAAAATATGTGGTAATTGATCGTGAGGTATTCCGGTACCATCATCTTTAATTTCAATACAGATATATTCAGATTTTACTTTTCTTTCCTTAATATCAATAGTTGAATTGTCTTTTGGTTTGTATATGCGTACTGTAACTTTACCTTTAGGATGTGTAAACTTTATTGCGTTTGAAATTAAGTTATTCAATACTTTTTCAAGTTTATCCCAATCAAACCAGACTTCCGAAATATTTAATTCACTAACAAAAGAAAGGTTTATGTTTTTTTTTGAAGCCAAGGCTTTAAAGGAAAAGGTGATCTGTTTTACAAAATGAATAACATTCGATTTAGTGGCCTCTAATTTTGTTTCTCCAACCTCAATTTTTCTGAATTCCATTAATTGATTCACCAATCGTAATAAATATTCAGCATTTTTCTGCATTACACCTACTTTTCTATATATTGAATTGCTAATATCAAAACTATCTAATACCTCTTCCAATACATTTATTATGATAGCAATAGGAGTTTTAAAGTCGTGAGATATATTGGTGAAAAATTGAAGTTTTAATTTGTTAGCTTTTTCAATTTCATGTTGGACTTTGATCGTTGTTCTTTCTTTTGCTTTTAATCGGAAATAGGATCTTAAAGCAAGAAAAATGGCAATTGAAACTATAAAATAAACTAAGTACGCCCATATTGTAAGCCAAAAAGGAGGCGTAATGGAAAAACTTAAACTTGCATATTTTTCATTCCAAATACCATCATTATTAGAAGCTTTTACTTTAAAAACATAGTCGCCTGGTGATAAATTAGTATAGTGCGCAAAAGATGTTTTTTTTGAGTTTTTCCAATCCTCATCAAAGCCTTCAAGTTTGTATAAGTAATTATTTTTTTCTGGAGCGGCAAAATGAAGTGCTGTAAATTCAAATGTAAGTACATTTTCGTTATGTTTTAAAACGACTTTATCATCATTGTCAGTTACAGATAATGATTGATTTAAAATGATACGATCATTAAATTTTTGACCTATGTTTACTGCTTCATTTTTAATTTTAAAAGCTGTTATTTTAGGTATAGCAGGTATAAGGTTATGTTTTAGATTATCGGGATGAAAAACATTTAACCCCTTGAGTCCACCAAAAAATAAATAACCATTATCATTTTTAAAATAAGCATTTTTCCTAAAATTATTACTTAGTAATCCATCCTCTTTATTAATAGTGGTAAATTTTTTAGTTGTTGGGTTAAAACAAGAAATGCCGTTATCGGTACTTATCCATAATTTTTCATTTTCATCCTCAAGGATGCCATAAATAGCATCGTTTGCTAAACCTTCTTTTTCGGTAAAATGTTCAAAGTGTGGTGATTTTCCGAATACTTTAGGGAATGTCATTTTATTTAATCCACCGCCAAAAGTACCAATCCAATAATTTCCTTTTTTGTCTTCATGAATGGAAAAAACTGAATTATTACTGAGCGTATTGGCATTTTTAGGATCGTGCTGGTAGGAAATGAAAGTATCAGATTGCCCATTTTTACCGGGTATAAGTAGGTTTAAACCCCCATGTAAGGTACCTACCCAAATATGGCCACTACGATCTTCGAAAATGCAACTTATTTCACTTCCGCTAATACTATGTTTATCATTTTTATTTGGTAAATAGTATGTAGCATTAGAAAAATCGAATACATTACTATTTGGTAATCTCTTTTTTTTCCATTTGATTAATCCGTTAATAAAAGAGCCGAACCATAATGTTCCCTCGCTATCTTGCATCGAAGAAAAAACTTCGATCATTTCATTAAATTTAGTCTGTTTAAAACTAGCTTTTTTTGTTTTGTGGTCAAACTTCATATGAGTAATACCATCGGTACTGCTTATCCAGTAATCATTATCACTATCTTTTAAAATAGACCAAATGGGTTTTTGAACTACTTGTTCAGAATGTGCCCATTCATTATCTGGATAATAATGTTTAAACTTAGGCTGTTCTATATTTTCTTTATTAAAATGGATATGATTAAGACCATTTTCCGTTCCCACCCAAACAGTATTATTTTCATCTTTAATTATGGCATTTACAGATGGATTACTTAAGGAGTTTTTGGATAAGGGGTTTTTAGTATAGGAACTGATCTCTTTTTTTTTCAAATCACATTTGTTCAAGCCACCTTCTTCGGTACCTACCCAAAGTACCTTAAAACGATCAACTAATATGGTTTCTATGTTTTTGCTACTCAAGCTTTGGTTGTTAAGCACACTGGGTGCATATAATTTATAGGCACCAGTTTTTGTGTTAAACCAATACAATCCTACTCCGTGAATTCCTAACCAAAGATTGTCATCTGCAGCTAGATTAATTGTGATTAATCCACCATATTCAACCTTACCAGTAAGTTTAATATTAAAATCAAACTGTTTAAAATTAGTTTGTTCTTTTGAATTAAAATTGTCAGGGTCTTCAATACAAATAAGTAAAAGTCCTTCTAATCCAACCCAGAGTCTATTTTTAGGATCTAAAAAAAGAGATTTAACACTTTGATTTAGTGTTTTAAACCGAATAAAATTTGAGCTAGATTTTTGTGGCATTTTATTTAAGCCATTTACAGTACCCACCCATAAGTTCCCTTCATTATCCTTAGTTATAGAGTGAATTTGATTGCTACTAATGCTTGAAGGCTGATTAGATTGGTGTACATAGTGTATAGGTTGATTCCCTATTTTATCATTTTTTTTAAAGTAATAAAGACCAGAATGTAGAGTCCCTACCCAAAGTGAACCATCCTTTTCAGGGTATATAGCACTGATACGCTTATTGCTTAACACCTTTGGAAAGCTTGAAAATGTTTCGGTTACCTTATCAAATTTGCTTAAACCTCTTCCAGTTCCAATGAGTATGTTACCCGATGCATCTAATTCAAGTTCAAATACAGAATTATTAATTAAACTATTGGAATTATTGGATTCATGACGGAAAATACGATAAGTTTTTCCATCGTATTTATAGAGTCCATTAGGAGTAGCCATCCATAGGTAGCCTTCGTTATCTTGCAATATTTTCATTACAGAGCTTTGCGATAGTCCATTATCATCTGTAAAATGTTCAAACTTTAAATCTGGAGCTTGCGCGAAAATTTTGATACAAAATAGCCATATACTTAGGAGGTATAATTTTCCAATATAAAATTTTATGTTTCTATTCATTTGAATTTCAGTATCTAATAAATATACCATTCTATTTGGAATAGATTTTATTTAGTAGTATAAATACTACTTATTTATAAATTATAGATCTATTTATAAATGCTTTGACTGATATTAAACCAGTTCTTGAATGAATTTACAGGAATAGTAAAATGAAGAAAGCGACTCAAAATAAAAAGAGTCGCTTCCAAACAAAATAACTAAACTTAATAGATACTCTATTAATTCATAAATATCAATATGCAGGATCTTGGGTTAATATACCGGGTTGTAAGTCTATTTGAGTTTGGGGTATAGGAAAATGATCATTTTTTCCGGATTTGAATGAAGTCCCTTGTAACCAAGGAAGTTTGCCATCGGATAATTCGGTTTGTAAGTATTTGGTCATAGTTTCTTCTTCTATGCCCCAGCGTACAAGGTCTTGGAAACGCATTCCTTCAAGAGCAAATTCTAAACGCATTTCATGGTAAATTGCTTTTTTAGCATAAGTAACATCTGGGAAAGAATTATATAAGCCTAGGTTATAATTTGCAGCTGGTTGATTTTCATCAACATCAAGTACATAGCCACTTTCAAATGTAGTGTTGTTGATTTTTCCCATAACCAAATCATCTTGTGCTCTTTCACGAATCATGTTTACCATGTTTTTAGCAGTTTCAAGATCGTTTTCTGCAGCAGCAACTTCGGCTCTCCATAAAATGATATGGCTTAATCTAAATAAGCGCCAATTGTTACCGTTTAGACCAGGTGACCATGTGGGACTGGATATGGATATCGTTTTAAAGTTTCTTTTATAAAACATGATTTTTTTATTAAGAAATGGGCCCATTCCAGCTTGGTCTAACATCCAATCACTTCCAGACATTGGCCCCCAATCTAAAAAAGGAATACCTCTTCGACCAATTGTCCAATCAACTCGAGGGTCTAAAGCTACATTGGTTGGGGTAAATAGTTCGGTATTTTTTTTACCATAATCTTCTAACAATAAATCATCTTGAAAATTATCTAATAAAGGGAGACCATCGGCATCAACTTTAAATGCATTGAATAAGTTAAATGAAGGCGCACTGTAAGCACAGCATAAGCCAACATCTGGCCCTCTAGGAAATAAAGTTCTATGATCTAGACCAGCATTATCCTCGCCAGCTCCATCGTTTACTGTATATTGAACTTCAAATATACTTTCGGCATTATTTTGTTTTTCTTCATCAAAATTATCATAAAAATGATCCATAAGTGAAAAGGGACCGTTATTAATGATATCGTCTAATAAAGGTTTGGCTTCTGAATATTCTTGTTGAAATAAATGTACCCGAGCTTTTAATGCTTTTGCAGCCCAACGAGAAGCCCGACCAATTTCGGGAGATTCATCCATATTATGATCAATACCCCATTGAAGGTCAGCTTCGATGTCATCCCAAATTTCACGATCATTAGGGACCTTTTTAGCGTCCATATTTTCAGTAATGTAGGGCACTTTTTCAATTTTAGAACGCAACTGAAAATAGTACCATGCTCTAAGCCATCTTGCTTCAGATTCTAGTTGATTAGCATTGCTTGTTTCAATATCACTTTTTGCCAATTGCAATATTCTTAAAGCATCATTAGCTCTGGCTATACCATCAAAATTTGCAGCCCATAATTCATTTATCCATGGGTTGGAAGGGTCAACTTCAAATCGTTCAATAAGGTTTATAGGAGCCCAGCCACCGGTTTGATCACCCCTGTGCATATCATCGGAAGGGACATCTCCCCATACCCAATTTGTAGCAGAAGCCCCACCGGTATCACCCGCTTCATTACTTGCATAGCCATCTATTCTGGAGTATGCACCTACTAAAAGTAGGTTGACACCTTTTTCATTAGTTAATATAATTTCACTAACCTCTCCCTTGGGTTTTTCATCAATAAAATCCTTACTACATGATCCGAATAGTAATCCGTAAACAATTAATAGTCCAATTTTTAAATATATTTTCTTCATCTTTTTCTAAGTTTAATTTTTTTATAATTTTATATCAAGACCAACTATAATTTGTTTTGGTGCTGGCCAGTTGCCAAGGTCAAGACCTCTATTTATTTCAATATTTTCATCCGGATTATCTCTATTTACACTTACTTCGGCATCTAAACCAGAATAATCACTTATAGTAAATAAATTGGTGGCCATAAGGTAGATACGCATGGATGAAATATTCATGTCATCTAATATATTTTGTGGAATATTAAAGCCTAATTGCGCATTTTGTAAACGGATAAATGAAGCATCTTCGACCAAGTCAGAGTGAGTATTCTGTTCAAAGCTAGTTTGTGAAGAAGCTTTTGGTAGTACTGCATTGGCATTGTTGTCCAAATAAGGACTTCCCCAAGAACGAAATAATCTATCGGCACTTTTGGGACCCTGAAAAAGGCCATACCTTGTAAAGCGGTTATAATAATTTATAGCATCGTTTCCTTGACTTGTGTATAAACTAGCGGAAAAATCAAAATTTTTGTATTCCAATTTAATATTTAAACCAGCAGTAAAATCAGGGTTTGGGTTTCCAATATAGGTTCTATCATCAGCTGTAATTACTCCATCCCCGTTAAAGTCTCTTATTTTAAGGTTTCCGGGTTGATTGTAATTTCCATTTGGAGCATGTGAGTCTGCTTCCTCTTGAGTTTGAAATATACCATCAACTATATATCCAAAAAACTCAGGAAAAGAGGTACCTATTTCAGCTCTGGTATAGCGTTGTGAGCGTTGTTCTCTTCCTACAATAAAATCATCATCATTATTAGATAATTTTTTGATTTTATTATTGTACTTAGAGAAAATAAAGCCAAGACTATATTTAAAATCCCCATCGTTATTTCCGCCTCCGTTATAGCTTAACTCTAAGTCTATTCCTTTATTTTCCATATCACCAATGTTTACGGAAGGCGCATTTGCAATTCCTTCAACAGCTGGTATTTCAACTGGGAATAGCATATCCGAAGTATCTTTTTTCCAGAGATCTAGTGTCATATTTATGCGATTGAATAAAGTAGCATCAATGGCAAAATTGGTACTAGTGGTGGTTTCCCATTTGGCATTAGGGTTACCAATAGCTGTTGATTGAAAACCTTGTACAATAGTTCCATCGGCACCACCAATCCCATAAAAAGAAGCACCAAGTCCTGAACCAAAAGTTGAAAATCCATTATAATCACCAATTCGATCATTACCAGATTGCCCCCAACCAGCTCTTAATTTTAAATGATCTATCCAATTACTATCATTTAAAAAGCCTTCATTTGAAATGACCCAACCACCAGAAATTGCTGGAAAATTACCCCATTTACTATTTTTTCCAAATCTGGATGATCTATCACTTCGGATAGTAGCCTCTACCATATATTTATTATCATATGAATAGTAAGCTCTACCAAAATAGGAGTTCAATGCCCAAGCAGTAGCATCGGAATCATTTGTTTGATTTTCTGAGCCAGAACTTAATACAAAAAAATCATCGTCGGTGGAAATGAATCCTTCTCTCCCTGCGCTTATTTGATCAAATTCAAATCGTGTAGCCTCTGTTCCAAGTAACAATTCAAAATTATGAAGTTCATTGAATGTTTTATTATAACTGATGGTATTGGTCCAGTTCCAAGTTAAGTTTTTGGATCTAGTTTCTGTTAGTGAGTTACCAGTGGTACCATTAGTGTTTTCAGGATCTGCAAATCGAGGATCGTGATTAGAATTCCATGTGGTATTATATCCAAAAAGGGATTTGAATGTTGTGTTTTTTATAGGATTTATTTCCATATAAAAATTGCCAGTAGCAGTTAAGGCAGTTCGCTCATCTTTTCGTTGTCTAAAATTATTCCCCAAAGGATTTGGTCCATCGTTTAATCCGCCACCAACAATACCACCTGCAAAATTTCCAGCAATATCTCGTACAGGGATTAAAGGACTGGTTTCTATAATAGTATTAAAACCAGCGGTATTTCCTTTGGATTGTGTCATAATAACACCTAGTCGCTGTCCAATTTTTAACCAATCTTTTACTTGAGAATCTGTATTGGCTCTAAAGGCATACCTGTCAAATGAATTATATTTCAATACTCCCTCTTCTTTAAAATAATTACCGCTTAATGCATAACTAGTTTTTTTAGAACCTCCCGTAACGGAAAGTGTAATGTCGGTTATAGGAGCAGGTTGATAAAGTTCCTTTAACCAATCTGTACCATTTTGATTGGTAAGTGAAATTGGGTACTCGCGTTCAACATATAAAGAGGGATCAGTTGCTGGATCTCCTATGGACCCACCATTTGGAAATAAATAATCATTTACCGTAGTTGCTCTAATGTCATTGGGATCAAAATTAAAATGAGCATGATTGGGCGTAATACCATCATTGGTTTGTTCTAACCAAATTTGTTGTCCAATCAAAGCAGGATCTGTAATAAGGTCATATTTTGAATTTGCAGTTCCTATACCAGTTCTAATATTTAATTCAACTTTAGCAGGTTGTCCCACTCTTCCCGTTTTAGTGGTAATTAAAATCACTCCATTGGCCCCTCTAGATCCGTAAATAGCAGTAGATGTTGCATCTTTTAAAACTTGCATGGATTCAATTTGGTTGGTAGGGGGGAGTTGAGCTCCAAAAACCCCATCAACAACATATAAAGGTTCATTAGAGTTTATTGTACCTAGTCCACGAATTCGAACTTGAGCCTGTTCGCCGGGTCTAGCTGATGCAACTACGGTAACACCAGAAGCACTTCCTTGTAAAGCACGAGTTGCATCACCTGCTGCTTGTTGTTTTATGTAAGATTTTTTAACTGTACTAACAGCACCTGTTACGTCATTTTTCCTTCGAGATCCATAACCGATAATTACAACTTCATCAAGTGCAGCAGCATCCTCTGTTAGTTGAATTTGTAAATTAGTTTGATTGTTAATAAGGATTTCCTGAGTAGTGAATCCTATATATGAGACGATTAAAACAGCATTATTAGCTACATCAATAGAGAAATTCCCATCAAAATCAGCGACAACTCCGTTATTGGTTCCTTTTTCAACAATATTGGTTCCTGGTAAGGGTTGGTTTAATTCGTTTGTTACCGTACCATTTAAGCTTAGGGTTTGAGCATGAAATAGTGTAGTGAAACAAATAAAAAAGAAGAGTAGTGTAGGCCATTTGGAGACATGTTTTCGTTTCTTCATTAAATACTTTTTTGTCATAATTGATTGATTTTTAGTTGAATTGATTGTTAGAATATATACAGTTCGTTTTATCTAAATTTCACTAACCAAAAACTCGGAAACGTTGAGTTTACTGAAGATGTGAAATTTATCAAGTATTAAAATAAGATCAATAATGGAATTAAGAGCAGGAAATACTGCTCATTATTAAGGAATATATAATCAACTTAAGGCAATTTTGTTAGTTTCGTAATTTTTAAAGTTAATAGTGGGTTAGGAGTTGATTTATTTTGTTAATTACTAGAGGATGATTATGAGTAGTGAAACGCCTTATCTGATTCAAACAAATTATAAATGAGTAAGCATCATGTGAACGACATTTTAAAAAATATTTTTATTGTAGTTGCAGTTATTATAATATAAGAATCGAAAAGTAATATATTTTATTTTTTAATGATAAACATTAATTATTATTTGTTATTCATTATTTTTTTGTTTATTTGTACTAAGAATTATTTTTTTGATGAAAAATTTCAAACATATTTTTGTAGCAGTACTTTTTATAATTATTTTGAGCTGGCGTTCTTATTATTTCACATTTGATGATACTGTAATGATTAGTACAAATATTTTAATTATAGTTTTTTTTCTTTTTAATTTATTGATAAGAAAAAAACTTTTATTCAAGAATTATTTAATTAATCAATATAATCCATTAACAGCAAAGATTAATAGAGAATACATTTTTGATATTCTTAAAGGTTTAATGTTTGAAAAAATTATAGATGTGATTAATAATTCCGACTTTAATTTAGTAGAGGTTAATAAAGAAAAATTTGAAATTTTAGCAACTACAAAATTTACATTTAAATCTTGGGGAGAAAATTTATATATAAATTTTGAAGATATTGAAAATGAATCATTAATGACTGTTAATTCAGTAACTCTATTCCAAATTTATTCATCGGGAAAAAATGAAAGTAATCATCATTATTTATTGAATGAAATTGAGAATTCGTTAATAGTATAAATATAGAAAATGGCTATTGTAGTTAATTTAGATGTGGTGTTGGCGAAGCGAAAAATGAAATTAAAAGAGCTTTCTGAAAAAGTAGGAGTATCAACAGTAAATTTATCAATATTAAAACAAGGAAAAGTAAAAGCGATTCGTTTTTCAACATTGAATTCAATTTGTTTGGCTTTAGATTGTCAACCCGGTGATATTTTGGAATATGTTGATTAAATATAATTCCTTTAGTTGAATTAGACTTTTGTTTTACCGTTGCAATTTGATTGTCTTTTTATTTGAATCAAAATTATAACTGTATTTAAATACTAATTGTTGAGAGTAACTTATTCTTCTTCCAAATCCACTAAAACCTGATGGGGCATCGTTATCAGAAATTTGTACAAAAACATCATGGTCGTAGTTAAGTGAAGATAGTAACGATAGTCTAAAACCCTTAAAAAAAGAAAAACTAATCTCGTTTCTCCAGTTTACATCAATATGTTCTGGCTCTTTCCCATAATTAGAGAATAAAAGCAAATTTGTATATATAAATAAGCGTTTCGAAAACTCATTTTTGAATGTAATTCTAACAGCTGCCCCAAATTGATTATTATAATTTTGAAAATTAATAGTCCCATCAGTATTTCTTGTGAATTGATTTCCATGTAGACTTCCTAAAAAATCTCCAGCGTTATCTGTAGCTAAGTTGTTTGCAATTTCGTCATCAAGTACTAATATCGATTTATAAGATAGTGGTGATACAAAAATAGACCAGTAATCATTTGGGTAAAAGTCTAAACCCAAGGAAGCCTGAAGCAATCCAGGCGATAAAAAATTGGATATAGGCTGTCCAGAGTCTGTTATGTCGGTAATATAGTTGTCTTCATAAGTTTTAGTTAGTTGAGAATTAAAAAATAAGTCTGCTGAATAATAAAACTTGGAGAAATAAGAAGTTCTGTATAGAAACTTGTCATTAACCCATAGATTATCAATGTTTTTTTTAAAAGCTTTATTATCTTCTATATTGGATTCATCACCTCTTCTAGTACTATTTTTTTGTATACCATAATCTATATTTAAATCATTTAGCCAACTAAACTTTCCTTCATTATAAATCGTTTGGATATTTAATGAAGATCCAATATTAAATCTGTTCTCTCCAGAACCTACAGTGGGATTAATAAATAGGTTACTTAGAATATCGAATCCAAAATCAACTTTTCCAGACCATCCTTGGATTTTTGCTCTTATTTGAGATTGTTGAGAGTTTGCATTATGGCATGAGCATAATGATATAAAGATTACAAAATAGAAGTATAAAATTTGGGAATGTTTGTTAACTTGTAGAAATGCCATTAAGCTGATTTAATTTACTATGGAAGAAATTTAAAAGTACTTAAGATTGATACCATATGTTCATCTAGAGTTTCTAAATCCGGTACCATAGGGATAGAAGCTGAAATTATAAAAATATCAGTGTCATTTTGAGTATATATCTCTCGAATAAATAATTTCATATTGATGTTAGAAGAATACCAAGATGAACGTCTTAACAGTGCATTCAAGTTTAGCTTAGAGATATCTTTTTCGCTTAATAATGTATAATCAATATTCTTGGACTGCTGAATTTTCATTCTGTTGGCTGCATCGATATAGTTTTTACCATTTTTTGGCCATTTGGTTATGTATATAGCGGAGTAAACATTGTTCACTTTAGCTCCTTTTATAAACACCTGATTAGAATCTAATTGTTTAGCTACCCAATTATTCGGAATCATTATGCTATATCCGGACCCAATAATTTTTTTATTGGATTGAATATCTAGAACTTCATATTTTTCAATATTCTTATCAATCTTCAAAAAAAGTGAGCAATGAACATATTCTGCATTTAAATAAAAAAACAGTGTGCTCATTGCCCATAAATAATGAGTGATATGCATTTTGACTTAACTTAGACTGAATTTAAAAGAATTCATCATTTGCACTAAGGTTTTATCAATGCCTGCTAACTCTGGGGAGTTGGGTATGGAGCATGAAAGAATAAAGATCTTATTTGTAGATTCTGTAAAAACATCTCTAACAAATAGACTCATGTCTATTTCTTCATTGTACCAATAGGATCTACGCATAAATGCCTTATACCCATTTTTTGATAAGTCTGACTCTTCAATTAACTTATAGTCTTTTTCTAAACTTTGATCTTCTTTTATTCTTTCAGCAGCATACAAATAATCTTTTCCATCCTTATTTATAGAAGTAATGTAGAATCCTACTCTTGCTTTACCTACTTTTGGTCCAAAGAAAAAGGTTTGACTTTCATTTATTTTTTTTACCTCCCAATTGGCATCCATCTTAATGCTGTAATCTAAGTGGGTATAGGTCAATAGCTTTTTTTCTGCTGTTTCTTTATTTATAGTCATAATAATTTACATTTTGTTACCAAGGAGTTCCTGGAATCCAACCTGTAAGATCTTTTCCAGTCTCTTTTACATCTACTTCAGCTTCAAAACCAACATCGAAGCCTAAACCAACTGTAGCCCCTATATCGACTTTAGCTTTTACTTTACCATCCTTCATCCCGATGTCTCCTCCTAGCTCACCACCTATACCATAGGTTACTCCTGCGTTTCCACCTAGTTTACCGTTGTCGCCTTCCAGACCCGCACTAGCTTCTGCTTTTCCTCCGGCAAAACCTTCTACTTTTCCTCCAGCGTTTATATCACCGCTTCTGGGATCAAAGTTTGCTTCTAACTTTGCAGTACCTTCTGCACCCACAAAAACTTCTGCATTACCGTAGGCAGGGCCATAACGTCCTTCATATTCGGCCTTAAGAAGATACGCTTCTGCATTGACATGAGCTTGGGCGTTAAACGCTCCATTTTTAAATCCTCCGCTATAGCCACCACCTATTTCTCCTCCAATGGCATCTACCTGAAGTTTGTTGTTCTCATTTTCAAAAGTTGCACCGAAAACTGATTTTTCTCGAGAAACACCATCTCCAAATCCTTTTAGGTTAGCAGAGGAATGTTTTTTTAACCAGGACTTTTCTTTTTCTTTAGATTCATGGCTCCATTCGTCTTTGAAAATTTCTTTACCATTTTCTGTAACGGAGATATTGGATCCTGTAATTTTTCGGTTATTTGGGTCAAAAATATTTTTACCTACAATTGGTCGATATGTAGAACTACTACTAAACTTAGTTTGACGATCAAGAAGAGTACCTGAATCACTAATTCCTCTAGTGAAATCACGATCATAGCTCTTTTTCTCAAAAATTCCCTGTTCTCCAACTTGTAGGCCAAAGTCTCGGGTTTTATTTGTAGTATTACTTCCACCTCCATTTGCTACTTTTTGTTGTATAGCTGTTTTGGCGGAATTGATTTTTTGAATTGCAGCATTCATGCTACCTATTATATCTGAACTCATTTTTTTTAGTTTTTGGAATTGAAATAGATAAGAGTATAAGGGTGATTTCTATGTCACCCTTAATAATGTACTTGCTCTTTTTAATCCATCTGATGCAATATCGCTTGAGCTCGAGTAGCAGCTTGTTGTGCTTCATCTTCTGCATCTCTTGCGTTATCCTTTGCATTATTAGCTTCGTTTTCAGCATTAGCAGCTTCATCTTTAGAAGATTCAGCCTCTCTTTTATAATCTTCAATAAGACCAGTATCTGTTTCACTTTGGTTTTTAAGGTCTTCTATCTCTCCTTGTTTTTCATCAGCAAAAGAGCTAGTTGCTTCTAATGCACCTTCAATTTCATCTAGACTAGACTCTATTTCACCTTTAGTTTCTTCAATATGTCCTTGCATTTCATCTGCTTGGTTTTTAAACTCTTCCGCCTGGTTAGCAGACTCTTCGGCCTGTCCTCTTAATTCTTCAGCTTGGTTAGCAGATTCTTCGGCTTGTCCTCTTAATTCTTCAGCTTGGTTAGCAGATTCTTCGGCTTGTCCTCTTAATTCTTCAGCTTGATTAGCAGATTCTTCGGCTTGTCCTCTTAGTTCTTCAGCTTGGTTAGCAGATTCTTCGGCTTGTCCTCTTAGTTCTTCAGCTTGGTTAGCAGATTCTTCGGCTTGCCCTCTCAGTTCTTCCGCCTGATTAGCAGATTCTTCGGCTTGTCCTCTCAATTCTTCAGCCTGGTTAGCAGATTCTTCGGCTTGTCCTCTTAGTTCTTCAGCTTGGTTAGCAGATTCTTCGG
>NZ_JH621302.1 GCF_000255455.1 Aquimarina agarilytica ZC1 | reverse complement strand
TTTTGTTTTTAACAAAACTAATACAGCAAAGAATATCTCAAAAGATGTACTTGCTCGGGGGAATACAATGATGAAATAGAACTCTGTTATGAGTATTGAAAGCTCAATAAAATCGAATATTTTCTTGATTTTAGCATAGCACGGCTATGGTTAAATCAAAAAATGCAGCGAAGCGTTTGATTCTGCAGAGATTTAGATACGGAATATGTTTTTGATTGCATAATTCGAGTTTAAGACAATCCTTAAGCAATTATGAAAAGTAACAAATTCTTTAGTTTATTTTTATAGGATAGAAGAATGAAATTGTAATCTTATTTTTAGCATTAAATGAATGTAACTTAATTTTAAATCAAAGCCATATATTATAATTCATTTAAAATAAGAGGTTAATTATTGAGCTGGAGATTTAATTAAAATCGTATTACTATATTAATACGTTCTAAATACGTTCAATCAACCACTTTTTTAAATCATAAAAATTTTGAGGGGCCACTCCGTGTCCAACAGGATATTCATTCAATTTAACATCAAAACCTAGGTTATTTAAAAATACAGGTGTTTTTTGTGCCCATTCAATTGGAATAACTTGATCAACAGTTCCGTGAGAAATAAATATATTTAAATTAGAAAAATTAGCAGCTTCATAACCAGGTATTAGCATATCTGGATCAATATAGCCACTTAAACCGATAACGTTTTTAGCTAAATTTGGATAGCTTAGGGCTGTAGCTAAGCTTAATATGCATCCTTGGGAAAAACCGAGCAGCGTAATGTTTGTAGCGTCTAAATTATAAGCTTCTGTGGCTTCTTGTATAAATTTGACTATTTTATCGCGAGAATCAATAGCTTCTTCGGTATCGTTAAATTTACCATTAGCACCATCCCAATGTATAGTGTACCAAGCATTCCCATAGGGTTGCATAGGTTGAGGAGCTCGTACCGAAATGATGAATAATTCTTGGGGTAGTTCAGCTGCAAAACTAAATAAATCATTTTCATCACTTCCATAACCATGAAACATAAAAAGTGCTGCAGGTTTGCTGCTAGTTTTACTAGAAGGTTTTACTATGTGATGTAGTGATAATTCTTTTGTCATAATTATTTTATAAAACTAAATACTTTTTGAAATAAACCACCTATAATGGGGATAGTAGTGGTTTGGTTTTTTAGTGCCGTTGCAAACCCAAAAATCCATATAATAAAAAAAAAAACTAAAAAACCAATTCCAGCTGCAACAGAAGGAAAAATACCTAACAATGCTCCAGTGGCATAAAATAAGGTTTGTATACCTAATGATTGTCTTATGTGAAAATTAGCAAAAGAGTGTTTTTCTTCAAGATTAATGAAAAAGGCTATAATTAAACCTATAAAAGTAAAATAAGCTGCTATGGCGCTAAACTTCGCATTTTCAGAGATTGTATTTTTTGTCATAATTTATTTAGTCATTTAGTACCAATTGGTTATTGGCATAAATACCATATACTTTTCCTTTAAGTTTTTGACCAGTGAAGGCTGTGTTTTTTGAAGTTGTATGTATGTGTTTTTTTTCAAAAAGGAATGAGCCTTCGGTTGTAAATAGACTTAGATTGGCTTGAATACCTTCTTTTATTGGAGAATTTGCATCACAAAATCTATTTCTGGCTGCAGTTAATTTTTCTATAATAACTTCTGTAGGAAGTAGCACAGATAAAGCGCCAAAGGCACTTTCAAGCCCAATTGTTCCGTATTTAGCATTATCAAATTCTACTTGTTTATTTTCAATATCCATAGGACAATGATCCGATGTAATCATATCAATTGTTCCTTCTGTAATTCCTTTAATTAAGGAATGACAATCTTTTTTTGTACGTAATGGAGGCAATACTTTAAAATTGGTATTAAAATCGAATAAAGCACTATCATCAAAAAGAAGATTATGAACAGCGACACTACAGGTGACATCTAAGCCTTTCGCTTTGGCTTCTTTTATAAGATCGACTGATTTAGAAGTAGAAATAGTTGGTATGTGTAATTTACCCCCAGTATATTCTAAAATAAAAAGATCACGTGTAATTTGTAATTCTTCGGCTAAATTAGGAATACCTTTTAAGCCTAATTTTGTACTGTTTTCATTTTCATTGACAATTCCTTTGCCAGCAATATCATTATTTTGAGGATAAGATTGTACTAAACCTCCAAAGCCTTGTGTATATTGTAGCGCTAATTTTAATAAATTAGGATTTTTAATAGGCTTTTTATAGTCCCCAAAACTACACGCTTGATGGGTATGCATATCATATAATTCGGCTAAATCAATGCCTTTCCCTTGTTGTGTTAAACTACCAATAGGGTAAATTTTAGTTGCAGAACCGAGGCTTTTATTTTTTACATAAGCTATTGCACCTGAATTATCGGCAATAGGGGTTGTATTTGGTTGTAAAGCTAAGGCTGTAAATCCACTTTTAGCAGCAGTCAAAAGTCCGTTATTTAAAGTTTCACGTTCTTCATAACCAGGTTCGCCAAAACTAACACTACTATCAAACCACCCTTGAGAAACACATAGGTTTTCTAATTGTATTTCCTTAGTATCAGCCGGAGTTTCAAGTGAATTTGAAATTGCTTCAATCTGTCCTTTTTTTATTAAAATATCCATTTTTTTGTTGTGGAATACTGATTTGGGATCAATAATAATGGCAGATTTAAAAAGTATATTCATTTTAGAAATTTTAAAAGCAGGATTTCAATTGCTAAAAAAGCTAAGGCAAAAATAAGAAACCATTTCCATAATTCTTTAATTTTGAAAGTAGCTTTTACATTAGAAAAATACGAAGTCACGGAGGTACTTAGTGTAGTGTTTTTTAAAGCCGCGCTATCCTCATAGACTAAATTACTTTCTTTAGTAGAGTAATTGTAACTCAGATAACTAAGAATACTGTCATTACTAACCACATTATAATTTCCTGCTTTTTGAGGTATATTTGAAGTTGAAATTTTCACAAAATTTCGATAGGCTTGTTGCAATGGAATAAATTGTTCCTCATTATTTTTAATATGAAGCACATTATCTTGATGCTGTTGATGCGTATTAATGTTAATTTCATTAGGGGCATTAATAAGATAACTAATTTTAGAAGTAGGTGTATTTTGTTTTGCAATATTAAAAAAACAAGGAACGATTAAAGGAGATTTTTTAAAGTTTGTAACTTGTTCATTTAAAGGAACTGAAAATACAAATACATTATTTTGTTGTGCCAAGAAAATAGTATTATCCTCGAGTCCAAGTATTTTTTGAGCGTTTTTAATCTCGTATTGTTCTTTTACAGTAGGGTATTGAAAGTTAGTAATCTTTTTTGAAAATACATCACTAAAAATGGGATGCTCAAAAGAGATATGAGTTATTTTTTTGGGAACTTTAGTATAACTACTAAGTCTAATATCATAGGATTGCTTTAAAAAGGAAGCAAGAGTATTACTTTCATTTGCAGGAGGAATTATAGTTAAAATACCACCTTGATTTGTAAAAGAAGTTAAATTTTGTTTTAAAGCACTTGAAAACTCATTGATTTCATTAATAATTATACAATTACTAGCACTTATATCGGCATAATTTAAGTTAGGCAGTGTGGTACTTTTATATTCAAAAGTTTTATTCGTGTAAATTTTTTGTAAAAAACTATTATCAACATTACCAATGACTAAAACTTTGGCTTTAGGAGGTGTATTTACACTAAAAAAACGTTTATTATCATAAGTTAAGCCAGGACTCATGATTTGGACATAACCATTAATACTAGTGTTTTTAGGTAAAGGGATTTCTATATTTTGTGTGTTGTTTTCAGTGAAATTTAATTCAGCTTTACCAATTAAGTTTTGCCCATTAAAAACAGAAAGTGGTATATTTTCATTAAACTGATTACTGGTTACTAAAATTTCAAGTATGGATTCATTGTTTTTGTTTTTTAAACTCAGACTATCAATAACTACATTTTTTAATTCTTGTGGACTTAATTTTACAAGATCGACAGGAAGTTTAGCTAAACTAGCATAGCTACTATTTGAATGCTTTTGAAAATCAGAAATAGCAATAAAAGCAGTATTATTACTATTATCAGACAATTGCTTAAACTTTAGCTTTAATTGATCGGGAGTTAACTGCTCAGAAACATAATCGATATCCATTAACTCATTTTGAACTTCAGGAATACGAATATCTTTATATATTTCGGTATTTGTAAATAAACTAATAGTTTGGTTTTCGTCAATTTGTTCAATAAGTTCCTGTATGGCTCTTTTTAATAAAGGACCATTGGCACCTTTAGCTTGCATGCTAAAAGAATTATCCAAATAAATAATATATTTATCTGGCTGTTGCTTTTTTGAACTCGACGGCAGGTAAGGCTCAGCAAAAGCTATAATTAATCCAGTAAACAAAAGCATACGGCTTGCCAGTACAAGCCATTTTTTTAATTGAGAACTCTTACGCGTTTGTAAGCGTATTTTTTCTAAAAAAGCAACATTCGTAAATGCAGTCTTTTTAAATTTTCGGAGTTTAAATAAATGGATTAAAATAGGAATGAGTAATGCAAATAAAGCATATAATACTGACGGGTGTTTAAATAGCATTCCAAGTGTTTTGTTATCAAATATATCATTTTATACTTAATAGAATAAATTTTTAGTAACTGAAATTATTAGGAAAAGTTATTTTTTTAGCTGTAATATTCAGTTTATAAATACTTTATATGTTCTAGAGATAGATTGGAATACTTATTGATTACTATTGTTTTGATCATTAATTTACTTTAAACATTACTAATGAAGTTTTAATAACTAAGGCATAATTCAGGTTAAAAAGTTATTTTTGGTAAATAGTTAGAACTAATGAAATTGAAAAAAAACATTTTTATAGTATTCCTATTTTTTACTGCTTTTGGAACGCAAGCTCAAGTAAAAAAATTCCCTAGTTTTGAGGCTGTAGGTACTGTTGAAAAAACAGAAATGAACCCTAAATTATTTCCTTTGTTGTTAAATGTGAAAATTTCTCAAAGTGAAGAAAATGCTAAATTTTATAAAAGTTTTATAGAAAGTTTGACTCATTTTGAGGTATATACTGATGAAAATAAATCTGGTAATGCATTATTGGTTAATAAAGTTCAGCAATTTTTAGCAACAGCTTCCTTTACTAAATTAAATGAAAATGGTTATGAACGGCTTGGACCAAATCAGAAAGAATTTGTATTGATCAAACAAGAAAGTTCGGGGAGAGCTAAAGTATATGCCTTTACAACTAAGTTAAATTTTACTGATGTGAAGGATATTAATCTTTTATTGAATCAGCATTTTTAGAAGCTTTTCTTATATCTTTTAGAATCAAAAAAATTAAATAACAATAAAAAAAAAGCAGTAAAGCCCATAAGGCTTGTACTGCTTTATAATTCATTAAACCACTATAACTCAATAAAACAAATCCAATACAAATAATTGGTGTTAATAAAAAAACTAATCGATCGTTATAGCGTTTTTTTTTCATTACTTGAGTTCAAGTATTAAATACCTGTGTAATTACTTGGAGTTATTTGTTTTAATTCTGTTTTAATAGCATCAGATACTTCTAAGGTATCAATAAAACTTGCTATTGTTTTAGCATTAATTTTTTCATTTGTACGTGTTAAACCTTTTAAGGCTTCGTAAGGATTAGGATAAGCTTCTCTACGTAAAATAGTTTGTATAGCTTCGGCAGCTACAGCCCAATTATTTTCTAGGTCTTGTGCTAATTTAGCTTCGTTTAATAATAATTTATTCAAGCCTTTTAAGCTAGACTGAAATGCGATCAATGTGTGACCTAATGGTACACCTACATTACGTAAAACAGTACTATCTGTAAGGTCTCGTTGTAATCTACTTACAGGTAATTTAGCTGATAAATGCTCAAACAATGCATTAGCAATTCCAATATTTCCTTCACTATTTTCAAAATCAATAGGATTTACTTTATGTGGCATTGCCGAAGATCCTACTTCACCTTTTTTAATTTTTTGTTTGAAATAGTCCATAGATACATAAGTCCATATATCACGATCTAAATCTAAAATAATAGTATTTATTCTTTTTAAAGCATCAAACAAAGCGGCCATATGATCGTAATGCTCAATTTGTGTGGTAGGGAAGGAGTGATGTAAACCTAAAGTTTTTTCAACAAACTTTGTTCCAAAAGCTTTCCAATCTACATTTGGATAAGCAACATAATGCGCATTATAGTTCCCTGTTGCACCTCCAAATTTAGCTGCATCGGGAATATTTTTAATTTGATCAAATTGCTGTTGTAAGCGGACTACAAATACATCAAATTCTTTTCCTAAACGCGTAGGAGAGGCAGGTTGTCCATGCGTACGCGCCAATAAAGGAATATCTTTCCACTCAATAGCTAAAGCTTCGATTTTGGATACTAATTCATTGTATAAAGGGGTGTATACATCGGCTAATGCTTCCTTAATACTCAAAGGTATTGCAGTATTATTTACATCTTGTGAAGTTAATCCAAAATGAATAAATTCTTTGTAAGCTTGTAAACCTAGTGAGTCAAAAGCTTCTTTAATAAAATATTCAACAGCCTTAACATCATGATTGGTAACGCTTTCAATTTCTTTTATTTTAAGAGCATCCTCACTCGAAAAATCAGTATAAATACTTCTCAATTTAGGAAAAACATCAGTATCAATTTCCTGTAATTGAGGTAAAGGAATTTCGCATAAAGCGATAAAATATTCGATTTCGACACGTACACGGTATTTGATAAGTGCTTCTTCGCTAAAATAGGCACTTAAGGCTTTTGTTTTTCCAGCATATCGACCATCAATTGGTGATACTGCTTGCAGCGCTGCAATTTGAGACATTTGAATGTTTTTGAATTTGCTGCAAATATACGGAAACTGTCTAAACAAATTTTGTGTTCTACAATGCTATCGATAAACAAAAAGTAATCAATGCAAAATAAGTCTTATGTCTAAACTTAAAATAATAAATGGCAACGGTTTAGATTTAGTTTATTGGTCTCAAAAATAGTTAAACCCGAATTATACATTAAAAAATCTATTACGTCTGCGATCTATTTCAAATACTATCGTAAACTGTGTTTTTTAATTTAACCATAACGGTGCTATGCTGAAATTAAGAAAACACTAGTATTTATTGTATATCACAGCCTCATGACAAAGTTTCAATGCATAATTCGGGTTAAAACTATGCACTTTAGCGCATCTCGATTTTAGCTTCTAAAAATAGGACAAAGAGCTATTAGCAGTTAGCTTTTAGCTCTTGGATTTTTACATATTTATTGCTAACTGTTAGCGGCTAATTGCTAAGAGCAAAATGAATGTTGAAAAAGATGGTGACTCTCAATCATAAAAGAAACTATGATAGTGGTTTATTTACTTAAAATGATATGATCATTATGTATAACTAATTGACTAAACCCACAATTTTCTTTGATAAACTCTAAGCTTTTTTTGGTATAAAATACCACATGTGTTGGGTCATTTTTATACCACCACGTACCAAAATCAATTGTATTGTCGTATAAATAAGTTTTTAAAAACAGCTTTCCATTGGGAAGCAATAGTTGGTTTAATTTTTTAAACTCTAAAAAGGGAGTATAAAAATGTTCTGCAACTTCACAACAAGTAATAAAATCATAGGTTAATTTAAGTGGGGCTGTATTAGGAAAGTAGATAGGATCGTAACCATTAATAGAGAAACCTTTTCGTTGTAACAATTGTTGTACAATAGCTGTTTTACCACAACCATAGTCTAGGCCTATATTAGTGGTTTTGTAATTAGTAGTAACACTATTTATTAAAGGAGAAACAAAATTTTGATAACCTTTATCTTCAATATCATCACTATGCTTATCATAGCGTTCTTTTTCAAAAGTAGGGAGTAAATAAAAATCAGGATGCAAACAAATTGTACTGCAATGATTACATTGATAATAAGTTCGTTTTTTTGTTTTAAATAAAAGCAGGGTATGAGTGCTATTGCACAGGGAGCATTGCATAACATTTGATAAATTAAAAAATCCACTTAATATAAGATTAAGTGGATTGTAATACTAGTATTAAAAAGAATTAAAGTGATTTTATTTTAGCCCACTTTTCCTTCCAAAGACTTAAATCATTTTGAAATTTATCAATTTTTTTATAAACATCTGCTACCATAGGATTTGATTTATCCGCATGTTTAAAAAACTGTAAATTATTCTCTAATTGAAGAATTTCAGATTTTAATTCATCCATACGTTTACGTATAAATGACTTTTCATCAAGCAGTAAACGTTCGTTATTTTGAGCAGTAATTTCCGCTAATTTATTATCGAATTTTATCAATTCAGCCTCCTTTTTATTCAAATTAAGTTTGGCAAACATAGCATCCAAAATTTGGCTAAATTCTTCTTCAATTTTACGTTTTTTATAAGGTACACTACCTAATGTTTTCCATTCATTTATTTTAGAAATAACAGATTCCAAATCGGTTACTTCAAATGATTTCAAAGTATCAATAAATTCGACTTTTTTCTCTAAAGCCTCTTCTTGGGCAGCACTAGTAGCTTCTTTTTTATTATTAATTCGATCAAAATAGTGATTACAAGCATCTTTAAACTGTTTCCATACTTTATCACTATCTTTCCTAGGAACATGACCAATTGATTTCCATTCACTTTGTATACGCTTCATTAATGGCGTTACAATGTCAAAATCATCACTATCTTTATTAGCTTCTGCTGTAGCTATTAAATCACGTTTCTTTTTAAGGTTATCTAATTGATCACCTTTAATTTGTTTGTAGAATTCGTTTTTTGCTTTATTAAAATTACGTTCAGCAGCACGAAATTCATCCCAAATACTATTCTTAAATTCGTTGGGTACTCGACCTACTTTTTTGAATTTATCATGAAGTTCTTCCACCTGTTTCATGGCTTTTTGCCAATCATTATGGTTATTTTTAGGAACTTCTGTGAGTTGGTTGATCTGATTAATAATTTCTTTACGACCGGCTAAATTTTCTTCTTGCTTTGCGTCTTGTTCGGCATAATGAGCTTGTCGATTATCATGTATTTCACGGGTTAGCTCACTAAATTTATCCCAAATTAAATCTTTATATTCTTTAGCAACAGGTCCAATTTCTTCTTTCCAAATTTTATGTAAAACCTGTAATTCTCTAAAAGCCCTATTGATATTTGTTTCTTGAGTAAGCTCCTTGGCACGTTCAATAATTTTTACTTTTTGCTCTAAATTATGTTTATAATCTAAATCTCTAAATTCACGATCTAAGTGAATTATTTCATAAAATTTATCAACATGGTGGTAAAAAGTATTCCAAACTACATTATTTTGATCTCTTGGAATAGCACCTGCTTGATGCCAATGTTCCTTTATATCCTTAAAAATGTTAAACTTTTTATTTACCGTTTCGTTGGAAGAAATTAATTCTTTAAGCTGTTCAATAAGCTCTAAACGATGTTTTAAATTCTTTTCAAGGTTTGTTTTTAAAGTTTTATAGTAATCGTTTTTCTTATCCTTATAATTAAAATACAACTCATTAAATTCACGCTTTAATGGAGTTGTAAAATAAAAGTCAATTTCATTCCCACCTTCTGCAATAAAGGCTTCTTTACTTTTAGCGGCCTTTTCGTCAAAGTTTTTGTTAAAAAACTTACGAATATCTTCAACTTGATCCTTTATTAATTGTACAGGATAACTATTGGAAAGCTTTTTTAAACTCGCTAAAAGTTCTTCTTGTCCAAAGGCTGCATAATCCTCAACTGGTATTTCAATACTCTTTTCAGGGGTAGCTTCTTTTGTGGGTACTTCATTTTCATTTACCTCCGTTTCATTAGTAGCGTCAGGCTCATTAATATTTGAAGTTTCTGCAGCTTCAGGTTCTGTAGCATTACTTTTTTCATCAACATTCGTAGTTGATGATTCATTTTCTGCAGCAGCATCATTTTGAGCTTCTAAATCGGTATTTAAATTTTCACTAATAGACATTGGTAAACGATTTCAATTTTAGATTTTTGAAAGATAATAAAAATTGGGAGTAAATAAGCACAAATATAGTATTGAAAATATTGCCTATGAATTCCAGATTTCATAAGATTTTTCAGCTTGTAAAATAAGCATTTGCAATCCATTACTAATTATAGCTTCTTTTTCAGCCCCTTTTTTTAGAAAAGTAGTTTCTGCAGGATTGTAAATAAGATCATATAAAACATGCTTACTTGTAATAAATTCATAAGGAATATCGGGGCAAGCAGCTACATTAGGGAAGGTACCTAATGGGGTACAATTAATAATTAATAAATTATCTTCAATGATATTTTGATTCAATTCTTCGTAAGTGTATTTACCTTCTTTTTTATTTCTTGAAACAAAAGTATAAGCAATCCCTAAACTTTCAAGTGCATAAGCAACAGCCTTTGAGGCACCACCTGTACCAAGTAATAAAGCTTTTTTAGGTGTTGTTTTTTCTAATAATGGGAGTAAAGAATTTTTGAAACCATAAAAATCACTGTTATAGCCTGTCAAACTACCATCTTTTTCAAATTTAACAACATTGACTGCTCCAATGGTTTCGGCAATAGGGTCTAAGCGTTTCAAAAACGGAAAAATTGCTTGTTTATAAGGTATGGTAACATTTAAACCATTTAGGGGATTAGCTTTTAATACGTCATTTAGTTCTTCAATATTTTGTAGATCAAAATTCTGGTAGCTCGCATCTATTTGTTCTTTTTCAAAGCGTTCACCAAAATAGGATGCCGAAAAGGAATAGCTGATATTTTTTCCTAATAAACCGTAAGTCTTTTTCATTTTTATATTTCCCTTTTCGGGAAGCTTTAATTATTTGGTAGTTTTATTTCCTATAAAATCTAAATACAATACTACAGCAATCCCTAATATAATCCAAAGTAAAGCGATATATGTATTGGTATTTAATTCTGGAAAATAACGTTCAAAATGATCTAATATAGGATTACCATTATTATCAATTAAAAGTTTGCCTACTGTATCGGATTTATAAATTTTGTGTTTCCAAGGCCATACAACGCCAAGTGAACCAACTATAAAGCCTATTATACTAGCAAAAGTTTGATTTTTATATTGTTTAAGTACATATCCCAATAAATGTGATAAACTAACCATACCAACAAGTGAGCCTACACTAAAAACAATAAGTACAGTTAATAATCGCATGTGGATTGGATCATTAAAAAAGCTATAGTCGTTATTAAAAATATGAATAAAGGTGTCAAATAGTGTATTGACAGAATCCACTAATAATAATACATAATTTCCTAATAAAATTAGGATGAAAGAACCCGAAAGACCAGGTAGAGTCATACCCGAAACTCCAATAATACCACAAAAAAACACAAAAACTAAATTATCATTTTGTGTACTAGGTGGTAATAAGCTAATAGCAATGCCTGCTAAAGTACCACTAACTAAAAAGGATAATGTGGAAGCATTCCAATTTTTAAAAGTACGTGCTATATAGACAACAGATCCTATGATCATTCCAAAAAACAAAGACCAAACATAAAGCTCGTGAGTAATTAAAAAATAATCTAATAGTTTAGAGACACTAAAGTAACTAATGAGCATTCCTAAAATTAGTAGACCTAAAAAGGAACCATTAATGTATCGAAAAAAGCTAGCCCACCTAAAGTTTATAAATAACTTAAAGGCTTTTAAGTTTACTTTTTGAAGCGAATAAATAAATTCTTCATAAAAACCAGCAACAAAAGCCACAACACCACCAGAAACCCCCGGGACTTTATTGGCTGCACCCATAGCTAATCCTTTTAAAACTAATAGGATTTTATCTGCTAAAGTGCGCGTGTTTTCTGCCATTGATACTATTTATTTCGTTCCCCCAATTTTTCTAATGCTAAAATACTTATAAAACCTAAAATGCTTAATCCAATAGCATATAGTATTTGTGGATCTCCAGCATAATTACCAGGTAATACAGAATCATCCTTTAAGATATGTGTTTTATCGCCAATAACAACGGATTCTAATACTTTTTTCCAAGGCCAAATTTTATTGAGCGACCCTAAGATGAAGCCCGTAAGTATAGCTAATGTAGCATTCTTATAATTGTTGAATAACCATTTTAATAATCTAGAAAAGGATAATAAACCGATAATAGCCCCTAAAGCTACAGCACCTACTTTTTTTAAATCATGATTATGTACCGATTCACTAATGGTAGCATAAGCACCTAATAAAACAAGGATAAATGCTCCAGAAATACCAGGTAATATCATAGCACAACTAGCTATTGCTCCAGCTAATACTAAAAAGGCAGTGCTATCGATCCCTTGCATTGTACTTAATTTTGTTATTCCAAAAGCGCCAATAGCACTAACTATTAATAAAATAATAGTAATTGCATTCCATTTAGTAATTTGTTTGGCAACAAAAAGTATACTAGCAAGCACTAATCCAAAAAAGAAGGCCCAAATTTTAATAGGGTGATTTTCTAATAAAAAATGCATAACTTTCATTACACTTAATGCACTTATAATAATTCCAAAAGCAAGTGCCGTTAAAAAATTAGCATTAGCTTTTTGCCAAAAGGCTTTGAAACCATCTGTTTTGATTGTTTTAAAAAGGGCCAGATTGATATTTGAAATACTTTCAACTAACTCTTGATAAATACCAGAAATAAAAGCAATTGTACCTCCTGATACACCAGGAACTACATCTGCTGCTCCCATGGCCATACCTTTTAATAAAATAATAAAGTAATCTTTAACTGTTCTTTGCATAGTTTTAATTAGGTATTATACGATTTACTGATAAGAATTTCGCATATATGCTGTTTCTTTTTCACAATTCTTGCGTTAAAAAAAACAACCTTAGCTAAGGCTATGCTTGATTTTTTTGCCTTAGACTAGCAAAAAATAATTCAACATATTTATACGAAATTCTTATCAGTAAATCGTATTATTTTTAGCTAATGCCAAAAGTAATTAAAAATAGGAGAGGAGTGACATTAAAAAAACTCTAAGCTTTATTTAATTCGAATTAAATATTATCGTAATAACTTCAGTATATCAAAAGAGGGTTAATAAATTTATAAAACTTAGAATATGGTTTGTATATATTGAAAATAAAAGATGAAAATACAGTTTACACTAGAAGATTTATTATTGACTAATTCAATAATTTGAATCCATTATTATAAATGCGATATTTGCAAGAGTAGATTTAACCTTTCAGTTATATTAAGTATTTGATAAGGTAGATTTATTAATTATCAATATTCTTTAAAAACGCAAAATGTCAGACGATAAGAAGATCATTTTCTCCATGTCGGGGTTAACAAAAACGTATAAGAGTGCTAATACACCAGTACTTAAAAACATATACTTAAGCTTTTTTTACGGAGCTAAAATTGGAATTTTAGGACTTAATGGTTCGGGTAAATCTACCTTACTTAAAATTATAGCAGGAGTTGACAATAACTACCAAGGTGATGTGGTATTTTCACAGGGCTACACCGTAGGTTATCTAGAGCAAGAACCTGAACTAGATCCAGAAAAAACGGTATTAGAGGTAGTAAAAGAGGGTGCAGCAGCAACCGTTGCAATTCTTGATGAATACAATTCGATTAATGATCAATTTGGTTTAGAAGAAGTATACAGTGATGCCGATAAGATGGAAAAGTTGATGGCGCGTCAGGCTGTTTTACAAGATGAGATTGATGCAGCTGATGCTTGGGAATTAGATACCAAACTTGAAATTGCCATGGATGCGTTACGGACTCCCGATGGCGACAAAAAAATTGGTCCACTTTCTGGGGGTGAAAAACGTCGTGTGGCTTTATGTAGATTATTGTTACAAGAGCCTGATGTATTATTATTGGATGAACCGACAAACCACTTGGATGCAGAATCGGTACATTGGTTAGAGCATCATTTAGCACAATATAAAGGGACTGTAATTGCCGTAACTCACGATAGATACTTTTTAGATAATATTGCTGGTTGGATTTTAGAGTTGGATAGAGGTGAGGGGATTCCTTGGAAAGGAAATTACTCTTCTTGGCTTGACCAAAAATCTAAACGCATGGCTCAAGAGTCTAAAACGGCTTCAAAACGTCAAAAAACATTAGAACGTGAGTTAGAATGGGTAAAGCAAGGAGCTAAAGGACGTCAAACAAAGCAAAAAGCACGTTTGAAGAATTATGATAAGTTAATGAGTCAAGATCAAAAGCAGGTCGACGAAAAGTTAGAAATATACATTCCTAATGGACCTAGACTTGGTACCAATGTAATTGAAGCTTCTGGTGTTAGTAAAGCTTTTGATGATAAGTTGTTATATGAAGATTTAAATTTCAATTTACCACAAGCAGGTATAGTTGGAATCATAGGGCCTAATGGAGCAGGTAAAACGACTATTTTTAAAATGATTATGGGCGAAGAGCAACCTGATAAAGGAGCTTTTGTAGTTGGTGAAACTGCTAAAATAGCCTATGTAGATCAAGCACATAGTAATATTGATCCAGATAAAACGATTTGGCAAAATTTTTCTGATGAGCAAGAATTAGTTATGATGGGCGGACGTCAAGTAAATTCCAGGGCTTATTTAAGTCGTTTTAACTTTAGTGGTAGTGAGCAAAATAAAAAAGTAGCGACATTATCTGGAGGTGAACGTAACCGTTTACATTTAGCCATGACATTGAAAGAAGAAGGAAATGTACTTTTATTAGATGAGCCTACCAATGATTTGGATGTAAATACACTAAGGGCATTAGAGGAAGGATTAGAAAACTTTGCGGGTTGTGCTGTAGTAATTAGTCACGACCGTTGGTTTTTAGATCGTATTTGTACGCATATCTTAGCCTTTGAAGGAGATTCGCAAGTCTATTTCTTTGAAGGAAGTTTTTCTGATTACGAAGAAAATAAAAAGAAACGTTTAGGTGGCGATTTAATGCCGAAACGTATTAAATACAAAAAATTAGTACGTTAATTAAACTCGTTCATTTGATTTGATTAATATTTATAAGAATAAAGTCGCTATGAATAATACTATTCATAGTATAAAAATGAAGATACCTTTGTTTTTTAGTTCTCTTTAATCGTAAATTAATATACTTAGATTATTAATAGATTAAAAACAAGATTTGAATTTGTCAAGGCGCATTCAGAATACTCAAAACCCTTGTAAATACGAGGGTTTTGTCGTAAATTAATGT
>NZ_JH621301.1 GCF_000255455.1 Aquimarina agarilytica ZC1 | reverse complement strand
TACTAGCAATCACCATTATATTAATGCTTTTATGCGAAAATATTAAATTAAAATCGTATAAATCATTAACAATTTAAATTTCAACACAATGAGAACAAAAATTTTAGTATTCAGTCTTTTTTTATCTAGCTTTTTCGGGTATTCACAATTTGATGAATTTACTCATATTATTCTTAAAGGATTTACGCTATTTCAACCTGAAGCAAGTGCTACCGGAAGCTTTAGTACAGGTATGCTTTTTTATGATGGGGAAACAAGACCTAAGTTTTATATCGGGAATGGAGCAGCTAATTCAGATATTACGGCATTAAACATACAACAATTAGGTGGAGAAAGTAGAATGACTTTAAGAGAAGATACAATTGAGTTTCAAGGAAAAATAGGTATAGGTACTGATGATCCTCAGAACGAACTTTCAGTTAATGGTACCATTTGGGCGCAGGAGGTAATTGTTAGTTTAGAAGATGGGGCAGATTGGGTTTTTGAAGACGATTATAACTTAAAGCCATTAGCAGAAGTGGAAGCTTTTATAAAAAGAAACAAGCATTTGCCCGAAATGCCATCGGCTGATGATTTTAGAGCTAATGATATGAAAGTATCAGAAATGACAAACAGGTTATTGCAGAAAATTGAGGAACTTACCTTGTACACTATTGAACAGGAAAAAAAGTTAGAAGAGCTCGAAGTATTGAAAGCTCGTTTAGCTAAGTTGGAAGCTTTGTTAGTTAAGTAATTTATAGATAAACAAATTTTAAAACAATAAGTTATGACCAAATTTTTTTAAGTGTTTGTTACTTATGTAATTAAAAATATGAAAATGATAAACTTACTTATATTAATTACTACATTTTTTCAGTTAGGCTGTGAAGAAGATAAAATTGAAAATAAAAGATTGATAGGAAAGTGGGAATTAATCGAAATTAAAGAAAAAATTAATCTAGACAAATGGGATATTTTGTTTTCCAACGATGCAAACTGTTCTATAGAGTTGCAATTTTTAAATACAAACAAGTTTAATGCTAAAACTTGTAGAAACCAATTCAATGGCAATTATGAACTGGGAAATTCTAATCTAACAACGATTGAAATCTCAAATTTAGGTGGCACTAAAGTCAACGAAGATTCGTGGGGTAATAAATTCATCGAACTCTTACCTAATTCAAAATCTTACAATATTAAATTAGATACTCTCTTCATAAAGAGTAGTGACTTTATTCTCACATTAACACTCAAAAATCAATAAATATGATACGATTTTTTGCTTTTTTACTTATACTTTTATCGTATAGTAATAGCCTGTTGGCACAAATAGCTCGAAATGAAAGACCCCATACTTTTTATGAAAAAAATATCAGTGACAATGTAGAGGTAATTGAAATATCACCAATCAATTCAGCTCAACTTTTGGCGGAAGATGAAAAAGAAAAAGATCTGCCTTGGAGGTTCGGGAAGGATATTGACGTGAATATAAATCTATTAAATTCAGGAACTTGGCTGACTTTACCAAATGGAGATAGAATTTGGAGACTTAAAATCCATTCTAAAAACGCATATTCCATTAACTTGATATATGATTCTTTTTTTCTTCCAGAAAATGGAACTTTTCATCTTTATAATGAAGCAAAGAATCATGTAATAGGTGCTTTCACAAATGAAAACAATAAATCAAATGGGAAGTTTGCAACTGGTGTTGTAAAAGGAGATTTATGTGTGTTAGAATATTTTGAACCACATAACCAATCAGGGAAAGGTGTTATAAACATTTCTAAAGTTGTGCATGCCTATAAGGATATCTTCAATAAAGTAGATAAAGTATTTGGTTCATCTGGTTCATGCAATAATAATGTTAACTGCGCAGTTGGGGACGATTGGCAAGATGAGAAAAAAAGCGTGGCAATGATTTTAACCAGTAGTAATTCTAGGATTTGTACAGGAGCTCTTATTAACAATGTCAAGGAAGACAAGACACCCTACTTTTTAACTGCAAATCATTGTTTTAATAGTACAACCGATACTGAAAATTGGATTTTTATGTTTAATTATGAGAGCCCAGACTGTTCAAATACCGATGGGTTTACGAGTCAAACCATATCAGGGTGTGCAGTAAAGGCTAGAAATGCAGACTCTGATTTTCTACTTGTTGAGCTTTCTTCAGTTCCACCCGAAAGCTATAATGTCTATTACGCAGGCTGGTCAAGGGCAAATTCTGCTTCTTCAAATTCTACTGGTATTCATCACCCAAGAGGAGACATTAAGAAAATATCATTTGATAATCATGCATCCGTATCATCTGACTATGATCCTCGACCTTATCTTCCTAATTCCCATTGGGAAATAGCGGAATGGGATGATGGTACAACTGAACCTGGATCTTCGGGGTCTCCATTGTTTGATCAAAATAGTAGAATAATAGGACAGTTGCATGGGGGTTGGGCTTCATGTAGAAGCTCTACTGCTGATTTTTATGGAAAATTGTCAATGTCATGGGATAGAGGAACCTCACCTGGTACACGTTTAAAGGACTGGCTTGACCCCAATAATACGGGCGTAGTTACTTTAAATGGAACTTCCCCTAATACCCTATGTCCTGAGAGTTTGTCAATAAATACTCCTATAACTTCTACTATAGAATTTCGAGCTAACTATATAACCGCTTCAAATATTATTAGTAGAGGAGCTAATGTAAGTTATAATTCAGGTGAAAAAGTTAGGTTAAAACCAGGGTTTAAAGCGGCAAATGGATCGTCATTTAGAGCTTATATTGATGGTTGTGGAAGTAGTACTAGTAGCCTTGCAGCAAAACAGTTAACTGAAAATACAGAAATTATTAGCACTGCTTTAGTAGATGAATCAATAGGCGTTACAATTTATCCAAATCCAGCAAGTAGGTTTATTACTTTGTCGAGTGAAAAATTAATTTCATCATGGGAATTAATGGATATAAATGGAAAGCTTGTAATGAGTGATAAAAGTAATAATGAGGTTTCTCAAACTAAAATTGATTTAGTGGGTCTAGAATCTAATTTATATATTTTAAAAACTACATTCTCAGATAACTCATTTTCGATTACTAAATTGATTAAAAACTAACTGTTTATAACGTAAAAGTTTTCAAAAGCTATCAATTTGATAGCTTTTGTTGTTTTTATTCCCCCCAATTATTTCACTACATTTACTCCATACAAACAAGCAACATTGAGTATTTTCAAAACCCTTTTTAAGGACACCTTTATTTACGGATTAGCCATGGTATTACCCAAATTGGTTAATCTTCTTTTGAATGGATTGTATACCGATGTGTTACAAACCAGTCAATATTCCGAAATTACCAGTTTTTATGTGTACGCAGGTTTTATAAACGTGATACTTACTTACGGAATGGAAACCGCCTTTTTTCGATTTTATAATAAGTCCGAAAATAAAAAAGTGGTATATACTACAGCATTGATAAGCTTATTAGTATCATTACTAGTATTTGTAGGTATTGTTTTTGTTTTTAAAAATGAAATTGCTTTGTGGTGTAAAGTAAGTGTACCTGTGCTTTTAATGTTAATAGGTTTAGTAGCTTTTGATATTTTGGTAGTTATTCCATTTGCTTATTACCGTATTAAGGGAAAAGCAGTAGCCTATGCTGGTATTCGAGTATTTACATTAGTGATAGTTAATGGATTGCTCAATTTATTCTTTTTAAAATGGGTAGATAGCTACCAGATTTCATTACCCAATTTGCTAGTATTTGAGGCTAAAGAAAGTTATGTGTTTTTAGCCAATTTTATAGCCAATGCCTTAATGGTCGTACTGGTTTTTCCTAATTATTTTAGGTTTCCCTGGAAGTTTGACAAAGCTATTTTTAAACAAATGCAGCAGTATGGATTGCCTATTTTGGTAGCAGGAGTTGCTTTTTTGGTTATCGAAAATATTGATAAGTTGATTATGCGTGACATGTTAGGTAAGGATGTCATGGGAGCCTACAGTGCCTGTTATAAATTTGGTGTGTTTTTAATGCTTTTTATACAGGCATTCCGTATGGGGATCGAGCCTTTCTTTTTTAGTCAAGCCGATAAAACGGATGCCAAAGCTAGTTATGCCGTGGTGCTTAAATTTTTTGTCATTTTTGCTTCTTTAGGTATTTTAGTAGTACTTACTTTTCAGGAGTTGTTTACCAAAATTATTATTAAGGATGCCAGTTATTTAACAGCCATAAAGATTGTACCCATAATTTTAGTAGCCAATTGGTGTTTGGGCGTATATCAAAGTTTATCCGTTTGGTATAAAGTAACCGATAATACCAAATATGGTATGTATTTCACCATTTTTGGAGCCGTAGTAACCTTATTGATCAATTATATTTTAATTCCAAAAATAGGATTTATGGCTGCTGCCTATGCTACTTTAGTAGCCTATGCAGGTATGATGTTACTCTCCTATTTTTTTGGGCAGCGTTTTTACAAAATACCCTATAATGTGCCTCAATTGCTTTTGTATTTAGGAGTGGCGCTTGGGTTAAGTTGGTTAAGTTTGAATGTATTACCACAAGCTTTTTTCGTTAAAGTAATCCTAATACTTTTATATTTAATGATAATCATTACTTTTGAAAAAAATAGTATCAAACGTTTGTTAAAGCGTTGATTTAATATAGTATAAAGTAATGTAGCTTTTAAAAAATTTACAATAGCGTAAATTTAAAAGTACTTTTTTAAAGAAAAATTAAATTTTTGCATGAAAATTGATATAGTAAACACTTCAGGGCATGCATTGCCTAGTTATGAAACCTTGCTATCCGCAGGAATGGATTTACGAGCGGTAACCAATACCCCTATAAAATTAGAGCCCTTAGCGCGTGTAATAGTAAAAACGGGATTGTTTATGGCATTACCTGCTGGGTATGAAGCGCAGGTAAGGCCACGTAGTGGGTTAGCCGCTAAAAAAGGAATAACGGTTTTAAATGCCCCAGGCACTATCGATGCGGATTACCGAGGTGAAGTAGGTGTAATTTTAGTCAATTTATCAAAAGATGAGTTTACTATTGAAAATGGAGATCGAATCGCTCAAATGGTGATTGCTAAATACGAAAGAGCCGAATGGAATGCCGTTACCGAATTATCAGAAACCTCTCGCGGAAGTGGAGGCTTTGGAAGTACAGGAGTAAAATAAATAAAAATTAGAATAAAAGACACCTATATATTTAGTTAAAATATTAAAAACCAACCAAAATGAAAATCATAGTACCCATGGCTGGACGTGGTTCACGTTTACGCCCACATACTTTAACCGTGCCTAAACCATTAATTCCTATAGCAGGAAAACCAATTGTGCAGCGTTTAGTAGAAGATATTGCAAAAGTAGTTAATGAGCCTATTGATGAGGTTGCTTTTGTAACCGATCGTTCTTTTGGAGTGGAGCAGCAATTAACTAATATTGCAAAAAGTTTAGGGGCTAAAGCTTCGGTATATTATCAAGATGAACCTTTAGGTACAGGTCATGCCATTATGTGTGCTAAAGCATCACTATCTGGTCCATGTATAGTAGCATATGCCGATACACTTTTTAAAGCAGATTTTGAGTTGGATCCTAATGCCGACGCTGTTATTTGGGTAAAACAAGTGGAGCAACCGGAGCAATATGGAGTAGTAAAATTAAATGACGCTAATGAAATTGTTGAGCTGGTAGAAAAACCAAAAGAAAAGGTATCGGACCTAGCGGTAATTGGTATTTATTACTTTAAAAGTGGTGAGGCGTTAAAAGAGTCCTTACAAAAAGTATTGGATGCTAACTTAATGCATGGAGGCGAATACCAAATTAATGATGGTATTAAAGGCCTTATGGCACAAGGCAAAATATTTAAAACCGGTAAGGTAAATGAGTGGATGGATTGCGGAAATAAAACCGTAACCGTCGAAACTAATTCCAAAATGCTTAACTTTATTCACCAAGATGGTGAAGAGCATTTAGTGTGCAAAACAGTAAGTTTAGAAAATTCTGAAATAATCGCACCTTGTTATATTGGAAGTAATGTTAAATTAGTGAACACCAAGGTAGGTCCTAATGTTTCTATTGGTAATGATTGTGAGTTAATTGATGTTACTATTAACAATAGTTTGGTACAAAATGAAACACGAATTGAAAACGCGGTGTTAACCGATTCAATGATTGGAAATAAAGTACGTTACAATGGAAAATACACCAAAATAAGTATAGGTGATTATTCACATTTCGAATAAATGAAAAAATTAAAGTCGATATATAGTATACTGTGTAGTTTTTTTTGTGGAGCTTTTATGCTTGCGCAAGAAGGACCGCAGCAGGATATATCGACTTTAAATAATATTTCTAATGTAACTGAAGCATTTGAAGATGCATTTTACAGTGCGCTTAGTTACCGATTAATAGAAAAAAATCAAAAAGCCATTGATGCTATTGATGAATGTTTAAAAATCGATAATACAAAACCCATTTTGTATTATGAAAAGGCTAAAAATTATTTTGAATTAAAGGCTTATGATTTAGCACAGGATAATTTAGAAATTGCTTTGGAAAAAATGCCTAAAAATGAGGTGCTTCTAACCAATTTACAAAACATCTATTTTGTGCAGCAAAAGTATGATAAAACAATTGCAACCTTACGCAAATTAGTAGAAATCAATCCAAAGTACAAAAAGTCGTTGGCACAAGCATACGTATATACCGAACAATATGGAAAATCTTTAGAAGTATTATCTTCATACGAAAGTGCTTTTGGATATGATACATCGGTGGAAAATCTACGTAACAGAATATATACGGTGTCAAAGGATAAAACAGATGTAATTATCCATTTAGAAAAAGCCTTAGATAAAAACCCACAGAATGAAAATGCTTATGTAAAGTTGATCGAGGTTTATAAAGGATTAAGTAAGCATAAAGAAGCTTCAAAGGTATTAGTGCGTTTTAAAAAAGCTATGCCAAATTCGCCATTAATGGATTACCTTACTTTCAGAGATTATTTATACGTTAATGATACGGAAAAGGCCACCGAGATCATGAAAAAATTAACGAGTAATAACAATATTTCGGATAGCTTAAAAAGTAAAGTATTGGATGATTATCGTACCTATGGTAAACAAAATCCCAATTTTACAGCCGATTTAAATAACATGGAATCTTCTACGCTAAGTGAAGAAGAAAACATGAAATTTTTTATGGAACTTTCTGCCTTTCAATTAGCACAGGGATCTACCGAAAGTTTATTAAAAGTATATGAAGAAAATTTAAATATTGATTCCAATAATTTTAATCTAATAAAAGATACCTTACCATTGTTATTATACTATGGTAAAAATAAAAAAGCAAAATCCTTAGTAACTTCAGCCATCGAAAAATATCCGGCACAACCCTTTTTATATCTTATTAATGGGCATTTGTTAGCTAAAGAAGCAGATCACAAAAAAGCGATTAATTCGTATATGGACGGATTAGATTATATTGTGGACAATCCAGAGTACGAGCGTGCGTTATATTTAAAAATGGCCGTTTCTTATGAGGCATTAGGCGCTCTAGATAAAGCCAAAAAATACCAATCCAAAGGTGAAAAAATATTTATTGAGTAAGCATTCATTTTATCAAATAGTATATAGCGTACTGTTCCTTTTTTTAGTTTCGTGTAAAACAACCAAAGTAGCCAATGGAGCTTTGGTAAAAAAGAATACCCCGACAAAGCAGTTAATTAGTCTTCATAAAGCGGCGGATTTTGATTTTAATACCCTTCAAGCACGTTTAAGAGTAAATTTTGACGATGGTAAAAAATCCGTAGCACCAAGCATTTCATTACGTATGGAAAAGGATGCCAAAATATGGATGAGCATAAAAGTGTTCGGCTTTAGTATGGGAAAGGCCTATATTACCCCCGATCGTGTTTCTTTTTATGTGAAGCTAAATAAAACCTATTTTGATGGAGATTTTAAAGCACTTTCACAATTTTTAGGCACCGAAGTGAATTTTAAAAAAGTACAAAATATACTAACTGGCCAAAGTATTTTGGATTTAAAAGCTAAAAAATACAAATCTAATTGGGAAACTCCAGACAAGTTTGTGCTCACACCCAAAAAGGATGATGAAGCTTATAATTTTATACTAAAGCTTTTTCAGAAAAATATGAGAGTGGCTAATTATAAGCTTACGCAAGAAGAAAAAAAGGTAAGTGTTAATTATTTAAATTACCAAGTGGTTGACAAGCAGTTTTTTCCTGAAAGCATCGAGTTTTTAGCCTCAAAACCTTCAAAGGAAGTTAGATTAAACGTTGATTTTAAAGGAGTGCAAAAGAATACGGATTTGGTTTTTCCATATGAAATACCCGAAGGATATAAAAAAATCGCTTGGCCATAATACATGAATAAATTGAAACACATACTTATAGGTTTAGTATTTTTTGTTGCCAATTTGGTTTGTGCTCAACAAAGTCAAGAGCAATTAGAGCAGGAACGTAAATCCTTGCAATCCAAAATAGCTTCAATTGCGAAATTAAAGGCTAAAAGTCAGCAAAAAGAAAAATCATTACTAGAGCAAGTCAATGCATTGTCGCGTCAGGTAACTGCTTTAAATCGTTTGGTAAAGTTGACTAATAGACAAGCTAATTACCTTAACCGAAAAATTAAAGAGAATACAACAGAAATAGATAATTTAACCACAGAATTAGCCGATTTAAAGGAGGACTATGCCAAAATGATACAGAAGTCCTATAAAAGTAAATCAAGTCAAAATAGAGTTATGTTTTTGCTTTCTTCGGAAAGTTTTTTACAGGCATATAAGCGTATCAGTTATATGCAACAGTACACCAAGTTTCGAAAAAAGCAAGGGGCTTTAATTGAAACCAAAACAGAGCAACTCAAAAAGCTGAATGTACAGCTTTTAGATCAACGCAAACAAAAAGAAAAATTAGTTGTTGAAAACCGAAAGACTAAGAAAAACTTAGAAAAGGAACGTTTAGAACAACAAAAGTTAATTGCCCAAATAAATAGTGATCAAGCCACTTATGCTAAGCAGATAAGAGCACAGCAAAAAAAGGCAAAATCGATTGATCGAAAAATTGAAAAATTAATAAAAGAAGCCATTGCAAGGGCAAATAAAAAGGCAGGTGTAAAAAAGAATACAAAGACGTTCACTTTAACAGCAGAATCAAAAAAGTTAGCCACAAACTTTACGGCCAACCGAGGAAAATTACCTTGGCCAGTGATTAAGGGGGATGTTATAAAACCTTTTGGTAGGCAACGCCACCCAGTATTAAAAAACATTGAAATTAATAACAGTGGAGTAGATATTGAAACCGAAGAAAATCAAGTAGCACGAGCTATTTTTGACGGGGAAGTTTCCACGGTGCAAGCCATTAAAGGAGCAGGTAAATTAGTGCAAATACGTCACGGTAATTTTATTACCACGTATTATAATATTGATCAAATTTCGGTAGCAGAAGGGGATAAGGTAAGTACCAAACAAGCCATAGGGAAGGTGCATACCAATTCAAATACGGGACGTTCTATTATTAAATTTTCCATTTACCAAGGATCTAAATTTTTAAACCCGCAAAAATGGATTTATAAAATGTAGTTATTATGATTTTAATCCAAATTATTATGGGTTAACTATTTTGTGGTCTAAGGGAAAAATATCATATTTATTCTACCTATGATAACATACGTTCTATTTCAACTGCAAAAGCACTATGCTCAAATTACTACGAGTAAAAAACAACGAATTGAAAAAAGATTAAAAGCCTCATTTGGGACTATCAAGGAGGATGATTTTGATTTTAATCTCATAGAAAAATACTTCAGGAATAAAGATAATTCCAAAGCTTATCAAGTATTGTCGGATCGAACGTGTAATGATTTAGATATTGACGACTTATTTGCATTTATTGATCGGACACATTCAAAAGTTGGTCAGCAATATCTTTATCATAAACTTAGAACAATAACTATAAATAAAGAACAGACCGAATTAGATGAAATTATCATTGATGAATTGTTAAAGAATGAATCCTTAAGAATTTCACTTCAAAAGCAAATTAAAAAACTAAATAAAAGAGATGCTTTTAATATAGGAATGCTATTTCAGGAGGCGCACATACTTCCTCCAAAGTGGTTTTTTATGGTAAAAATTTTATCTTTTGCCAGTATATTATCGGGAATACTCTCTTTTTTTGAACCTTTCTTTTTTATCATTTCAATTGGAATTTTTTGTGTAAATTTTGTAGTTCATTTTTGGAATAAAAAAAACTTATTTCAATATGTGAGTTCGATACCACAACTTATTAACCTTAATGATTTAGCAGCCTACCTATCTTCAAATTCATTATTAAAAAAAATAAACCCAAATGTATTAACATCAATTAAGTTGGTGAATACAATAAAAAACAGGAGTTTATTTTTCAAATTCGAAGCTACACTTCAGAGTGATACAGCGATGTTATTTTGGTTGCTTTTTGAAATTTTTAAAGTGTTATTTCTACTAGAACCATTATTGTTGTTTGGAATTTTAAAAAGAGTAGATACTAAAAGAACAGAAATCGAAGCTGTTTTTTCCTTTGTGGGACACGTTGATATGTTATTGTCTATAGCTTCATTAAGGAGTGGTTTGGATAGCTATTGTTTACCAACTATACATGATGCTAATCACATTACAGCTACAGAAATTAAGCATCCCTTAATTTTTAATTGTAAAGCTAATAGCGTTACTATTGCGAAAAAATCGGTATTACTTACTGGATCAAACATGTCAGGGAAAACATCGTTTATTCGTGCCATAGGTGTAAATATCATAACCGGTTTAACAATTAATACATGTTTTGCAGAGTCATTAAGTTTTCCTGTTCTAACTATATTTTCGGCTATTAGAATAAGTGATGATTTGTTAAATGACAAAAGCTACTATTTTCAAGAAGTTTTAACTATTAAGGAGATGATTTCTGAAAGTTATAGTAATAAAAGAAGCCTTTTTCTTTTAGATGAATTATTTAAAGGAACCAATACTGTGGAACGAATTTCTGCGGGTAAAGCCATTTTGTCTACCTTAACTAAAAACAATAATATTGTACTAGTGTCTACTCATGATATTGAATTGACAGATATGCTTTTAAATGAATATGAATTGTATCATTTTAGTGAAACATTAAGTGATACAACTAAGAGTGTAGGTTTTGATTATAAGTTAAAGACAGGGAAACTCAAAAATCGGAATGCCATAAAAATTTTAGAAATTAATGATTATCCTAAAGAGATAATTAATGAGGCAATAGCAATTTCGAAAACATTAGATGAAACTTATGTGTAACCTTTGCTAAATTTAACCATAACTATGCTAAAATCAAGAAAACACATGATTTTATTAAAATTTCAATACTCATAACGAAGTTCTAAATCATAATGCGGTTTTAAAAAAATAACGCCTTCAATTCCGTAGCTTCATCCGCTTGCATGCGACCTGCTAATACTAAACTTAATTGTTTTCTGCGTAAAGCGGCAACAAAATTTTCTTTCTCTTTTTCGGTTTCTGGAATAATTTCGGGTACGGGAACTGGTTTTTTGTTTTCATCAACAGCAACAAAGGTGTAAATGCCTTGATTAGCTTTGGTTTTTAGGCCTGTTTTAGGGTTTTCGACAACTACATCTATAATTACCTCCATGGAGGTCTTAAAAGCCCGTGAAACCTTAGCCGATACGTTGACCACGCTATCCAATGGGATCGGGTAATTAAAAGATACATGGTTGACCGATGCAGTTACTACAATTTCATTACAATGCCTTCGGGCAGAAATACTTGCGGCTCTATCCATTCGAGCTAATAATTCGCCGCCAAACATATGGTTTAGTGAATTGGTTTCGCTAGGGAGTACAATATCTGTTAATAAGGTATATGAGGCAGTAGGATGTTTAGGTTTCATTCTATAAAAATATAAAACGCATTTGTTTAATCAAACAAATGCGTTTTATATTAATTGTAATTGCTTTTACAAAGCCTTTATTTTTGAACTAACAACCAAGCGCTTCTGTTTTCGTGGCGCTTAATTGAATTTAATGTATTAATCGCTTCGTTTTTGGTGGCATGACTGCTATAAATTACTTGGTGTAACCCATAGTTGTTTTTTCCAATGTAACTAGGTGAAAATCCTTTGCGCTTTAATTGGGCTATTTTTTTATTTACATTTTCAAATTCTCTAAAAGCACCAGCAACAATGTGGTATTTTTTAAAGGATTCAATGTCTACCGAGTTATCTTCTGTAAACTGCTTTACTTTAACAGATATGCTTGGTAAAGGGTTCGGAATATCTAAAACAAATGAAGCACTTTGTATTTCCTCTTTAATTAACTCTTCGGCTTCAATGGCTTCGACTACATTATGCTGAATAATATGGTTTTTGTATGAGTTTAAACCAACACCACTTAGCACAAGCGCAATAGCTGCAGCAGCTGCATATTTAACAAACACAGATTTTTTGCGTTTTTCGGGAGTAAATGCTATTGGCGCTTTTTCTTCCAAAATTTGTACTTCTTCTTTTAAAGTTTCGCGTAAAACGGTATCTGATTTTAAGGTGGCTAATCCAAAAGCTTCAGGTAAATAGTTCGATGTATGTAAAGGTTCAAAAACAAGGTTGTTTTCAAAATTGACATTAAAAAATCCAATATCCGAAAAAGTTAATCTTCCCTTTTTTTCTAATTCAGCATTAACTTGTTGTACAAAAGACTGAATTTTTTCTAATGCCTTATCGTAACTTACTTGTTCACTGCTTACAATGTAGTTGGCTAGCAATCCGTCGTTACTAATAATTTGTTGATTAAAAGAAATCTGCTTTTGCGGAGGATACATTAAATGTTTATCGTCGGAAAAATGTGCCGCAGCACGTTTGGTTAAAAAGGCACCAAAATCCGGTACAATTACACAATCGTATCGGTATAATAAATCGCAGATGTAATTTGTTATTGTCATTATTACAAAAGTATAAAAGAACCTGTTTTTAAAAAACTCTTTATCCAATACTTATTAACAAGATTGAATTTTTTATTTATATTGCTTGATATCAATAGGTTGTTTTGGGTTTCGCTTAGGCTAGAAGGTATAACTATTTTAAGCGAACTTACCACAAATAAGAGCCTAGGTTGTTGATTTATTGAATTTTGATTTACTTATGACTGAACTTCAGGCTTTACTGTGCTTGCAGCATGTTCCAAATTTAGGAGATGCTTCTATTAAAAAAATGATTCAAATTGTAGGAAGCGCTGAAGGTGTTTTAAAAGAAAAAAAGTCGAATCTGTTAAAAATAGATGGAATAGGCGAGGCAAGGGTGGCGTCACTTTATGACGAAAGTCATGTAAAAGCAGCGGAAAAAGAATTAATTTTTGTTGAGCATAACAAAATTAAGCTGACATCATACATGGATTCGGAATACCCTGCTCATCTCGCTCAATGTGTCGATGGACCTATAGTACTTTTTGGATCGGGAACCATTGATTTAAAAAATAAATTGGTTTTAAGTATTGTAGGGACACGAAAAATAACACGATACGGAACCCAGTTTTGTGAAGATTTGGTAGCAGAGTTAGCTCCTTTTGATCCTGTAATTGTATCGGGTTTTGCCTATGGAGTTGATATTACAGCACACAAAGCAGCCGTGGCTAATAATTTACAAACGGTGGCTTGTTTGGCACATGGCTTAAATCAAATATATCCTAAAACACATAAGCAGTACATGAAATCCATGGAGGAGAATGGAGGTTTTTTTACAGATTTTTGGAGTACGGATGCTTTTAATCCTCAAAATTTTTTGAGAAGAAACCGTATCATAGCGGGCTTATCAAAGGCAACTATTGTTATCGAAAGTGCCGATAAAGGAGGTTCATTAGTTACTGCTCAAATAGCGAATTCTTACTACAGAGATGTGTTTGCTGTACCAGGAAAAACAACGGACCCTTACAGTAAAGGCTGTAATATGCTTATAAAAACCCAACAAGCACACATGCTTACGAGTATAGCGGATTTGGTGTACATTTTAAATTTAAAACAAAATGAAATAAAAGCGCAGCCACCCATTCAAAAAGAATTATTTGTTGATTTAGATGAAAATGAACAGCGGGTATATGATTTTTTACAAAAAGAAGGAAAACAGGATTTAGATAGTATAGCGCTGCATTGTAATATCCCTACATATCAATTGGCATCGATGCTGTTAAATTTAGAACTTAAAGGCGTATTAAATCCATTACCGGGGAAATTGTTTGAAGTGGCATAGAGATAAAATAATACCATTTGTTGTTCGAAATTTCCACAACTCTTAAAGTGAATTGATTAATCTAATTGATCGGTAAGTTTTTTAAAAATTTTCTTTGGATTTTTATTTTCATAAAGTACTTGGTAAACGGCATCAATAATTGGCGTTCGGGTTTTTTTGTCATTTAAGTTGTAGGCACTTTTGGTGGCATAATAACCCTCGGCAACCATATTCATTTCCATCATAGCACTTTTAACGGTGTAGCCTTTGCCAATCATATTTCCAAACATGCGGTTACGCGAAAAAATAGAGTATCCGGTAACTAATAAATCCCCTAAGTAGGCAGAATTATTTATGTTACGTTTCATTTTATGGCGTTTTTTAATAAAACGTTTCATTTCTCGGATAGCATTACTCATAAGTACACTTTGGAAATTATCACCATAACCTAAGCCATGAGCGATTCCAGCTGCTATGGAATAAATATTTTTTAGCACAGCTGCATATTCAGTACCTATAATGTCATCACTGGTAGTGCATTTGATATAATCTCCTTTTAAATGTTTGGCAACAACACAGGCTTTGTCTTTATCACTACATGCTATAGTTAAATAGGATAGTTTTTCAAGAGCAACTTCCTCGGCATGGCAAGGACCTGTAATTACGCCAATATTTTCAAACGGAATTTTATATAAGTCATGAAAATGTTCACCTACAATAAGGCTGGTTTCTGGTACAATTCCCTTTATGGCCGAAAAAATAACTTTTTTAGTAAGGTCTGTTGTTAATTTTTGCAATTCACTGTGTAAAAAAGCTGAAGGAATAGCAAAAATAATATAATCTGCTTTTTCGACTACAATGTTTATATCCGAACTAATTAAAAGTTTTTCGGGATTAAATTCTACGGAACTTAAATAGTTTGGATTGTGTTTGTGTGTTTTTATATGATCAATAGCATCTTCATTCCGCATATACCAACTTAAACTAGTTACGTTTTCGCAAAGCATTTTTACAATAGCTGTTGCCCAGCTACCTCCACCTATTACAGCAAAATGAGTAGTGTTATCCATAATTGTTGATTACGCAGCAAAAATATACAAATCGTATAATTTATACATGTTCTTTTTGAAATGAATTTGACTTTGGGGTGGGTGTCTTAATGGTCTGGGTTAAATTTTTGAAAGCTAAAGTTTTAATGTTAATTGGTTAGAATACTAGTGTAAAATTATATTTGGCATGCTCTTTGCATTGTATGAATTGTTAGTTTATGATTTAGTTAGTTATATTGTTGTGTTAAATGCCGTTTTACTCCAAGTAGAGCGGCATTTATTTTTTAAGTAAATAATCCTCGGGGCAAGCCCACGAGGCATTAAAATAATTTTAGCTGATTATC
>NZ_JH621300.1 GCF_000255455.1 Aquimarina agarilytica ZC1 | reverse complement strand
TTATCAAATTTTGGATTTTTTATGTATAATTTTTGAGAATCAAGCATTCTCTGAATGCGCCAAGGGAATCAAACATAAAATTGATTCCCTTTTTTGGTGTTTATTCTAATAAAAAATTAGAATTATTAATTTATTCTTTAACTATCGATTTATAACTTTCTGAATTCCCATTTTTAATTTTCAAATAATAAATTCCCTTAGCTAACTCACTTAAAGATACTTGGTCTTTATCACTCTTTAATTCTTCTGTTAAAATTAAACGACCATTATTATCATACAAAGTAGCTGTTGCTCCTTTATTTAAATCAACCATATAAATATTTAATTCATCATTTACTGGATTTGGATAAACCGTAGCTAACTCGGCTGGATTCGAAACATCAAAATTACTCAATGTAGTATCTTCAACAAGTTTAAATGTATGTACCCAATCCACACGCATCGTATTAATACTATCATCTGATAAATGAGATTTATCAGCTAGTCCTCCTAACCAATCTGCGTCTCTTGTCCATAAATCCCAGATAAGTTGTTGATTTCTAGTAAAAATTCTTTCTTCAAAAAACTGACCATTATTATGCTGTCCGACAACAACACTACCTGCTTCTTCTCCATCTAAATAAAATGTAATATTTCTTTCATCTTTCCACCAAACACCTACAGTATGATAAGTTTCATTCCATGCAATTCCTTTTTTGGGGTTGTCATCTGATAATCTTCTATTATCATAATTCCCTTTATTTCTAATAGTGTTAGCCTCACCATTTTCAGCATGAAAATATTGAGAATTCATTTGCCAAGGAAAATTAGGTTGACATCCACAACTAGGTCTAGAGTTATTTTCTATCACATCAATTTCATCTCTATTGTTAATGTCTCCTTTATTTAACCAAAATGTATTATAGGCAGATATATGTGCTGTTATAATGCTACATTCCGTATACATTGGGTACTTAATTTCTGCTTTGGAATATACTCTGGAACTTTGAAACCATAAAGGCTCTGGTCCAAGTGTTGCTTTAATCCATAAGTTCCCGTCAGTTACTCCAGAATTTTCAGCAATCATTCTAGTTGGTGTTCCTCCATAATTCCATAATACTCTTACCCATTTATTGTCATCAAAACCATTATTGAATTCATCAGTCATCTCGTTTACAACTTCCCATTTCATTCCATTGGGTGGCATAGGTTGAGCAATAGCTTGAGTAGCTGTGACTATTAGTAATAGTACAGATAAAAATTTTAAATTAATGTTCATTTGTGTGTAGTTTTAGTTTTTTTTTAAAAATATAGTAAAAAAATTGAGTTAAAATATTGATACTATACAATTATAATATTAAAGCTTTTAAATTACTAATAACCATAAATTTTCTTAAAATAAAACGTAATTAAATAAAATTTATTTCTTTCACAAAAAGTAGTATAAATCAATTATAATCTGTTTATTATTTACACTTAATTTTAGCAATTTATTATTTTAAACAAAGAAATCTTAATTATTATTCCATAAAAAAGCACCATAAAATGGTGCTCTTTATATATCTAAATGACTTTTTATTAATAAAAAGTGCTATTATTTTTTTACAACTAATCTAAATCCTTCACCATGAATGTTTAAAATCTCAACATTCCCGTCTTTCTTTAAGTATTTACGAAGTTTGGCTATGTACACATCCATACTACGTGAAGTAAAATAATTATCATCTCTCCATATCTTTGTTAGCGCAAGTTCACGTGTCATTAAATCATTCAAATTTAATCCTAACAAACGTAACAAATCATTTTCTTTAGGAGATAATTTTACGGGATCTTCCTTCATATAGGTAAGAAAACGTAACCTTGAATTAAAATGAAATTTACCAATTTCAAACTCAACTTGCTTACTTTCAACTTCATTATCAACAATTTTACGTTGCATAATTGCTTTAATTTTCATCAAAAGCACCTCACTATCAAAAGGTTTGTTTAGATAATCATCTGCACCAACTTTATAGCCTTTTAGCACATCCTCTTTCATTGCTTTTGCTGTAAGGAAAATAATTGGTATGTTCTTGTTTTTATCCTTAATCTCTTTAGCTAAAGTAAAACCGTCTTTGTAAGGCATCATAACATCCAAAATACAAAGGTTAAAGTTGTCTCTTTTAAACTTTTCAAAACCTTCCATTCCATTTTTGGCATGAGTTACCTCATAATTATTAATGGTCAAATAGTCTTTCAAAATTGTTCCAAAGTTTGGATCGTCTTCAACTAAAAGTATTTTTTTGTTTTCACTTTCCATAATTTCTATGATGTTATTAAAGGTAATTGTATAATTAACGTAGTCCCTTTTCCTTTTGAACTTTTAACTAAAATTTTACCCTGATGATCTTCTATAATTTTTTTCGCATAACTAAGTCCCAAACCGTAACCTTTGACGTTATGAACATCGCCTGTAGGCATTCTAAAAAAGTTATCAAAAACTTTTTCTCTACAGTATTTGCTCATTCCAATTCCTTGGTCTGCAACCTTTAATATAATACTATTTTTTGTATTTTCAGTAAAAATATCAATCTTGGGGCTATCATTTGTATATTTAACAGCATTATCTAAAACATTGACTATCACATTTGTAATATGCTCATCACTAGCAAAAATTGATTTTTTTGAGGCATTTAAGTGTGTTTTTATATATCCCTTTTCTTTATCAACATTAAGCTTTACATGTGTTATGGCTTTTTCTATTATTTCATGAAAATTTATTGCCCCTTTATTAATTAATAATTCATTATGTTCAAGGTGTGAGATTCTAAGTACACTTTCTACTTGATCATGAATTCTATCATTTTCAAAACGAATCATTTGTAAATATCTTTTCCTCATGTCAGAATCATCTGCCACTTTTTCATTTTTCATAAAGTCCAAAGCTAAATTTATGGTAGCAATTGGAGTCTTTAATTCATGAGTCATATTATTAATAAAATCTGTTTTTATTTCAGATATTTTCCGTTGATTAATAATTTGCTTGTAGGCATAAAAATAAGTCCCCAATATGACTAATACCAACAATGAAGACAATAACACCATGGAGAGGATGGATGACCACACAAAACTATTTTTACCTAAAAAATTTACTACCAAATATAAATTAGTCTTTCCCTCATCATCCTCAAAAATAGGTGTTCGGTACATCCCTTGAGAGGCGATATAAAAATTCTCTGATTTTACGATAGTACTAGTCTCATTTTCGTAAATACTGAACTCAAAATTCACTTTTACGCCTCTTTTTTCAAGTTCTCGCGTTAAGAATTGATTAATTTCACTTTTTTGAACTCGTTTATTTATAGGTATTTTACTAGTGTATTCTTTAATTAGGTTTTGATATAAAAAATATTCATAACTAGCTGTGGTTGCTAACTGATCTAACCTTTCCTTAGCACCAATATGGTGCCTCCAATATAATTTATTGTTTGCTGCTAATGAATTAGCTATACTATCCATTACCGCTTTAATTTCTTTTGTAAGTGGCGCTTTTACTTTTTTTGTCTCATTGTTAAGCTCCGAATTAACTGATTTAATTAAACAAGCTTCATTGTAATTTTTCTTATTTGTTTTTATGCTATCAATGGCATGTTTTAAAGGATAGAAATAACGAATAAACTCTCGCTCATTAATTTTTTTAGCCACAATACCTAATGACTCATTAGCATTGAAAGAAAAATGCTCTTCATTACTTTGTATCGTATCACTTATCCAATACCCCTGAACGCAGATAATACCTGCTAAGGAGATCGTCATAAGGACTAATAATAAAGTTGAAAAGCGTTTATTCATCGGGTAAAAATAGGAATTATAGACTTACCAAAAATTAGCTTTAACCTAAAGTTAACAAGAGTTAATTTTTTAGATAAAATCATTTTTTAATGTTAAAAAAAGCTTATTTACTTGTTTTTTAACATAATAAGTATCAATGTTATCAATTATATAGTCCGCCAATTTTTTCTTTTTTTCATCATCCCATTGATTTTTTATTCTAGCTCTCACTTCATTTTCAGTGATTTGATCTCTATTCATGACGCGCTCAATACGAATTTCCTCGGGTGCCATGACAAGAACTGTTTTATCACATTTTTTATCCCCACCAGTTTCAAACAAAATAGCAGACTCCTTAATAACAAAATCAAAATTCTGTGAACTATACCATTCATCAAAATGTTTGGCAACAGCAGGATGTACAATAGCATTCAATTGTTCCAATAAGCTTTTATGCTTAAATACTTGATTGGATATAAATTTTCTATTTAATAGACCTTCTTTATAGGCTTCTTTTCCGAACAGTAGACTAATAGCTTTTTTAACTTCTGCATTAGTATGCATCAATTTTTTTGCTTCTATATCTGCAATGTAAACTGGAACACCTAGGCTTTTAAATATTTCAGCTACATATGTTTTCCCACTCCCAATACCTCCTGTTAAACCGACAACCATATTATTTCTTTATTTAATAACAACATATTGCACTTCTTTTTTCATTAAGCGTGCATTGTAAACAAAGTTGGGGATTTTATCTAATTTTAAAAGCAATGATGTTGTATTTGGCTCAGCCTTGATCATATTTGCTGTTATACTAAAATCTAATGCAGTTAATTTTGGATAATCCTTTAATGTGACACTAAATACAACACCAACTTGTTTAGGGAATAATTGAACCCTTACATTTTTAGGAACATTTAATAAAGTAATGGGTACTTGAAATTCTCCTTCGGTCAATTTATCTACAATTAAGTCTATATTTATTTCCTTTTTTTCAAATTTCAAATTTTCAGGTAATTTATTTTTTGATATTGTTAAAATTCCTTGGTAATCAGTCTTAATATCATCTAACTTTAACACATCTGTAGCTATAAATTTCAATGTATCCAAAACACTTTTAGGACCTGTAACTAAAATTTCCTTATCCTCGGATGTCACTCCTTTTATAGAAGTATACCCTGAAGCGTAATTAATAGTTGAGTTTATTTTTAAAGGGATTTTTTTATCTTCATAAACATCATAATACACATGCAATGTATCTTTAAAAACATGTGAAATTTCTCCTTCATAACCTAAGCTTGATTTTAAAATATCATGCATGCGTTTCCCTGTAAAAAAAGCATGACTATCATTTGTATTATCTGCCTTACGTGCATCCAAATCAATACTATGATTAAAAAAAGTATACTTTAATAATTGTAATCCGCTTCCATTTAAAACCATTTTAACCTCCTTATCACTTGAAGGCTTTACTGCTTTTTGATTCTGTAATTGCTTGTAATTGATATTAAATGTAACTTCTTGCGAATAATTTTTTGAAAACTGAAGTGAAAACCACAAAAAAGCAGTAAAACCAAGAAAAATAAAATAAGTCCTGTAATTCTTATGTTTTTTATTGGCTTCTTTTTTTTCTTTATTATCCATATTATGCAAGGATTCAATTTTATAGGGCGAATACAAAAATAAACAACCTACAGGTAAGTTCTTTACATATGCTTTTAAAAAAATGATTTAATATTTTATGATATTAACAACATCACTTACTAAGAATAGCTAATAGTAATGAGGAGGAACTAAAAGAATAATTTAGGGAATGCCTTTTCCGGAACCATTTTTAATAAGCTTACTTTAACAAATGATATAAAAAAACCTTTTCCGTAACCATAAAATTGTATACACATAGCCCAAACACTCATTACAGCAATTTTAAAACTTTTATAAACAAATAAGGTTTCAAAAAATAATAACAATACATACGCACCTACTAAAATAAGAGGCCAAAAAAATGAGAATAAGGCTAAAATACACGCTACCAATGTTCCAAAGCAAAATAATGTAGGGAACCAATATGTAATTTTACTACTCCCTTTATGCCAACTATTTAAAATTGGTCGACACTTACCAAATTTTGTCACCTGAATCAAAAATTTATTCCATGATATTCTTCGTTTATGAAAAACCGTCACCTTATTAAATAAGGACGTTTCAAAACCTAAGTCCCATAAACGCATACTTAAATCTGGATCTTCTCCAGGATGTATTTTCCCAAAACCTTTTGATGCTTCAAAAGCTTTTTTGGATAACCCCATATTAAAACTACGAGGTTGAAATTTACCTAATTGTTCCCCCCTACCACGTATACCTCCTGTAGTTAAAAAAGAAGTCATCACACTATTAATAGCCTTTTGCAAATCGGTAAATGAATCATGAGCATTATCAATCCCTCCAAAACAATCCACATATTGATCATCCAATGAACTTTCTACTTCTAATAAATAATTAGGAGGTAGAATTACATCACTATCTAAAATTAAAAAATATGCTCCTTTGGCCTTTTTCATTCCATAATTACGAGAATCACCTGGCCCTGTATTATTTTTAAAATAATAGCTAATTAAAAGTTGGCTTGTGTAATTTGAGATGATCGCTTCAGAAGTATCCGTTGAACCATCTTCAACAATAACAATTTCAAAAGGTTTTGAATAATTGAGTCCAAGCATACTGTCCAATAATTCTTCAATTTCATTTGGACGATTATATACAGGAATTATAAATGAAAAAAATGGAGATTGTTTCAATTTTTGCTGCTATAAAAAGCGAATTTACAATTTTACTTTTGCGAGTTGTAACATCTTCTAAAAAAATTAATTATTAAAATATAACAATTCACCATTTTATAAGTTATTATCAATTAATTTTACAAAATACCAAGCTTAAACACAGTACTTAAAACACTCAACTTAAAATTATGAAAAAAATATTTTTACTTATTGCACTTGCTATAGTTTCTACATGTATGGGGCAACAAACAAAAGCACTTCAACGTGTAGGTTTTGCTACTTTAAAAAATGAAATAAACATCAGCGAAACCATTCAATTGGTAGACGTTCGTACAAAAAAAGAATTTAGTAGTGGCGCTATTGAACGGGCCATAAATATTCCTATTGAAAATAAGGAAAAGTTTAAACAGCAAGTACAACATTTGAATAAAAATAAACCCATTTATGTATACTGTCATTCGGGTTACCGAAGTAAAGTAGCTAGTGCCATTCTTAGAGATTTAAATTTTAAATACATTTATGACTTTTCTGGCGGGTGGAAATTATGGAGTCAAATGACCTTTAAATAATGTATTTCAAAAATACATTACCGAGAAATCTTACATTTTTAATAAGCTCTATAAAAAATTACTGTATTTTAGATATGGTATAAATTATTCGAATGATTAAATTCATTGGCAACAGAAGCTTACTATGCTCCATAAAATAATTACTAAGTGTAACGTATCTTCACTTACTTATAACTATTATGATAACTGTACTTTAATTCCTGAAAAGGATTGGAATACGGTTAATGATGATCAGTGCATTTTCTTTTCATTAAACTATTTAAAAATAGCTGAGCAAACCTTATCGGAAAATATCGAATTTAAGTACATTTTATTTTATCATAAAACAACACCTGTTGCTTTTGCCATTACCCAACTTTTTAATTTTAACTCAGATCAATTACAGTTTCAAGAGTTCCCTTGTAAAGTAGGTGATTCTGTAAAAAATAAATTTATATCAAATTTAGATGTAAGTGTGCTTACTTGTGGTAATTTATTTGCCTGTGGCGAATATGGTTTTAAATACAATAAAGAACTTATTACTGCCAAAACTGCCTTTGAAAGCTTATCTAATGCTTTGCGTAAATTACGTCAAAATGAAAATAAACCTTCTTTTATTTTATTAAAAGAATTTTGGCCTCGATCATTTTCTGAAAGTGACCAAATGAAATTGTATGATTTTAGGGAATTTAAAGTTGATGTTAATATGGTACTTGAACTTCAAAATTGGGAGACTTTTGACGATTATTTAGCCAGCATGCGTACTAAATTTAGAACACGTGTTAAAACGGTATTTAAAAAATCTGAAGACTTACTTATTAGGGATTTTTCTTCGAAAGACATAGAACAATACAAAGAAGATATTTCAAATTTATACTCTTCGGTGTTAGAAAATGCCGACTTTAAAATAGGGGAACAAAACATTGCTACTTTTAAAAGCTTAAAAGAAACACTTAACACAAAATTTATTTTTAAAGCTTATTTTTTAAAAGAAAAACTAGTCGCTTTTTCAACTGCTTTTTTACTTAACAACGTTATTGAAGCAAACCATATAGGTATTGACTATACTTATAACAAATCACACGCCATCTATCAACGCATTCTTTATGATTATGTGCATATGGCCATTCACAAAAAAGTAAAAGAGTTAAGATTAGGAAGAACTGCTGAAACTATTAAAAGTACTGTTGGAGCTAAGCCAGTAGATATGAAATTATATATAAGGCACCGAAACTCCATTTCAAATACCTTATTAAAACCTTTAGTCGAATTGATTTCGCCTAGTGATTATGAAGTACGCAATCCATTTAAAGCAAAACAAATTTAATGGATTCACTTACTCAAATTGTATTAGGTGCTGCAGTTGGTGAGGCTTGCATTGGTAAAAAAGCAGGTAATAAAGCCATACTTTGGGGAGCTATTGCTGGTACCATCCCCGATTTGGATGTACTCGTTAAATTTTTCACGGATACCGTTACCGCAAATGAACTTCATCGCGGTTTTTCACACTCTATCATATTTTGTGTATTATTCGCTCCTTTATTTGGGTGGCTAATAACTCGGCTTTATAAAACAAAAGAGGCTACCTGGAAGGACTGGACTAAATTGATGTTTTGGGGATTAATTACACATCCTATTCTAGATGCTTTTACCACTTGGGGAACTCAATTATTTTGGCCACACCCCTACAAAGTATCATTCAAAAATATTTTTGTTGTAGATCCACTTTACACCCTTCCCTTTTTAATATGTGTTATTTGGGCAATGTGTTATAAGCGTACGCATCCTAAACGAAACAAAATAAATAACCTGGGAATAATTATGAGTAGTACTTATATGCTTATCACATTATTGATCAAATGGTATACTTATGGTATTTTTTCCGATAATTTAAAAGAGCAACAACTTTCGTATATTGAAATTCAAACTAAACCAACACCTTTAAATAGTATTTTATGGAATGCTAATATTGAAACGAAGGACCATTTTTTAATTGGTGATTATTCTTTATTTGATGGTAAAGCGCCTATTAAATTTACTAGCTATCCTAAAAATCATCAATTGCTAGGAGATCTAAAAAGTCATCCACTAATTATACGCTTAATTCAACTGACCCAAGGATGGTATACTATTGAAAAGTCTGGAAATGACTTATATTTTAATGATCTTCGTTTTGGATTATTTGGAACTGGAGAAAAAGATGATCAGTTTGTATTTTGTTATAAACTTTATTACGATCAATACGGAAAATTACAAGCAGAAGAACGTAAACGAGATATGGGTAAAGCTACAGCTTTAATGAACAAACTATTTACACGAATTTTAGGTAAAAAATAGGCTTCATTATTTATTCTTTTCAATAATCCATCGACTCATAAACTCGGTACTACGCATACTCTGATGCCACAAAATTTGACCTGTTATATTCTTAGTTCTATGAATTGTGATGTTTTCAATTAGTTCTACCAATTTTTCTTTAAAAAAATTAAAATGTGTGTTGTATAAATAATGAGAATTCACCAATTCTGCAATATTCTGTTGTGCTTTATTCCATTGATATGCATCTGTATACAAAGTAATCACACGTTCAATAAAATCATTTATATCATCGGCAATAGCACCAGGCCATAATTTATCAAACTGCATGGCTTCGGCTCCTAAAGAAGTGGTTACTGTTGGTGTCCCACATTGCATTGCTTTAAGTAATTTTCCCTTTTGCCCTGCTCCAAAATATAAAGGCGCTAATAATAGACTACTTTTTTCTAAAACTGCTTCTAAATCTTTAACATATCCATGTACCAAAAAGCCTTGCTTTTCATTATGCAACTGATAATTTTTTTCGGTAGCATATGCACCATAAATATGTAATTTAACATTGGGTATTTTTTTTGATAATACAGGCCAAATTTCCTTTTTTAGTATTTGTACTGCATGCCAATTAGGTTCATGCAAAAAATTCCCTACAAAAACTAGATCCTTTCGTTCATTAAAAGGGATAAACAAATCATTCTCAACCTTGTCACTTAGTAATGGAATGTAATGTAATAAGTGCTTGGGAAAATTATACGTTGTTGTTAAAATGTCAATCTCTTTTAATGAAATCATTAAATTCAAATCACACCGATACATACTAGCAAGCTCTCGTTTAGCTTGATCAGATAATGAATCAACAATAGTAGTAGTAGTAGTAGTAGTAGTAATAGTATTAAGCGCTTTTTGTCTTTGCTTTCGCAAGAAGTGAAGATCCTCGGTATCCAAAATTCGAATAGCATTTGGACACTCTTTTTTAACTCGCCAGCTAAATTGTTCTTCAACCATAAAGCGATCAAATAATACTACATCGGGCGCATAATCTAAAAGGAGCGTATCAAAATTGTCATCATTTATAGCTACTGAAGCTGTTTGTATTACTAAATTTTCGAATACGTTAAAATCACTAGGTTGCTGTGCAGCGCTAACAAAAAAAATCTGATATTTTAAATCCTTAAAAAAATGAATTAAATGAAGCATATGTTCCCCTGCTGCCGTAGCATTAGGTTGAGGCCAAACATGACCAATAATAAGTAATTTTGAGCTTTTTTCTGACAATCTATATAATTTTTTGAACACAATGTAGTTAGAAATATAGAACTGATCCTAACTTTTTGTAAATTTCCAAACCCAAATACAGGAATACAATGACTATGAAGAAAATTGCCCTTATATTTAGTTTACTACTTGCCTTTAGTTGTGGAGATGATAATGACGATATAGTTTTACCAGAAGATGTTCTTAACATAGATTTTAGCGAAGGAATTACTTTTGGTAGAGCCTCTAAAATTTGTCCTGGAGCCGATTGTGTTTCTGTGTTTAAATTAACTGACGAAGGAGTTTTTAAATCGGACAATAACAATTCAATCCCCGCTGATGGACTTTGGACTTTTTTTGAATGTCCATTTCTTGCTAGTTCAACACAGGCTTCGATTGCTGACGAAGTTAGAAATATTGCTCGAGGTATTCGAGATATCCCAACTACAGAAATAAATGATCCTGAATTATTTCCAATGGGTGATTTCTATATTTTAGAATACACCACTCCTGCAGGTAGAAAGACAATCCAATACCAAAGTACCGGTAATTTTGCTGATAAAAGAGTAATAGCCTACCTCAACTTTATTATTGAAAGAAGTACTTTTTTGGAAGAATTGGGTGAAAATCCACCTGCAACTTGCATGTAAAACGATATTACTTATACAATGGAAATTAGTTATTGGTTTTTGAAAAAACAGCTATATTGATTGTTTTTCCATTTTTAATTTCAGCATTTATTATTGTCTTTTCATAGTCAAAATCCATTTTTTTCAGGACTTTATAACAATTCAAATTTTCTGTTTCCACAAATGCTTCAATTATAAATAAACCTCTTTTTTGAAAAGAATATTTTAAAACTTCTGGCATACACTCTTTAATAATACCTTTCCCCCAATATTTTGGTAATAACCAAAAACCTATCTCGGCACTTTTACGTTCTTTGTTTATATCACTTAAACCAATAGCCCCATAAAAACCTGATTGCTCATCGCAAATTGCCCACCAAATACCTGTTGTTGTCTTTTCTAAATTATGATACCATTGCATTTGCTCTTTTGTAGCTTCCAAACTAGAAAAACTTACTCCATAATATTTAATTACTTTAGGATTAGATAAACCTTTAAAAACATTTTCCACATCTTTATTTTGAAACTGTTTTAAAAAAAATCTACTCGTTACAAGTTCTGGAAAATGACAATTAGGCATTTGCATAAGCTACTATTATTTGCTCAACAGCGTCTGGATTTAATAAAGTCGACGTATCTCCTAAACTATCCGTTTCATTGGAAGCTATTTTTCGGAGTATGCGACGCATAATTTTTCCACTCCGTGTTTTGGGTAATGCATTAACAAACACCACTATATCAGGTTTAGCTATGGCACCTATGGTATTGGCTATTTGAATTTTTATTTCATTAATTAAGTCTGATGAAGCTTTGTAATTATCATGCAAAGTAACATAGGCACATAATGCTGTTCCTTTAATCTCATGAGGAAAACCAACTATAGCAGATTCTGCTACAGCCATATGTTCGTTAATTGAATTTTCAATGGGGGCTGTTCCTAAATTATGACCAGAAACAATAACTACATCATCGACTCTTCCGGTTATTCGGTAATTTCCACTTGCATCTCGATACGCACCATCACCAGTAAAATAATTTCCTGGAAACTGTGAAAAATACACTTGCTTGTAACGCTCATGGTTTCCATAAACAGTCCTAGCCATTGATGGCCAAGGGAATTGAATAGCTAATCGACCTTCGGATTGTTGTGGTTTTAATGGAATTGGTTCTCCATTGGCATCCATTAATACGGGTTGAACTCCAGGTAAAGGTAAGGTGGCAAATGTGGGTCTGGTAGGTGTTATTCCGGCCAACGGAGAAATCATTATAGCTCCTGTTTCGGTTTGCCACCACGTATCAACTATAGGACAATTCCCTTTACCTATATGATCATTATACCAATGCCATGCCTCTTCATTAATAGGTTCTCCTACGCTTCCTAAAACTTTTAAACTTGATAAATCATGCTTTTTAACAAAATCTAACGATTGTTTTGCCAAAGCCCTAATAGCGGTTGGCGCTGTATAAAAATGAGTTACTTTAAGTTTATTACAAATTTCCCAAAAACGACCATAATCGGGATAACTAGGTACCCCTTCGAACATTACAGTAGTCGCACCAGCTGCTAATGGTCCATAAATTATATACGAATGTCCTGTTATCCAACCTATATCCGCAGTACACCAGTATACATCATTTGCTCCTAATTGAAATACATTTTGAAATGAAAAAGTACTTCCTACCATATACCCCCCTGTGGTATGTACCATTCCTTTTGGTTTTCCGGTAGACCCCGAGGTGTATAAAATAAATAATTCATCTTCGGCATCCATTTCCTCTGCTTCACACTCCTTAGCCACTTTTTGTAATTCATCAAACCAAAACTTATCACGTCCAGGTTTCATTGGTGTTGGCTCTACTGTTCTTCGGTATACAATAACCGTTTCAATACAAGGAGTATGTTGTAAAGCTTCGTCACAAATACTTTTTAAAGCCACTGGCTTAGTTCCTCTGTATACTTCATTGGCTGTAATTAACATTTTACATCCAGCATCATTAATGCGACTCGCTATTGCAGTGCTGGAAAAACCTGCAAAAACTATAGAATGAATGGCACCAATTCTGGCACAAGCTAACATCGCAATAGCCAATTCGGGAATCATAGGCATATAAATACAAACACGATCCCCTTTTTTGATTCCATTATTTTTTAACACATTAGCAAAATGAGATACTTTTACGTACAACTGTCTATAAGTAATATGGCGTGTTTCCTCATCTGGGTCGTTTGGCTCCCAAATAATAGCGGTTTTATTTCCTATCGTTTTCAAATGCCTGTCCAAACAATTTTCGGTAATATTGAGTTTACCACCTTTAAACCACTCCACCTTTGGAATATTAAAATCATATTCCAAAGTAGTCTCCCATTTTTTTCTCCAATAAAATTTACCAGCAATTGCTTCCCAAAATTCTTCTGGATGAGTTACACTTTTTTGATACCACTGCTTATACTCTGCAAAACTTTTTACTTGAAGATTATTAGGGATTTCCATAGAAAATTGACTTTACTAAAACGTTTGTGTTAATTGCTTAAATATCTACAATTTTTAAGACAAATAAAACAAAATATTTTTAATCCAGATTAAAAATTAAATCGAACAAATAAATTAGGAGTTATCCCTAAAGATTCTGAATTTATTTCACTCAAAGTACGTTCTAAATTTTGAGCAGATTCAATAGTTACGTTTGTGAAACTTCTATTCAATATGTTTTTTCTATTGTATAAATTCAAAATGGATAATCCTAACTGGGCATTTTTGGTTTTATTAAACTTTGAAAGTCCAATTTTATAGGTTACAGAAAAATCTAACCTATGGTAATTTGGTAATCGCTCCTTGTTAAAAGATTCGATAATGGGATCTATACCATCAAAATCTTTTATTAAAATAAAAGGAATACCTAGCCTATATTTCCAGCCTAATGAAAATTGAAAATTTTTCCACTTATAAAAGTTGGACCATGTAAATGAATGAGTGATATCATTGCTTGCTTTAAAAGGTTCTCCATCGTTAATTTCATCAAACTGTTGTTCGTTTTTTGCATAGGTATAACCAAACCATGTAACATAATTAGCAATCTTTTTTTTAATAAGTAAATCTAAACCTTTAATATCTCCTGTCCCAGTATGCAAAGACTCTAATGCTCCTCCTACTCCTAAATTGAATGCCAATGGTGAAAAAGCTGTAAGCCCTTTTAATTTCTTATAATAAAAATCTACATCAATTATCCACGAGTTATACTTTAATAATCCTCCAAATGATAATTGCTTACTGTTTAATAAAGGAATACCATCTTGTGTTGAAATTTGCCAAATTTCATTTTCTTCGCCTGTATCATTCCCCGATAAAATTTGATTCCTATTTAAAGACTGATTTCTTATTTCGGCACTTGCATTTAACCTTAAATTGTTACCTATTTTTTTTTCTGCATAAAAACGTGGCTCTAGCTTAATACGATCAAAATTTGCAAATTTATTGCATCTTAGCCCTACATCAATATGTATGTTATTAAGTATATTATAACTCAACTGACCATAAATCGCATGATCTGGTTTATTTTTATTGTTTGAAATAATATCATCAAAAATAGCATCCAAAACTCCTGTTTTAACTTGTTTACTTGACAGTTCATATCCTGTAGACAAAAGGATATGCTTTGGTAATTGATAATTAATACTTGTATTTAATGTATGTTCTTTTATACTATTAAAGCGAATCAAACTTAACGAACTAAAAAACAATGGATTAAAACTAAACGATTGATAATCTAGATCATAATTAGAATAACTTAAATTTATATTAGTAGATAGCGAATTATTCCACGTACTATTAAAAGAAGTATTTACCCCTAAATTTTCAATTTTTAATTCATCAAAAAAAGATTCTTTTACTAATATTTGATCTTCAACTTCAGCTATTACGGCATTATATCGGTCTTTAAATTCATTATTTGTATATAAAAAAGTACTAGTAAAAGTATGTTTTTTTGAAATATCATAAATAATTTTCACTGAATGGTCTTCATAAACAAGGTTTTGTTCTTGTTCTGTATTGGGTACCTGACTAAAAAATAATCTGTTTTGAGTAATTCTTGAGTTCTGAAAAATTCTAGTGAAATTATTATTGAAAATATCAGATGTTATAAAATCAATAATTGATCTACGGGTTGAGGCTACAAAACCTATTTTTTTGGATACCGGTATCTTTAATGAAAAGTCACTATGCAAAAAATTAAAACCTAAACTCGCTTCTATTTCTTTGGGTACTTCTTTATCTAATGCAATATCGATCACCCCCGAAGCTCGATCACCATATTGGGCACTTACACCACTTTTATAAATGCTAATATCATTAATTAAGGATGTATTCAAGTTTGTCGAAGTCCCAAAAAAATGATCTGTATTATATAATTTTATTCCATCCCATAAAATAAGGTTTTGATCTGGGCTACTCCCTCTTATGAATAAATCGGTAGCATTTTCTGTTGGACTTTCAACACTTGGCAATAATTGCACACTTTGCAATACATCGGGTTCTGCTTGGCCTGCTAGTATATCTGCCTTTTTGAGATCAAAATGGATAGTACCATCATTTTTTAATGATACTCCCGATGATATATATTCTTTGATTACTACTTCGTTTAATAAGTGTAATTTTTCTTCTAAAAAATGATCTGCACACTTTTTAAAAAATGTAT
>NZ_JH621299.1:11895-19597 GCF_000255455.1 Aquimarina agarilytica ZC1 | reverse complement strand
AGAGTAGATGATTTTGGCATCCTTAAATATACGAAATATTTATATTAAAAGCGTATTAAACGCATAAACATTGCCATATTCACAAAAAAAAAGACCTCGTAAAACGAAGTCTCTTTGTTTGTCATTCTATTGGATAACTTAAAATAATTATGCCTCTTTATCTAAAAAGTCAGGAATTCCATTATTATTTACATCTGGTTTAGTCATATCAATACCTTCATTATCATTAGTAGGTATCCCATCACAATCAAAATCTATCTCTGGATTATCTAAAATTATAATTTCATCTTCAGTTGCCTTATCATCGCCATCATCATTGTTATCTAAAAAATTGGGTGCTCCATTATTATCCGTATCATCATCAAAAAAGTTAAGGTTCCCATTTAAATCTTCCAACATAGAAAAAATACCATCACTATCATGATCCCTGTAATCCACATTAAATAATGAAAATGTATATACTAAATTATTATACTCCCTTGTAAGTCCATTTATCCTACCATAAAAACCTAAACCAGAAGGTACAAATAATGCTCCAATACCAAAATCATTATTTTTAATTTTTTCTTTACCTGTAGTATCTATATCAAAAACACCACATACCTGCTCTCCTTTTGTACTTTCGGAACTAGCTGTTTTAAACTGTGATATCCCTATGGCTAAACCAGGTATACTTTGTCTAGTAGTATCAATAAATAATGCTAACCAACCAACGTCTGTAGCTGATCCTTCAAATATTTCACTATTAATTGAAGTTACCTTCTCTTCACTATTATTAATCCTATTCCCTCTAAAGCTTACCTTTACATCATCAAGTCTTGATACGGGTCTGCCTTCTCCTTCTCTAATTTGTAATACATACAACGTCTGTTCGGTATTGGCTTCTGTAAATTTTACTTTTTTTAATTCATCTAATTCTATTAAAGGTTTTCCTGATGTTTTATTCATATCAGTCCCTTCTGGTAGCTTACCGTCTGTTAGTTTATAAAAAACAATATCGTTATTTGTCAATTCATGATCCGCTACTTTAAAATCTAGATCATTATACGTATGTGTACTTAAAAAATTTTGTAAAATCTCATCATCAGCAATCGCTTGAGGTCCTCTTTCTCTAATTGGTTCTACAGAAGGCCCATCATCATCATTATTACACGAAAACATTGCAACTAAAAGTGCTAATCCGATCAAATATTTATTCATATAATCTTTATTTTGCCACGAAGATACAATTTTAAAAACTTTCAATTACTCTTCAATTAATGACTTAATAACCTTTTTTTTATTGAAATGTTACAATTAAAAATAGATCTTTATATGTACTATCGGCGTAGTATTTTATTGAGTTTTATTGTAATTTTGAGTCTCAACATTTGATGAAATGCTATAAACTATGCGAATTGATAAATATCTATGGTGTATTCGTTTTTACAAAACCCGAAGTATTGCCACACGAGCTTGTAAACAGGGAAAAATTAAAATTGCAGATGCTATTGTAAAACCTTCACGAGAAGTATATCCTACCGATATAATTAGTGCTAGAAAAGACCAAATTAATTATCAAATTGAAGTTTTAGATTATCCCCCTAGCCGAGTTGGGGCAAAATTAGTAGATTTATACAGAATTGATAGGACTCCAAAAGAAGCTTTTGAAAAATTAGATTTATTAAAATATTCAAAAGATTATTACCGCAAAAAAGGAGCAGGTAGGCCTACCAAAAAAGACCGTAGAGATATTGATGAATGGATTGATGGGGACTCCATATCCGAAAAAGAATAAAAATGCAACAGGACATTATACTAAATCACGAACAAATTCAGCATAAAATTAAACGTATTGCTTATCAAATTTATGAAACGAACGTTAACGAAACAGAGTTAATATTAGCTGGAATTGCTGATAAAGGCTATATACTTGCCGAAAGATTGCAAAATGAATTACATCTTATTTCTGACATTAAAGTAAATTTATGTAAAATAACAATGGATAAAACACATCCATTAGGTACAGTTCAAACAAGTCTTTCTGAAGCTGAGTACACCAATAAATCCATAGTTCTAGTTGATGATGTTTTAAATACAGGAACTTCATTAATGTATGGTGTAAATCATTTTTTAAGTGTTCCCGTTAAACGCTTTAAAACGGCTGTTCTTGTCAATAGAAATCACAAAAAATACCCTGTAAAAGCTGATTTTAAAGGGGTTTCTCTTTCTACGTCATTAAATGATCATATCGAAGTTAGTTTTGATGATATAGATATGGTGAGTTTGACTTAAAAATAAAAACTAGTAAACAACTATTAGTAACACCATATATTAAAAAACTATTAACAAATCATTAACTTATAATCAAAATCTATAGCTTAATTAGTTAAAAGAATCTAATATTATACAAAACAACACTTTAACTGAGTAACTTTATGTAAAACCAATTAGCACCTTTTTGCATAAAGGTAAAATTGATTAGCGTTTAACTTAAAGTTTAAAGTGATGAAAAACAAAAAATTAACCACATCGGCCGGAGCTCCCATATCAAATAATCAACGCTCGTTAACTTCTGGAAATAGAGGACCTGTCTTGTTACAAGATTATCAGTTAATTGAAAAACTAGCGCACCAAAATAGAGAACGTATACCAGAACGGGTAGTACATGCTAAAGGATGGGGAGCACAAGGAACCTTTACGGTTACCAATGATATTTCAAAATATACATGTGCCAAAATATTTTCGAAGGTTGGGAAGCAAACTCCCATGATTTCAAGGTTTTCTACTGTAGCTGGAGAATTGGGTGCCTCTGATACTGAAAGAGATGTACGTGGATTTTCACTTAAATTTTATACCGAAGAGGGAAATTGGGATTTAGTGGGTAATAATACTCCTGTATTTTTTATTCGAGATGGATATAAATTTCCCGATTTTATACGTACCCAAAAAAGACATCCCAAAACAAATATGCGTTCTCCCGAGGCTATGTGGGATTTTTGGTCACAAACTCCCGAAAGTTTGCATCAAATTACCATATTAATGAGTGATCGTGGCATACCACAAACTCCGATGCATATGAATGGATATGGATCACATACTTTTTCCTTTTGGAATACTAAAAATGAACGTTTTTGGGTTAAATTCCATATGAAGACCATGCAAGGTCATAAACATTACACTAACAAGGAAGCTGCTAAAATTACAGGTGAAACTCGTGAAAAATATCAAGAAGAACTTTTCGGAGCTATTGAAAAAGGTACTTATCCTAAATGGAAAATGATGATTCAAGTAATGCCCGAAAAAGATGCCGAAAAAACATCATATAATCCTTTTGATTTAACTAAAGTTTGGCCTCACGGAGATTACCCTTTAATAGAAGTTGGTGAAATTGAATTAAATAAAAACCCAAATAATTACTTCCAATATATTGAAAATGCTGCCTACTCCCCTTCTAATGTAGTGCCAGGTATAGGTTTTTCTCCTGATAAAGTATTGCAAGCCCGTATTTTTTCATATGCCGATGCACATAGGTATCGTTTAGGCACACATTATGAAGCACTACCCGCCAACGCACCTCATAGCGAAGTTAACCATTATCATAAAGATGGTGCAATGCGCTTTTTTGATAATAGTAATGAGAACCCTGATGCCTATTATGAGCCAAATACTAAAGGAGGGCCTATTGAGGATACAAGCGTAGCCGAACCTCCTTTAACCATAAATGGTGATATCAGACGTTATGAAGAAAATGACACTTATGGAGAATATAAACAACCCGGTGATTTATTCAGAATGTTTACTACTGAGCAAAAAGAACGTTTATTTTCTAATATTGCCGAAGCAATGCAGGGAGTTTCTATGGAAATAATAAACAAACAAATCGCTCATTTTGATAAAGCCGATCCCGAATATGGCGCAGGTGTTAGAAATGCACTTGGTATAGCCTTAGAAACTGCTTGACATTATTAAAAAATAGTAATTGTTATTCTCATTTGACATCAACCAAGTTTAATTTAAAGATGTATAAAATGAGAATAACAATTCTATAACTATCCTAATACAGACAGGAATACCTTTTTTAATCGACAAAATAGAAACACACAAAACGTTAACTATATGAATCCACTATTCGACGCCATACGCTCAGAAGAATATAAAACAGTACAAAAAGTTTTAGAAAAAAATCCTGAATTAATAAATACTATTGATCAAAGGGGATCAACTCCTCTATTATTAGCTAGTTATTATGGCTTAGAAGATATTACCAAACTCCTTTTAAGTTATCACCCAAAAGTTGACGCAAAAGACGCTTCAGGTAATACTGCTTTAATGGGAGTCTGTTTCAAAGGCTATATCACAATAGTAGAATTATTGTTACAACATGGTGCCAACGTAAATATTACAAACTACTCTAATGCAACTGCATTAATTTATGCTGCTACTTTCGGAAAAAAAGACATTATCAAATTACTCCTAAAAAATGGCGCTGACTCTAGTATTAAGGACAATAAGGGGAATACAGCTAAAATGCATGCTCAAAAACAAGGTTTAGATGTAAATGATCTATTCACAGCCTAAAAACTGCTAAAAAAAATAATTATGAAATTTCAAACCATAAAAAACTTAAAATCTGTAACTATAAAAGCTTCTGGTTTCAAAAGAAATTTAATAATACCTCCTAACTTAGCTAAACAATTTCTCTTTTTTTTACAAGAAAATATTGGAAATGAAATAATACTTGTAAATACAAATATAGGTATTCAAATATTTTACTACTCCACAAAAAACTATAGTCAATTTATAAAAGAAAGTATGCTCTTTTATGCTATAAAATTAAATCAAAATGTAAGACTTAATTTCACAAATCAACTTGATGGCAACCAAGTTCGTAAACAATTTAAAAACGCGATTTATACTTTTTCACAATATCCAAGACTGTTTTTGGCCTATTCAAAAAAGTTTATTCAAATAAAAAAAGAAAACACTCAAAGTAAAATTGTAATGCCTTTTTTAAATACCTGTTTTGAAAAAACGATAACAAGTATTATTGAAAAAAATGGAATGATTCCCTTTCAAAATGAGCTTAACAAGAATAAAATAAAAGCTTTGGAATCCGAAATAAACAAAAAAATATTATTTAATTTATATGATGATATTAAACATCACTTAAATTAATGTACGTATTGTTTACGAATTTTAAAGAAAAAAGTACTCCCCTTATCCACATTAGATTCGACCCATAATTTTCCTTCATGCATTCGCACAATTTTATCGCAATGTGCTAAACCTACACCTGTACCTTTGTTTGGATTAGTTTCATTTACACGATTAAAAATTTTAAAAATCTCCTTTGAATCTTCTTTTGAAATACCAATACCATTATCTGCTACAGAAAACATTACATAGTCATTACATTGAGCTGCTCCTATTTTTATTTTAGGTATACGATTCTTTTTTCTGTATTTAATTGCATTAGAAATTAAATTCAAAAAAACCAAACGCAATTCAACTCCATAAGCCTCAACCATAGGCAACTTATCCACAACCACTTCGGCTTTGTTTTCTGAAATTCGTTTACCTAAATCTTTTATTGCCGTATTAACTAAATCATTTGTATTTACAAAGCTACGTTCTGCATTTACTCCAATTCTTGAATGTGCTAATAAAGATCTTATTTGCTTGGTCAATCGATCAACTGCTTCATCAATATACATCAAATAGTCGCGCCCTTTTTGATCAAATTTATCTTTGTATAATTTCCCTAAAACATCACCAGCAAATTTTATGGTTGCCAAAGGCTCCTGTAAATCATGCGAACAAGTTGAGACAAATTGCTCTAATTCTTTATTTAATAATTCAAGTCTAATTCTCTTTTGATTAAGTCTTTTTTGGGCATTCTTAAGGTCTGTGATATCTACAAGTGTTGACCTACTTAAAATAATTTTACCATATTCATCTCGCTGAGCTACGGTATATAAAATGACTGGAATAATTTTACCCTTAGTGGTAATCAATTCCATCTCCTCACTTTTTAATTCTCCTTCAGCTTTAAATTTTTCCAATAAAGCTAAACATCGTTCCTTTTTTTCTTCAGTAAAAATCTTATAAATTGGATTCCCTATAATTGCATTTTTATTTTCAAGTTCTAATTTTTGAACCACAAACTTATTACAATCAGCTATTAGTCCTGTTTCGGGATTTACATTTATATGCATTACAGGATCATTTTCAAAAAAGTAATTAAACTTAGCTTCGCTAATTTCTAATTTTCGCCTTGCCTCTTCGTAAGATTCATACCCATTAATTTCCCTAACAATGTTATCTGTAACTGGAAGTTTTAAAAACGTAACTAAATAAAATGATTCTGTATCTATTGCTATTATGCTTGATATTACTTTTAACCTTTTTTGTTTATTATTTATTCCAATATAATTAACATTCGTTTTAACTTTTTTATTTGTTCTAAACGATTTTTGCAGGTTTTCTTTAACACTATCAATTAATGATACTGGAAGGAAATCAAATAAATTTTGATAAAGCTCAAAGCTGTGTACTCCAATTTCTGAGGTATCTCCTGCTATTGAACATATTTTATAATCAATATCCAAACGCACACTTACTGCTGATAATTGACTCATCAACTCATTAGCATCTATATATTGTTGTGTTATCATAACATTTGTAAAACGTAAACAAGTTACAAAATATTATAATTAATTACTTTGGGAACTCCCTAAAAATAAAGCTATTTATTGCAACATATGTATTTAAAAGAGCGTTGGTTGGTTATCTTCGTCGAAATTTCCTTCATCTGAATCATTTTCTTTTGATTCACTCCCTTTTTCGGCTGCTATTGTTGTTTTCATTTCTTCTGCTTCTGGAATATCGGAAACTTCTTCATACGGTAAAGGATCTTTAGCATTAATATGCCTTAGCTTATCTGTAGTTAACTGGTTTCCTATCGCCTTTAAACCTTTTATGGAAATAAATTCGGCTAAATTAATCAATTGATTAGGTCGTTGCTCTTTCCCTCTTAATTTATAAAAAACTAATTCTACTTGTGGTAAATAGTCTGTGGATACAATTTCTAAAAATGAATCAGGGTGATCTGTTATAAATTTTTCCTCTTTCCCTTCAGTTTCTATTAAAAAACGTTTTACATAATAGCGTTTCTTTTCTCCGTCGTAATGTATCGCAGAAATAGGTTTTTTGGGCACCCATTTTTCTAATACAATCATGTCCGAATCAAAATGTGTAGTGAGCTCAGGCAAAATGGTTTTTACTTCCCCCTTTTGGTTAATAATTAATAAACGATCTTCACCTCTAAATTCGCCTAATAATTCTCCTCTACCATCAACATTTAAACGTCGAACAGTTTCATCAAACCAAATTTTACGTGGTTTTAATGTAGACACTCCTGCCTGTTTTAATTCTATTTTTTTAATGGCATACTTACTTACTACATTTCCTTTAACACCGCGCCCTTTTATTAGTAATGCTGAAAAATCAATATCAAATTTTAGTTTTTTAATACTACCTACTTGACGTAAGTAAATAGTAACCACTTCGGCTTCCCCATTAGGGTTTGCCGAAAAATAGGTGATTTCCGAGCCTTTTTTCCCTTGTGTTAAGTCATATTCTTTATCACGAGTAATACCCGTTACCGAAAAACGCTTTACATAAGAGGCTCCCCCACGTCCATCTTTATAAATAAGATTAT
>NZ_JH621299.1:0-11844 GCF_000255455.1 Aquimarina agarilytica ZC1 | reverse complement strand
TTTCCCTACAAAAGTTTTTGAGTCTACCTTTGTTACTACTAATTTCCCTTCTTTGGTAAAACAAATCACATCATCAATATCAGCACAATCGGCTATGTATTCATCTTTCCGCAATGAAGTTCCTACAAAACCTTCTTCTTTATTCACATAAAGCTTAGTGTTACGCATTACTACTTTAGTAGCCTCTATATCTTCAAATAAACGCAATTCTGTTTTTCGCTCCTTACCTTTACCGTACGTCTTTTTTAAACGTTCAAAATAACTTACCGCATAATCAACTAAATGTGCTAAATGATGTTCCTTTTCGGCAATATCCCCCTCTAGAGCATCAATTTTTTGTTGTGCTTTATCAATATCAAACTTTGAAATACGTTTAATTCGTATTTCTGTTAAACGTGTAATATCATCCTCGGTAACGGCTCGCTTTAAATGTTTAGTATGGGGTTTTAGACCTACATCAATAGCCTCAATTACTCCAGGCCAAGTTTCTTGCTCTTCAATATCACGATAAATTCTATTTTCAATAAAAATACGTTCCAATGAAGCATAATGCCATTGTTCTTGTAATTCCCGTAGTTGAATTTCTAATTCTAATTTTAAAAGTCTTAACGTATTATCTGTTGAACGGCGTAACATTTCAGAAACCCCTATAAAGCTTGGACGATTACTTTCTTCAATAACACAACCTAATGGTGATATTGAAACTTCACAATTAGTAAAGGCGTATAAAGCATCAATGGTTTTATCGGGTGATACATTACTTGGTAAATGCACTAATATTTCAACTTCAGAAGCGGTATTGTCTTCTATCTTCTTTATTTTTATTTTCCCTTTATCGTTGGCCTTTAAAATTGAATCAATTAATGTTGTTGTAGTTGTCGAAAAAGGGATTTCAGAAATTACTAATGAATTTTTATCTTTTTGACTAATTTTAGCACGTACCCGAACTTTTCCCCCGCGTAACCCATCATTATAATTACTAATATCGGCAATACCCGAAGTTGGAAAGTCTGGATATATAGTAAATCGTTTACCTTTTAAATGTTTTATTGACGCATCAATTAACTCATTAAAATTATGAGGCAATACTTTTGTGCTCAAACCAACCGCGATACCTTCGGCCCCTTGAGCTAAAAGTAACGGAAACATTATAGGTAAGTTTATAGGCTCTTTTTTACGTCCATCATAAGATAATTGCCAATCGGTTATTTTAGGATTAAACACCACATCCAAAGCAAACTTGGATAATCGAGCTTCAATATAACGTGAAGCTGCTGCACGGTCTCCCGTTAAAATATTCCCCCAGTTACCTTGCATATCAATAAGCAGGTCTTTTTGCCCAACTTGCACCATAGCATCCGATATACTCATATCTCCATGTGGATGATACTGCATGGTATGTCCTACTATATTAGCTACTTTGTTATACCGGCCATCATCTAATTCTTTCATAGAATGTAAAATACGGCGTTGTACAGGTTTTAAACCATCCTCAATAGCAGGAACTGCACGCTCCAAAATTACATAGGATGCATAATCCAAAAACCAATCCATATACATTCCCGTTACCTTTTTGGTAACTTCTCCCGATGTATTTTCAGACCCCTCTAAAGGGATATCTTGCATATTATCTTCGCCGTCAATCATATGTTGTAGGTAATTATTTTGGAGTTATATTATTTTTCTTCAACTACGTCGAGTTCAACTTTTAAATTATTGATAATAAATTTTTGCCTATCCGGAGTATTCTTACCCATGTAAAAAGACAACAATTCTTCAATCGACTTATCCTTATCCAGCATTAAAGGATCCAAACGAATATCATCACCAATAAAATGCACAAATTCATTAGGTGAAATCTCACCTAATCCTTTAAATCGAGTTATTTCGGGATTAGCACCTAATTTTGCAAGTGCATCTAAACGTTCTTGTTCCGAGTAACAATAAATAGTTTCTTTTTTATTTCGTACTCTAAACAAAGGGGTTTGCAATATATATACATGCCCTTCCTTTATTAATTCTGGAAAAAACTGAAGAAAAAATGTAATTAATAACAATCGAATATGCATTCCATCAACATCAGCATCCGTAGCAATTACAATATTATTGTAACGTAAATCCTCTAAGGATTCTTCAATATTTAAGGCTGCTTGTAATAAATTGAATTCCTCATTTTCATACACAATCTTTTTTGACATGTTATAGCAATTCAATGGCTTACCACGTAAACTAAAAACAGCCTGAGTATTTACATCCCTAGATTTTGTGATAGATCCACTTGCCGAATCTCCCTCGGTAATGAATAAGGTACTTTCTAAATTACGAGGATTTTTGGCATCTCCTAAATGTATACGACAATCGCGTAATTTTTTATTATGTAAGCTTGCTTTTTTAGCACGATCTTTGGCTAGCTTTCGTATACCAGATAGCTCCTTTCGTTCTCGCTCCGCTTGTAATATTTTACGTTGAAGTAATTCGGCTGTTTCTGTATTTTTATGTAAAAAATTGTCTAAATATTTTTTTACAAAATCATTGATATACGTCCGCACTGTTGGTAAGTCACCTCCCATATCGGTAGACCCTAATTTTGTTTTGGTCTGGCTTTCAAATACGGGTTCCATCACTTTTATGCTTATCGCAGAAACTATCGATTTTCGAATATCACTGGCTTCATAACTTTTTCCATAAAATTCGCGAATTGTTTTTACCAAAGCTTCGCGAAAAGCAGCTAAATGTGTTCCTCCTTGAGTGGTATTCTGTCCATTTACAAAGGAATGATACTCTTCCGAGTATTGCGTTCTGCTATGTGTAATTGCAATTTCAATATCATCACCACGTAAATGAATAATTGGATACAAACGATCCTCTGTATTGATACTTTCGGCTAATAAATCTTTTAATCCATTTTCCGAGTAAAACTTTTCTCCATTAAAAACTATGGTTAGCCCTGGATTTAGGTACACATAATTTTTTAGCATTTTAGTTATATACTCGGTGCGGTACTTGTAATTTCTAAAAATAGTATCATCGGCAATAAAGGTTACTTTTGTACCTTTTCTGCGCGAAGTTTCTTCTAAAAATTCTTCTTGCTTTAATTCTCCCTGAGAAAATTCGGCTGAAGCTGATTTTCCATCTCGACTAGATTCGACTCTAAAATAACTTGAAAGTGCATTTACTGCCTTGGTTCCTACTCCATTTAAACCTACCGATTTTTTAAAGGCACGAGAGTCATATTTACCTCCCGTATTCATTTTAGAAACCACATCAACAACTTTACCTAAAGGGATTCCTCGACCATAATCACGTACTGTCACGCGCTCTCCTTGTACAGAAATTTCAATGGTTTTTCCTGTGCCCATTACAAACTCATCAATAGAGTTATCCAGCACTTCCTTAATAAGAATATATATACCATCATCTGCCGATGAACCATCACCCAATTTCCCTATATACATTCCGGGACGCATACGAATATGCTCTTTCCAATCAAGTGAACGGATATTATCTTCGGTATATAAAGTTTCTTTACTCATAGGAATGAAAATTGGCGGTATTCGCTAATATATATCCTTACATCGAATTTTAAAAGCACTTCACCCAAAAGTTGTTAAGAACTTTATTAATAAGTTTTCTCTAGCGCTAAGACTAAAACACAGCCAACTAACTATCAGATTATTATATCAAGCATCCCAACTTAAACCCGTATTATGCATTAAACAGTCTATTCCGTATCTAAATCTATGCAAAATCAAACGCTTTGCTGCATTTTTTGATTCAACCATAGCCGTACATGCTTAAATCAAGAAAATACTCGATTTTATTGAACTTTCAATACTCATAACGAAGTTCAAAATGCATAATGCGGGTTAAACGCATCAGCCCCCATATTTAAAAAAAGCCTATCTCCTTATTATGTATCTTTGAGTTTCATTCTTTTTTATGGAGCCTTATAAAACGATTATTGAAATAGTTTCTGCTATTTTCATATTAATAGCCTTTGAACTTATCAATAGAAAAAGTTTAAAGGGCTATAGTTTAATGGCTTTAGGGCAATTTTTGGCTATGATCATATGCGTTATGACAAACTTGTGGTTTTTAGCCCTAATGCATTTTATCAACTTCCTTTTAATGCTTAGGGGGTATTTTAAATGGAAATCATAATCATACATGCCTTCCTTTTCTTAACCATACATCATTATTCTTTTTTTCTGGAAACTAAATAAACTCCTAAAATTACAATAAGCATCCCCAATAATTGAATACTCGACACCTCTTCACTTAAAAAGAAATAAGCTAATACTATAGTGGATACTGGCCCTAAACTTCCAAATATAGAAAACATACTAGCTCCTAAACGGCTTATAGCTTCGGAAACTAAAAATGAAGGAATTAGTGTTGAAAAAAAAGCCATGCAAAAACCTAACACATATACGGGTGTTGGATAATTAAATAAATCGAAATCACGAATAAAACTATAATGTACTACCACACAAAAAGTAGAAACTAACATGGAATACGCCGTAAATGGCACCACTCCAAACTTAGGAATTAACCACCCACTCCCAACCAAATACGAAGCATACGTAAAAGCACTTAAAAAAATAAGAAAACCACCCCAATATACTCCGGAAGTGTTCGTATCAATTTCATTCCAAAAGGTAATTACCACTCCTACATAAGTAACCACTATAGCCCATAATTGATTTTTCGAAAGCTTCTTTTTAAAGAAAAACCAAGACAAAAGCACTACTATTGTTGGATATATAAAAAGTATAATACGCTCTAAGCCAGCTTTTATAAATCGTAAGCCTTCAAAATCAAAAAAACTAGCTAAATAATAGCCCAAAAAACCAAACAAAAACACCCAAAGGTAATCTTGCTTTTTAATTTGTTGCGGATTTGCTGGTGTTTTCCATAAGGCAATTCCTAAATAAAAAGGAAAAGCAAAAATCATTCTAAAAAGCAATAAACTTATCGAATCAATATCATATTGATAAGCCAACTTTACCATCACTGCTTTTGCAGAAAATAATATGATTCCAATGATTGCAAATAAAATCCCTACACTTACTGATTTGTTTTTATCCATACCGAAATGTATTGATAAGCAATTTACTATCACCTAAATTTTATTCTATTTATACAATACCCAAAATAAAAACATGGCTAAAACAAAAGCTATTTGTAAGAATATTCCTTTTTCATTTTAATCATTCATTAACATGGAGATAATTCTTAATTTCTAAATTTAAGCTAATTAATTTATAATTGTTATGAAAAAAATATCTTTACTTTTAGTAACAGTATTATTTAGTTTAAATAGTATTGCTCAAATCAAAACACCTCAACCTAGTCCTGCTGCAAAAGTAATGCAAGTCGTAGGCTTAACAGATGTTAGCTTAGAATATTCAAGACCTTCTATGCGCGGTAGAACAATTTTTGGAGATTTAGTTCCTTTTGGGAAACTATGGAGAACTGGTGCCAATAAAAATACAATTATCACTTTTAATAAAGATATTACAATAAGTGGAAAATCATTAAAGGCAGGATCATATGCTATTTTTGCTACTCCTAGTGAAAAATCGTGGGATATTAATTTTTATACAGATACTGAAAACTGGGGAACTCCAAAGGAATGGAGTGCTAGTAAAGTTGCGGCTACCATTACTGCTACAACTTCAAAAATTAATGATAGTGTAGAGTCATTTACTATTTCTATAGATCATGTGACAAGTAATACTGCTCATTTAGTGTTTAGCTGGGAAAATACCAAAGTAGCGATCCCTTTTGAAGTTACTACCGATACCGCTGTGATGAAACAAATAGACAAAGTAATGAATGGTCCCGATGCTAAAGACTATTATGCTGCTGCTGTTTATTATTTATCAGCTGGAAAAGACATCAATAAAGCAAAAGAATGGATGGATAAAGCTATGTCATTAACAGAAAAACCACAATTTTGGCAACTACGCAAGCAATCATTAATTTATGCTAAGGCTGGTGATACCAAAAAAGCTATCGAAATAGCAAAAAAATCTTTAGCCGCTTCTGAAACTGCTGGGAATACCGATTATGTTAAAATGAATAAAGATTCGTTAAAAGAGTGGGGAGCTTTATAGGGATGTTAGATGTTAGATGTTAGAAAGTTCAAAAAAATATTTTTAAACAACATAGGGAATCACCTCTTTTATAAAAAAATCCTCAGCATTAAAAATATACTGAGGATTTTTTTTTATATCACAAAATAACTATGTTTTGCTTAATATGTAAGGAAGAAAAGCCTACACATTAAATAGGAAATGCATCACATCTCCATCCTTAACTACATAATTTTTACCTTCTACATTTAATTTTCCAGCTTCCCTAGCTTTTGTTTCACTTCCTAGAGCCACGTAATCAGCATATGCAATTACTTCTGCTCTAATAAATCCTTTTTCAAAGTCGGTATGAATCACCCCTGCAGCTTGCGGTCCAGTTGCTCCGATAGGAATGGTCCAAGCCCTAACCTCTTTTACTCCTGCTGTAAAATAAGTTTGCTGATTTAATAATTTATAAGCCGCTCTAATTAAAACTGCTGCCCCAGGCTCTTCTAAACCAATATCCTGTAAAAACAATTGACGCTCTTCGTAGTCTTCTAACTCATTAATATCAGCTTCAGTACCCACCGCTAAAATAATTACCTCAGCGTTTTCATTGGCCACGGTTGCTTTTACTTTTTCAACATACTCATTTCCCGAAACGGCTGCTCCTTCATCTACATTACATACATACAATACAGGTTTATCGGTAATTAACTGAAGTGTTGACACTATTTCATCTCTTTCATCTTCCGAAAAATCAATAGCTCTTACCGAAACTCCCGCCTCTAATTGTTCTTTTATTTTTAATAAAATTGCTTCTTCCTTTTGGGCTTCTTTATTCCCGGTACGAGAGGCTCTTTTAACCTTGTCTAACTTTTTTTCAACGGTATCCAAGTCCTTCAATTGCAATTCAATATCAATCGTTTCCTTATCCCTAATTGGATCAACCGAACCATCAACATGTACTATATTATCATTATCAAAACAACGAAGTACGTGTATTATAGCATCTGTTTCTCGGATGTTTGCTAAAAATTGGTTTCCTAGTCCTTCTCCTTTACTTGCTCCTTTTACTAAACCTGCAATATCAACAATTTCGACAGTAGCAGGTATGACACGCTCTGGGTTTACCAATGATTCCAATTTCTCTAATCTGGGATCTGGAACATTCACTACCCCAACATTGGGCTCAATGGTACAAAATGGAAAATTAGCACTCTGTGCTTTTGCATTTGATAAACAGTTAAATAATGTTGATTTTCCAACATTTGGCAATCCTACAATACCAGCTTTCATTCAGTGTTATTTTGAATTCTTTCAACCAACCAGAAGTAAACTCCAAGTAGTGGTTGATCAAAAATTTTTATATGTTGTAATGATACTTTTTTAATTCATAATGCGAATTAAATTGACTGCAAATATAAGCGGGTTTATGCTGGTATACAATGTACCTTAAAATTATTCTAACATTTATGGCTATTTACTTAATTGTTATTGTTTTCTTAACCAATATTGAGTACGGCCAAGTAGTGAAAAACCGATATAACCTCTAACTTTTAGTTTATTCTTTTCTACTAACTCCAAATAACATTTATACACATTACCAGACTCTGGATCTGTAATGGTGCCTCCATCATACGCATCGCCATCTTTTTCTAACCCCTCAATAATTACCATACCCAAAATTTTTTGGTCTTTTTTATCACCCTCACATTGATCACAAACATCATCGGGAGTCCCTTCTTCTTTTTGAATAATCTTCCCAAAATACTGGTCATTTTGTTTAAAAATTTCAACCACTGATCGCTTTTCTCCTGTTTTATCATCATATGTTTCCCATTGGCCCTCCAACTGTTGAGAAAAACTAATTGTTGTCCAAAATAACAAACCTAATACACTCCAAATTTTCATAGTTACACTTTATTAAAAATTCACAAAATTATTAAATCCGAATTATGCATTAAAAAATCTATTTCATATCGAAATCTCTGCAAAATCAAAAGCTTCTCTGCATTTTATTGAGCCTTCAATACTCATAACGAAGTTTTAATGTCTAATGCGGGTTAAACGCTTATAAGTGAAAATAGCATTATTTATACCAAACAGAAATCACTTTATATTTTTTTTAGAAATTTAATTCTCATAATGCCTAGTCAAACAGGAATTATTCTTAGATTTGCCTCCTTTATAAAAGCAATAGAGAGGTGGCCGAGTGGTCGAAGGCGCACGCCTGGAAAGTGTGTATACACCAAAAGTGTATCGAGGGTTCGAATCCCTTCCTCTCTGCTAAAGGAGACAACTTTTTCATTTTGAAAAATTTGTCTCCTTTTTTATTTCCTTTATATACTAGACTTATATGCTAAACTTTAGGCTAAAAAGGCATCTAGTTTTTATTACAATTATTTCGTATTTTAGATAAGCAAGGCCAAAAAAAAAAATTATCAAGAGAAATTATTCTCGAGTTTTCAGTTAAGTGATCGTGTACCTAAGACTAATTTTTATAGAATTAAACAAGCAAACAAAGTAATGCATCTGTCAGCTATGGCTTATAATTTGAAAAAGCACCTAAAATTCATTCAAAAAACAGCAAAAAGTAAAGCAAAAGCTCAAGTAATTAAAGCGCTATTGAAAAACGTGTTTTATGAGTTGATATTCTCATTTTTAAGCAAGCCAAATTTTACAAGTTTTATCTTTAAAGTATAAAATATGACCTCTTAGAATTGCTTATTTTAAAGCTTATTTTGTGAAATTAAGGGCTTGTGCAACGGTTGCTAGTGTAGTGGCTAGTAATTTATTTTAGAATTCTATTTTTCAAATCCATTCGTTGATGTAACACTCTTTCAATTAGTATATAATCAGAATTTATTATTTCATAAAATATTATATGTCTGCCAGATTTAACTCCTAAGAGTTTGTTCTTGACTTGATTGTAAGGTCTACCCAATGTTGGATTTAGAGCTATTTCGTTGAATACTAAAACTAATTCATTATAGTATTTATCAGCTTGTTTTTCAGACCATACTTCAAATGTATAATCCCAGATTAAGGTTAAATCTTCAGTAGCTTTGTTCGTTAATTTGTATTTACTCATACTTATTAAAGCCCTCTTTTTTCTTTTAAACTTTGTAAATGAAGTATTGGGTCAAAATTTTCGTTGATTCCACTTTCAATTCCTTCATTGATAGCTTTTTTTAGAATCAAAACTTTACTTTCATCTTCTTCTAATAGCCTTAACCCAGCTCTGACTACTTCACTAGCATTTTTATATCTACCATTAGATACACTACTTTTTATAAAATTATCAAAGTGATTACCAAGTGTTATAGAAGTGTTTTTACTCATAATTAGAATCTTTAATTCAAAGATACCAATTTTAGGTATTTTGCGCAAGATTTTTTTATTAGCCACAACGGCTCAGTGTATGGAACGTAGCATTAAAAAAGATACTACATTTCGGATTAAACCCCACATAAAATTTATAATCTATAGTAAAGGATTCATTTTTTGCTAGCTAGAGAAGGGATCAAGCAGTGAAGTTTTTTAAAAACGGGCTTGTACTTTTTAAAATTAAGGAGCATCCCTCATCACTTTCCCCATAAACCCACCACCGAGTCAGTCAACATCGCATTCATCTATAGCCTATCGGCAAGACGAATGCTTTATGTGTTGTAAAGCGTTATTTCTTCTTTTCCATCGTTCAAATCCACATTATTATATCCTTCTTTTCTCAAATAAATTTTTTGCAATTCAGTTTTGTTTTCGTCCAAATTATCTCCAGTTAATGGATGAAATCCGAAGAAAGTCCACTTGTTAGTCAAAATAATAGGGGTTTTGTGTCTAGGGCCTTTAGTCAAGCCGTATGACCATTTTTTATTATCTATTATTTCTCTTGTGGTTTTATAGTCAAGTTCAGATTTTAGCCAACCAATATCAAAATAATCAGATTTGTAATCGTCCTCAAAATTCCAATTTTTAATTACAATTTCTGATAAGCCTTGATAACAATCTTGGTCAAAATAAAATTCAACTGAGTCTATTGAAATAAAAGGACATCCAAAATCTTTTGATTCTTTAAATAACCTTTTCCACTCAGGAAAAATCCTTAGAAAATCAATTTCGGAATCACCCCATTTGAAAGGGTAAATATTTCCTGTCTTTATTATTTCCGTTAGAGATATTTTCATTTTAAACAATGCTTTACAACGTTAAATATATGGCATTTAGGGCAGAAGATAAACAATTAGTTTCGATTAAACACTAAGCCAAACTTTTGCATTTTGATTTATCTTTTTCATTTTAAAGCCAAATCAAAAGATTTGGCGATACAGCAAATAAACACAGCCTTTTCGAACCAACTTAAACCGCCCTATTTGCTATATATAGTGTTGAACTAACCCTCCTTATCAGTCGTGAGCTTTTTACTACCTTGAAAGGTAAAACATTAAAATTAGTTATTATGATTTCAAAAAAAAGCAACGTTAGTTGATGAAGCTTTAGCAAAAGTACCTCATTTTAAAGTATTACATGATAGATTACTTCGAGATTTCACCATTCAAGGTAAGGCTAAGAGTACCTTTAACAACTACATCCGTTGCCTTGCACATATGGCTTTGCATTTTAACCAAAGTCCTGAGGGTTTGGATGAAGAAGCTGTCAAAGATTATCTATTTCTTTGTAAATCCCAACATCAAACGCCATCAGAGAGCTTCTTCAAACATACCGTTTATGGTCTACGAGCAGCATACAAGGTGTTGGGATTAAAAGACAAGCGTGTTTTTCTTCCTCAGATCAAAGCTCAGCGTGATTTGCCTGTGGTGCCTAATCGCTCCGAAGTACGATCGTTACTCAAAGCTTCTAAATATCTACGTCACCGATTGATGTTAGGGCTATTGTATGGTTGTGGTCTGCGATCCTATGAGCTTTGCAAGCTTCGTTTGTCCGATTTAGATTTTGAGAGGAAGACGGTTTTTGTTAGAAAAGGTAAAGGTCATCGGGATCGTTATCTGCCATTGAGTGCTCATTTAATTCGAGGGCTTAGGGCATATTTTCAAGAATATACACCTCAAGAATATGTGTTTATCTCACAGGTAAGTAAAGATGGTAAAGAACATCCTATTACAACTAGAGCCATCCAATGGTTGATCAAAGAGAGTCGATCTAAAGTAAAAACTTCCAAGCATTTCACCGCGCACACCCTGCGTCATAGCTATGCTACTCATTTAAAACCCTACAAGCTATCCGACGTTGTCGTACTGCGGAGCTAGGTAGGCATATCGATCAGTGTACTTGTTGTGATGGATTGCATTTGTCATACAATTCGTGCCGCAATCGTCATTGTCCGAGGTGTCAAGTTCACAAGCGCGAGCAATGGATCGCTGCGCGTAGCTAGGAGCTACTCGATGTGCCTTATTATCATTTGGTCTTCACCTTACCGAGTGAATTACATCAGATATGTTTATTACATTCCAAAGAGGTATACGGCGGTTTGTTTGCTGCTTGTTGGTCTACGGTGAAGATTTTTGCAGAAAACCATCTTGAAGCAACTCCAGGTATGATAGCAGTTTTGCACACTTGGGGCAGTAATTTAAGTTTGCATCCTCATTTGCATTGTATTGTTCCAGCAGGAGGAATTGATAAGCAAGGTCATTGGATAGCACAGCAAAAGAAACGTCGGCATCTATTTCCTGTAAAACGGATGAGTGTTGTTTTTAGAGCTAAGATGGTAGCGGAACTTCGAAAAAAGTCATTGCCTATTGATCAAAAT
>NZ_JH621298.1 GCF_000255455.1 Aquimarina agarilytica ZC1 | reverse complement strand
TAAAAATCTGTCTTTTTTGTTATAAAAAAATCAAGCAATTTTAATCGAACTCAGGTTAATAATAAAATTGGATGGATTGTTGTCGACCAAATAAGAACAATTGATAAAAGTAGAATTATCAAAAAAATAGGACGCATGAGTAATCCAGAAATCACAGCTCTAAAATCTGTTCTCAAGGAAACCTTTGTTGATTAGAATCCAACCAATACAATCACTAAATTTGTAATTCCTAAGCTTAAATTTGATTCATGTACTTAATATTTGATACCGAAACTACAGGTTTACCTAAAAACTTTAAGGCTCCAATTACCGATACCGATAACTGGCCTAGGTGTATTCAAATCGCATGGCAATTACATGACGAATTAGGAAACTGTATTGAACATGAGGATTATTTGGTACAACCCGAAGGTTTTAACATTCCCTACGATGCCGAAAAAATTCACGGAATATCTACCGAACTAGCAGAACAAGATGGTATTCCCTTAGCCGAAGTATTAGAAAAATTCAATGCCGTACTAGCCAAATCAAAATTTGTAGTCGGTCAAAACGTAGGCTTTGATGTAAATATCATGGGCTGTGAGTTTTACCGTAATGGCGTTGAAAGCCCTATGGCTAGCTTACCTGTACTGGATACCTGTACCGAACATACCGCTAGTTTATGTCAAATTCCTGGGGGACGTGGTGGTAAATTCAAACTACCTACCCTTACCGAGCTACACCAATATTTATTTGGTACTGCTTTTGGAGATGCACACAACGCTACTGCCGATGTGGAGGCTACCACCCGATGTTTTTTAGAATTGGTACGTAAGCAACAATATACTATTGAGCAATTAGGTGTAGACAATCAATACTACACGCGTTTTAAAGAAGCCAATCCCGAGCCTTTTAAACTCATAGGTTTAAAACACATCAACCTAAAAAAGGCTTCTGAAAAAATTAGAAAAGAGCTTGAAAAATCATTGATTGATGATAGCCTTTCTGATGCTGATTTAAGTAATAATCTAGCTTCGCTGGAAACAGCCAATTTTGCACATTTACACAATCACACGCAATTTTCCATATTACAATCCACCATTAGTGTCCCCGATTTAATAAAAGCTACCGCTAAGCATAAAATGCCTGCTGTTGCCATGACGGATCATGCTAATATGATGGGCGCCTTTCATTTTGTAAATGGCGTAATTAATCATAACAAAGGGGTAAAATCCCGAAACGAGGAAAATCAAGCTCGTTTTGAAGCTACTCAAAATGGCACTTTGGAAGAAGGGCAGGATCCTTTAAATGAACTTCCAGAGATAGAACAAGAAATCACGCCTATTGTGGGCTGTGAATTTCAAGTATGTGAGGATCACACCAATAAATCGGTAAAGGATAATGGCTACCAAATTGTCATGTTTGCCAAAAATAAAAATGGGTATTTAAACTTGGCAAAAATGTCATCCATTGCCTTTGTTGCTGGAAAATACTACGTGCCTCGTATTGACAAAAAAGTGATTGAACAGTACAAGGAAGATGTTATTGTACTTACAGGAAACCTTTACGGAGAAGTTCCTAGTAAAGTATTAAATATTGGAGAAAAGCAGGCCGAAGAAGCCTTACTTTGGTGGAAAGATACGTTTGGTGATGATTTGTATATCGAATTGATGCGCCACGGACAGGAGGATGAAGACCGTGTAAACCAAGTTTTAATTCAATTTGCAAAAAAACACAACGTAAAACTTGTTGCCACTAATAACACCTATTATTGCGAAAAGGAAAACGCCCATGCACATGACATTTTACTATGTGTAAAAGATGGTGAAAAACAAGCCACACCTATTGGTCGTGGACGTGGTTATCGTTATGGATTACCCAATCAGGAATACTATTATAAGTCTTCCGAGGAAATGAAAAAACTGTTTCAGGATATTCCTGAAGCGATTACCAATATTCAGGAAATTATAGACAAGGTGGAAACCTTTACCTTGGCCAGAGATGTCCTTTTACCTGCCTTTGATATTCCTGAAGAATTTCAGTTTGAAGAAGATAAATTAGATGGCGGCAAACGTGGTGAAAATAAGTTTTTACGCCATATTACCTACGAGGGTGCTAAAATTCGTTATGGCGAAATTACTCCCGAAATTGACGAACGATTAGATTTTGAGCTTAAAGTAATTGAAAAAACAGGTTATCCTGGATACTTCCTTATTGTGGAAGACTTTATACGTGCTGCTCGAAAAATGGATGTTTCCGTAGGTCCCGGACGAGGATCGGCAGCTGGGTCTGCGGTGGCTTATTGCCTATGGATTACCAATTTAGACCCCATTAAATACGACTTACTTTTTGAGCGTTTTTTGAATCCGGATCGTGTGAGTATGCCCGATATTGATATTGACTTTGATGATGAAGGTCGGGGGCGTGTTATGGACTATGTAATTGATAAATATGGCGCCAATCAGGTAGCGCAAATTATTACTTACGGTACCATGGCGGCAAAATCATCCATACGTGATACCGCCCGTGCTTTGGATTTACCTTTAATGGAAGCCGATCGGATGGCTAAGCTGATTCCGAACATGTCCAAGCTTAAAAAAATTATTGGTATTGATGAGGCTACGCTTCGGAAAAAGTTTAAGTCTGATGAAATGGAAAACATTAATCAGTTATTAAGCATTACTGAAGGCGATGGCCTAGAGGCAGAAACATTAAACCAAGCCTATATTTTAGAAGGTTCGGTTCGTAACACCGGAATTCATGCCTGTGGAGTGATTATTACTCCCGATGATATTACCAAATTCGTTCCCGTGGCTTTGGCCAAGGATTCGGAAATGTACTGTACCCAGTTTGACAACTCGGTGGTGGAAGATGCCGGTCTACTAAAAATGGATTTCTTGGGGTTAAAGACGCTTACCCTAATTAAAGACACCGTTAAAATTGTTAAGGCAAAACATGGTGTGGAATTAGATCCTGAAAACTTCCCGCTTGACGATGTAAAAACCTACGAGCTATTCCAACGTGGAGAAACCGTTGGTGTATTCCAATATGAATCTCCCGGGATGCAAAAACACATGAGATCCTTAAAGCCTACTGTGTTTGCCGATCTTATTGCCATGAATGCCTTGTACCGTCCCGGACCTATGGAATACATTCCTAGTTTTGTGGCGCGTAAACACGGTGATGAAGAAATTGTATATGACTTAGACGCCTGTGAAGAATACCTTGCCGAAACTTACGGGATTACCGTATACCAAGAGCAAGTAATGTTGCTTTCGCAGAAGTTAGCTGACTTTAGTAAAGGTGAGGCCGATGTATTGCGTAAAGCTATGGGTAAAAAGCAAAAAGCGGTACTGGATAAAATGAAACCTAAGTTTATTGAGCGTGCCTCTGCCAAAGGACATGCCGTGGATAAACTAGAAAAAATCTGGAAAGACTGGGAGGCTTTTGCTGCCTATGCTTTTAACAAATCGCACTCTACTTGTTATGCTTGGATTGCTTACCAAACGGCCTACTGTAAAGCACATTACCCTGCCGAATATATGGCTGCGGTACTTTCCAATAACATGAACGATATTAAACAGATTACCTTTTTTATGGAAGAGTGTAAACGTATGGGACTAGAAGTTTTAGGCCCAGATGTTAATGAATCTTTCCATAAATTTTCGGTAAATGATCAAGGGGCGGTACGTTTTGGAATGGCGGCTATTAAAGGAGTAGGTAGTGGAGCTGTTACCACTATTGTGGACAACAGAAAGGAAGATGGTAAATACACTTCTATTTTCGATTTGGCGAAACGCATTGATTTGCGTGCTGCCAACAAAAAAGCTTTTGAAAGTTTGGCTTTAGCTGGCGGATTTGACTCGTTAGGCAGTACGCATCGGGCTCAATTTTTTCATGACGAAGGCACTGGATCTACTTTTTTAGAAAAGGCCATTAAGTTCGGAAGTAAATTCCAAGAAAGTGAAAACTCAGCTCAAGTAAGTTTATTTGGTGAAGCCAGCGAAGTACAAATTGAAGAACCTATAGTTCCACCTTGTGAAGAATGGGGTACTATGGAAAAGTTAGCGAAAGAAAAAGAAGTTGTAGGGATCTATATTTCGGGACATCCACTAGATGATCACAAACATGCGCTAAAACATTTTTGTAGTGGAAAACTACAAGATTTCCAAGACTTAAATTTAGTTGTAAATCGCGAAGTTTCATTTGGAGGCGTAGTCACCATGGTAGATCACCGCACCTCAAAAGCCGGAAAAGGTTGGGCCATGTTTACCATTGAGGATTATGATATGGCCTTTGAATTTCGCGTTTTTGGTGAGGAATACTTACGATTCAGGCCCTTTTTAGTCCAAAATACCTTTGTATACGTGAAAACTTTTGTAAAAGAAGGCTGGATTCAAAAAGACACCGGCAAACGCGGTGAACCCAGAATCCAATTTAATAGTTTTATGTTATTGCATGATGTTATTGAACAATTTTCGCGCAAGCTTACTTTACAACTAAGTGTAAATGATTTGAATGATACCTTTATTGATCAAATGCACGAAACTATCCTAAAACATTCCGGCTCAAAAAGCCTAAGTATCCAAGTGTTTGAGCCTAAAGAAAAAGTGCAAATTACCATGCCAAGCCGTAAACTTAAAGTAGAAATCACAAGTGAACTACTGGAATACCTAGAAAGTGAACAGGTGTATTTTAAGTTGAATTAGTTGATGGTTGATGGTTGATGGTTGATGGTTGATGGTTGATGGTTGATGGTTGATGGTTGATGGTTGATGGTTGATGGTTGATGGTTGATGGTTGATGGTTGATGGTTGATGGTTGATGGTTGATGGTTGATGGTTGATGGTTGATGGTTGATGGTTGATGGTTGATGGTTGATGGTTGATGGTTGATGGTTGATGGTTGATGGTTGATGGTTGATGGTTGATGGTTGATGGTTGATGGTTGATGGTTGATGGTTGATGGTTGATGGTTGATGGTTGATGGTTGATGGTTGATGGTTGATGGTTGATGGTTGATGGTTGATGGTTGATGGTTGATGGTTGATGGTTGATGGTTGATGGTTGATGGTTGATGGTTGATGGTTGATGGTTGATGGTTGATGGTTGATGGTTGATGGTTGATGGTTGATGGTTGATGGTTGATGGTTGATGGTTGATGGTTGATGGTTGATGGTTGATGGTTGATGGTTGATGGTTGATGGTTGATGGTTGATGGTTGATGGTTGATGGTTGATGGTTGATGGTTGATGGTTGATGGTTGATGGTTGATGGTTGATTTTTTGGATAAATCCAAAAAATTAACTCAGTTAAAGAATGAAAATTTAAGAACAGCTTAACATAATTTATGTACATTTTTTCGACCTACTGTTAAAATCGAACACAATTATGGAAAGTTACTTTCACGATGGAGAATTAGAATTACAAAAAAAATATAATGCTTCCCACAACCCTAAAATGCTAGAACGCGTTTTAAGGTATAGTATTCCCGATAATTATTTTGATTTCTTAGAAAGCCAAACTACATTAATTATTAGTTCACTGGATGCTGAACAAAATATATGGACTTCCGTTATTATAGGAAATCCAGGTTTTGTATTAGTAAAATCGGCTACAAAAGTACATATTGATCTTGATCAAATTAAAACGACCAGTGCCGATATTCTTTTTGCCAACCTAAAAACAAAAGCGCAAATTGGTATATTAATTATTGATACCGTTAACCAAAGGAGGTATCGACTTAATACCGACGCCGAAATTTTAGGGAATTTTATAGCACTTGATGTAATTCAAGCTTTTTCTAATTGTCCTAAATATATACAGCAACGCATCCCTTTGGTTCCAAAAAACAAAGTATCCCTAAATTCAACAATAACAAAGGGGAGCATTTTAAATGAACAGCATAAAAAATGGATCACAATGGCCGATACTTTCTTTTTAGGAAGCATGAGTATCAAAGGAGCAATGGATGCCTCACACAGAGGAGGAAATCCTGGTTTTATTGAAATATTAGATGACAACACATTTAAAATTCCCGATTATGTAGGGAATAATTTATTTAACACTTTTGGTAATTTTTTACAAAATCCAAAAGCAGGCCTCACCTTTATAGACTTTAATGGAGGTAAGGCTTTACAAATTACAGGAAAAATAACATTATTGTTTGATCAATATTCCGAAAAAGATTTGGAAACCACTACGGGAACAGGTCGTTTTTGGTTTTTTAAACCCGAATGCTGGATTGAAACCAAAAACTTTACTAATGTGAATTGGGAATTTGTTAGCTTCTCCCCTTTTAACCCTTAAAATCCATAATCTTACATTTTATAAACAATAACAAGTAACTAAGGTTTTACCTAATTATCCATATAAGCTTGTCTCTTGTACCTCTAAAAAACCAAATTCATAACAAAATAAATAGACTTGTCCTTTTTTATTTTTCCAGTAATGGGTAAAATACTTTGGGTTAAAACCTGCATCCAATAATTTTTGTTTTCGCACTGTGGCTAATCCAGCTTTATTGTACTCTTTTAAAATTCTTCGATTCAATTTCAATTGCTTATCAATAGCAACGTATAACTTATCTTGTTTTTGTTTATTTTCATTGTAATGATATGCTGATCTGCAATGAGGTGAACAAAACTTTTTACCTAACCTACCAGACAAAATTTCATTGCAATACAAACAAGTAGTATCCATCGTGATTATTAATCATTTAATTAAACGTTTAATATACGTATAAATACACAGTTATAATTTTATTTACCATTCTTTTCATTGAATTTTGAAGACAATGAAACATTCTCATTTAAAAAATATCACCCTAAAACACCTACTCATCAATGACATTAAAATGATTGGGTTATTATTTTATCCCGACAAGGTCATCCAAGCACTTGTAAAAGAACTCCCCAACCCTAAATGGCATGCGAAATTAAATATGGTGTACATTAAAAATACCAAAGAAAACCTTGATCTTATTTTCGAAAAATTTAAAGGGGTAGCTTGGATCAATACTTCCTATTTTTTTAAAAACAAACCCTTACACAATAACAATAACAACAATGATGCCTCATTATTTAAGCGACGAGTTTACCCAACTGACTATAAAAAATGCCCAGATAGTTATATTCAAAAATTGATTTTAAAAAAATATGCATTAAATACTATAAACTCTTATGTTTCGGCATTTGAAGCTTTTATAAACCACTACAAATCAAAAGAACTAAACACTTTAAATGAAGTAGACATTAGGGCCTACATACAACTACTTATAAAACAAAGCAGGTCAAATTCAGCCATAAATATATGTATCAATAGTATTAAATTTTACTACGAAATTGTATTGGATATGCCTAATCGATTTTATGAAATTGAACGCCCCAGAAAGCAAGAAAAACTACCCGAAATACTATCAAAAAAAGAAGTGATTACCATTATTAACAATACTAATAATTTAAAACACCGTTGTATAGTAAGCCTGTTGTATTCAGCTGGCTTACGCCGAAGTGAATTATTGAATTTGAAACTTACCGATATTAATAGCGAGCGCATGCTCATACACGTAAAGCAATCAAAAGGAAATAAAGACCGTTATACATTACTATCCAAAAAGGTGCTATTAGAATTACGTGAATATTTTAAATTATATAAACCACAAATTTATTTATTTGAAGGTAAAAAAGGTAAGGCTTATAGTGCTACAAGTATAGTAATGATCGTAAAACGTGCCGCAAAAAAAGCCGGCATTTACAAAAAAGTTACCCCACATATGTTACGACATTCTTTTGCCACACATATACTAGAATCTGGTACCGATATAAGATACATTCAAGAATTATTAGGACATAGTTCCACAAAAACTACAGAAATTTACACCAGAGTTGCCACAAATAATTTGCAAAGCATTAAAAATCCACTAGATTAGCTCTTTATATAAAAGATATATAGACTATAGTCTATATACAATTGTTGTGGGTAATGCCAATCCTTGATTCTAAATTCAGTGTTTTATCCTCAATTTCTGCTTCAAAAGCTTATTGTAAATAATAGTTTGACATACTATTTCTGACATGACTCTTGTTATTTTGACGAGATAAAAACTAAATATTTTAAGACGGAACGCACTGGTTTTTGAGCAAATAACTATGACTGACATTTCTGAGCTGACCCTTGACATATAAAACTAAAAAACTGAAGATTGACGCTCGTTGTTTTGATGGAGCAACAAACCAAATAATCAAGATGGAAAGCTCTAAATTTTGACAAAATAAATAGCGACGATAAGCTGAATCTGACAAGCTCTATAAATAGAAAAAAATAGCACACACCCACAACAATATGTAAATGCAATGCTTGGGGATTGGTGCGGCGCGAAGGTGGTTCTTCTCTAACGAGTCACAAATACTTTTTTATTAAGCGCTTAAACATTAAATTTACACTTAAACAAAAGTATTTGCTTGTGCTACGGGCGAAGTGCATCGCACTTCTACTCGCACAGACATTTACATTTAGCGTTGTATGCAAGCTAAAAAATGAATTTCAAAATCGACATAGAAAAGTTTAAAAAACAAATCGATGCTTTCAGAAAAGAATCGACTGAATTGGGAAAAGTAATTAACCCAATACTTGACAATTTCGACCTTAATAAACAAGAGATTCTTGAAGTTTGTCAGATTGGAAAGTTTGCTTTTAAAATTGACTCAGAAATTAAAATTGTTGACAAACCGCAACCACCAAACCCAGATTTTATAATCGAGTTAAAGAATAATTATATAGGACTTGAACACACTCTGATTCTAACGAAAGATGCTCAACGATATTTCAGTGTAAAAAACCTTATGGAATATGCGGAGCAAGTTTTCGAACAAAAATATCCGAATATTAATGTTCTCGCCACAATTTCTGTTCAGAATGATGAATGGATTTATTCGCAAAAAGACAAACCAAAACTAGCAGAACAAATTGCCGATTGTGTGCACTTAACTATACTAAAAAAGGACTTTGAACTACCTGAAAAAATAACACGAATTAGAACTACCAAACATTCTAAAGTTTCATTTTCATATATGGAGAAAAACTGGCAAGGGGAATATTTGACTAAAGAACGTTTGAAAACAGAAATTGAGAAAAAGGAAACTAAAATTTCTGGTTATAAAACAAGTGAAAAGGAGTTAACGGAATTATGGTTAGTACTTTTAATAGGTTCAAATTCTTCTGTATCATATCAATTGAACGAATCTGAAAACTATCAAATGGAATCAAAGTTTGACCGAGTATATTTAATGGCTGATTTTGATGCTAAAGTCTTAAGGGTAAAGTAAAAAGCCAGCATACAACAATGGCTATAGTTAATACGGGTTTTAGTGCTTAACCCAAAGTTTAGAGCTTTTAACTAAGTCCGCCAAATCTTTTGATTTGGCTTTATAAAGAAAAAGATAAAACAAAATAAAAAGTTTTGGCTAAGTGCTTAATCGAAAGTTCACTACTTTTAATTCCCGTACTAACCATAGCCGAGCCGTTGGGTGTAATTCCACTATTACTAAAATAATGAAATGAAAAAACTATTCTTTATCTCAATCTTTGGACTATTAATTTCTAGTTGTAAAACTGAAATCAAAAATTCAAATGCAAAAATAGAAGTTGAAGAAGGTGCGAAAATTGAGATCTCAAAGTCACCTCAAAAATCCGAAATACCAAATCCAATAGAAAAAGTTGAAAAACAGAAATCAAATACTGATGATCCTATATTAGGGTTTTGGGTAGGATATTTTAAAAAGGACGAAAAAAATGATTACAGTGGAAAAACACTATATGTTGATGAGGGATATATGTGGAACAGAGAGAATAAAATAAATATATCAATTGATCAAATAAAAGACAGTATTGTAATTGGTCATAGTGTTGTTGCTGGTAATGATAGACCGTTCAAAGGTATAATTAAAAAGGAAAAAGATAGTAGCTATTCATTCAAAGTAAGAGAGCCTGGAAATCATAAATATGATGGCGAGTTTGTTTTTAATATTAATAGTGGGCATTTAATAGGTAAATGGACTGCCTATAAAGAGATTGATATTAAGAAAAGGAAATACAATCTTGAAAAGAAAGATTTCGCCTACGATGCTAATATTAATTTAGAAAAATCCAAAGAATATGTCAACTGGAATAAAGTGATTGAAACAAAGGAAGAGGTAGAAATGGAAGAAAATGAATTTGAAGAGTGGATTTCAAGAGAGTTTGCATCTGCAACCGATCTGATCTATAAAATAAATGCTTCCAATACTTTACTATCAAAAAATGAAGTTGAAAATTTAAAAAAGGGAGATTTAACTATTATTCGGAATACAATTTATGCGAGACACGGGTATTCTTTTAAAAATAGGCCTTTACGTGTATTTTTTGATGCTCAAAGCTGGTATATTCCTGTTCATACTAACATAAAGAATGACTTTACTGAATTAGAAAAAAAGAATATTAAACTTCTATTAAAATACGAAAAAAACGCTTCGGAATATTATGACTATTTCGGAAGAGGATAACTTAATATAAATGCGTCAATACTCAACTTACATATTTAAGACAGTCTATTATTTATCATTAATTTATTTCACTTACTTAATGATTTTAATAACTCTACAATATATACCTATCAAATTAAATGTTGCCTTTTTAAATATAAAACAAGAAGAAATTGAAACGAAATATTATCAGATAGCTTTTTTTAGCCATGTTTACACAAGTATCTTTGTTTTAATATTAGGAATCACTCAATTTTCAAATACAATTAGAAGTACATTTTCGTCTATCCACAAAATTTTCGGGAAACTATATGTTTTTCTAATTTTACTTATCGCTGCTCCTTCTGGATTAATAATGGCTTTACACGCTAATGGTGGCGTTTTTTCAAAAATATCATTTTCTATTCAGGCTTTGTTATGGTTTTGGTTTACCTACAAAGCATTCAGATATGCAAAAAACAAACAATGGGATAATCATCAAAAATTTATGCTTAGAGGCTTTGCTTTAACTCTTTCTGCAATAAGTTTGAGATTGTTTAAATGGATAATTGTTTCTACTATTGAACTTCCACCTATGGATACTTATAAAATTGTATCTTGGCTTGGTTGGGTATTTAATTTGACTCTGGTAGAAATATACTTAATGAATAAAAAAAACTACACCCAATCGAGTAGACGGCTCTCCTCATAAATGAGGAGAGTGCGCCTCTCACACCACCAAGCGTACGGGTCGCGTACTTGGCGGTTCGCTAATGATGCTTAATTTTATGGTAGTATTCCTCTAAACTGATGTAGCCTTTCTGTTTTAATCGATTTAGCGTTATTGTTGTTCCTAAAATTGGACTTTGAGCTACTGCCCATCCTCCCATATTAGTACGACTCCATGCATATGCCTGACCTGGTTTTACCCCTAAACGTATCAAATTCTTTCTTTTACGTTCTGGCTTTTTCCAGTGATGCCATATACAATAACGCAGTCGGTTTCTTAGCCATTCATCTAACTTTTTGAGTTTCCCTTGAATGGAACCTAGTTTAAAGTAATTTACCCAACCTCTGATCAACCAGTTTAATCGCGTTATCCGCTCACTAAAATTAATTGGGCTTATCTTTTTGGTAAGCTTTTTGACTTTGCTCTTCAAGCTTTTCCAGTTTGACTGACCAACTATTAATTGATAACGTCCTTTTTCTCCTTTCTTGTAGGTCGGTGTAAAACCATAACCTAAACAAGTAAAACTTAAAGGACGTCGGATACCACTCTTTTTCCGATTTACAGGTAGACCTAGTTTATCTCGCAAAAACTTGTAAATACTATTACCTACACGTTTTGCGGATTTCTTACTCTTTACATAAATACTAAAATCATCGGCGTAACGAACATAACGATGTCCTCGTTTTTCCAATTCTTTATCCAACTCATTAAGCAGAATATTAGAAAGCAGTGGACTTAAAGGGGAGCCTTGCGGAACTCCTTTTCTGCGTTTGACCAACTTTCCGTTGATTTGTATTGGAGCTCTAAAAAACTGACGTAGCAGCTTCAAGGTTTTGCTACACTTTACGCGCTTATAGATCAGTCCCAGTAGGATATGGTGTTCCACTTCATCAAAAAATGATTTTAAGTCGATATCAACTATATCCTGTTTACCCGAATTGATGTTTTCCAAGCTTTGTGTAAACGCTTGTTGTGCATTACGATTGGGTCGAAAACCATAACTGTAGCTTTGAAAGTCTTGTTCAAAAATGGGATACAATACTTGATGTAATGCTTGTTGAAAAACCCTATCTATAGCAGTAGGAATACCCAATAATCGGTATTCGTCATTACTTTTAGGAATTTCAATACCCAAGATTGGTGATACTTTATAATTCCTGTTTTGTATCGATTTTATGTAGCTCGATTTATGTAGGCTTAGGTGGTTTTTAAGTGCTTCGACTTTCATACCATCAACCCCAGACGAACCTTTATTACGGTACACTTTTAGGTAAGCTTGGTTCAGGTTTTCTGAACTAATCAATTTTGTAATCATACTACTAATTCATTCTATTAAGTGGTCTCCTTTAATCATAGGCTATAACTATACTAGAAAACTATCCTTAACGTACCGCTACTCCTATGTTCATCAGAGACCCATTAACGTTCAGCCCTTCCTTATTTGTGAGTCCTCATTGCTTTTCCTATTTTCACAATGCTCGTTTCCCATAAGTACTATGGCTTCTGCTGACTTCTCTTTACATCCAAACTCGTGGATCAAGAGACCTCCCTCGGTAAGGTAAATACCCTTTGGTCAATATCTGCTGAATCTACTGCTTCGGTTATCGTTTAAAAAAAAAACGTTTGGGACGTTGCAGTTATGTGTCTACTCATCCAACCTTACAGCCTCATATCCAGTTCGTATTCCTCGGAACCAACCACGCAGTCTGGCTTACTTCAGTCATTGGGTCACCCCAATCAACCTTGCCACTTGCTTTACTTAGGAGCGTTACTTCCTCGTATCGGGGACTCGCACCCTTTGGGACATTCTTTAAATGAACTATATTTACCATTCAAGGCACACACAATTTGTATAATGCATATGTGCCCTTCGGGACACAAACGCATCATACAATGAACGTTGCCAGTAATTAAGAACACCACGAACTAAATGACATTAGTAATTGCCGAAAGGACAGATAAAGAAGTATCGTTTTCTGCGGATACTCGAATTTCATTTGGAAATCAAGGTCACTTTGATAAAGCAATCAAAATTTTTAGCGTGCCTTTTAAATTAAAAGGTCCTGCTAAAACGAGAGAGGATTTCGACAAGTTTGAATTTGAATATAATTACGGAATGGCTGTTATTGGAAGTGCTATAAATGCTTATACGGTAAAAGACTCGATAGTAGAAGTCTTACCTAATATTACTTATTTAACCAACCTTTCTGATTTCTCAATTCCTTCAATAGGCAAATTGGTATTTGATTCATATGTGGAAATATCTAAAGAAATAGCAAGTTCACTTCGTGGCGCAGGATTATGTGAAATTCTGTTGGGTGGATTTTGTCTAAAACAAGGTCGTATTAGAGTATTACATTTTTATCCCAAAATAGGAAAAGAAAACACAGAATATTATTTAGATGAAATTTTACTAACCAATAAAATGCGATTTTTTGGTTCTGGAAAAGAGTTAGCTAAACAGATTTATGAGAATGATAAATCCTTAAATCCATTTCAAATAATTAAAAAAGTAATTAATACAAAATCAGAAAAAACTGTTGGTGGTAATATTCAATCAGGAACATTTTACGGTAAAGAATTTTCGATAAATGGTGTGTTAGAAAAAATCGTTGATAAGAAAGGAAATACAATCGAAACGAATAAATATAGAAGAGGATTTAAAATTCGAGATGAAATTAAAAGTGCAAAGAATCCACCATATCTATTCATTCGTTATGGATACAAACCTTATGAATTTGTACAAGATGATAGCGAAGAATAACTACTGGCAACAACGTGTGTAACTCATTGCTAATCAGTTGATTAAACTAAATTTAAGGCGTATTTGGAAAGTCGCCAAATTTTTAAATTTGACGATTTCCAAGAGAGAAGATATATAGTAAAATTTAAAAATCTGGCTTGTGCATCAACCGAAAAATAATCGCTAATTTACACGCAACGAGCCATACACCAAACCGTTAGCAAAAATTACAAACCCGACCATAACACCAAAATATTGTATTATTAATTATATATTTGAGATTATAATTACTTAAAAACAAGACAACTAATTAATGACTAAAAGTTTTACAACTGAAAAAGGAAAAATAAACATTCTAACAAAAGAGTCTTTAATTGATTTACATAATTTACTTTCTGAAAACACTCATTTACTAGACGAAATGGATCCTGTTGAACCAAGAGGAGTAAAAAATGAAGGGATGTTAGAAAGTGCAATTGGTAGGCAAACAACTGGATTTGGTGATTTTTACAAGTACCCTGAATATTATTCAAACTGCGCTACTTTGACTTATGGAATAATAAAAAATCATTCTTTTCACAATGGAAATAAACGTGCTGGGCTTTTAGCTTTAATTAAACATTTGTATGTTAATGGTTACGTACTCTGTCCCAGCTTAAATTCGGATGAAATATATGAGTTTTTAGTTTCTATAGCTGATTCAAAATTGCAAGAATTCAGCTATAAGTACAAGAAAAAATATAGATTTATTAGAACGAAATCTGAAAAAAAAGCTTCTCCAATTTGGGATATAGATACTAAAATAAAATATATGGGAATTTGGATAAGGAAAAATGCTAAACCCAAAAAACATACATTCAAAGGAGAGGTTAAAATATCAGATTTAAAAAAGTTTTTAGAAAATAAAGGAATAAAACTAAATCAAAATGGATCATCTCTTGAAGTTTTTATAGAGAAAGCTAACAAATTCTTAGGTATTTTTCCTACTGCACCGAAAATAATAAGTCATAAGAAATATTCTTTAGGCAATAACAGGTCAACAATAGATTATAGGACTCTAAGCAAAGTACGTAAAGACTTTAAATTGACTAAAGCAGACGGTATTGACAATACTTTTTTTTACAACGAAGATTCCTTTTTAGATTTTGAAATAAAGACATACAAAAGATTGATATATAGACTTTCAAAAACTTAACTTTTGCTAACAATGGTAACCGTTGCACAAGCCCTTAATTTCACAAAATAAGCTTTAAAATAAGCAATTCTAAGAGGTCGTATTTTATACTTTAAAGATCAAACTTGTAAAATTTAGCTTACTTAAAAATGAGAATATCAACTCATAAAACGCGTTTTTCAACAGGGCTTTGATTACTTGAGCTTTTGCTTTACTTTTTGCTGTTTTTTGAATGAATTTTAGGTACTTTTTCAAATTATAAGCCATAGCTGACAGATGCATTACTTTGTTTGCTTGTTTTAGCCCTATCGTATTTATTTTTCTAAGACCGAAATATCCAAACGCATACTGCAATGCTGTATCGATTTACGGTCACTGATGATATTTTCTAAATAGCCTACTAAACACAACTTAAAAAACACCACTGGATCTATACTTTTTTGTCCACTTTCACCATAATATTACTGGGTGCGTTTGTATAAAAAATCAACCTCCAAAACCGAGGATAACTGCCTATAAAAATTAGTCTTAGGTACACGATCACTTAACTGAAAACTCGTGAATAATTTCTCTTGATAATTCTTTTGCCTTTCATATCTAAAAATAACAAATAATCGTACTTTAAAAAAATGCTTGTGCAATAGGCACTAAACGCTGTAGTGCATAATCTGCACGCATCAAAAAAAACCCTTTTAATCCGAATTATTATATTTTTTTATTAAATTTGTATCCAATTAGATACATTTTTTATGTTCTTTATTGAGAAAACAAATGAATTTGACAAATGGTTAAAAAAGCTAAAAGACATAAAAGCCAAAGCAAAAATTTTGTTTAGAATCCAAAAATTAGAAACTGACGAGCATTTTGGTGATTGTAAAAGTGTTGGTGATGGAATTCATGAGATGAGGATAAATTTTGCCAAAGGCTATAGAGTTTATTTTAAAGAAAAAGATGGAAAAATAATTGTGCTTCTAATCGGCGGAGATAAATCAACTCAACAAAAAGACATTACAAAAGCGAAAGAAATTTGGAAAAAATTAAATAATTAGAATATGGAAACTTCAAAATTTGAAATAGCAGATTATTTAGATAGTAAAGAAATGATTGCTGAATATTTAAATTCAGTACTCGAAGAAGGAAATAATGCTGATGTGATTAATGCAATTGGACAAATTGCAAAAGCCATTGGTATGACAAAAATTGCAGAGGAAACAGGAATGAGTAGACCAAGCTTATATAAAGCCTTATCTGATGGAGCGAAACCTCAATTTGCTACTATAATGAAAGTCTTAAAAGCTATTGGAGGTCAAATCCAAGTGAACCCAATGTCTACATAAAAAATCAACGACACCACAACACTAGTAACCGTTGCACAAGCCCTTAATTTCACAAAATAAGCTTTAAAATAAGCAATTCTAAGAGGTCATATTTTTTACTTTAATGATTAAACTCGTAAAATTTAGCTTGCTTAAAAATGAGAATATCAACTCATAAAACGCGTTTTTCAACAGCGCTTTAATTACATGAGCTTTTGCTTTACTTAGGAACGTTACTTCCTCGTATCGGGGACACTCACCCTTTGGGACATTCTTCGTTTAAAAGAACTATATTTACCATTCAAGGCACACACAATACCTATAATTAATGCGGGAGCAGTTGCTAGCCGAAATGTTGGCTGATTTGCATTGTCGCAAAAGCTTTTTCCTTATTTTTATCCTAACAAACAAAAAAACAGCTCAAAGCTTTTACTTGTGCTAGCTTGAAATTCCCTGCATTTCCTCGCCGCAATAATCATAGCTTAAGCGTTGCCATTAATACCTCAAAATCCGTCTTGGATAAAAAAATTTTCCTGAATGAAATAATATTGTAACTAATTCGTTACATTTGTAATATGAGAGAAATCGATATTACAGAAGAGTGTTTGGAATTTATCGACAAACAAAACGACAAAGTTGCGCTGAAATTCTTTCAACTCGTTGAAGTAATTAGCGAAATTAAAGTGGTCAACTCAAACTTTCTGAAAAAACTGCAATCTACTCAATTTTACGAATTGAGGATTAAAGCCGGAAATGAATATCGAATCGTAATCTTTGCTATTGACCATCTGAATTTTGCCGAATGTACTAAAGCTGTTTGTTTGTGCGGATTTCAGAAAAAAGGAACTAAAGATTACAAAAAGGCAATTAAACAAGCCGAAAAAATATTAGAGGATTATCTAAAAGAAAACTAATTATGGGAAAGTCAATAAAAGCAAAAGAACTGATTGCCAAACGTTACGGAAAAGAAGGTTCAAAAGAACGTGAAAAGTTTAGAGAAGATGCTTTTTCCTATTATTTTGGAGAAATCATTAAAAACCGTAGAAAGGAATTACATATGACTCAAGAAAATCTCGCCAAAAAGGTTGGAAAGAAGAGACCATATATTTCTCGAATTGAAAATGGAGAGGATATTCAATTATCTAATTTCGCTTTGATTGCGAATGCTTTAGGGCTATCCATTGAACTATCAGCGAAATAGTACTAATGACGATCGAGTAGACGGCTCTCCTCATAAATGAGGAGAGTGCACCTCTCAAACCACCAAGCGTACGGGTCGCGTACTTGGCGGTTCGCTAATGATGCTTAATCGCTTAAGTTGTCTCCTTTAATCATAGGCTATAACAGTACTAGAAAACTATCCTTAACGTACCGCTGTTCATCAGATACCCATTAACGTTCTGCCCTTCCTTATTTGTGAGTCCTCATTGTTTTCGACGTTTCACAATGCTCGTTTCCCATAAGTACTATGGCTTCTGCTGACTTCTCTTTACATCCAAACTCGTGGATCAATTTAGCCTGACGCCAGCTGGCTCATTCACTAAAATGATTTACTAAATCATTTTTTAACGCTCTACCCTTCTCGGTAAGGTAAATACTCTTTGGTCAATATCTACTGCTTCGGTTATCGTTTTAAAAACGTTTTGGACGTTGCAGTTATATGCCTACTTATCCAACCTTACAGCCTCATATCCTCCAGCCACATCACCGCTTTATTTATTCAAATGTCTACTAGACATTTGGTTTTATTTCATAAAACCTCATAAAAAAGTGTTCCTCAGAACCAACCACGCAGTCTGGCTTACTTCAGTCATTGGGTCATCCCAATCAACCTTGCCACTTGCTTTACTTAGGAGCGTTACTTCCTCGTATCTAGGACTCGTACCCTTTGGGACATTCTTTATATAAAAGAACTATATTTAGCATTCTAGGCACACACACGGTGTATAATTCATTGCTAGTGCAGGCTTGCTTACGAAAATCCTCGCGGATTTTCTATTCGGTTTATATTTGCTAATTTAGTTGCTGAAACACGAAACGAAATCATATACAAAACCGTTGTGTGTCATGCCAAAAAAATGTCCATAAATTCAGCAAGTTTCGGGTTTTATAGGAGTGAAATCAATTCTTTTTTTGCTGTTATAAAATTTAAACTTAATGAACGAGCAAGAATACATAAATTATACTCGAATAGCGGAAGCTATTGAATACATACGACAGAACCACACTAAACAACCCAATCTTGAGGTTATTGCAAAAAAAGTTCACTTAAGTCCTTTTCATTTTCAAAAAATGTTTACAGATTGGGCAGGTGTTAGCCCCAAAAAATTCTTGCAATTTATTAGCGTTCAACACGCAAAAAAAATTCTAAATAATTCACAAACCACTTTATTTGAAACTGCATATAAAACAGGTCTTTCAGGCACAGGAAGATTACACGATTTATTTGTGAAAATTGAGGGAATGACACCCGGAGAATACAAAAACAAAGGAGATAAACTGACTATAAACTATAGTTTCGCAGAAAGTTTGTTCGGGCGAATTTTAGTTGCTTCTACACACAAAGGAATTTGTTATATGGGTTTTTCAGACGACAAACAAATTTCTTTTTTAGAACTAGAAGAACGCTTTCCAAAAGCGAATTTTATTCAAAAAAAAGACGAAATTCAACAAAATGCTTTACAAATTTATACACAAGATTGGAGCAAGATTAACAAAATTAAACTACACCTAAAAGGTACAGATTTCCAATTAAAAGTTTGGGAAACACTTTTAAAAATACCAACTGGAAATTTAGCAACTTACGGAAATATTGCAAACCTCATTCAAAAACCAAAAGCATCAAGAGCAGTCGGAACTGCAATCGGAAATAATCCTATTGCTTTTTTAATTCCTTGCCATAGAGTTATTCAATCCACTGGAGTCATTGGCGGTTATATGTGGGGAACAACAAGAAAAACAGTTATTATCGGTTGGGAAGCTTCAAAAACAGTATAGCAAGTTTCGGGTTTTACCATATTAGTTTTTAATAGAAATTTATCTTTTAACTTTTAATAAAACACATATGACAACTTTTATATTGATTCATGGTTCTTTTCATGCCGCATGGAATTGGCACAAAGTAATTCCGCTTATAGAAGAATCCAATAATCTAGCTATAGCTATAGACATGCCGGGTCACGGTTTAGATACAACCCCACTTCATAATGTTACATTACGCAATTGTGTTGACAAAGTCATACAACAAATAGACGCCTTGGATGAAAAAGTTATTTTGGTGGCTCATAGTAGAAATGGAATGGTTATATCTCAAGTAGCTGAAGAACGCTCAGATAAAATAAAAAGGTTGATTTATTTAGCCTCTTACCTTATACCTAACGGTAAATCAATGATGGATTTTGGTAAACTTGATACGGACTCATTAGTCTATCAAAATGTTTATCCCAAATTCAGTCAAAAAAGGGTTGACAAGATAAATCAACTATATAAAAATTCATTTGCCCGATTTCTATTAAAACAAATTACACCAAAAAAACAAAAAACACATAAATTAGATATTCAAATTTTCAAAAAGGCACTTTATCATGATTGTCCCCATGAAATAACCGAGTTGGCAAATGCTTTACTTTCCCCCGAACCCAATTTCACTGGCTTTGAAATTCTGACTTTAACTAATGAAAATTATGGAAGTGTTCCCAAGACATATATAGAATGCTTGCAAGATAGAGCCGTTACATTAAGTCTTCAAAGACTCATGCAAAAAGAAAGTCCTTGTGATGATGTTTATCAATTAGATTGTGGTCATTCCCCATTTTTCTCAATGCCTGATAAATTAGTTGAAATCTTTTTAAAATTTGAATAAATCAAACTACAGTTTCTAAATATCAGAAGTATTTTACCAAGTATCAAATTTTATTAGCTTAGGTGTAATTCTCGAATTTGACTGAAATATTTCATAAAATATATTACGGAAAATGAACAAAAGATATCTCTAGGAATATAAGTACGAACACACAGTCAAGTAGGTAAAGGCGAATCAACCCCTAAACCTCTCAAAGAACCGTATGTGATAGTCTCCAATCATAGGGCTCTTATTATATTATGCCGCCAATACAACTAAGTTAAATGATAACCTAGTGACCAATCGTAAAATGGATTTGAAAAACCCTTTCTACATGGTCTCTAGCATTTTATCGATCGCACACGGCTATTCTTGTTGGCTATTTCGGAGTGACCATGCCAGTGATTTCGGTCAAACAGTGCCACTCATAGAGGTA
>NZ_JH621297.1 GCF_000255455.1 Aquimarina agarilytica ZC1 | reverse complement strand
AAAAATCCAAAACTTGAATTTATCAAATTTTGGATTTTTTATGTATAATTTATGAGAATCAAGCATTCTCTGAATGCGCCTAAAATGACCTAAAAAACAAAAATCCAAAACTTGAATTTATCAAATTTTGGATTTTTTATGTATAATTTATGAGAATTAGGCTATTCTCTGAATGCGCCTAAAGAAGAATACCAACCAACACAAGGCTTTAATCGCTTCCTAAACATGCCTTTAACCTCATCAATACGCTATTTTTTTCTCAATTTTCTAAAACCGTTTTTAAAAAAAAGCACAAACTTAATAATAACATTTTTCTTCATCCGACGAATTTCTCTTTGTAAATGAGTTACTTCTGTATTTGCAATTTGCAACTGATTTAATAAATATGCATCATGATTGTTATTTACAGTCAATTCATCAAAATTTATGTATAAATGCTTCAACCTATTACTCATTATAGTACCTACCGCCTTGTAAGATAATCTCATTTTTATTTCCTTCTCTCCTAAAATAGCCTTTTCTTTTCTTAATTCTTCGTTTTTATAAACCAATTTCAATTTTTCAATAGTGTCTTCAAGTATAGGATGTCCCCATATAGTTTCACTTGAAAAATTAGCATCAGGATTTTCAATTTCACCAATATTACAATCTACTAGATAACTATTATTTTGGTTCATAAACTCTGTATTTCCAGAATAATTAGATGCCAAAGTAGGTTTCCCTAAATACATTGCTTCAGCTAACGTTAAGCCGAAACCTTCAGAGTGATGCAATGACAAATAACAGTCACAATTATTTATTAAATGATCTACACTATTTCGATCTAAATCAATATCAATTATTTTAATATTTCTATTTCCCCTTATAGAATTATGCAACCTTTTTTCTAAACTTTTATAATCTCTGGAACCTGAAGTTTTTATTACTAACTCTACATTACTATCATTCTCAAACGCTCCAATAAAAGCCTCTATTAAATGAAATGGGTTTTTCCTTTCAATTGAACTATGGTAATTAAAAATAAATAAGAAACTAAACTTATCTTCTTCGAAAAATATTAAAGAATTATGATTCTGTATAGGTTTTAATTTCACTTCAACAGGATGAGGAACTGTTATAATTGGACCTTCATATATTTTTCTAAAAATATATTTGCAATAAGTCGATGGAGTCCATACTTCATTAAAGAGATTAATCGCTTTTTTTAACTTTTCTGGAACATACTCTGATTCCCATACCAAAAATAAAATACTATACTTATCATTAAAAAATGCTGGGTTAATAGTGCTAAAAAAAACATCAATATCATTTAAAGATATCTGTACCAAATTAATAGAGTAATCAAATGTATAATTATAATTCTCATTTGACCTAACTTGATTAAAATCAATTTCATTTATTGGAATTATTGACGTCTTTAAGGCCTTTAGATTTCTTCTAACAGCTTCTCCCAGCCCAAATTCTCCATCTATATATCCTAAAACATTAATCCCATTCATCCTTTTTTTAATTTTAAAATAAACTTTAAAAGAATATTTTTTTTAATCTTCTTAAGCTCTCTTTCTTTCTGAACAAGTCTTAAAGCATTATCGATAGCTTGACTTCTAAAATAATTTAATTTTCTTTTATAATTTTCATAGATGTAAAAACTAGACTCTATATCAATTATTCTGCTTCTTATCAAACCTCCTATTGATCTAAATGAAAGCATATTACCAATATCTCGTTCTCCCTTTTCCGCTTTTATTTTAACTTCTCTAGGGTTTGAAAACACATAAACTATTTTTTTTATACTGTCTTCTAATAATGGATTTCCCCATGTTGTATTTTTATCAAAATGTACGTCAGTATTTTTTACAGTTTCGATAACTGTATCTACTAAAAAACTATTAGTAATATCCATAAATTCTGTATTACCTGAATAATTAGTAGCAATTGTAGGCTTACCTAACGACATAGCTTCTGCCATTGTCAATCCAAATCCTTCTGAATGATGTAAAGAAATATAACAATCACAAGAATTCATCAAAGAATTTAAATCATCCCTTTCAACTCTCCCATCTAACAGCTTAATATTAAACACACTATCAATCAGTTGCTTTAATTTTTCATAATCTTTAACATGATGATGCGAATTAGATGTTTTTAAAATTAATTCTATTTTATGATCAACTTTATCAGAAGCTATTTTAAAAGCTTTTACTAAAAAAAAAGGATTTTTTCTTAATGCAGAACTATTAAAATCAAAAACATATAAAAAACTAAATTTGTTTGAATCATAAATTTCCAAAAGATCACAATCTTTTTTCTTATTCTTCTTAATTTCTACTGGATGTGGAATCACAGTAATTTCACCTTTAAAAAAAGAAGTGAAAATTCTCTTACAATAAGTCGAAGCCGTCCATATTTCATCAAATAAATTTATGTTGTAATGATACTTTTCAGGTACGAATTCGGACTCCCATACCAAATAAAGAATAGTATAATATTTCTCAAAAAAATCAGCTGGAAGATTATCAATGATTTCATTAACCTCATGCAAAGAAACTTGAACTATATTTATCTCATGCTCAAAATCACACATACCACTAGAAATTAGATTTTTGAAATCAAAAACCTTATATGAAATATCTGTATGTTTTAAAGCTTTTAAATTAAGCCTAAGGGCTTTACCTAAACCAAACTCGCCATCTGTGTGACCAATAATATTTATTCCCTTCATTATTGTTTTTGAATAAAATCTATTGCTTTATCAAACTTATTTATAATTTTATCCCATGTATAATTATTTAGGACATATTTTTGGGCATTTTTTGCATGAAGCTTTTGTTCACTTTCGGGCATCTCTAAGATACTATTTAACTTATTACATAACTCTGTATCAGAATCATAACAAAACCCTGAGCCACTTTTTTCTATATGATCTTTAAGCACCTCACAAGCTCCATTTACTACGACAATCTTACCATTATTCATTGCCTCTAAAGTTACCATTGATAAACTTTCATATTTAGAAGGCATGATTAAAGCCTTAGAATTCAACAGTAAACTATTCTTATAATCTTCATCTACAAAACCTGTAAAAACAATATCTTCTCTACCTTTTAGATCTGTATGATTTTTACCCACAAATACTAACTTAACATCACTAGGATACTGTTTCTTGTATTCTACGAATTGATCATACAAATCAGAGCACCCTTTTGCTAAATCAACCCTACCTATATACAAAAAGAAATCGTAAATAATTTCATCTGAAGCCACCAATTCACAAGGCTCTACACCAACTCCTGCTATATCAGAAAACTTAGTAATATTTTTAAAAGTATTTTCTATTAATTTTTTTTCTGATATTGTATTATACATTATGAACTTAGCTGATTCAAAAACTTCTATATATGTTTTAGCATAAAATTCAGGCTCATCATGAGCAGTAGGGATAAAAATACTTTTGTTTTTTACAACCTTTAAGCCTTGAGCTGAAGGATAATACAAATAAGTAAAAAATATGAAACAATCATATTTATCCTTGTTAATTTTCAAATAATCAACTAGATCGGGGCAATATGGACCTTGATAGTTTAACCACTGTTCACTTTGCCTTTTTGTAGGTCCTAAAATCGAAAACTTTTCATCCAGCTTTCTTATTAAAAAAAAATTATTTAAAAAACGCTGGTACTTTCTTTGCTTTAAAATAGTCCCTTTTAATTTTCCTGTTTTTTTTTCATTTCTACAATAATTAGTTTTGAATCTCTTAACTAAAACCCCATTAATCTCCTCCTCATTATTTTTATAATGGTTATCCCAAGAAATGTAATCCAAAGCTTTTGTTGTTAATATTGTAACATCATGCCTTTTATTTAATCTTTCTGCTAAAATTCTTGAATGATGCTCAGCTCCTCCATTAACCTCAAGTCCATACCTCTGAACAATTATTCCTACTTTTGACATATTTAATATTATTAATTATTAATTCACTTCTAAAGACTGTAAACGAACTAAATTAGCATATGTTCCACTCATGTTTAACAACTCCTCATGGGAACCTTGTTCCACTATTCGACCTTTTTTCATTACCACAATTAAATCTGCATTTTGAATAGTAGATAATCTATGAGCAATAACAATAGAGGTTCTATTTTCCATCATATTCTCTAAAGCATCTTGTACTATTTTTTCTGATTCCGTATCCAAAGCTGATGTTGCTTCGTCCAATATCATAATCGGAGGATTTTTCATCACTGCTCTTGCAATAGCTACACGCTGACGCTGACCTCCAGAGAGCATTCCACCTCCATCACCTACTGGGTTATCATATTTTTTAGGAAATTCTGAAATAAAATTATGAGCATTGGCTATTTTTGCAGCCGCTTCAATATCTTCTTGCTTAGGACTATCCACTCCTAAAGATATATTATTTCCAATAGTATCATTAAATAATATAGAATCTTGGGCTACAATTCCCATTTGCTCTCGCAAGGACTTTGAAGTAACATCCTTTATATCAACTCCATCGAATGTAATATTACCTTCAGTTACATCATAAAAACGTGTTATTAAATTAGCTAGCGTTGATTTCCCACTACCAGACTCACCAACCAAAGCTATGGTTTTTCCTTTTGGAACAGTTAAATTAAAATCCCTCAAAACATATTCATCCTTATATTTAAAAGAAATATTATTAAACTTTATTTCTTTTGTAAAATCAGTAATTATTTTTGCACTAGGTTTATCTTTTAATGGATTTTTAGCATCCAAAATAAATGCTACTCTATCATAAGCCGCATTTCCTCCTTGCAAAGCATGATTTGCTTTGGTAATAGCCTTAGCAGGTGTCAAAATTTGATAAGCTAGTCCCATGTAGGCGATAAAAGCGCCACCACTAAGTGTTTTTTCAATTAGCACTAATGATCCACCGTAAATCAAAATAATTGAAATCACAAAAATTCCTAAAAATTCGCTTGATGGAGCTGCTAAACTCATTTTTTTTCCAATCGAATTATTCATTTCATTAATTGTATTTGTAAAATCCGTAAAACGCTTTACAAAATAATTTTCCGAAGTGAAATTTTTAACAACTCTTATCCCCCCTAAAGTTTCTTCAATATTAGAAAGTAATTCTCCCTCCATTGCAAAAATATCACCTGATTGACTTTTTATGGACTTCCCCAATTTAGAAATTAAAAAACCTGATATAGGAATAAAAATAAATACAAAAACTGTTAACTTCCAGCTAATATATACCATTGCAATTAATGTAAAAACTATAGTCAATGGTTCCCTTATCATCATTAAAACACTCATAAATGATGCTTTAATTGTATTTATATCAGATGTCATACGAGCAATTAAATCTCCTTTTCTTTCATTTGAGAAAAATGAAACATTTAAACTTATTACTTTTCTGTATACATCTTGCCTTAAATCTTTAAGAATTCCATTATTTAGATATGTCATATAAATGATTGATAAATAACTAAATAAATTTTTCAGCAAAAATGTGCTTAGTACAAACACTACCATCCATATTAATGTTGCCAATGGACCTTTTGTTTCATTTGTGTTTGTAATAAAATAATTTAAATAATTTTCAAAGTAGTCTAAATCAAAGTTTGATATACCGTTTAATACTGGCTTTTCTCGAATCTTTTCTCCATCTTCAAACAATACTTTAATCATGGGAAGTAATGAAAGCATCGAAATTGACGAAAATAAAGCATATAGCACATTAAACAATATGCTTAAAAATTGATATTTTTTATAGGGTAATACGTATTTTAAAAATCGTTTAAAATTTTTCATTGAAAAGTTAATTCTGATTTCAAATTATATTCTGAAATTTTATAGCCTGCAAAAATACAAATTAAATACCTTAATAAATCAATATTTGATTAAATTATAGTAAACGCAAACCGTTGATTTACATACATTAGGACTAGTTTAATTAAATAAGATTGATTTATCGAATGAAGTTCATCCAGTGTTTTTACTTAATTTGTCTGCCATTAGCTTAAAATTACTTAAAAAAGTATGCTAAAAATATTAATTAACTCTAAATTTTAAAATATTATTTTTTTAATCAAAAATAACAACTCTTGTTTTACACCAACATCTAGTTATTCTTATAAATCAAATACTTAAAACGTTTTAACAACTCAACCCTATGCCAATGCCATGTACTCATTCATTATATTACTTTAAAAGCTTGTTTTATCTATTAATATAGAAAAACATAAACCGTATCACAAAATGAGGGGTAATTATTATGTTACTTATCTATAAAAATAATATTAAAAACTACACTGAAATTTAACAGACTTGATAACATATCATTTTACATAAAAGTCTTTTATTAATTCAATTATTCTTAATTGATCTTTTATTTCTAACTCATAAAATAAAGGTAAGCGCACTAATGAATCAGAAAAATTCTCACAATTTGAAAGCTTTTTTAATAAATTTTCCTTCAAATAAAATTTACTTTTATGCAATGATACATAATGAAATACCGCAAAAACATTATTAGTATTTAAATAAGACATTAATGAATCGCGTTCGTTTTCTGAATTACAAATCATATAAAACAAATGCCCATTTACTGTAGCATATTCTGGTATAAATGGCAACCTAAATTTACCTTCAAATTCTTTTAAATTTTCATAATACCTATTCCAAATCTCTATCCTTCTTTTTTGAATTTTATTCAAATTTTCAAGTTGAGCAAATAAAAAAGCTGCTGTAACATCTGAAGGTAAAAATGAAGAGCCTATATCAACCCATGAATATTTATCAACTTCGCCTCGAAAAAAAGCGGATCGATTTGTTCCTTTTTCCCAAATAATTTCGGCCCTTTTATCAAATTTTTCATCATTAATAACAAGCATTCCGCCTTCGCCTGAAATTATATTTTTTGTTTCATGAAAAGAAAATGCCGCTAAATGACCTATACTCCCTAAAGATTTATCTTTATAAAACGAATCTATAGCCTGAGCGGCATCTTCAACAACATATATATTATTTTGATTTGCTACTGCCATGATTGTATCCATATCGCAGGCTACCCCCCCATAGTGCACAACAACTATTGCTTTTGTTTTTTTGGTGATCAACTTTGCCAAAGTATTAGCATCTATATTTGGATTGTTTTCATAACTATCGGCAAAAATTATTTTAGCTCCACGCAAAGCAAATGCGTTTGCTGTAGACACAAATGTATACGAAGGTATAATAACCTCATCCTCTGGCTGTATATTAAGTAAAATAGCTGCCATTTCTAATGCATCTGTACATGAAGATGTTAGCAAACAGTTTCGAAAGCCTATTTTTTCTTTAAAAAAAGAATGACATTTTTGAGTATAATACCCATTCCCCGATATTTTCCCTCTAGACACTGCGTCCTTTATATAATAAAGCTCGTCTCCTGTCATGTATGGTTTATTAAATGGAATCATAAACTTCTTATTAATCGAACTGGATTACCTACATATACCCCTGAATTAGTAATGGATTCAATAACTACCCCTCCACCTCCTATTTGGGTATTAGAAACTATTTTTATATTATCAATTACTGTACAATTTATACCCAAAACAGATTGCTCTCCAACATATATAAAACCTGCTAAAGCTACACTTGGCGATATAAAACAATGCGAGCTAATTTCAGTATCATGAGCAATTGTACACCCCACATTAATCAATATATTATCATTCAAAATACAACCTGCATCAATAATAGTCCCTGGATAAATAATTACTCCTTCACCAATTTTTACAGATGGATCAACCCAACTGGTAGAATGAATAATAGAGGCAAATGGAATTTTATTTTTAAATGAATTATACAAACTGGCTCTTACTTCCATATGCTTATAGCCTATTCCAATAATTAAATGTGTAATTAATTGATTTTTAAAGCTATATAAAACTTCAGATACTTTCCCTATAACTTTGTGACCTCTAACAAAATTTTTTGTTTCAAAATCATCAAAAAAAACAACTTGATCAAAATGATGATCAGTTTTAGCATGATAAGCTATTTGCTGTCCTAAGTGCCCCGCCCCTATGATTCCTAAAATTTTATTCATTAATTAAAGTTAACATATCTTTTAGACTATCTATCCTATTTTTTGATTCTGGATAAAAACAATCTCTATCTACCAACAATGTATTTATTCCTAGTGCTTTTGCCGGAACAATATCCAATTTAAGAGAATCCCCAACATAAAGTATTTTGTTAGGTGCTACACCTATTTGATCAATAGTTCGCTTATAAAAATCTAACGAGGGTTTGGCCACACCTAATTCCTCAGACACTAAAATATCATTAAAAATTGGATCAAAAAACGTATCCAATTTTGATTTTAATGTGCTATTGAAATTTGATATTATACCTATGGATAGCTTTATTTCTGTAAGCACCTCTGTATCTTTATATTTTTCCCATGGTAAGTATGAGCAAACTTCAAATAACTTATCTAACATTTCTTCATTAGGCAAAACACCTAAGCTATATAATACTTCCTTATTAAAAAAGGTGTAAAATTCTTTATCTGTTCTATCAGGAAATAGAATCACTTCTGACAATAGCTTATGCCTTTTTTTAAATTCTAACTCATCAATTACATAATCATAGTTTTTTAAAACATTTAAAAAAGTACCATAAAATAATGGCTTGTGCAAAAGTGTTCCTGCTACATCAAAAAGTATATATTCATACTTACTCATAAGTTAATAAATAAAATGTTTTGAGTCCCTATTATTCAATTCTTCAAACGTACTCGCCTCTGGATAAATAACATCCATTAAAACCCGTACCGCAATAGCTTTTGTATTTTTAATAGTAAGCTTTGCAGGTTGTTCGTCAAATAAATATTCTTGTATTGAATACTTAACATCCTGAAAACCTAACGCATGACGTATTGAATTTGTACCAGAAATTCTAGCATTTATTTCGAAAGGGGTCACCTCTCCTTTAACATCCACAATACTTTGTATATTAAAACTTCCTCTAACTCCTCCTAAATCAACTATTTTAGAAGCTATTTTCATTAATTTAGCATCATAAGAATTATTAAAAATTACTTGCGAGGTTGTACCATTATCTAATTTACGTTCCATGGAACAAATACCATGAATTTTATTCTTTTTAGTAACATATACTGCTGTAGTAATTTCAATTCCTAGGTGTAATTTTTGGATCATATAATCATCAGTATAATCTGAAATATTTTTGGGGTTTACCGTTATCCCTCTTGATCCTCTCCCTTTTCTTGGTTTAACTATTATTTGTGATTCTGTATTATCATATTCTGATGGCAACCATGATTTTGCAAAAGGGATCTCACTATTTTTAAACAGTTTAAACGTTAAATATTTATCTAAAAATTGTGCTGCAATTTTATTATCACAGGATAAAACTTGTGCTTTTATTTCTTGTTTGTATAGTGACAAGTAATAAATTTCGTAATCTGTAGAAGGTATAATGAGTGCTACTTTATTTTCATCAACAATTTTTTGAATAACTCTTATATAATTCTCTTCGTAGGAATAGGGTACTTGAAAAGTTTTATCGCATAAATGATTACCCGCTGTAAATGCCGAAATATCTGTTCCTATTAGTTTTATATTCCTTTCTAAGGACCTAATATTTCTTAAAATCCCCTGACCTACATTACCTCCTATACCTGTTACTAGTACTGTTTTTGAATCCATAAAATAGTATTTCGTAGTTTTTCTTTAAAATTAGTATTAGGTAACAAACCTAAAATCATATTGGTTTTTGAATTATCATAAAAAAAACTTGGTGTAGTGTCTTTACTAAAAAAAACTATTTTAGTTTTAGGAAGTATTTCCTTTATAAAATTAGCAATCTCCAAATTTGAATACGATTTACTACCCACAGCTAATAAATTGTAATCTTTATCTAAGCTTAATGCTTTTACTAAAACTTCTGCTACATCATTAACATGTATATAATTTTGCTTTCGATCTCCTTTACCATAAATTTCAATGCTATTATTTTCTATAGCTTGTTTGATAATTATAGGTAAAAAAGTATTCATCTTCATATTTTCTCCAAAAATGGAAGAAATTCGGACATTACATCCTCCCGATTTATGTTTTTTAACAATTAATTCTGCCCATAATTTGGACATCCCATAACTACTTGCTGGTTCTAAAATAGTATCTTCATTAATAACACTATTTATATTTTTATACACAGAAACAGATGATGTATTAATGATTTTAGCATTGGTAAAGGTATCTGAAATCATCTTTAACAAAGCCACATTAGTTTTATAAATTTTATGTATACTTTCTGCTTTTTCATCAAAGTTAATATAAGATGCTATAAAATATACATAATCGACAATAGGTTTTTCCTTTAAAAAGTCATCAATTTGTTGACTTGATATGCATTTATTGAGTTTATCTTTTTTTTTATGGTAAACCTGAATTAAGCTATGACTATCAACTAATTTATTTAATAAAACCTGAGACAAAAAGCTATTCGCTCCAACAATTGCAATTTTCATTAGTAATTAAATATTTGTTTTCTCTTTAATAGAAAATAAAGGTCGGGACTTAGATTCTTTATATATTCTTCCTGTATAAATAGCTAAAAGTCCTATAAAAAAAAGCTGGATTCCTAAAGAAAGAATTAAAAAACCAAATATTGAAGGCCATCCAGACTGGAAATCGACAAAAAATAATTTGATTATTAAAATTAAAAACAAAGCTATACCACCAAAAAAAATTAAAAAAACACCAAATTTAACTGCTAATTTTAAAGGAAGTTCAGAAAAATCAAAAATGGCATCAAAAGCTAAATTCATTTTTCTTTTAAAATTAAACTTACTCACTCCTGCAAAACGTGGTCTCTGTTCAATTTCTATTACTGATTGATTCATTCCTACATGCATAAACAAACCTTCAATAAATCGATTTTGTTCATTATACATTAAAAAACGCTCGGCAAAATCTTTGTTAAAAATTCGCATTACAGCCAAACCTCTTGGTAAATTTAATCCTGTATATTTATCTAATACTGACCAAAATATTTTTGAGAAAATTTTATTCTTAAAACTATCTTTCTTCTCTTTTCTTACTCCAAAAACAAGATCATAACCTTTTTCTATTTCATCGATAAATTTTTTTATCTCTTTAGGAGGGTCTTGCAAATCGGGATCCATGTATAACATGTAATCTCCCGAGGCATAACTTATACCTGCTGTGACTGCTGCTTGTTTACCATGGTTATACGATAATTCGAGCAATTTTATATGCTCATTTTTAATTGCTTCCTCTTTAATTAAATTTACAGTGTTATCCTGACTACCATCATCAACAAATACAATTTCATATGATAATGCTAAAAAAACGAGCTCCTCAATAACTTCTTTAATAAATTGTTTAATTACTTCTTGTTCAAAAAAAACAGGAACTATTAAGGACAATTTCGTATTTGGAGAATCAATCATATAACTTTACTAGAAAATTCAAATTACTAAAAAAAATATTCTTACCCCAGAAGTACTACTTGATTTTAATTTTTTAGTAAAACAAAACACCCTCTTTTCACCAGTTCTTTTAATGGATTAAATTATGCTTTATATATTTGTCTTATTACTACAAAACTATTTTAATGCAATTATCAGAAATTTTTATTCAAAAAAAGACTTGGCTTTTTTTAATTATAATGAGCATTTGTACAACAATTGTGTATTTAAATCATTTTGATAATGCTTTTCATTTTGATGATTCGCATGCTATTTTAAATAATCCATACGTAAGGGATCTAAAAAATATTCCTTCTTTTTTTAAAGATGGAACAACTTCAAGTCCGTTACCACAAAATCAGACTTATCGCCCCATAGTAGCCTCCTCAATAGCTATTGATTATTGGCTTGGGAATGGCTATAAACCATTTTACTTTCATTTAAGTAACTTCATTTTCTTTTTGACTCAGGGAGTATTACTCTTCCTTTTTATTTTTAAAGTAGTAGAACTTTCACACAAAACAAAATACAATTTTTACTTTGCAGCTGGTGGTACTTTATTTTATATGATTCATCCTGTAATGGCAGAAACAGTTAACTACATTATTGCAAGATCCGATATTCAATCTACCTTTTTTGTTCTATTAGCTTTTGTTATTTATCAATATTCCAGTATTGCCCAAAAATATTTCCTGTACCTAATTCCTGTTATACTAGGTATGCTCAGTAAGCCAACTGCAATTATGTTTGGCCCTTTATTTTTTTGCTATTTACTGCTTTTTGAAAGCAATGTGAGTTTTATTGAAATAACGAAACAAAATGGATTTATTAAAGCATTAGCCTCTTTTAAAAAAGTTATCCCTACATTTTTAGTCTGCTTTTTTCTTTACATTTTCCATAGTAAAATGATGCCTACTTCATATATTTCGGGCGGAAAATCAGTTTTCAATTACTTGATTACACAGCCATCTGTATTTTCATATTATTTTGGCAGTTTGTTTTTTCCTATTCATTTGAGCGCCGATACTGATTGGTTACCTATATCTAGTATTTTTAAATGGCAATTTATTTTAGGAATTATATTTGTTTGTCTATTAATTGTAGTAGCTATACTTACTTCAAAAAGCAAAAAACTACTCCCTATTAGCTTTGGAATTGCATGGTTCTTTTTAGCACTATTACCTACTTCAAGTATAATCCCACTAGCAGAAGTAATGAATGATCATAGAATGTTTTTTCCTTACATTGGATTAATTTTAGCTTTATGTTGGTCAATAAGTCTTCTATTTATTAAGCTTACGCAAGAAAATAAAACTATCAAACCTATCTATTTCTCCATTATAGTTTGTTTTTTAATGAGCATTTATGCTTTTGGAACTGTTCAAAGAAATAAGGTATGGGACTCTGAAGAAAGTTTATGGAAAGATGTTACCCTAAAGAGTCCCAAAAACGGACGGGGTTTAATGAATTATGGAGTTATAAAAATGGGACAAGGAAAATATAAAATAGCAAAAAAATACTTCCAAAAAGCTTTAAAACTCACCCCTAATTACCATACACTTTATGTGAATTTAGGACTAATTAGCACACTTGATAAAGACTCTAAAACAGCAGAATCTTATTTTAAGAAAGCAATAAGCCATGGCTATGATTACTATATTACATGGTATCATTATGGTGATTTTTTGTACAAAAATTCAAGAAAAGAAGAAGCTCTTGCTAATTTAAAAAAAGCACATCAATTAGCTCCTGCACACATGAATACTCGTTTTTTGATTATGCAAATTTATCAAGATAATGAGGAGTGGAACAAATTGGAAAGCTTAGCAAAAAGCACTTTAAAATTAGATCTTAATAACGTAAAGACTAAACAATTTTTACACGCTAGTACGAATAAAATTAGTAAAATAGAATTAAAAGAACACTTGATTGACAAAAACCCAAGTGCTGAAAAGTATTTACAATTAAGTATTGAATATTATCAAAATAAGAAATACTCAAAAGCCATAGAAACTTCAAAAAAAGCATTAAAAATAAATCCTTTGTACGCAGATGCTCTAAATAATATTTGCGCGACATACAATGCTATTGGCCAATATGAAGAAGCGATTATTGCATGCAATAAAGCTTTAAAAATAAAACCAGAATTTCAATTAGCTAAAAACAACCTTAACTATTCAATTAATCAAAAAGTTACTATTTCTAAAATGCTTGACACTTTAAAATCCCAACCAAGTGAAAAAAACTTTGTTAATTTAAGTCTATTTTACTACAATTCGGGTTTGCTTGCTAAATCAATTGAAATAGCTAAAAAAGGACTTATTGTTCATCCTAATTCAGATAATCTTTACAATAATATTTGCGCCACTTATAATTCCCTAAAGAATTGGAAAAAAGCTATTGAAGCTGGAAAAAAGGGATTAGAAATAAACCCTAAAAATCAACTTTTAATGAATAACTACAATTATTCATTATCACAATCACAGATTAATTAATTTTCAATCCCTTAAGAGATATTGCTAAATTATTTTTTGCTAACTGAAATTCTGGTTTTATTTCTAAGGCCTGTTCACAAGCCATTTTAGCTTGTTTGTATTGCCCCAAAGCGTTGTATGCAGCACATATGTTATTATATGCAACACTATTTTTAGGACTTAATTTTAATAACTTATTACTTTCGGTAATACATTGCTCATACTCTCCCAATAAAAAATAATGATTACTTAAAGCTAGATATTGATCGGAGCTAAGTACTTCTGTTTTGGTCAAATTTTCTTTAGCCATTTTTAGGTTGTTTTTAGCCAACTCTGAAAATTGATATTTTAATGAATTTTCACAAGCCTCTTCTGCCTTTGCATACATATGTAGTAAATTATAAGCAATACACATATTATTATAGGCAATGCTATTTTGAGGATCTAATTTAATGGCTTTTTTATTTGCTAAAATACTTTTTACATACTCTTTTTTAGCATAAAAAAACAGTCCCAAACGAACAAAACCAGAAACAGAAGGTTTGATCTTTAATTCTTTTTGAAGCTTTGCAATTTCATTTAGGGGTTCAAATTTATTTTCAATAATAGCACAAATTGTAACACCATCAACCTTAACCTCATGCACCGTATTTTTTGGAGGCCAATTATTTAATAATGATTTATTGTGTTTAGCTTCGGCAAACATAACTACTGAGTAATCCCAATCTTCTGATTGGTAAGCTGCAACCACATGTGTTAAATTAGGTGATTTATCTACATAATAACTAAGCTTTAGTTGATCTCCATAAAATAAACGCACTTTAGCTGGTTTTTCAATAGATCCTACATTTTTTTTCAACCAATCCACTGCTGGTTTAACTGAAAAACCCCAATAATCAATCTCATATTTTTTAAAGGCTCCCTCAACTCCACCAATCATAGGACTAAAATAAAGTGGTATTAATTGTTTATTTTTTGTTATGTATAAAAAAGGTTCCAAAAGTAGCATTACAAAAACTACAACGAATACTCTTTTGTATAAAAGCTTAGCTGATATACTTGCTAAAAAATTATCCCAAGCTAATGCTCCTGCTACTATGATTGGTGGAACCACAAATAAAAATTGTCTAGCATTATCATAACTATTTGGCTTTCCTATTACAATTAAAAACAAAGGAAATAAGCTTGTAAAAAGTAGTATTGAAAAAAGTATTTTTTGAGTCTTATCCTTTTCTAAATAATAAAAAGGAATCAAAACATAACTTAATAAAATAGCTATTGGCATGGTAATAAACAATAGAACTTTTATCATATAGTACCAAGGCATGCTAAAGCTAGTGATCCATTTACCTTCAAACAATTGAATATTTTCAAAACCTTTAAAATCTTTTACTCGTATGAATAACTCAATTAAACCTACAAAAGGTTTTGTTTGAATGTAGGGCCAAAAAATTGCTGTTGCCAAATAGCTTAAAAAACTAATCCCTATTATTTTTAATAACAGAAACACTCCATTCTTTACATTTATTTGTCTAGTTCCATTCTTATAATTTTCAATAATTAACCATGCAAATAAAGCTAAAAACAAATGTGCAAAAACAACAAGACCAACTAATCGTACATTTATTAATAGTGAAATATTGATTATTAAAAACAGGCCTCTTTTAACACTTACTCTAGGAAATTCTTTGAATAGTTTTACAATATGATATATAGAAAATACATAAAATGCAGCAAAAGGAATATCTTTAGGATTACTCATTGAGTGCCCCAAAAGTACAGGAGTTAAAACCACAAGCACAAAAGAAAAAACTCCAGATCTCCAATTACCTAATTCCTTCGCCAATAATCCACAGAATAGGAATAATAAAAACCCAAATAAACTGTTGATGATATTTCTAAATTCGTATATCCCTATGCTTGGAAAAAACTGATGACAAAAATTAGCTACTAAATCAAAAAAGCCTCCAAAACCATTCATCCCTCGATGCTCATGGTTTAAACTTTTATTTACATCAACAAAATACCCTTTTTCATTAAGTGGACTTTGAGATGCTACGCTATCCACACCCTTATAAAATTGTAACAGTCGTTCACCATGCTCTTGATGGTATCTAGAATCCTCATGAACCCCATAATCATAACTTAAAAAAGGCATTAAAATTCCTACAAGAACTACTAAAATTACGAATAGGTTTTTATAACTTAATTTAAGAGTCTCTTTTAATTTTTTCAATGTATAGTTATTCTATTTAATGACTGTTATTATTTTTTCCTTTTAAACTCCAATCAAATTTTGCCCGTCCATTAGACCAAATCAATTTCCCTACGTTTTTCCATGGAGCTTCTATGTTTTTTTTCAAAAGATCTTTCTCCCATTTCATAGGCCCTCTAATTTCTTTTTTTACAATATCAAATTCTATTTTTTTTAAATTTTTCAATTCATTTTTATATATCCAAAATGCAGAAAACTTCATCAAACCTTTTTCTAATCTATATCCTTTTTCCTTTACATAAGGGCCATTTGTTCTAAAGGTCCAATATGCAAACGATCCTCCTGAAATATATTTGTCTGGCATACCTTCTTCATTCAAAAAAGGTAAAAATTGCCCCTTAAATTTAAGTGTAAAAACATTATTATATCCTTCAAAATGATCGTCTATAAATAATGAATGTCCAGTAATTCCTAAAAATTCTTTTAGTATTTGATTAACCTTATAAGTTATATTTTTATTATTAGAAAATGAATAATATACTTGGCGCTGAGCTAAAATCGAAAATGCAATTAAAAAAACAAAAAAAGCATTTCTAACTGAGCTAATAGAAAAAAAAATATTTCGCAATTTAAATCTAGATTTACTAGGTATATCTATATTATTAACTTCAAATTGTTTTTTAAAAAATAGAAACACATTCCCTATTTTTTTTCTTTTCACATAATTAGAAATTTTTTTTTTGAAAAATGAATTTAAATTATCCCATAATGAAACAGGAACCATCAACAAATAGATACTCATACAGCCTAAAGCAAAATAAGGAATAGGATATTCAAAGTAAATTCCTATATGTAAGGCTAAACCAATAACAAATAATGGTAATCTAAACTTTTTAATCCAAAAAATAAAAAGAAATACAAATTCAAAAATAAGAGTTATATAAGATAAAGATTTTACTAGCATTTCTTGATTTAAAACCCACTGATAATTGGATATCGTGATATGAGGTAAGGATGAAGGTAACCACAAACCTAAACCATTCATCCAAACATTGGATTTGAACTTATAAAAAATCACTGAATCAAAATAAACTAATGCCAAGCCTAAAAAAACAGGAATAAAATAATTAATTTTTGACACCTTTGGTGCTATATAAACTTTACCTTGTTTTGCTAAATAGAACTTTTTTCTCAAATAATCTAATGAATATGAATAACTCGATGGTAGAAACATAAATAAAAAGTTAATCCCCGAGTATACATAGAACATATGATACTCAAAACTTACTGCTGAAGAAATAAAAACAACTCCAAAAATATAATTAATTATACTAAACAGTTTTGTCCTGTATCCTATTATTATACTAAATATAATAAATAGCCATAAAATTAAAATAAGTGTTGTATCAGGAAAATGAGGCTTTAAAAAAGGAATTTCGTCAAAATACAATTGACGATAATTAAAAATTTTAAAAATTTCAAACAAAAAAACAAGGTGATAGGTTATTCTAAAAACAGCCAAACCACTTGCTGATATTTTTTTAAAAAGTATTCTTTCTATCAAACTCTTTTTTTTTAATTAGTCAAAACTTTGCTCAAACTTTCTTTATACCCCTTAAACCAAATCCCTAAATCATTTTGAGTTCTTGATGTATTAAATGTAGTTAATTTTTTCAATCCCAATACATTTTCAGAAGACACTGGTAATTTAACTCCTAATTTTTCAAAAAAAAGACAAGCTATTAATAGTAATGAAGTTGGCACATTAATAAAAGAAACTTTAGCTCCAAGTAAATTAGCAATATATTTATAAAAAACTTCCATCGCAATAACTTCTTCATGTGCTAAGTTAAAACTCCCCACTAAATCTTTATCTAATAAAACTTTTTCCACAGAAAGATTAAAATCCTTAATACAAATTGTCTGTAAAGGTTGTTGCCCTCCACCAATTAAAGGAAAAAATGATGAATTTTTAATGCGTTTAACAATTTCAGCTAATATCCCTTTATCCCCTATAACAAAGCCTATTTTTAAAACTACATCTTTTTGCAAATCAAATAATTTTTCACAAGCTAATTTATGTTTTCCATAATGGGAAACAGCAACTTTATGTGCCGAAAATGAAGACAAAAAAACTAATTTAATTTTTCTTTTTTTACATAAATTAATTAATCTTTTTGTTGCTTCTATATTTATCTCGTCTGAATTTTTATCCACTTCGTTTTTCACATAAGCGGCATGCACAACAAAATCAACTCCATCAAAATCAAATTCATTTAACTCCGATTTCATTTCATAATTACAATAAGTCACCTCTTCAAAAAAATCGACAGGCATATTTCTAACTAAAGCTTTCACCTTCCATGATTTTGACCTAAAATGTGTTACTAATGAATTCCCTAAGTATCCATTTGCTCCAGTGATAGCAATTGTTTTATTCATTTTTTAATACATTTTTTGCAACTCTATTTGCATTAGCCATCAATGTTAATGTAACTCCTTTGGCAGGAAGGTATTTAAAACCTGAACCATCGGCTACATATATATTTTTGGTTCCTCCTAATTTGCCATTCTTTAACACATGAAACAGTTCATTATTTTCAGAAAATGGCAATGTCCCCCCATAATGAATACTTCCTCCAGCGGGTGTTTGAATTGTTTTCATTGGATAACACCCCAAGGTTGTTAAAGCACTTTTGAACTTTTTCTCTCTATTTTTATTTTTAAACAATTCCTTTTCTGATAATATGTATTGTCCAACTAATTTATCTCCCGTATAACTATCCTTATCTTTTGTTAAGGAAATAAATTTATTATCAGAACCTTTTTCGGGATGATGAATTCCGGCAATAGTAAACGAAGATTGCAAAAATTGCATTATAATTCTGGCATCTGCAAAATTCAAAGGAGTTTCTTTAATCAATTTAAATAATAATAATGATCGATAACTAAACAACGCAGCAACGCCAACATCAAAATTATTTTTTTGGTCATCCAAATACATTACCAATTGAGCAAAGCTTGTTTGGTGCTGATCAACTTTTTTTCCTAACTGACGTCTATTTATACAAGGCATGTATGAATATGGATTACATAAAATAGGTAATTTTTCTTTTTTATAATCAAAGGATCTTGATACAATCCTAGCTGTTCCTAAAACACCTGGGGATAAAATTAATTTTTTACAAGTATATAGCTGAATCTCATTAGTATCTGTTCGCTTCACAAAAACACGAACACCTCCATCAAATTCTTCAAATTTAGTTACTAAACAATTTTTATGATACTTAAAATTAGGTTTTTTATTTAATTCATCAATAGTCATCCAAGAACGGTATGCCGACTTATTGGTATCACTCCAAAAACCCATATCACGATATTGAACAGCCTTTCTATTCAACTTATCTTCTGTAAGAAGTGCTAATACCGATTGACCTACATAAATATCATTCTTATTAAGTTTGTATTTATTCTTTTGATATGCCTTTAAAATTTTTTGATGATTAACATCTAATTTCATTGCTGGCTGAATTTTTTTATTAGATCCTAACCCATATTTCCCTCCATCATCATAAATCCCCGAAACTCCTATGTAGTCCATTATTTCTTTATAAGAAGCATTAATTTCATAGTCACTCAAACCAACAGCTTCTAATTCCAATTTAGAAAAAACATAACTTCCTAATCCCCATCCTCCACCTAGTCCACCTTTAGCAGCACTTTCTAAAGGCTGAAAACTCTCTGAATCAAATGGAAAAAAAGCCTCAGAAAAACGAGTTAAAAAACTACGAGGTGGTGTTAATTGTGAACCTACTCGGGTTGTTTCCCATGGAATTCCTTCAAATTGATCCCCTAAAAAATAACGATGCTGTTCAGTATCTTTTTTTCGAATACTTAAAAAATCTGTATTAGGGATTAAATCTTTGTATACGTTATCTTCTTCTCCAATATCCAATAGACCGACTTGTACACCTTTGTCAACAAGTGTTTTTGCTGCTATAGCACCTGTTGCCCCTGAACCGACAACTAAATAATCAAAATTTAAATGCACTTGCGCTCTATTTTTTTTACTATAAACACTCCTGCAATAGTTCTACATACAGCTCTAACTCCTACATAAAGTAATTTAAAGTAATAACTCCAACTATACTCTTTAGAAAAAAAATGTGACGTATAATTAGGTGAAGCCTCTAATATTGCAAGCATTGTAAATAACTTTCTTCGTACTAAACTTGAAGGTTTTAGTATTGCCAAACCCGCATCAACAGTAGCCATATTAATGTTACTTTTCATCATTTTCTTTAAAAGTTCTTTTTCAAAATTCGACAATTTTAAATCAAAATGAATCATTGCTTTATTATAAAGTTTTTTTTCTCTTTCATTTAATGGAGAAGACACTAAATAAGCAGTAAACAATTCCGCTTCTCGCGAATAAACTCCTTCTATATCATTCAAACTATCTGTTATCATAAATTTCACCTTCTTAAAATAGAAATTTATTGATTTTTTCTAACTGCAGATAATTGTTCTGCTATTAATCCCAAAAGAAAAATTAATAATCCCATTAAAAGTAAAGTACTTGCTCCAATACTTAAGCCTTTGCCTTGGAAAAAGAAAATACTTCCCCAGCCAATTCCAAAAACAAAAAAAAACATTGAAATGGGTAAAAATATTCGTGCTGGATTAAATAATATAATCATATTAATAATCTCTAATACCGTTTCAAAAGCTGTTCGTACACCAATAGTACTTTCCCCTTTAAGTCTTTCTTTAATTTGTATAGGCTCTTCTATAACTAAATGCTTATTATGTATAAAAGTTAACGTAATAATATCACTAAAAGCCATTGTATTAGGTGTTAACTTTAAATATCTTTTTACTAAATCAGCATTATAAATTTTCATACCAGAATTAATATCATATATAGGAAGCTCCATTAATAACTTTGCTATAAATCTGATAATATTTTTACCTATACTTCTAAAAGTAGAAGCAGAAGCTAAACCTTTCCTACTTCCAACAATTAAATCAGCATCCGTACCTTTTACCTTTTTAAACAACTTATCAACATCGCTTAAATAATGTTGTCCATCAGCATCAATAGTTACCACATAATCTGTTTTACTTTCCTCTATCCCACTTTTTATAGCCCCTCCATAACCCTTATTTACCTTGTGAGAAATAATTTCAAAATCATAATCAGTTCCTGCTCGCAAATTATTAAGCACTTTTAATGTATCATCTTTAGAAGCATCATTAACCACAATTAAATCATAACCACTTGTTTTACAATGACTTAAAACCTCAGGAAAAAAAAACCTTAGTGATTCTTCTTCGTTATAAGCTGGCATTATAATTGTAAGAGTTTTACTCATAAAGATAATTTTATATTAAATAGTAGCAGATACATTTTTTAACTTATCAAAAATTAACATTTCATTAAAAAATTGTCGTTATTTTATCAAAAATAACTCAAAAAATATTATTTTAGACTAAATTTTTACATTTAAACGAGATTTCAATGTGTTTTGTCGTGGAAAATTACTAATTTACACCCTTTATCAATTTATTATAAAACCAAAATACTAATTTATACTTAATAAAATTTAAGGTTAAGGCCTATGAGAGTAAGATTACTATTTGTCATCATATTATTTATTTCCTCTTTAGCTAGCTTAAGTGCGCAAGTTAAAATAGGAGACAATCCTGATAATATTGATCCTTCTTCTCTACTTGAATTAGAAAGTAATTCTAAGGTATTAGTAGTTACCAGAATTACTAATAACCAGATGTTTAATATTGCTCCTCTTAATGGAGCTATTGTTTATAACACTGATGAAAATTGTCTTTTTCAATATAATAATGATAGTTGGTCTAGTTTATGCAACAATGGAACTGGTTCAGAAACGATAACTTCTCTTCAACTTAGTCCAGATGGAACTCAATTAATATACACAAACGAAACAGGTGTTCCTAATAGCATTGACCTTGACGCGAAAGTACAAGAATTCGAAACCCTTACCAGCATAAGAAATAATAATGACGGAACAATTAGTTATTTCGACGAAAGAGGAAATGAAACTATAATAGATATATCAGGTACTACTGGAATCACTGGTCCCACAGGCGCTACTGGTAGACGTGGTCCTGCGGGCCCAGTAGGTCTTCAAGGCGTTACTGGACTTACCGGTGTTACTGGATTAACAGGCGTGACTGGACTTACTGGTGTAACTGGATTAACAGGCGTTACTGGACTTACTGGTGTAACTGGATTAACAGGCGTTACTGGACTTACTGGTGTAACTGGATTAACAGGCGTTACTGGACTTACTGGTGTAACTGGATTAACAGGCGTTACTGGACTTACTGGTGTAACTGGATTAACAGGCGTGACTGGACTTACTGGTGTAACTGGATTAACAGGCGTTACTGGACTTACTGGTGTGACTGGACTTACTGGTGTGACTGGATTAACAGGCGTTACTGGACTTACTGGTGTAACTGGATTAACAGGTGTTACTGGAC
>NZ_JH621296.1 GCF_000255455.1 Aquimarina agarilytica ZC1 | reverse complement strand
TAAAAATCTGTCTTTTTTGTTATAAAAAAATCAAGCAATTTTAATCGAACTCAGGTTAATATGAAAGGTTTTATTTATGAAAAGGGTAAATGGGAAGAGAGTAATGAAGTTTTTAATTACTACCCTGACCCTTCACCAGACCAATACATTAACGAAGAAAAAGCAGATGAAATTATGGAGATTTTAGATGAACGAGATAATTTAAGCAACAACAATTTTATTTAATAAATGAACTATAATTATCGATCTTACTCAATAATCTTTCAGAAAGGTATTTACTAGCTGATTTTAATTCGGTATGAATTGTAATAGCTTCCTTTTGATAGATTATTTTTTTATCATTGTTCCAGTAGAAAGGAGGGTGATAAAGATTACAAATGCGATCAGCCATTTTTACCATCCAAATTTCATGCGGTTGATTTTTAATACGGTCTAAGCTATCAAGCATCATTGCTTCTTTAGTATTTAAGGTTTCATCTTTTGTTAGGGCTAGGACTCCATCTGCAACATTTTTACCAAATAGAGTTTTTATATCTTCATATGTATGGATGGTATCCTCAATTGTATCATGTAATAACGCACATTGAATAGCTAGATTTTTATCAAATTCTGTATTTGTTAATTGAATGGCATTTATAATTTCCATTGCCACACTACCAATATGATTTAAATAAGGTATTTGTTCGTCTTCTTTTCTCCCTCCATATGTTTGATTCTTATGGGCCCTAGTAGCGAACTCCCAAGCTTTATTATAAATATCAGGAGACCAAATCATATTAATCCTTTAAGTTTAGTTTTAGCGATAAATGCATCGATTAAAGTATATACATAATCCTTGTCTTTATCGGTCATTTTAGCAACTTACTTAATGCGATTCATTAAGTTATCAGTAAGTTTTAAATCTGTATTTCCCACAAGGTAATCTAAAGAAATAACCCGATCGCGCGGAAATGTTTTCCGTGTCTACAAAGTTAATCAAACAAAGTGATTTTTTTGTAAAAAGTTTTGTTTTAAAAATAGAGTCTTCTTGTTGTAAGTTTATGAAGTGAAATAGAAATAGATTTTTTAATTGAAAATTTAATGTAAATTGATGGTGTATATTATCACGGATTGCAAAGTCAAGTAGGTACAGGGAATTTTATCCTATACCTCTCACAGAACCGTACGTGATAGTCCACTTCAAATAAAATAGTTTCCTTACTAAATTCAAATCTTAAAATTACTCAAAGTATGAGTAGAAAGGGAAGTTGTTGGGATAACGCTGTAGCTGAAAGCTTTTTTAAAACAATTAAATAGAATGCTTAAAATAGGTGTCATTTTTCAAATAGTGAGAAGCTTTACAGGTGTATTGATCAATATGTAAATTGGTACAACACTAAAAGAATACATTCTGCTTTAAATTATTTGACACCTTTAGAAATGGAATTGAAATTAGCCCAAAAAATAAAAATCCAAAACTTGAATTTATCAAATTTTGGATTTTTTATGTGTAATTTGTGAGCATCAGACTAATCACTTAATGCTCCTAAAGATGCCCATTAGCAATTTTTTATATTTTTTCAAATAAATAAACTTCTTTTACCTTTCCAATATCATTATTTTGGGATTCGAATTCGAAAATTATTCTAAGAGAATCATTTGTTGCTGTAAAAGTAGTGTTTTGAGGCTCGATTCCGTTACCTATTTCAAAAAGAACGATATTAGATACTATTCTGTTTTCCTCAATAGTATAGGTTGCATTTCTTTCAGCTTCTTCGTCACAAATATCTCCTTCGCTAAAAAATTCTGTTCCCTTAATTTCTGTTTCAGTAAAAGAGATGGTTGATCTTTTTTTACATTCAGTAGTTATGCAACCCCTAACGGAATCAGCATATTCTAGTAGTTTCCAGTTGCCAATTAAAAAACTTTGCCCACCAATACCATCAGAAAAATCAACACATGGTTCATTTTTAAGATCATTATCATCATCACTACTACAACTAACAGCTAAAAAAATTAGTACTAGAGAAATTACTTTTATAATTTTCATGTATAATGTAATTAAAATTTGACTCAAAGATAGTGTTTTATTAAGATTGGAGTACCTTGTAAATAACTAAGCGACGTTTATGAAGTTATCAATACTATAACTCTATGTAATCGGTATAGAAAAACTGTAGATAGAAACATTCAAGGTACCTTGCAAAAAGTACGTAAATGGATTACGACTGGCATTTTGGTTAGAATTGTAATACACCCCGTTGGCAGAAACAATACCACTAACTTTTAAGGGCTTACTTTTTTTTATGGTTTCGTAATCAATAGTTTGTGATAAGCAATTTGGAGTGCTTAACCATAAAAAGAAAATAGTAAATGATATGTTGTAAAAACTTCTTATAACTTTTTCTTATAATTAAAACCACGCTTGTTGAATATTCAATAAGCGTGGTTTTTTAAGTGATGAATTTATTTTCTTTTGTATACCGAAGAGTTTTCTTCAGAGCCTATTATGGTAAGTTCATCTTTTTCAGAGTCATAAGAAAAATCAGTAGTTGATTCTATTCCATTTACAGTGAATTTAATTGTATTGTCTTCTACAGTGTAGGTGCTTTGAGTAGTTTTACCTTCACAAGTCATAGATGAACTATCAAAATCGTGGGTCAATACTTTTAAATTTCCATTGCTTTCAAATGTAAGTGTGTTTAATTCTTCACACTCCTGAATATCTTCCTTACCATCTTTGTTTAAAATAGAAATCAATTGCCATTCACCAACTATAGGGGATTGTATAGTTACTTCTTCTTCCTCTTCTTCTATTGTTGGAAAATCCTCTGTAGTTTTTTTCCATTTTTCTACGTAAATCTCATCATCCTCTACTTTTTCAGTAAAAATAAGTAAATCTTCTTCAAAAGTAACTTCTGTTTCAAAATCACCATCATTAGCTTTTACTAAAAGTGAAGAGTTTTGAATGATATAACTACCCGTAATTAAGCCTCCATTTCCGCAATTATCAACATCACTCCCAGAAAAATAAAGTTGCTTAAATACATCATCAGTTATTTCTAGTGCTGTTTTTTTTCTACAATCATCAAGTGCTATAACTTCTCCATTTTCTGATTCAAAAACTAGGTTATAACCTCCTTTAATTTGATCTTTGGTAATGCCCGTTATTTCTGGAGTTATTGCTTCTACAAAGAAATCATCAGTAGTGCGTTCAAAGATTTCAACTAAGGGTTCATCGCCATCTTCAATAACTTTGTAGGTAATAGTAAGCCTATTGTTACTAAGAGAAAATGTAGGAGACTCTTCATCAGTTTCATTTCCAAAAATAATTAGATCATTTTTGATTTTATAAGGAGTATTACCTGCTACGTCAAGCTTACACTCACCATCCTTATTAGATGTTAGTTTGTTCACAAAAATTGTTTCTGTAAATTCTACTATTGATTTTTTTTCACAGTCATCTAATATTTTTTGTTCGTTGTTTTCGATGAGTGATACTAATTTCCACTTACCTAAAATACTTTCGTTTTCATTATTTGTTGAGTCAGAATTAGCATCATCACTACTACAAGAAAATAAAGTAGCTACAGCTATTCCAAGACCTAAAATGATTTTTTTCATAATTAATTTGTGTATTTAAATTAGATTGCGGCAAAACTAGCTATAAATCCTAAAAAATCAGCTCTATATTTGAAGGAATATTCCTTCAATATAAAGATAACATTATAAGATTCAAGTGCTTATTTTTACCAGATATTCTTAAGTGTAAAATTTACTTGTAACCAACAATGCTATTTAAATGAAAAAAAAACTACTTCTATTCTTTTTTATTGTCAGTAGCCTTTTTTCAAGTAGTGTTCACGCAGCTATTGTTAAAGATTCCTTGATTACAAGCACTTCAACTAAAAGGACCCTGCTTAATGTTAATAAACTGCTAAAACAAAAATTGTTTGAGCTGGATAAAAAATATCCGACAACTGACAAGGAATTTCAATACACTTCTAATGCTTCGGAATTTTCTTTCAAGCAAATAAATAGTGAATACCCAATTCTTCAAGAAGTTGAAAATAATCGACAAGAAGCAGAGGGGGTAATTAACGAAGTTGAGGAGACAGGGAAGTGGGTGGATACCTTTTCTAACGAAGATATTCAAACCTTGCCAGTAGGTATTCAGCACGAAGTTAGCGGGGTTACCTACCAAATAGGTTTCGCTAAAGCAAGGTTTACCAAAGACTACACCGAACTTACTGTTTTTGCACGTATCAAATTACCACAGACTGATGAGCGAGGCGAGCCTATACAGTTGTTTTTTGGAGCAAACAATGTAAAACTTTCTCATAGCGGTGGATTAATTGGTCAAGCCAATTTGGTGTTATTAGGGGATGTATTTATTCCGTTTAACAAAGGAAATTGGTTGTTTTCATTAAAAGGAGGTTTTGATATGGAAACAGGACTTACCCAAAACAATACCTACATCACTATTGATTGCGATGGCGTAAAGGAATTAGGTTTGCAAGGAGAGGTGCAATTTTCGCGAAAAATGCTTTTGCCTGTAGATAATGAAGGAAATTTAGCACCAGAGACGCGAATGTATACTAATTCGGCTCAAAAAAAAGTACAAATACCTAACAGGGTACGTGGTAATTTTAATATGGTCGGTTCCGACTGGAATGATTTGGTTATTGAATTAAGCCTCTCCCCTTTTGTATTGACTAAGCACCCGGATAAGTTTATGTTTACGGCAAATCAAGCTACTTTTGATTTTAGTGATTTGCGAACACCAGAGGTGAATTTTCCTAATTTTTACGAAGAAAAGGGCTTACTACAACCTAACCGCGAAGCTTGGCGAGGCGTATATGTGCAATCGCTCCAAATTGCCTTGCCTAAAGAATTTAAAACCGAGGAAAGTATTTCCCAAAACAAGCGGGTTACTTTTAATGCCTTAAATATGATTATTGATAATCACGGGGTTTCGGGGTATTTTTCGGTCGAAAATTTGATTCCATTAAAATCTGGCCGTACCTCAAATACAAAAGCCTGGGCCTATTCGGTAGATAAATTTGGCTTGGAGTTGGCGGCTAACAACTTAATTGGAGCAGATTTTAGTGGCGCTATTGTATTACCAGTGTCCAAAAATGCCAAGGCAACTAATGCCAAAGGCGAAAAAATAGAAACTTTAGGTTTAGGCTATAGCGGTATTATTAGTGAAGAAGAATATGGGCTTAGTGTATCCACTTTGGAAGAACTCAATTTCGATGTCTTTCAGGCCAAGGCTCAATTAGCGCCTAATTCAAGTGTGGAACTTTTAGTCGAAAACGGAAATTTTAGACCTCGAGCTATACTCAATGGGTATTTGGATATTAGTGCCAAGAATAATCCAGAAACTGATGAAAAAGCCCTTACTAATTTTAAGGGCGTTCAATTTCAAAATTTAGTTTTACAAACCACATCTCCCATACTACAGGCAGATTATTTTGGATATAAAAAAGCGGGTAAATTTAGTAATTTTCCCGTATCTATTCCCGAAGTTGCTTTGGTGGCTAATGAGTATGAAACCAGTTTGATTTTTGGGTTGAGCATCAATTTAATGAGTAAAGGCTTTAGTGGGTCTACACGGCTAAAGATACAAGGAGAAATTAGTGACGAAGATCGCAAACAACGTTGGCGATTTAAAGGATTAGACTTGGCTGCTATTGCTATTGATGCCGATTTAGGAGGCGTCCAATTAAATGGTGCATTAGAATTAATGCGCAATGACCCGGAATATGGAAATGGCTTTGCGGCAGAAATCCAAGGAACTTTTGGTGGTTTTGGCCCCATAACGACCAAGGCTATTTTTGGTAAAAAAGATTTTCGTTATTGGTATGTGGATGCTTCGGTACGTGGACTTAAAATTAATATAGGTCCAGTACAGCTTTCTGGTTTTGCAGGTGGCGCATCATATCGAATGACCCGTAGGCAGGGGGTTTCAGCTTCCGAATTTTCACCTTCGGGACTTTCTTATATTCCTAGTGATCGTTCTGGGTTGGGTGTAAAGGCTATGATCATAGGTTCAATAGGGGACGAAACTGCAGTGAGTATTGGTGCTGGATTTGAAATTGAATTTAATAAAAAAGGAGGTATGAATCGCTTAGGCTTTTTTGGCGAAGCTAAAGTCATGAAAGCACTCGAGTTTGCTAATCCTGCCTCGGCTATGCAAGATCAACTTCAAGGAATGGTTAATAACGAAGCCCTACAAGGAGTGATGGATAGTAAAGCTGGAAAAACTTTTTTAGATAAATCAACAGAAGAATATCCCAAGTCCGCAGCTGCAACGGCAACAATAGAAGGTAAAATTGGAGTCAATTTTGATTTTGTAAATGATTCGTTTCATGCCGATATGGAACTGTATGTAAACACTCCTGGAGGATTTCTTCAGGGATACGGCCCTGGCGGCTTAGCTGGTTGGGGAGTGATACATGTAAGTAAAAAGGAATGGTATGCGCATTTAGGAACGCCCTCTAAAAGAGTGGGTTTACGTTTAGGGGTGGGTCCTATATCTGTAGAAACTACAGGTTATTTTATGGTGGGCGATCGTTTGGAAGGCAGTCCGCCACCGCCACCGGAAGTGGCAGAAATTTTGGGTGTGGAACTTAGCGAATTGGATTATATGCGCGATGAAAATGCGCTAAGTTCAGGTAAAGGTTTTGCTTTTGGAACAAATTTTAAAGTAGATACGGGCGATTTGCGGTTTCTCATTTTTTATGCACGCTTTATGGCAGGAGCAGGTTTTGATATTATGCTACGTGATTACGGAGAGGCCTCATGTAAAAATACAGGCAAACAGATAGGGATCGATGGTTGGTATGCTAATGGTCAGGCCTATGTGTATTTACAAGGTGAGCTGGGTATTCGTATTAAATTATTTTTTGTAAAAAAGAAAATCCCTATAATTAGTGCAGGTGCAGCGGTATTACTGCAAGCCAAAGCCCCTAATCCTATTTGGATCAAAGGCTATTTGGGGGGCTATTATAATTTATTAGGTGGTTTGGTAAAAGGACGTTTTCGCTTTAAGCTAGAAATTGGTGAGGTGTGTGAATTGGAAAATGCCTCTCCACTTGGCGGCATTAAAATGATTACAGGGCTAACCCCCAAAGAAAATACCGATGACGTTGATGTTTTTGCAGCCCCACAAGCGGCTTTTAGTATGAAAGTAAACGAACCGATTATTATTCCGGATGATCAAAGTGATAAAACCTACAAGGTACTGCTTGATAAATTTGAAGTTACAGACGAATCAGGTAAGCTAATTGAAGGTGAAATGGAATGGGCAACGAGCAAGGATCGAGTTACTTTTTATTCAACCGATATATTGCCGCCTAATACCAAACTCAAAGTAGTGGCCGAAGTTAGTTTTTTAGAAAAAGTAAATGGGGTATTTCAAACCGTAAATGTTGATGGTCAAAAAGCGGTGGAGCGCGAAGAACGTAATTTTACTACCGGTGAAGCACCAACGCACATCCCATTGCATAACATTAAGTATTGTTACCCGGTAGTGAATCAAAAATTTGTGTATGCGAAAGAATACAAAAAAGGCTATATCAAATTAAAGCGAGGACAAGATTATTTATTTGATAGCGCACAATGGGAAAGTAAGGTAACCCTTACCGATGAAAATGATAAAAACACTATTACCGAAATGAATTATAATCTTTCTGATAATCAGGTAAACTATGCCATGACAAATTTAGCCAATAAAACAGGCTATACTATGACGATTAATAGTTATCCTAAAAATGCTAGTACTCATTCAACTACTAAAACGAAGAAAAAAGAGACAGCAACAAATTTAGATAATGATAACACTTTTGTGGTAACCCAGAACCAAGCAAATGAGGTGTCCAATACTGGTGAAATTGAACGTTTAACATACAATTTTGGCACTAGCGAGTATGCTACTTTTGTGAGTAAAATGCGAAGCATAAAAACTACAAATCACCTTTTTGATCAACGTTTTGAAGCTATTTTCTTAAGTGCTAAAATTAATCCCAACGAAGGTTACGAACTAATGGAGCTTGTTGGGGATACTTATTCTGATAACAAACCCTTAGTGGTGGCTGAGGCCACGTTAAAAGATGATTATTTTACCAAAGATATTGATCCGATATTATATCAAAAGCATCCATTAACTAGTAAATATACAATTAGTCGCGACCCTAAAATATATGGTTTTAAGCCTAGTAAAGCTTTAATTTTAAGTACGAGTTACTTGACTAGCTTAGAGCATGATGTGGATATCAATTGGCGAAAAACACGTTTCCCATTCCGTTATGATTTGGCTTTAATTTATAAGGAAGATTATGTAAGTATTAGAGATCGTGTTTTAAATGATTTTACTAACGGCCTTATCCCAAGTACACAAACAGCACTTGATATTATTGATGCCGATTTTTTACAAATGCGAAATGGGAAATATGATGTTAAATTAAATTATGTATTGCCAGGTAATAAAAAGAATTCATCTTTTATTTTTAATTACACCAACCCATTACGATTTAGATAAAACACTATGAGGGTTATCATATACATATACATTTTTATCTCAGCCTTTTCTTTGTTTAGTCAAACAGAAAAAGCAGCGGTAAAAGTATTGTCTCGTCATCAGGGGAATCAAATTCTATTACGTTGGGCAACCACAACGCCTAGTGCTTGGTTAAAAGGTGTAAAATATGGGTATAGTTTGGAGCGCTATACCATTTCAAGAAATGGAGTTCGATTAACTACAACTGAAAAGATCAGCCTTGGAAAAAATCCGATACTTCCAGATCCTTTGAGTAATTGGGAGTCTTTAGCTACAGCCAATGATTATGCAGCTATTTTAGCTCAAGCTATGTATGGAGAAAGTTTTACTGTAGAAGGCACTAATAATCAAGATGGTTTGATGCAAATTATAAATAAAGCACGGGAAGTGGAGCAGCGCTTTGCTTTTGGGCTTTTTGCGGCAGATATGAATTTTGAAGCAGCTGTTAAAGCTGGTTTGGGTTTTGTGGATAGTAATGTTAAAGCAAATGAAGATTATTTTTATAAAGTGATACCCAATACGCCTAAAGAAATTTTAGAAATTGAATCGGGAGGTGTTTTTGTAAAAGGAGTATCAAAAAAAGAAGTACTACCTAAACCTATAGATTTGTATAGTGTGGGACAAGACAAAAGCATTTTATTGTCGTGGGAATATGAATTATTTAAAAATTTATATGTAGCCTATTTTGTAGAGCGATCCGAAGATGGGTCCAAGTTTCAACGCCTTAACAAAGAACCTTTAGTGAATATGAATGACCGTCCCGATAGCAAGGTTAAAAAAATGATTTATATTGATTCGATTGCTCAGAATAATAAAAAGTACCAGTATCGGGTTATCGGAGTTTCTTCTTTTGGAGAAGAAAGTGAACCTTCGGAAACAACTGCAGCTAGTGGTTTTAAAAAACTCGAAGCAGTTCCGCATATTAAAACTCATAAATTAACCGCTGATGGTGGTGCCGAAATTGTATGGGAATTTAAAAAAGAAGCCGAAAATGAAATTACGAGTTTTGAGTTGAATAGTGGACCTACCGTAAAGGGACCTTTTAAAATACTACAAAAAGGGATTCCTGTAAACAAGCGAAATGTGAGCGTAAAAAAGCTGGCACCTTCAAATTATTTTAGCATTTCTGCTATTGGCAAAAACAATCAAAAAACAACTTCATTAACCGCTTTTGTGCAAACTATTGACTCTATCCCGCCTATACCACCGGTAGGTTTACAAGCCAGCATTGATACTACTGGAGTGGTTAATATAGCTTGGGCAAAAAATTTGGAAAATGACCTGCTAGGCTATCGTGTGTTTCGAGCAAATATTGAAAAAGAAGAGTATTCGCAATTGACTATTAGTCCGATTTCAATAGAAAATTTTACCGATCATGTGCAATTAAAATCCTTAAATGCAAAAGTGTTCTATAAAGTAGTGGCCGTGGACAAACGCTACAATATGTCTGATTTCTCAGAAGTCTTAGTAGTAAAAAAGCCCGATATAGTACCACCAGCATCGCCTGTTTTTTCTAAGTACCATATAGAAGACGGAAAGGTCACCTTGAACTGGATTCCAAGTAATAGTGAGGATGTAGCCACACATAAATTATTCCGAAAATCCTTAAATGATAATGAAAGTGATTGGGAGCTCATTTTTAATGCTATAAGTGAAGAAACTTATACAGATACTTCGTTAAAAAGTAATCAGCGTTACCGCTACGCTATTTTTGCTGAAGATGAAAGTGGTTTATTATCGGAACCTGCTACCCCCATAACAGTAACTGCTAAAGGAAGTAAAGAAATTCCCAAATTAATAAAACGAGCCGCAGGTATAGCAGATCGGGTAAATAACAAAATCGATTTGACTTGGGCATTAGCAGATCAGGTAGCTGAATTATCCATTTACAAAGCTAAAAATGAAGAAAAACCAGTATTATTAAGGCAATACTCGGCTAAAATTCAAGTTTTTGAAGATAACAAAGTAAACCCTGGTAATGTGTATACCTATACCTTTAAAGCACTTGATAATTCGGGAAATACTGAATTTAAAAAAGAGGTAATAACTTATTAAATGAAGTCTATGAAAAAAAAATATTTATTCTTGTACCTTTTTTTATTATCATTCATTTGTTATTCCCAAAGAACTGTTGTTCGAATTTCTAATTTTTCTCATCCTACTCATTTTGATGATGGAAGGTGTCATGATTATGTATTTGTACATCTCATAAACACAGATAATGTATCTACAGAAATTATTCATTTTAAGAATGGTACGTATTCAAAGGGTGGTCCTAATGGAACTTACACTATAGATGGGATATTAGATAGAATTAATGTTCATATGAATGCTAAAGACGAAAGTGGAGGAAAGTGTAGCAAAAATCGACAGCAGAGAAGTGATGATTTTCCTAAATCAATACCTAATCGATGTTTTAATGCTCATTTTGATGAAAGATTAACAGCTCATTCAGATTTAACGACTAGAGTAATTTTTGATTACGAAGTTACTCCAATACCAAAAGTTGAACGATTTAATACAGCTGAAGACTTAATGGAAGAAGTATCTCAAAATTCAATTGGATTCGATAATAATTTTACTTTAGATGCAACAAGGGGGCTTAATGCTAGTGTATATAATTGGCAATATGGTTTTGAATCAGCGACTAGAACCATACGAAATCCTAATCTAAGTGCACGTGATAGAGATAATTGCAGAAGAAATAGACCAACTAGAACTGGACAGCCTTGTAGAGTTCCTGCGACAGACTGGGTTGATTTGCCAGTTCGTAATACAAGACAACCCACTATAAAAATTTCTGATTTTTTAGATGAAAGTGTGATTGGTAAAGAGATTCGTTTTAGATTAAGACCATGTGATGCAGCAAATAGTGATTTTATAACCTACAACATCAAAAAATCAGCCCCTCATATCACCTCAGTAATACCAACACAAACAACATGTTTTGATACCGAAGATGGAAAACTACTCATTAATTTAGATAATGATATTGATCTGGTAAATGATGAGTTAGGAATTGTTATTAGGGATAAAACAAGACCTGGAGAATTAATTGCCTCGTTTACTAAGCAAGATTTAATTGATCAAAATGCATTTAAAAATCCTAGGCAAATTGAAATTACTGGATTGCCAGCATCGGATATTCCAAATGCTTTTGAAGTAGCTTATTTAGCTGATTCTAGTATCTATTTTTCAGATTCGGTTAAACATAAAGCCACGTTCTCATTAGGTAGAAATAGACCAGTATCTTTTCAAACAGCGCCAATTAAAACAGATGTGTTCTGTTTTGGAGGTAATGATGGAGCTATTCGTATTAATGCAGCAGGTGGGACACAAAATGGCTACAGTTATTTACTTCGAAAAGTACCCGAACCATTTCCTGTAAGTGAGTCTGATTGGCAATCTTTTGATGAAAATAGTCATACAGATATCAAAAACCTTACTGCAGGTACTTACGAAATTAAAATTCGTGATGGAAATGGGTGTGTGGCAAAAGATGAAATAACTATTGGTGGAGAAACAATGCTTGGTAATGAAACTATAATACCAATAACCATAAACGAACCAGAAAGCCCACTAACACATACAGATGTTGATGAAAATTCGATGGATCCTACCGGTTTTGGATTCTCCAATGGACAAATACAAGTCGTAGTTTCAGGGGGAACGCCTAATGAAAGCCTAGGTGCTGAGCCGTATACCTTTACTTGGAAAAATTTAAATGGAGATGCCTTAACCACAGTAAACACACAAACAGAAATTGATGGGACGGGTAAAATTAATTATCGAATTACCCTAACGGATGTTCCTAAAGGGAAATATTTTTTAAGTGTATATGATAATAATCATGCTGCTGCAACCAATAAACAAGCTTGTTTTATTAATGCAAGCGAGTACGATTTGGGAGAGCCCACCCCTATTACCTTGAGCATTGATGAGACCACCGAAATATCCTGTAATTCGGCCAATACATCAACTGATAAATCCACCGATGGGGTGTTAACAGCTCTAGTTACTGGAGGAGTCCCTTTTGATCCTATTTCTAATGGAGGTAATTTGTACACTTTTGTATGGAAAAAGAAAAACGAAACTACGGGTGTTTATGAGGTATTGCCTGGCGAAAACAGCGCTACATTGTCTAATAGAGAAGCTGGAGCATATGCCGTAAGTGTTACCGATAAAAATGGGGTTTCTTTTGGGGCGACGGATGCAGAAAGAACTAAAAGTGTCGATGCTACTTTTGATTTGGTAGAGCCTACGCCCATAGACATTGTAGAAAATTTAACACCTGTGCGTTGCCATGGAGGTAATGATGGGCGAATTCAATTAAATATTAGTGGAGGAAATCCTTTTCCAACTAGTCCAGCATCCTATACCATACAATGGACAGATGCCCCAACAAATACCAGTTTAATACGTGAAAATTTAATAGCAGACGATTATAGCGTTCGCATTACGGATGCTAAAGGCTGTAGTACCTTTAAAACCTATACGATTACCGAACCGAATACACCATTAGAGCTTACTTATCCTTCTAATTTTAACCAACCCGCCGCAGCAGGCTTTACTAATGGTTTTATTGAAGCCACGGTGACAGGGGGAACTATTTTTGCAGATAATACGTATAACTTTACATGGACCGATAGTAGTGGTAGTAGTGTAACAGCTAACGTAACCACTAGTTTTGATATCACTACGGATACCTTCACTTTGCGTTTGGATAATGTGGGCACTAGTGTGTACACCTTAACTATTACCGATGCGAATCATACGGAGGCGATCAATAAATCGGGCTGTATTATTAGTGATACTTTTGAGTTGGAAGATCCTACGCCACTTGAATTAAGTGTTGCCGAAACAAAACCTATATCCTGTAACCCAACGAATGCTAATGGCAACCCATTTGCCGATGGAGAATTAACCGCTACCGCTTCGGGAGGGGTGCAATTTGCTACAGGACTTCCTTATATATACACGTGGAAAAAGAAAAACGAAGTTACAGGACTTTTTGAAGTGCTACCTTCACAAACTACTGCAGTAGCTAGCGGTTTGGACGAAGGGGAATATGCTGTAAATATCGAAGACCGTAATGGAATTATTTTTGGGACGTATGTGAATAATGTTCTCGTTACTCCTAATGATAAAATTATTGATTTAGTAGCCCCTCAGTTATTGGAAGTGACTTTAACTAAACAGGATGTTTTTTGTATTGAGGGTAGTGATGCTTGGGTAGCTGCTGAAATTTCAGGGGGTACACCTCCGTTTTTAGTATCCTGGAGCACTGGTGATGAAGAAATAGATAATACTACACGTACATCTCGAATCGCGGATTTACCGATAGGCACTTACGAAATTTTAATTACGGATAGTCGTAACTGTACCGCTTTTCAAACTATTGAAGTTGAACAGCCTTTACAGCCACTTCGTATAACTTATCCACAATTTGATCGACCTACAGCCTATGGCAATACCGATGGATGGATCGAAGCCGAAATTACTGGGGGTACATCATTTGCCAATGACACGTATACTTATCGTTGGGAAACCCTAGATGGAGAGCTGCTAAACGGACAAACAACCACTAATGTATCTCCTTCGGGTGTTTTTACAGTACGTTTAAACACTATAGGTGCAGGTAAATATTTTTTAAGTGTAGAGGATGCGAATTTTAATAAAGCTACTACAAAAACTGGCTGTACTTTTATTGATAGTGAATTTGTAATTCATGAACCTATAACGGCTAGTATTGCTATTGTTCAAGAAATTTCATGTAACCAAGCCAATGTACATCTTAACGAATATAGTGATGGAATTTTACAGGCTACTGTAAAAGGAGGGGTGCCTTTTTCTACAGGCGCTCCGTACACCTATATATGGAAAAAAAGAAATGATGCAGGTGTTTGGGAAGTATTGGACGAACAAACTGAAGCCACAGCGAATAATTTAAGTGATGGCTTGTATGCCTTTAACGTTATTGACCAATTAGGTACTACCATTGGGAGTTATCAAGGGGATGTATTAGAAGCAGCTACAGATATCGAATTTGATTTTGAAGAACCTGAATTACTCGTACTCCAACTTAGCAATACAGAGGTTACCTGTAGTGCAGGGAATGATGCTTCGGCAAGTGTTGCCATTACTGGCGGAATTGCTCCGTATAGCATTGAATGGTCATCGGGTGATACTACCCCAACTACACAGAGTAATTTGGTGCCAGGCAACTATTTTGTCGAAGTTATGGATGCCAGAGGTTGCCAAGCTACGGAAAAAATCACTATTGCCCCTCCGGGTGATATGGAATTAGAAATAGTAGAACAAAAGAATCCGACATGTGTTGATGGCACCGATGGTCGTATCGAGGTACGTATTACTGGTGGAGTACCTCCTTATGTTTATGAATGGGAGCATGGTGGCGTAACAAATACTACTTCAAACCTTACAAAGGGAACCTATCGATTAAAAGTGACCGACTCTAATATCAGAAACAGCCGTTGTAGCTTTTTCCAAGATTTTGAATTAATCGATCCAGAACCTATTCCTATTGATTTAGGGGATAACCGTACCATTTGCATTGATCAAGCCTTGGCTTTAGATATCAGTATTGACGATTTAGGAGCTACTTACCAATGGACAAGCGATCAAGGCTATACGAATACCAACCCTTCAGTGAGTTTAACCGAGGCGGGAATATATACCGCGACTATTACAAATTCGTTGGGTTGTCAAATTAGTGATACGGTGAATGTAACGGTAAATGATGTAGAAATTGATGCCGACTTTTTAATTACTTCAAGTGCTTATACCAATCAAGAAATTGCACTTATTAATGTTACAGAACCAAAAGCTGATAAAATTGATTGGGTGGTTCCCGAAGGCATTACGGTAATGAACGATGACGATGATTTCTTATCTTTAATTTTTGCAGAAGAAGGAAATTATACCATTGGGATGCGCGCTTATCAAGGAGATTGTTTTCAGGATTTTGAAAAACAAATTTTTGTAGCTCAAGGAACTATTACTGCTGCTGATGCGATCAATAATCAAGATTTTATTGAAGAGTTGATCGTTTTTCCAAACCCTAGTAAAGGTATTTTTAAAGTAAAAATGGCTTTACAAAGCGAAGCATCGGCAAAACTTAGACTAATTTCATTAGTCGATGGAAGTGTAATTACCGAAAAGGAAAGTACTGTTGCTGTTGATCATTTGGTCGATTTTAATTTACAATTAAGTTCGGGGATTTATCTGTTAATTGTAGAAACCCCTCGTGGTGGTGCTATTCGAAAAGTAATTATTGATTAAATAGTATGAGTAGTTTGTTTGTACATAGCGGTTTTGGGTTCGAGTGCTTGATTTTTGATAAAAAAATAAGTGTATCGAGAACTGTATTATTGATTCAACAATTCATAATCAAAAGCATTTCCGTGCTATTCAGCTTTTTCATTTTCTTTGCTCATCCAAAGAAAACGAAACAAAAGAAAAGATGTCTTTTCTTAGAAATTTTTTCGATTAACATCAAAAAACCATTCACAAAAAATTGCGTCGCTACGTGCCTGCGCTCCTGCCTTCAATTTTTTGCGAATTATTTTGAAGAAAAGTATTTCAAAGCCCTGCTTTGGATCGCTACTCATTGTTATTTAATAGTGTCTGTATATACTTCTACAGTAAATTACATAACTGCTTATTACTGGTTCGAGTGCTTAGTTTTTGAAAAAAAATTAAGTGTATCGAGAACTGCGTTATTGATTCAACAATTCATAATCAAAAGCATTTCCGTACTATTCGGCTTTTTCATTTTCTTTGCTCATCCAAAGAAAACGAAACAAAAGAAAAGATGCCTTTTCTTAGAAATTTTTTCGATTAACATCAAAAAACCATTCTCAAAAAATTGCGTCGCTACGTGCCTGCACTCCTGCTTTCAATTTTTTGCGAATTATTTTGAAGAAAAGTATTTCAAAGCCCTGCTTTGGATCGCTACTCATTGTTATTTAATAGTGTCTGTATATACTTCTACAGTAAATTACATAACTGCTTATTACTGGTTCGAGTGCTTAGTTTTTGAAAAAAAATTAAGTGTATCGAGAACTGCGTTATTGATTCAACAATTCATAATCAAAAGCATTTCCGTACTATTCGGCTTTTTCATTTTCTTTGCTCATCCAAAGAAAACGAAACAAAAGAAAAGATGCCTTTTCTTAGAAATTTTTTCGATTAACATCAAAAAACCATTCTCAAAAAATTGCGTCGCTACGTGCCTGCACTCCTGCTTTCAATTTTTTGCGAATTATTTTGAAGAAAAGTATTTCAAAGCCCTGCTTTGGATCGCTACTTATTGTCATTTAATAGTCTCTGTTTATACTTCTATAGTAAATTACATAACTGCTTACTATTGGTTCGAGTGCTTGATTTTTGGTAAAAAATTAAGTGTATCGAGAACTCATCTTAGTAATTACAAAACACCGAATACTTGTTGCTAATGAAAAAGTACCTATTACTCATATGGATATTCGCTTTTCAAGCGCTACAGGCACAGGTGTTCCCAGTGCAGGTAACGCCGCAGTTAATACCACCTTATAGTTTAAATTTATCGGACTATCAAAATGCAGCTCGGGAGCAGGTGATTGTGAATTTGTTATTATCCGATGTCACCGAAAGTAACCGAGAGGTAACCTTAAAATTTTCGATGAGCAATACTGCTGGTTTTGCTATTGAGAGTGCTCCTGTTGTAGTGGGCGCTTTGCCTGTGTTTTTAAATGGAGGAATTCCGCTGCGATTAACCAATGCCGATTTACAGGCGTATTTTCAGCTTCAAAATTTACGAGGAATTAGTCCGCAGCAATACGGACAGCCCTTACCCGATGGGGTGTATCAATTTTGCTTTGAGGTATTTGATCGCCGCTCGGGACAAGCTATTTCGCGTAAAAGTTGTGCCACAGCTTTTTTAGTGCTTAATGATCCTCCTTTTTTAAATGTGCCCTCAAGGGGAGAAGCCATCCCGCAAAAGGAACCTCAGAATATTGTTTTTCAATGGACTCCAAGGCATTTGAATGCCACTAATGTGGAATATGAATTCACTTTAGTCGAAGTTTGGGATGAATTAGTAGATCCGCAAACCGCATTTTTAGCCAGCAGACCCTATTACCAAACCAGCACACGAGCAACCACTTTATTGTATGGACCTGGCGAACCAGCATTGCTGCCCGATAAAAATTATGCTTGGCGGGTACGGGCTGTAATTAACGATGGGATTAGTCAGACCTCGGTGTTTAAAAACAATGGCTATAGCGAAATTTATTATTTTGAGCACAATGCCGAATGTGCTCCGCCCCTATTTGCCATTTCCGAATCAAAAACCGCCACCACACAAAACATCCGTTGGCAGCAAGCCTTGTACCAAGGCTATAATGTGCAGTACCGTAAAAAAAAGGCCTATACACAAACAAACGAAACTAAAGAAACCAAAAGAAAGGGGAAAAAGAGAAAGAAGAACAAAGGTTCAAAAAATGCCTCCTATTCTGGTATTAAAGCGGTGGACGGAGGCAGTCCTTGGTTCGAAATTAAGACCTTTAGCGAGCAAGCCACTATTTTTAATTTAGAAAAAGCCACGACTTACGAGTTTAGAGTAGGCGGAAGATGTCGCCCCAATGGCGGTTTTGCTTATGGTAATATTCAAGAATTTACCACGGCAAGTAGTAACGACCAAGCCTCGGGTTACCAGTGTGGTATTTTACCTAACATACAAATCAATAATCAAGAGCCTTTAGAACGTTTGGGGGTCAATGAAGTATTTACGGCAGGGGATTTCCCAGTCACTGTAAAATTTATAGCCCAAGGGAATCGCGTATCGGGCGAGCCAGGATCTGGAGCGCCAGTATTAGGAGCTAATGGCACCTATAGCGGTTGGGGATTTATAACAGTGCCATACCTAGCCGACACCCGAATTAAAGTGATTTTTAATAACATCAAACTCAACTCCGATTACCAATTAATCGAAGGCGTTGTAGAAACGGATTACGATAAAGATTGGGGTGATGTGGATGATATTAGTGATGAGTTGGAGGTGTTGGAGGATGTGGGTGTTTGGACAATAGATACCGTATCGGAGTTTGTCGAAATTATAAAAGATAAATTAGAGAAATTATCTCCTGAAAAAAAAGCGGAAGTTATCCAAAAAATAGAACAGCTAGAAGAGCTGGTTGAAGAAGAGCCAGAAAAGGTAAAAGAACTAGTGGAAGAGATTAAAGAAATCATATCCGAAGATCCTCCACCAACAGATACAGATACACCAGAAGTTGATGTGCCCGAAAGTGAGGATGAAGGCGAAGGTGAGCCATTTATTAGTTTTAGAGATGAAAAATATAAGGATGGGGATAGTATTAAGATAAAATATGATAATTCTGTAGAAGAAGAATTATTAGAGTTTTTTGGAGCAGCTAAAACAGCTAAAATTGTATGGGATAGATATGCTACAAAAAATACAGAAGTAGCATCGTCTATAATTGGAGAGGGGAAAAAGGTTTCTCATAAATTAATGGGAGATGTTTCTGAATTTTATATAGGTGTTCAATATTGGAATGATGCCGATAACTTTCCCGATAAAGAAAAAATGAAAGAATTGAGAGTTAAAGTTGAAATAGCAAAAAATAATGAGTTTAAGCTAGAAGAACTTTATGCAACTGATGGACGTAGTAAAAAAAGAATAGCAAAAAGTAATGAAACTTTATATTTAGTTAAAGTGCCTGGAATAACATCCCCTAACGATCGAAAAAGACTCATAAACTATAGTATAACAACATCTCCTAGCATAAATAAAAATTCATTTAATAAAAATGACATTGTTTGGAACTATAATAATATTAATGGAGAGAGGAAGTTTGATTATGGAAAAGTTAATATAACAAGATCTCTTTGGGAAAGAGAAGAACCACATGTTACTGCTGTAGAAGCTGGCGAACCCAAAAATGAAGTTAAAAATGTGGAAGTTGTTTTTGTTGACGGTGAAATTAAAACCTTTGAATTTATGCCTCCTGCGATAAGTTCATTAATTAAAGATAAGTTAATGGAAATTGAAAAGAATCTTAAGGTTTTAGATAAAATCAATAATGCGTTAGGGTTAAATGAAAAGACTAAGTTTAAGATTGACCCAATAAGAGTTTCTAGTCAAAAATACAATGAAGAGGATTCAGAATCAAGATTATATAAAATTTTCGAAAAAGCTTCGGTAACGGCAGGAGTTAAAGCCGAGATGGCAGAAGTATCTTTTACTCACCCAGTATTCAAATTAGCAGAAAGGGCAGGTATTTTCCAAGTTGGAGCATATTTGATGTTTAAAGTTCAGGCACAGGTTAAAGGAGGTGTCGAACGTTATAAATTTGTTGAAGAAAATATTTATAAAGGTAAAGATCCATATTTGAAAATAATAAGTAAGGGTTGTATTGAGACCGGTTTAAGATCAAAATTATTAGTAGCAAAAAATCAAGTTGATTTTGATGTTAAAGGGTATGCAGAAGGTTGTTTAGCTGGTGAGTATAAATATAGTTTTAAAGATGAAAAAATCAAAGGTTTAATATACATACCCCCTGTAATTTTAGCGGCACATATTAAAATTAAGTCTAAAGGTTTTTTGAAATTTGATTTAGTTGATTGGAGAGGTAAAATTGAAGTATCAGATAGAATTGAATTATAATTTGTTTATTCTGAATGTATGAAAAAAATTAAATCGATTATTTTTATTTTTTTATTTTTTAATTTATTCTTTCAAATATTAGATTGGAGTGATAGTTATGATATTTACAATGATTTAAAAAAAGGAAGTGAGTATGTTAAGAAAAGAGTAGTTGTTGATTCTTTAATTAAAAGCAGGGATGTTTTAACAGAATCAGGTAAAGATCGCCTTATTTATACTGTTTTTTTTAAAAACCCTAAAGGCAAGCTAATAATTGAAGATAATACTTACAGTATTTACAAGGCTAAAAAAGTAAAATCAAATATTTTACAGTTTTCTGAGTATTACCAAAAACATCAAGACTCTATAAATATATGGTATCATCCAGTTCTTAAAAATAAATATATTTTAGATGGTCAAGAAAATTTCAAAGATTCTCTAATTTGGTCATATATTATCTTACGATTATCATTTTTATTGATAGCAATACTTACATTAATAGTAGTAGTTTTTAAAATTAAAAAAAGAAAATATGATAAATAGAAAATACTATATAATATTTATTCCATTAATTTTTTTTGGGACTTTTTTTTTGAAAGCTCAGAATAAAGAACAATCTAATTTAATTTTAGGTTATGCTGAAGTCCAAGAATTAAGTTTTCACATATATGAACCAAGACTAAAAGTAAAAGCTACTATTTCTAATCTCAATGAAGTGAAAAATAAATATCCAGAACAATTAATGCAATCTATTTTATCAGCTTCTAATCAGAAGTGGGTTAATTACAATACTTTAAATGGAGAAAAAGATAAGCAAGAGCAAAGTCATTTCGATAGAATCAAATCGATGGATAAGAATAAGAATTATTTTGAATTACATCATAAATTAACTTTTAATTTAGGAGATATACCTACTTCTATAATAAAGTTCTTTTTTTATCAAGAAAATGAAGAACCACTTTCAGCATCCTATGTAATGCAGAAAGTAGAAGGAAGATGGCAAAGGACTTCTCATGTATCATTATCTACACTTTCTATAATTGTAATGAGAATGAAGTCTGAAATTCTTGAAGGTATAATTTTAGGATCTTCAGATGATCCAAATATAGTTTCTATAAGAGATAGAGTTACTATTAATGAGAGTTTGGATTTAAAAAAGTTAGAACAAGAATTTGTTTCTTGGTATGATCCAGTAATTGATCAAAAAAAGATAAATCTATATAAAGATCCAATGACTTGGTAAAATAAATATGTTATGAGAAATAAAATGTTATTGCTAAGTTTTCTATGGTATAGTGTAGTATTTTCACAAATAGATTATAGTAAATATGAAGGGAGCAAAGGAAAAATTCGTTTTTTTAAAGAGTATTCTTTTTCAAATATTTATGATTATTCAATTGATTCTGAACAGAAAGATTCTTTAATAACTAAAGTCATAAGAGGAAATAATCCTGAAGCTTTAATTTCAAAAAAATATTCATCAAAATTTTCTCAAAGTAAAACGGAGTCTACATCTTTCAAAATTAAATTAAAGACACGCCTAATTGTTACCATAAACAACACAAAACATTCATTAATAAGTTATAAATCATCCGATAATAATAAAGTAATTATTACAGATTATTATTTAGACGATGATTCTACATTTAAGGAAAATACCAGATCAAACGATGAAATAAATTTACTTAAATCAATTCTTGAAAATTCGAATGCTAATTTGTTGTTTGAATTTTACAATAGGAGAAATAACGAAAATTACCCTGAAATAAACAAACTGAAATCTCAGGCCAAAAACTCTGATGGAATTCTAGATATTAAAAAATTAGCTAAAGTTTTAGAAGAAAACAAAGCAATTTTATCCAAATACTTAGATGAGTAAGCAATTTTAAGTTGAGTTGATTAAAAAGCGTAAGGGATAGTAGAGAAAATCCCACAGCCTGACGTAGGAAGTGCGAGGAATTGTATCGAATAGCCCGACCCATGGGGTTACGCTCAAAAAAAGAATGAAAAAGTACCTATTACTCATATGGATATTCGCTTTTCAAGCGCTACAGGCACAGGTATTCCCGGTGCAGGTAACGCCGCAGTTGATACCACCTTATAGTTTAAATTTATCGGACTATCAAAATGCTGCTCGGGAGCAGGTGATTGTGAATTTATTATTATCCGATGTTACCGAAAGTAACCGCGAGGTAACCTTAAAATTTTCGATGAGCAATACCGCTGGTTTTGCTATTGAGAGTGCTCCTGTTGTAGTAGGCGCTTTGCCTGTGTTTTTAAATGGGGGAATTCCGCTGCGATTAACCAATGCCGATTTACAGGCGTATTTTGAGTTGCAAAATTTACGAGGAATTAGTCCGCAGCAATACGGGCAACCTTTACCCGATGGGGTGTATCAATTTTGTTTTGAGGTATTTGATCGCCGCTCGGGACAAGCTATTTCGCGTAAAAGTTGTGCCACAGCCTTTTTAGTGCTTAATGATCCTCCTTTTTTAAATGTGCCCTCAAGGGGAGAAGCCATCCCGCAAAAGGAACCTCAGAATATTGTTTTTCAATGGACTCCAAGGCATTTGAATGCCACTAATGTGGAATACGAATTTACCTTAGTCGAAGTTTGGGATGAATTAGTAGATCCGCAAACTGCATTTTTAGCTAGCAGACCCTATTATCAAACCACCACACGGGCAACCACCCTACTCTATGGTCCTGGCGAACCAGCATTGCTGCCCGATAAAAATTATGCTTGGCGGGTACGGGCTGTAATTAACGATGGGATTAGTCAGACCTCGGTGTTTAAAAACAATGGCTATAGCGAAATTTATTATTTTGAGCACAATGCCGAATGTGCTCCGCCCCTATTTGCCATTTCCGAATCAAAAACCGCCACCACACAAAACATCCGTTGGCAGCAAGCCTTGTACCAAGGCTATAATGTGCAGTACCGTAAAAAGAAGGCCTATACACAAACAAACGATACTAAAGAAACCGAAAAAAGAGAAAAAAGGACAAAGGTTCAAAAAATGCCTCCTATTCTGGTATTAAAGCGGTGGACGGAGGCAGTCCTTG
>NZ_JH621295.1:2264-23463 GCF_000255455.1 Aquimarina agarilytica ZC1 | reverse complement strand
TACTAGCAATCACCATTATATTAATGCTTTTATGCGAAAATATTAAATTAAAATCGTATAAGATACCACTTGAAAAAAAATAGTATTAGATTTAAAAGTAATTGATTAAAAGAAGATGATGCAGTTTAGTTTACTAAAACTATTTGATGCTTATTAATTAATTTTCTCAAATTAATAAGTGCATAACGCATTCTACCTAATGCTGTGTTTATGCTTACTCCAGTTTTGTCTGAGATTTCTTTAAAACTCATTTCATTATATATACGTAACGTTAACACTTCTCTTTGGTCATCTGGAAGTTCATAAACTAAATTACGTACATCACTTTCTACTTGCTCTTTAATAAGTTGCTTTTCTGCATTAAGTGAGTTATCGCTCAATAATGAAAATATACTAAATTCTCCGTTGTCGTCAAATTTAGGTAATCGATTCCCTTTTCTGAAGTGATCAATAACTAAGTTGTGAGCGATACGCATAACCCATGGTAAAAATTTACCTTCCTCGTTATAACGACCTCTTTTTAAAGTATTAATTACTTTTACAAAAGTATCTTGAAAAACATCATTAGCTACATCTTTATCAAGTACTTTAGAAAATATAAAACTAAATATACGCTGATTATGTCTGTCTATTAAAACACCCAATGCTTGCTCGTTTCCGTTAATGTATTCAGATACTAAAACTGAATCTTCTTGTTTTCTTAAAACCATAAATATTACTTTTTATTAAAAGAGTATAAAATGTATAAAGTATTATTTTGCTATAGGCTTTTCCTTAAATGATCGGTGTAAATATATAAATAAATTTAAGAGTGATTTGATGCTTTAAGGCGAAGAAACAGTTGAAAAACAGACATACGGATATAAAATATCGGCTGTCATATAAGATATGATTAAAAATGCTAATTTTTAAAAAAATAAAGAAAGATTAATCCTACTTCATTGCTTGTAATCAATAGTTGTTTTTTGAAATTAGATAAAATTATTGTGAGTTGTAACTATTCTTTTGAGTTGGTTTTATAATGGAAGTGTTAGAATATACAGGATTAATTATATTTTTATTTGAGCATTTTTAACGAACAGCGAACATTTCAAAATAGATTATTTTGGTTACATAAGTGAACATAAATTAAATCTTGATTTACCTATCTAATAAATCAAGAAGTATTATAATTGTTCAGGAAATAACCAAATTAATTTTTACTAATTTGAATAATGAAATTTTCTGTTTTTATAATATCAATTACTTTAGAATAATTCAATATAAAATTAAGAGTTTCTGCTTTGGGCTTCAATTTTTGGTTTTCGTTTGAAGTTTCTTTGGAGTAAATTTTAGCCATTTATGTATCTTTTATCGTTAACATTTACTTTTAAACGATAAAAAAAAACCTTTATTGCACTAATTAACTAAAACTATTTGATGTTTATCAATTAATTTTCTTAGGTTGATTAATGCGTAACGCATTCTTCCTAATGCCGTATTTATGCTTACTCCAGTTTTGTCTGAGATTTCTTTGAAACTCATTTCGTTATAAATACGTAAAGTTAACACTTCTTTTTGGTCATCTGGAAGTTCATGTACTAGATTACGAACATCGTTTTCCACTTGATTCTTGATTAGTTGTTTTTCAGCATTAAGTGAATTGTCGCTTAGTACCGAAAAGATACTGAATTCTCCATTATCATCAAATTTAGGAAGTCGATTACCTTTTCTAAAATGATCAATTACAAGATTATGAGCGATACGCATTACCCATGGTAAAAATTTGCCTTCTTCATTGTACCGACCTCTTTTTAATGTGTTAATTACTTTAACAAAAGTGTCCTGAAAAACATCATTAGCTATATCTTTATCCAGTACTTTAGAAAATATAAAACTAAAAATACGTTGATTATGTCGGTCAATTAAAACACCTAGTGCTTGCTCGTTTCCTTTTATATACTCGGATACTAAAACTGAATCTTCTTGCTTTCTTAAAACCATAAATATTACTTTTTCTTAAAGAGTATGAAATGTATGAAGTAATATTTTGCTATAGGCTTTATTATTTTGATTAAGAATGCTGTAAATATATAAATAAATTTAGAAACAACTAGTTTTCTTAAAATTTTAACAAAAAAGCAGTAGTGGTTATGCTTCGCTTTTTGGACACTTATATTTATATTTGAGGCTTATGGTTAAAGCAGTCAACAATAAAAATAAAGGGGTAATCGATCCCAAAAAAAATATAATAATAAAAGGAGCAAAACTTCATAATTTAAAAAATATTGATGTGGTAATTCCTAGAAATAAGCTGGTCGTAATTACAGGACTTTCGGGTTCTGGTAAATCAAGTTTAGCTTTTGATACGCTTTATGCCGAAGGTCAACGTAGGTATGTGGAAAGTTTATCCTCATATGCACGTCAATTTTTAGGACGTTTAAATAAACCCAAAGTTGATTATATAAAAGGAATAGCGCCAGCTATTGCCATAGAGCAAAAGGTGAATTCTACAAATCCAAGATCTACGGTGGGCACAACTACGGAGATTTATGATTATTTAAAATTATTATTTGCACGCATAGGAAAAACTTTTTCTCCAATTTCTGGCGCAGAAGTTAAAAAACATACCGTTTCAGATATTGTTACTCATGTAAAGAAATATGAAACTAAAACGAAGTTGCTTTTATTGGCGCCTATTTACGTAGAAGAGGGCAGAACTTTAAATGAAAAGCTTCAAGTGTTATTGCAACAAGGTTTTGTTCGTGTAAAACAAAATGATACCATTACTCGATTAAGCACAGATACTATTTTGGAAGAAGACAAACCTTGTTTTGTAGTAATTGACAGGATTGTAACTAAAAAAGAAGATGATTTTTACAATCGTTTGGCAGACGCAATTGGAACAGCTTTTTATGAAGGTAAAGGCCAGTGTATAATCGAAGAGGTGGCTACTCAAGTGAGTCATTTATTTAGTAATAAATTTGAGTTGGATGGTCAAGAGTTTTTAGAACCCAATGTGCACTTGTTTAGTTTTAATAATCCGTACGGAGCTTGTCCAAAATGTGAAGGTTATGGTGATGTTATAGGTATTGATGAAGATTTAGTGATTCCCGATACTTCAAAGAGTGTATATGAAGGCGCAATACTCCCTTGGAAAGGAGAAACTATGGGTACATACAAAGATCAATTAGTTAATAATGCCTATAAATTTGATTTTCCAATACACAAACCATATTTCGAATTAACTAATGAACAACAAAACTTAGTTTGGGAAGGAAATGGTTTTTTTGAAGGGATTCATAGTTTTTTTGAATTTTTGGAATCAAAATCATACAAAATACAAAATAGAGTGATGTTATCCCGCTACAGGGGAAAAACAAAATGTGCTTCATGTAAAGGAAAAAGGTTAAGGCCCGAAGCAGCTTATGTAAAAATAGATGGGGCTAGTTTAAATGATTTGGTAGAATTGCCTATCTCTGATTTAATTCCATTTTTTACACATCTAAAGTTATCGGAGCATGATAAAACGATAGCCGAACGCTTATTAAAGGAGATTAATAGTAGGTTAGAGTTTTTAGATTTAGTAGGCTTACAATACCTTACGCTAAATAGGAAATCAAATACATTATCGGGAGGTGAATCACAGCGAATCAATTTAGCAACCTCATTAGGAAGTAGTCTGGTAGGCTCCATGTATATTTTAGATGAACCAAGTATTGGATTGCATTCAAAAGATAATGAGAAATTGATAAAGGTATTACTTTCATTAAGAGATTTAGGGAATACAGTTATTGTAGTAGAGCATGATGAAGAGATCATGAGAGCTGCAGATCAAATTATTGATATTGGTCCCGAAGCAGGAACCTTTGGTGGAGAGTTAGTAGCTCAAGGTACCTTTAAAGAGATACTAAAAGCCAAAACATTAACCGCGGGTTATTTATCGGGGAATGAGGTGATAGAAATTCCCAAAAAAAGAGATAAAGGAATTGAATATATAGATATAAAAGGAGCTAGAGCTCATAATTTAAAAAATATTGATGTTAGAGTTCCTTTAGGAATTATGACAGCCATTACTGGTGTTTCTGGAAGTGGGAAGAGTACTTTAGTTAAAAAAATATTATATCCAGCCTTAAGAAAAGAATTGGGTATTCATGGTGATAAAGCAGGAGAATTTACCGGAATTTCTGGTAAATATTCAAGTATAAAATCCGTAGAATTTATTGATCAAAACCCCATAGGTCGATCATCTCGATCTAACCCTGTAACCTATATAAAAGCCTATGATGATATTCGTAGTTTGTTTGCAAGTCAGCGTATAGCTCAGTTACGGAATTATCAAACTAAGCATTTTTCTTTTAATGTGGATGGTGGTCGCTGTGATAATTGTAAAGGAGAAGGTGAGGTAACCATTGAAATGCAATTTATGGCCGATGTACATTTAGAGTGTGATCAGTGTAAAGGAAAGCGCTTTAAAAAAGAGGTTTTAGAAGTGCAATTTCATGGGAAATCAATTGATGATGTTTTATGCATGACTATTGATAATGCTATTGCTTTTTTTGAAGAAAGAGATCAAAAAAAAATAGTTAGAAAACTAAAGCCCTTGCAAAATGTTGGTTTGGGGTACGTGCAACTAGGGCAGAGTTCTGCAACATTATCAGGAGGTGAAGCACAGCGTATAAAACTAGCATCATTTTTAGTAAAAGGAACTACAAAAGATAAAGTACTATTTATTTTTGATGAGCCAACAACAGGACTTCATTTTCATGATATCAAAAAATTAATTCACTCATTTAATGCCTTGTTAGATCGAGGACATTCGGTATTGGTTATTGAACATAATTTGGATTTAATTAAATGCGCTGATTATGTTATAGATCTAGGGCCCGAAGGTGGTGAAAACGGAGGGAATTTAGTCGCTGTAGGGACTCCAGAGGAAGTGGCTAAAAATAAGGCTTCATACACCGGGGAATATTTGAGATCAAAATTGAAATAATAATGTAGGCTTTTACTTACTTGTTATTTTTGTTAATCAGTTGTAAGAAAATATTATCGGATTATATTTACTTATAATAAATCGAAAAATAGACTATGAAAAATTTATTACAACTACTAAGTGTACTGTGTTGTTTTTCAGTGTTTTCTCAAAATTTTACTGGGAATATCACTGATAGTGAAACGGGTAATTTATTAAGTGGTGTTGAAGTAACTTTACTTGAAGATAACTTAAAAATGACTACAACCAACACTGGTCAGTTTTCATTTAATGCATTATCGGCAGGTGATAAAACGCTTTATTTTAATAAAGAAGGCTATGTTTTTGAGGATATATATAGACAATCACCAGCTACAAATATTCAAATTAAATTACGAGCTAAAAAAATCAGTACAGCTACTGTTCGTTGGAATAAATATTTAGAGAGTTGTACTAATTATAATAATCCGGGTATACCTAGTGATCCAATTTGGAATGTTACATTCAAAGAAACTGCTTTAACGGGAGATTTAGTGGCTAATTCTCTAATAACAAGAAGGGACCCAAGTGCGGTTATAAAATATAATGATAAGTATTATGTGTGGTATTCTCGAAAGCTAACACAAACGTCAACTTATTTTAAAACCAATAATCCGGATGATAATGTATTTCCTTGGGATTATACAGATTTATACTATGCAACATCAACTGATGGCTTTGATTGGAAAGAAGAAGGACCAGCTGTTGAAAGAGGAGTTGCTGGATCCTTTGATGATCGTTCCGTATTTACACCCGAAATTTTTGTACATAATGATAAATTTTATTTAGTATATCAGGTGGTAAAGTCTCCATATGTTGAAAGAGTAAAAAATAATGTAGCTATGGCGGTAGCCGATTCTCCTGATGGGCCATGGAAAAAATTATCAGAGCCTATTCTAAGACCATCTCATAATGGTGTTTGGACTGCTGGTTCTAAAAGTAGATTTGCTGCAGATGCAAAAGGTGATTTTGATAGTCATAAAGTACATGATCCTTGTTTAATGTTTTATAAGGATAAGTTTTATCTGTATTACAAAGGTGAGCGTATGGGGGAGGAAAAGTATTGTGGGGAGCGAGAAATTAGATGGGGAGTAGCCATTGCCGATAATCCAGAAGGACCTTATGTTAAATCTGTATACAATCCAGTTACAAATACAGGACATGAAGTAAGTGTTTGGAATTATAATGATGGAATAGCCATTATTCAAAAGTTGGATGGTCCCGAAAAGGGTTCTGTTCAATTTGCTTCTGATGGTGTTAATTTTGAAATGATGGGAACAGCTTCGGGAACATCTGGTAGGGACAAAAATGAAGTACCAGATGCTTTGGGAATTTTTAGACCTGAAAGCATTTCAACGACCGATCCGAAATTTGGTGTAAGTTGGGGATTGTCTCATCATTTAGAATTTTCTCCTGCATCAAATGGTGCTACAGGGGGGTGGATGTATTTAAGGCGTTTTGATTTAATTAATAAAAACGTAGCGCCACCAATTCCAGATGAAAATACGTTAATTGTAGAAGCCGAAACTTTTGAAAAAACAGAAAACCCAAGTGGCGAATCACCAGGAGGTTTTGATGGGGTTAATGCGACTTCAACAGCGATTAATTTTGTTAATGCAGAGGATTGGGTAGAATATATTGTTGATTTTGAAAAAGGAGGGTCTTATGATTTAACATACGATATCGCCAGCCCTGGAGGAAATACCAATATTCAGTTATTAATAGATGGTGTTGAAGTGGCTTCTGATGCCGTTCCTAATACAGGTGGCTTTGAGATTTTTTCTAATCTAAAAAGTGGTAGCAAAGGGATTAATATTGCAAAAGGCCAACATACAATTCGTGTTGTTGCTAATGGGACAGATCTTTGGCAATGGAATTTAGATAGGTTTAGTTTCAAGTTAGATGAAACAACACTTTCTATTAATGATCCATTTAATACAGATGATACTAAGATTTCAATATATCCTAATCCGGCTGTAAATAAAATTACTGTTCAAGGAGTGGATGATGAAGTAGCGTATGCCATTATGGACTTAAAAGGAGCAGTTTTGCAAGAAGGAAATTTAAAAAATAATGTAGGGGTTAATGTTGAAAATTTACCTAGCAGTATATACCTTTTAGTAATAAAAGATAATTTATACAGCTTTAAGTCAACATTATTTGTGAAGCAATAAATAAAACACAAAGGGTACTAAAAAAAAGTCCTATTAATCACAGTGATTAATAGGACTTTTTTTTATCCCAACCATCCTTCTCTGTCCAAACTTCGGTATTGAATGGCTTCGGAAATATGATGATCTAAAATTTGAGGACTGGCTTCTAAATCTGCGATAGTTCGAGATACTTTTAAAATTCGGTCATAAGCTCTGGCCGAAAGATTAAGTCTTTCCATAGCTGTTTTTAGTAAAGTTTTAGCCGATTCGGGTAATTCGCAATACGTACGAATTTGTTTTACGGTCATTTGAGCGTTATAATGAATGTCTTCTCTGTCGGAAAAACGAGCTGTTTGAATTTTTCGAGCTGTAATAACGCGTTGTCGAATGATTTTGCTAGGTTCTCCTTTACGTTCATCACTTAGTTTATCAAAAGGAACAGGAGTAACTTCAATATGGATATCAATTCTATCCAGTAATGGGCCCGATATTTTGCTCAAGTAACGTTGCATTTCGGCAGGTGACGAAGTTACTGGAGCATTAGGGTCATTAAAATAGCCACCAGGACTGGGGTTCATACTAGCCACAAGCATAAAGCTTGAAGGATAAGTAATAGTAAATTTAGCTCTAGAAATGGTTACTTCTCTATCCTCTAAAGGTTGACGCATCACTTCCAAAACAGTACGTTTAAATTCAGGTAGCTCATCTAAAAATAAGACTCCATTATGTGCTAGGGATATTTCGCCAGGTTGTGGGTAACTTCCGCCTCCAACTAAGGCAACATCAGTAATTGTTTTATAATGTGTACATATTTTTTATTATATTTATACTTTAATATAACTAAATGTTAGCGATATACACAAGATTGAGTAGAGAAGATGGAGAATCTAATTCAATTGAAAACCAACTTAGAGAAGCAAAACAGTTTGCAGATAAAGAAGGCTTTAAATACGAAATTTATAATGAGGGTGAAGGAGTATCAGGCGGTGCTGAACTAAAGTATAGACCAGAGTTTGAAAAAATGTTAGCTGATATTTCAAGTAGTAAAATAACAGCTGTATACGCTCGTGATTCAAATAGAATAGCAAGGAATACTATTGTTTGGGGTAAATTTCTAACAGAAGTTTATAGTAAAAATGTACAAGTTTACTATTCTGGAGTTTTGCAAAATTTAGATACACCTGATGGAAGACTTCAAGCACAGATTTTAAGTAGTTTTAATGCATATCAAATAGAGAAACAGAGCTACTTAACTAAACGGTCTCTAATGGATAATGTATTGGAAGGCAAAGCTCATGGCAAATCAACACCACTTGGTTACAAAGCTGATAAAGATGGTTACATTGTAGTTGATGACGAAGAAAAACCAATAGTTGAAAAAATATACCAAATGTGCTTAGCAGGAAAAGGTTCAACTACAATAAGGCACTACCTTAATAACAACAACATTCCAACACGTTATAATAAAGGTAAAGGTACATTCAAAATCATAAATAGAGATACTGGTAAAGTAACGCACAAGAAAAAAAGTGATGTAATATGGTCAGACAGACAGGTACAAAGTATTTTAAAAAATACTATGTATAAAGGCAAAAGGAAATGGAAAGGCAAAAAGAAAGATGAGCATATATTTGTCGATTGCCCTGCCATTTTTGACGAGACGTATTGGGATAAGGTGCAAACACAATATAAACTCAATGCTAATTCTAAGAATACTGGTAAAAAAGTAGATCACAAATACTTACTTAAAGGCTTATTAGAATGCAACAATTGTAATAGGAATTATTATGGTCGAACACGTGTAAATAAAAAGGATAATTACTATATGTGTTCAAGCAAGAGGTATAAAGACCTTAATTGTAACAATCGTAGTATTAATATTGATGTGCTTGACGAGTTTATCTGGGGGCTTATGCATGACGATAATCTCTATGATAATGTGATTAAAATGATTTCGGAAGGAGAAAACCCTAAAAAGCTTAGTGCTTTAAAAGAAAAAATTACGGGTTACACCAATAAAATCAAAAATATAAAAAAGCGGGAAGGCAAAAATTTAGACCGTCTTAATAACGACGTAATTAGTGACAGCCAATTTATTAAACTCAAGAAAGCTAATGAAGCTGAAATAAAAACTTTAAAAGAATTATTAGCAAGAGATAACGAAGAAGTTACAATAATTGAAAGCCAAAAGGTAAATCTAAAGCAATTTACCATGGAACACGATTTACTTTCTAAGGGAAGAATGAGTAAAGCAGTAGCCGATTCAGGTAAATTAAAACTTGCACATACAGTAAATACTATAGCAGCACCATATAACGAAAAGAAAAGGGTATTACAAAAATACATTAAACGTATTTTTATTCAGTACAATAAGGAACATAAAGGCTACATTATTAAAATATCATTTAAGCTTCCAATTGATGATGTGTTACATTTTATAGCTGACAACTACCTCTACAGCCTTGATACAAAAAATAATATTGTTACAGAATTGTCTTATGGTCAAAACACACGTTATACCGAAGGTACTTATAATAAAACATTACAAAAGCTTCTAAGTAAAGAGCTAAGGGAATCGTTGCTGTAAGGCTTCCCGTTATTCTACAGGTTTATTTAAACATTAGTTCCTATACCTACCATGTATCTTTGAGTTTAAGTTTAAAAATTCTTCATTGTAAAATACACTTGCAAATTCTTCAAAATGTTTAATGCTTTTTTCTCTAAGCTTAAAGTGCTTTGAATTTTTAATTAAATACTCATCACATTCCTCAAAATTTACTTCTTTTAGTTTACGCATTTCTTCAAACCTTATGCAATATATGTTTGTGGGGGAGACAAGAAAGAAGTAGCCATCGGGGTAGCTTTCTTCGTAATTTTCATAATTAGCTTCATTCATTTTAAAAGACCCTGTTGACCTGAATTTAACTTCGGCATAATTTATTTTTTCAGAATCAGGGTTGTATAAAATTAAATCAGGTGATTTTCGAAGAGATTTAGCTGCCTGAGTTTTATTATACTTAAGTTGCTTATAAAGATATTGGTACGTATTTTCTAAACCATACTTATAAGTTTGATAGCCTTCCATTAAAAATAATTCCTGAATTAGGCTTTCAGCTATTCTACCAACGGTTAGCGAATAGGGCATTATGTAGTCTTTCTTTTTATAGGTAGTTATATCATCACCAGTAGATATGTATAATGCCTTAGGCTCGTTTACTTCCATGTGTATGAGTTTTGTTTTTTATAAAAATACTATAACTAAACTATTTTGTTATAAACTCATCTTGGATTTTTTATGGTTTAAAAATCAAGTAAATCTTTCGGCTCAACATCAAGAGCTTTGGCTATTCTTAGCAACATAGAAACTTTCATTTCTTGCTTACCTAATTCATATTTCCTTAGATTTTGTGAATCAATATCAGCTTTAAAAGCAATTTCAGCAACGCTTAGACCCTTGTCTTTTCGGATAGCTCTTATGTGTTCACCAAGTTTGCTACATATATGTATAGCTTGCAATTTTTTTAAATTCTGATTCATATTCAAAAATCCAATCAATTCGTTATTTCCAACGAATTGAATACAACAGGTTGTTTAAAACCTATTTTTATATATATTTGGTCAAAACCATTTAAAACATATACAATGAAAACCACAATTACGTTATTAATTACCCTATGCACATTAAGCTTTAGCAGTTTTGCACAAACCGCTCCAACAACAGGAAAAAAAGTATTAGAAGTTAAAGCAACCTATGCAGAAGAGTACTTACAACCAGTAACCAAAGGAGATTTAAGCGATTTACTGCTTACTCAAATGGAAAAAAACGTAGTAAAAAAAGCTATAAAATTCGGTTTTTCAGACATTACTGTTGAAACGGTAGGTAAAGTATGGTATCCACAAAGCTTACTTGTACAAGGATCAACAACAGCTACTGAAAATTTTAAGTTCCAAGCCAACATTATGGACAATACAACAGGTAATAGGTATAAACTTCGTATTTCCTTATTAGGACATACGCCAAAATATATAATTAAAGAGCCAACAGAAAGCAATTATTGCAGCCAAATAAGCAAGGAAGGCGACAAATTTAGTGATAAAATAAGCTGGCAATCTCCATTAAATGCTATTACATTATTTAAGTTTGTAGAAAATAATAAAGCAACATATTACATCAACCTAACTGTTAACGGTAATACGTTAAATATTGGCAAAACAGGAGCCATTATACTTTTTGAGGACGGTACAAAAATTAATAAACCTAATGTAAAAGTAAAAGCAACCGTAGGAGAAGGTACTACTTACAATTACGACGCTACCATAGAACTTACAGCTAAAGAAATTGAACAATTAAAAAGTAAACGCATTACCGATATAAGACTTTTTATATACGACAAGCAAATTACTAATGGAGAAGTTTACATGAAGTATATGCAATGTTTAACTGAGTAGCTATATGGGAAATAGCTTTTAAAAGGTTTGTCAGAACAGTTTTGGCAAGCCTTTTTTTGTACATTGTTCTGCCTAATAATTCCTTTTTTAGTCTTTTTAAGCCAGTAACTATTGTAAAATATATTATTTATTCTTCAGCATTTTTCAGTCGCTTACACAGATTAATTTTCTCTCTATTACTTTTCTGCCTCAGATAACTTGTGACCTGTCATGAAGTTACGAGTCCAGTACTGTTTTTTACATATTAAGGGATTTTAGATTTTTGTTAAAAATTTGAATTGGCTGTTTTTTGTTATAAAAACCTATTTTCAAACTGATATTCATACTAAAAAGTAGAAAAGCATCGATTTAATTTACTGTTTTTTACTGTATGAGATGAGCTAACTTGCCTTTAGAAGGCTACTTACGAAAGACTGACTTTTTGAAGAAAATTAGATGTTTTAAACCCTTTGACATAAATACGCTGTGCAAAGCAAATGTTTAAAAACAGGGTTTTTAAGATTAAATTAACTCATAATCTACAAGATCGCTATCTCCATATTTACGTTTATTTCTATTAACATTAAGTACTGTTTTTAAACTTTTTCCAGTCATTGTTTCGTCTTTACCATTAACGCTTCTTATGCCATGGATATATGCATACGCTTTAACTTTATAGTATTCATTATCATCGATTAAATGTTTGATATCAGCAGTTAAGGGTTTATTTTTAGGTAATTTAGGTTTTACTTTTGTTACATTTTGATTAGCTTTTACTTTGTTTTTAAAAGCTTCTTTATGGAGATTTGTAGTTTTTTTTATAAAGCCTAAATCGGTTAATTTTTTCCAATTAGGGTAGTAATACAACGGACTATTTTTACGTTTTTCTTTACTTACTTCTACAGACTTAGTGCCATATTTAATTTTTACAGTAAAACAATTTAATTCTTCTAAACTATCACGAACTTTAATTAGCGTAGGAATTGTAACACCAACTTTAGCAGCTAAATCAACATTGAGTATATGCTGAAAGCTACGTTTACATTTTACTTTATGGAGGATTAGTATATTCATAAGCAGTATTTTTTGCTTAGAATTTAACTCTTCGGAACTAACAATATTTTCAAAATTTATTGAGAAATCTTGCTTAGTATTCGCTGTTGTGTATGTCATATAAAGCTTATTTTTTTACTAAATTGCTGATTTGATTGAAACTCTTGTTACAGTCAGTAAATATAAGGGATTACAAAATTGATAGTTAAAAAATTTAATAATCAATTTCGATTTAAAACCTTGTTTAGTCCTGTATTTACGACACTTTATGGAATTGATAGTTAAAAAATTTAATATGTATATATTCTATATAAATATATGTGCTTTTACAAGCGCACACATATTCACATAAAAATAAATAGTAGCATCAAAGATACTACGTTCGGTGTTTTGCTTAACAGCAACACCGAATGGAAAATTATTTATATAAAAGCAAATTAAAAAACCTACTTCCATACAGTTTAAAAAAACGTGTTTTTACAAATTTTAAACTAAAAATAGTTTAAAAAACTACCTCAGCCATCTACATAATGTTAATACAATATCGAATTAACCTGTAATTAGGACTTAGCTTTTCTTTTAAGGATGAAATAAAGGATTTTAATAAATTAAAGGTGTAATGTGTTTGATTATCAACAGTTATGTCTAAAAATAAGATTAAAATCGGTTATTGTAAAATTACAGTTTGAATAATTTTTAAAAGCTTTTACAACTTTATGGAGATTAATATTTTTTTTTGTTTTCGAAACTATTAAGAATAAATCTAAATAAATGATTTTAAAGAGATTAAAAAGTAGAAAGGCATAAATACATACAAAAGTTTAAAAACAGACTTAAATCATTCTTAAAAGGATTGTAAAGCTGATATATGCTACTAAAACAAAGTTGACATTACCAAAATGGCAATATAAATTTTAAAAAACATTATGCAATTGGAGCGTTATGGGAAAGCTTTTTGATTTTGGTTTTTATTGCTGTTTTTTTTAGGAATGCTTTATGGGGATTTTGCTTTATTTTGGTGTTTTTTTATGTTATATAATTATATATACAAAGTATATATTAATATTATATAATCATAAACAAAACACTTTTGTTTTATTTTTAATAATAATATTTAATAAGCAATTATTTACTTGGGGATTTCAAAAAAAGTTAAAATTTAAAAACAAAAAAACCGCAGCAATTGGCATAAAGTAGTTAAACTCTTTTTAAGGATGATTTAAAGGAATTGTATTTAAAATTCAGTATGTTGGTGAGCAAATCAGTTGAAGAGGACTTAAAATCTCTAAAAAAGGACTTAAACGTCCGAATAGCTATGATTATTGATGTTAAGATATGTTTAGTTCTGCAAAAATGTGTTTTTAACCAGTAATTTTAGCTAAAAAAACAGCCTTGTACCAAATGGTATAAGCTTGTAAAAAACCATACTTTCATAAAGCCGATTTAAAAAAAGGCAATTACTTCATAAAATTAAACTAAGCTTACTACAAAGCTATAATCACAGCTCAATTCTCTTTTAAAGGACGAATTAAATCCTCTACTTTTTATTTAGGTACAAACTGTTTATTTTAAAACAAAGTTCTTAAAATCCTGATGTAAAGATCTTACAAGGAACATAGATAAAATAGTGACTTACTTACTTTAAAGCAACAATAATTTTCTTAGATTTAGCTTTGTACCAAATGGTATAACCTTAATTTATATTATTTATGAGTAGTATTGAATGGACTGAGCAAACGTGGAACCCTACAACTGGATGTACTAAAATTTCAAAAGAATGTGATAATTGTTACGCTGAGGTGATGAGTAAAAGGTTAAAAGCGATGGGGCAAAAAAAATACGATGCAGGCTTTGATGTTTTAGTTGAGCATAACGATAGCCTTTTAGAACCCTTAAAATGGATTGGTAATAAAACAGTTTTTGTAAATTCTATGTCGGACTTATTTCATAAAGATACATCATTTGATTTCATAGAAAAGGTGTTTGATGTAATGAATAAGACACCTCAGCATACATACCAAATTCTTACAAAAAGAGATAATATTTTATTAGAATACTCTAAAAAACTCAATTGGACAGATAATATTTGGATGGGTGTTTCAGTAGGTAGTATTGCATCGGTAAGGAAGATTGAACGTTTAGCGCAATGTGATGCAAAAAATAAATTCCTATCCGTAGAGCCTTTAATAGAAGACTTAAAGAACTATTCGTTAAAAGGTATTGATTGGGTAATTGTTGGTGGTGAAAGTGGACATGGAGCAAGACCTATAAAGGCTAAATGGATAGAATCAGTAAGACAACAATGTATTGAAGATACAGTTCCTTTTTTCTTCAAGCAATGGGGTGATAATAAGTTTAATCCAATCGATAATGACCCTACGTTACATAAATTACATAGATACCATTCTAAGGGCGGAAGTCAACTAAATGGTAAGTCTTACTGGAATAATCCAACATCTAATTTTGATTCTGATAACCATATTTTGCAATTATTTGAAACAGAATATGAAATTATGAATGAATTAGATGCTAAGTTATTATATAATGATGAAAAAGTGATTTTAAAAACTATATGGGAACTAAAAAGCTACCTGCCTTTTGCTGAAAAAATAACATACAAGGCACTGAAAAAAGACATACAAAAAAATGGGGTGATAGATCCAATATTATATTTTAAAACAGACAATGGAGATAATTTAGTTATAGAAGGACATACAAGGCTGAGAGCAGCAATCGAAACTAAAAAAAAGCAAATTCCTTGCAAAAAAGTCAATGAAAAATTCAAAAATATAGATGAAATTAAACTTTGGATGGTAAAGCACCAATTACAACGTAGAAATCTATCCAATACAGAAAAAGTTAAACTGGCATATAATTCAAGAAACACAATTGAAAAGCTTGCAAAGGCGAATTTATCAAAAGCTGGGAAATCAAAAAAAGTAAATAACCCAATCGATACATACGATGAGATTGCTAAAATAGCAGGTGTAGGCAGGGGTACTGTTGCAAGATATATTTCAGTTATAAATAGTGAAAATAATACTTTAGTAAAAAAACTGCACGATGGAGATTTAACTATAGGAAGTGCGAGTAAATTTGTAACAAATGAAAAAAAACAAATTATAAAAAAGCAACCTGACAATAAATTATCATTAGTACATTTTGAAAACCTTGATAAAGCTCAAAATTCATTACAAAAAAATGAAATTGATTTTATTATAATTAATAATGGTAAAAATGTTGAATCAATATTAAAAGCTAAAAACGCTAGAATAGGAGTTATAAAAATTTAATTGATGCAAGATTGCTTTTTAGATACTATTATTAAATTTTTAATTAAATAGATTGTTAATATTTTATATATTAGTGAAGTAAACATTCTCAATAAACTTTAATATTTTAAAATTGGAAGAGCCTATTAATTAAAGTTAGTTTTATAATTAAATTTCCATATTACTAATCAATGAGGTTAATTAATAACTTAAATAGTTAATGACGAACACAGATCTAAAAGAAGTAGAAGCCCCAAAGTCATTTGGAACGCTAACTAATAGTGAAATGTTGACTGGTATTCCTATCCCTCCTATTGATAGACTCAAAATAATATCTAGTGAAGAATTTGAAGATTTAATAAGAGAATGGATAGCAGGATATTGCAAAAAGAAGTACAAAAGTGTACTTAAAACAGGTGGAGCAAATGATAAAGGAAGAGACGTTGTGGGTTTTATCAATGAAGAAAAAACCGTGTATGATAATTTTCAGTGTAAGCATTATGATCATCCATTAATGCCAAGTGATATATGGGGTGAATTAATTAAACTTTTTTGCTATTCAAAAAATGGAGATTATTCACTGCCAAGAAAATACTATTTTGTAGCTCCTAAAGGATTGGGGGGAACTTTAGCAGGTTATTTAAGTTCACCCACAATGTTTAAAAGCAAACTTTACGAAAATTGGAATTCGCACAAAAATATAGGTGTAATTAATTCTGAACTAACAGAAGAACTAAAAGCATACATAGAAACAATTAATTTCGATATTTTTACTTTTTTAGACCCTCAAGAATTAATTGAACAACATAAAACAACAAATTACTATACAGCTAGGTTTGGAGGAGGTTTACTGAATCGAAGAAATGAACCTGAGTTTTTAGCTTATACTGATTCCGAATATTCATTAAGGTTTATAGAACAGCTCTTTTTGGCTTATTCAGATTGTTTAAAAAAAGAAATTAAAAGTATAGTGGAACTTCAAGATTACAATGATCATTTTCAGCATTTTGGAAGACAAAGAAGTTCTTTTTATTGGGCAGAATCACTCAACCAATTTAGTAGAGATAGTCTTCCTGATGGAGATAGAAGTTTTGAGGACTTAAAGGAAGAAATTTATCAGGGAATTGTAGATATTTGTTTAGCAGATTACGATAATGCATACCAAAAGATAATTAAAACTACTCTTGAAGCAAGTAAAATATCAATTCATAGCAATGCCTTAATTAGTGTTACTAGAGTAATGGATAAGATTGGTTTATGCCACCATTTAGTTAATGAAAATAAATTAAGCTGGATTTAAATGGAATTACTCAAAAATAGAAATACTAAAGTGTTTAATTCACCACTTGAAATGGGATTGAGAACCTTATTTCTGCTTTCAGCATGTAATAAACCTTGTGATTTGCAAAGACTAGTTTATTATGATTACATTTTGTTACACTCTGGAGATATTCCTACTGGTCCTATAAGTATTCATCCTAACATTCCTTTTAGAGCTTCAGAAATTTTAGTGAAAAGAGAATTAATTAAAAAAGGTCTGAACTTAATTTTAAGCAGGGATTTAGTTAAATTAAATTTTTCAGATAATGGATTTACTTATGAATCAAATGAACTTACAGCTCCTTTTCTAAAATATCTAGACACACCATACGCAAATGATTTGTTAAGAACTTCATCTTGGGTTGTTGATTATTTTGGCAATCTATCGGATTCAGAATTAGAATTATATTTTAAAGATAAATTGGATGTTTGGGGTGGTGAATTTACCAAAGAATCTTTTTTAAGAGGAAATACTACTATATGAATAACAAAGGGTTTTATATAAGTAAATTGTATGTTACAGGGCGTGATATCAAAAGAGCAGAGATAGAATTTAAACTTGGTTTCAATGTTGTTTCGGGATTATCTGATACTGGGAAATCATACGTTTTTTCATGTATTAATTTTGCATTGGGTTCTGGTAAATACCCAAAGACTACTATTCCAGAATCTAAAGGTTATGATACAGTCTATTTAGAGATAAGAACACATAATGATAATGTTTTTACTATACAAAGAAACATTTTTAATGGAAACATTAAAGTCAAGGATGTCGAAATAGATTTTTTTTTAACTAAAGGAGAAGCACAGGATTTACTCCAGCAACACTCTAAAATCAATGATAAAAATATATCAACATTTTTACTTGATCTTTGTGGTTTCAATAGACCCTTGCTTAGGAGAAATAAGCAGAATGTAACAAGACAGCTTAGTTATAGGGATTTAGCAAGGTTATCTCTTATAGATGAAGAGAGAGTCATAACAGAGGAATCACCTGTTTATAATGGTCAATATACAGATAGAACTGTTGAACAAGCAATATTTAAGCTTTTATTGACAGGAAAGGATGATTCGGATATTTATGAAATTGAAGATATAAAAGTTTATAAGAGTAGAATTAAAGGCAAGCTTGAATTAGTAGAAAGGTATATAGAGCAAACACAACTTAAACTTGAAGCTTATTTAGAAAGCAGTAAAGATACTAGTAAGATAACTATTGAATCTAGCTTAGAAGAATTAAATATCTTGCTCACTGATTCCTCAAAACAGATAGAAGAACTTACAAATCGCAAAGCAGGTTTATTTAATAAAATAACAGAACTTCAATCTAGCCTTATTTTAAAAAATGAACTTTTAACAAGATTTGTATTGTTGCAAGAGCATTATGATAGTGATATTGATAGATTAAATTTTATTACTCAAGGTGGAGGGTATTTTGATCAACTTAATGCAACAAATTGTCCAATTTGTGGAGGGGGATTAGATAAGGAGCAATATGATTGTTTGGATGAAGAATCTGAAGAGTCATCGAGTATTATGTATTCTATAAAAATGGAATTATTAAAAATTAAAAAGAAAAAAGAAGAATTAATTAATACTATTGATGAGGAAAGATTGGATGAAAAAAAATTGAAAGCAAGCATTGATGAGATGAGTATTGAACTACAAGAAGTTCAAGAAAAAATACAAAGTAAGCTTAAGCCAATTCAAGAATCTAGTGCAAAGAAAATCGATTCATTGATGGCGGAGCTTTCCAATATTCAGGAGGTTAAAAGCTTAGATTCATTACTAACTAAATATTATAATGAGAGGAAAGATTTAATTGATTTAAATGATAAGAAGCCATCAGTAGCTGAATATGACGGAAAGGTATCGTATTCTGTTTTGAAATCATTTTGTGATTCTATTAAAGATATATTACAAGTATGGGGTTTTGATCAAATTTCTAATTTGAATTTTGATACCCATTATGATAATTATGATATTGTTATTGGAGGGAAAAATAGAAGTGCATTTGGAAAAGGATATAGAGCTATTTTATATAGTGCATTTGTTTTAGCGTTGTTGGAATATACAATAGAAAGAGACTTACCTACTACAGGTCATTTAATAATCGACTCACCATTAACTACATTTCAAGGGAAGGAAGCTAATGATGATAAAGTAACTATTGAATCCGAAATAACTCAAGATATTGAAAAATCATTTTTTAAAGACCTTGTGAATCTTAGTAATGACTTACAGGTAATTATTTTAGATAATAAAGACCCAGACTCTGAAATTATAGATAAGATTAATTATATCCATTTTACCAAAGGAAAATCTGATGGACGATATGGTTTTTTCCCTAAGTAATATTCTTTAATAAAAATATGATTATTATCTTAAGTAATTAATTCGGATAAATGTATTTTTCTATTATAAAGTTGTATTATGTGTTTAAAAAATAAACTAAATCAGAAAAATTAATTTTTAGATTATTCTTTAATAGTTGTGTAAAAAATTATTTTTCAAAACCTATATTAAGTTTTAAAATATAGTTGTATTAATTTTAGATCATACCTTAAACGCAGCACAAAAAAATTACTTTTGTAAACCTGTTTAGTGTAAATTAAGTGTATCAATTAAAACCACCCTAAATTTATTACACATATTTGTTTTTTGTATATTTACATTATGAAAATCAGATACATAAGAATTAGTACAGCAAATCAAAAAATTAGTAGACAATTAAAAGAGCAATACAAAGACGAAAAACTATTTATAGACATATGCAGTGGCTCTATTCCATTCAGTAAACGAGAACAAGGCAAACAAATATTAAATTTGTTAGATGAGGTTACTTATCTTTCTGTAGAAGCTATCGACAGATTAGGTCGAAATATAATTGATATACTAACGACATTAGAAGTTTTTGAAAATGCAGGTATAACAGTAAAAGTTGAAAATCTTGGTATTGAAAGTTTAATAAACGGTAAATCTAATTCAGCATTTAAAATGATTGTTAGTGTATTAGCTAATGTTTCAGAAATGGAACGTAAGAATATGTTGGAAAGGCAAAAGCAAGGCATAGCAATAGCGAAAGCAAAGGGAACTTATAAAGGTCGCATAAGAGGTTCTAAAGAGAGCGATAAAGATTTTCTTAGTAAATATAAAAACGTAGTAAAACACCTCAACAATAAGCAATCATTACGCAATACTGCTAAGCTATGCGATGTAAGTTTAGGTACTGTACAAAAGGTTAAAGCATTAGTAAGTTAAATGGTTTGTAGAAATTATTACGATGATTATGTTATATTTGAGTAACTCAACTTAAATATAAGTAAATCAATGGCTAATAGTGGAATTACAATGAGGGAGAAAGAAAACCCTCCGAGAGTAAAAGAAGAATATTCTATTACAAGAATAACAATTCGACCAAAAAACCCTAATGTTAAGGTTATGCCAGCAGCCCAAAAACCTGCTATTTTAAAACACAAAAAACCATTGGTCAAAGAATTGAAAGGACCATATAACAAAAATGGTGATTTAGTTCTAAATGTTTTAGCTGGTGAAACTTACACTTATAAAGCTACTAAATTTGAAGAAAGTACATTTACACCAATAAAGCATATTTGGTTTGCAGAGCAGTTAGATAATGGGGAAATAATAGATTTAGAATACAATAGAGGTGTAAATCCTTATATGGATAAAGACAATGAAAAATATGTTTGTTACGATTATACTATTCCTGAAAATGTAAGCGAAGTAAGGATATACGCCTACTGTTGGAAGCCAACACAAAGCGAATCAATTGTGAGTAAGGTTAAAAGTACAGTTGTATTTTATATAGGTGGTGCAAGTGATAAAGAAGGGTTTTACGGTTCTCCAGCTACTGAAATTGTTAAAGATGATGTTGCAGACCCATTTTTGAAACTAATAAAACAAAACAAATTGGATAAATCTTATCAGTCCTTTTATTTAGGTTATAACGAAGTTCG
>NZ_JH621295.1:0-2218 GCF_000255455.1 Aquimarina agarilytica ZC1 | reverse complement strand
GAGCACACAGGTGTTTTTATTGTAGGTCATTCTCTTGGTGGATGGAATGGAGCTCATCTTAGTGAAATATTATCAGATAAAGGTTACGATGTAAAACTACTAATAACTTTAGATCCTGTTGGTGTAGGTGGAGATATTAAATTAATAAGTGATATTTATTGGACTACGCCAACTGTAAAAGCTGACTATTGGATAAATATAACAGCAGAATCAGATGATTATGCATTCGACGATTTTATTGCAGACGCTGGTGGTCAATGGAAACCTAAAACTGGTATGCAAATAAATGATATTTGCAATTGTCATCACGGTAGAGCTGGAAAAATGTTTAATAAAAGCCTTAAAGACACTAATATTTCAGCTTCAGATATGTTGTTACAACAAATTGAATTATACTTATCAAAATGAAATTAATTACAATAACATTCTTATTGAGTTTATTCATTAGCTGTGGTCACGAATTACCAATTGCCAAGATTGAATTTGATAAAATAGAAAAAACAGAAGTAGAAGATTATTATAAATTATATTTTCATTCCGATATAGAATTAGTAAAATTAATTGGTGAAGACTTTAATTCACCAATGATAAAATGTTTTTTAGATAAAAAAAAAACAATAATTAAAGATGACTTTGTAAATAACACAGCAATTTATTTTAAATCTGTTAGTGATTTTAAACAATTAAGCAAATTAGATTCAGGTTATATTTATTCTGCTGAGACATTTTTCTCAAATCCAAAAGATAATAGTAACAAAGGCTTAACTACTAAAGATTATGATAACTTAAAACAGTTGATTAATAAATTAGGTTGTGTACAATGTGTTGTTACAGCTGTGACTTATTTAAATACAAAAAGCCGTTATATTTCTGAATCAATGTGTATACCAAAAGAAAAGCTTTTAGAAGTAATACCATAATTACTATATTTTTAGAGTTTATAAAATGGCTTATCCATCTAACGACACTAGGTTTTGGTTTCTTCAACTATCGAGTAAGGGTAAAATAATACTGTTATTATTTACAGCTTTATTCTTCTTTATATCGTACACAATACATTACTTAGACTTAAATGGAGTTAGTTGGTATTGTGATTTGATTAATTTTCTTAAAAGCTAAATTTTAAACAACCACCACATTACAGAATTATTACATCCGAAATGGTATGATGCGGACTACGAAAAGGACGTAGCGATAATAAGCCTGTTTCATCCTTTAATCGCCCCGAAACACTGTGAATTTTTGTAGTTTCTAAAGCTTCATGCAGCGTCATTGGAGGAAGAATACTAGGAAGTCTTTTAGCTAACATTGTTTTTCCTGATCCTGGCGGACCCACCAGAATAATATTATGACCACCGGCTGCAGCAATTTCCATACAGCGTTTAATACTTTCTTGTCCTTTTACGTCAGCAAAATCAAAGTCGGTATTATCATTGGCTATTTCAAATTCTTTTCTAGTGTCAATAACAGTAGCTTCAAGTGGGGTATTTTTGTCAAAAAAATCAATTACTTCGCTAATGTGTTCTACACCATAAACATCCAAATTATCTACAATTCCAGCTTCTTTGGCGTTTTGTTTGGGTAAAATAAAGCCTTTAAAACCTTCTTCTCTGGCTTTTATGGCTATGGGTAATACGCCTCGGATAGGTTGCAAACTTCCATCTAATGAAAGTTCCCCCATAATAATATATTCATTAATGTTTGGAGCTTTAATTTGATCACTTGCAGTTAGGATGCCTATAGCTAATGATAAATCATAGGCGGCCCCTTCTTTTCGTAAATCGGCAGGTGCCATGTTCACGGTTATTTTTTTTCCAGGAAATTTATATCCTACATTTTTTAGAGCTGCAGCAATGCGGTAACTACTTTCTCTAATGGCATTATCTGGTAATCCGACTAAATGGTAGCCAACACCTTTGTCAATGTTTACTTCAACAGTAATTGTGGTAGCGGAAACACCAAATACAGCACTTCCAAAAACTTTTATAAGCATATTTTTAAATTCAAAACGTTGAATTTACATTTAATTAATTGAAAATTAATAAGCTAAACTTGATATTTTTTATTTATTTAAATCTCAAGAAAATTTTAAATCAGTGAGTATTTAATTGATGTAACTATATTAGGTTTTTTGATAAGCTAAAACTACTATAGATTGGTATCCCCCCGAGCAAGTACATCTTTTGAGATATTCTTTGCTGTATTATTTTTGTAAAAA
>NZ_JH621294.1 GCF_000255455.1 Aquimarina agarilytica ZC1 | reverse complement strand
CAAAATAGTAATAATTAACGAGGCAAGCCTCGAGGTATTAAACCTGATAGCGAATAAAACAGATAGTTATCCATTTTTAACCTTCTAAAAAAACATAAAGACTACTATTAAATAAAGGAAAAATTAGAAATTGCATTATTTCATCGTTGGAAAGTGTACTTGAAAAATATAGCCAAAAAAAAGTCCCTTCAAAAGCTATTTGAAGGGACTTTTAATAAGCAAAGGAATATTAATATTGCTATCTATTCTTTAATGAATTTAAAAATTTGCTTTTTCCCATTTCTAATTAATGAAATATAATACAAACCCACTGGTAGTTTTGCTACATTTAGGTCACTTGTGTTTCCTTCATTGATTAATGTACCAGATAAATTATATATTTCCCAACGTTCAAATTCCCCTTCAATATGTAATAAGTCTTGAGTTGGATTTGGGTATACGTTAATAGCTGTTGTGTTACTACCAACCTCTAAATTTGATAATGTTGCTCCTTCTTCTTTAAGAATAATATTTGTGTTTGCATTAGCAAAACCTGTTGGACTTTCATCCACTAACATGAATATCAATAGTAATAATTTATGTCCCGTAGGCAATTCTGCTGCTGTTGGTATTCGATCTGTAAATACAATACTATTATCCGCACCTGTAGTAAAATTTCTTGGTATCGTATAATCTACACTAAGTGTGTTTTTATTAGAAGCTACACCTGGAACTACTATTTCAAAGGCACTAGTAGCTATTATTTGATCTGCTTCATCTATTTGTCTAACTTGCATAGCTACATAGGTTAAATCTTCTTCTATTCCTCCTTTTATACCTGTAGCATACCTAATATTAAATGAAAAATTTTGATTGAATTCAAATTCAGGTACTGTATTCCCTTTGGGTATAAACATAGATTCGTTTTCAAACTTTATAAACCTTTCTCTATCTACTACCGAAGGATTCGATGCTCCATCCTTCTCCACTTTTTTTATAATCCATTGACCATTATCCCCAAGTGGTTTTACTCCTCTGGTTCCATCTGGGTTTCCAACTTTTCCGAAAAGTAATTTTACCTCGTCTTTGTTTGTGCCTAAAGCAGATTGCCTTTCGTTCCCACCAGCAAAAATATTAAAATCACTTCCTTTTTTAAAAAAAGTCCAATAAGGTAAATTCTGCTCTGCTGAGTCATACTTAATTAAATATGGGGCTAAATTTTCTGGTGTTTTATTAAAAATATTAAATTCAGTATAGGGAACTGCTGTTTCTAAATAGGCTGAATTACCAACATTTTGAATAGTATATGTATAAGGAGTATTTGAAGTAATTTTCCATCTAAAATTATCTCCTGTTCCATTTTTTGTAATTAACGTATCACCATTACCTGGACATAATTTTTTATTAGTTTGCTTATTAATAATTTCATAAATACCATTGGCAATTTGTTGTGTTCCCTCATCTAGTCTACGTATATCCCTACGCGATGCCGGGTAATCTTTAATATTAGATGCTGTATCAGTGCTTAATAAATCAATTTTAAGACTTCCGTTTTTGGCCTCGTTTAAGCCTTTATTATTTGAAATTTCAATTTTTTCTGATAAAATTTCAAATGGTATTGGTTCAATGCCTCTGTTTTCATAAAAAGTAAAATCAATAGAATGTTGGTTCCCAGAATTTGATCTCTCAAAATTATTATTTTTTATCGATACATTTTTTGGGGCATATCCCGAAATAAAAAAGGCATAAGTACCTGTTATGGTATTGTTAGTAATAGTTATATCATTGACAATTTGCAATTCGCGATCAAAAACAAAAACTTTTGTTCGTGCAGTATTACAATTAAAAATATTGTTACTAATTGTTATATCACTTGAAAATTCTTCAATATGAGCCATATCAACTTTCCCTTTGGTGTCATTGAATGTTGAGCCTGTAATTAACATGTTTTTACAACGAGATACTGCAATTCCAGCATCGTTAAATAAACAATTTTTAACGGTTGTTTCTTCCAAATCCCATACTACAGGATATTCTGTATTACCTGCATCAAGCGAAATCGCTCTGTCATCAAAGGTTATATTATTTTCTGGTCTAAAAACACATTTGTCAAAGGTGATTTTTTTAGATTTATCTACACGTCCTTTTCTGTCTGTCCAAAATCCAATTCTTCTGTAATTAATAATGGATACATTAGTTAGCTTAGCTTCTATACCATTTCCAGCATGAAACGGATAGGCTGTACCATTTAATCGAACATTATTAAAATTTATCCCTTTATACTGAATTTGTGTTTCGTTATAGGGTTTATCCACAAGGTAGGATGGATGCCTAGCATCTATAAGCACATCATATACGGATTGTCCTAAATTTTCACGAGTAAATTCAATATTTTTAAACATTACATTGTCTGCTTGTATTGTAATATTAGATTTTGTATTAATTACAGTTTTAATACCTGAGGCCCCTCGCGCATTCTTTTTAAAATCGTTTCCTGGGTTTCTTCCTTCGAAAGTGATGGACTTGTTTATTTTTAAAGCTTTCTCACTACTAATAGTATACATAGCACTTTTGAAAAGTAAGGTAGCTCCACTAGGTGCGTTATCAATTGCTCTTTCTATTTTACTAAAAATATCGCCATTGTTTTTATACACCTCATCAAAATCTATTATTTGAGAATTTCCAAGGTTACATGCTAATACAAATACTACACTGCTTACGTGTAATTTCCATTTTTTTAAAAATAATAACAGCCTCAAATTGTTTTTTAATACATTGTCCATAAAGCTTTTTTAAACAAATATAAATTCATGCAGTTCATACCAACTATGCGATCTAATTTTCATACACATATAATTGACCTGATTAGCTTTATCGATTAAATATTTGTTTTTACTCAAAATGTTTTTTATCATTTACTCTAATTCTGCCTATTCTTCATAATGACGGACAGTAAGAATAAATAGGCGATTAGATTAAGTAACTATTTGTATTAAAGCCAGATATATAACTGATATATACATAATAAAAGTCCTGATAAAAATTATTTATCAGGACTTTTATTCTATTTTACAATTTATTATTTCTTACAGTACTTAAAGAATAATACTTTATTTTTTAACAAACTTGTACGTATTGCTCTTATTATTATTCAGAATAATGTAATACACACCCTTAGCTAAATTTGATAAATTTATTTGTGAACTAGTTCCTTTTTCAACTTTAGCACCTAATAAATTATATATATTCCAATGATCAAATTTACCATTGATATTTAGTAACTCTGCTGTTGGGTTAGGATATAACTTTATTTCAGCGACGCTATCTAAATTAGGCTCAATTAAGCTTAAGGTTCCTTCATTAGTTAAAATAATATCAGTATTCGCATTAGCAAAACCTGTGGTACTTTCATCCACCAACATAAATATTAATAACAATAATCTATGCCCAGATGGTAACTCTGCAGTTGTTGGTATTTTTTCTGTAAATACAATACTATTGTCAGCTCCTGTAGTAAAATTTGTTGGTATTGTATAATCAATTGTTACCGTATCATTATTAATTGCAGTTTCTGGTACTACAGTTTCAAATGCGCTTGTCGCTACGGTTTCACCTGTTGCATTCACTTGTCTTACTTGTAAAGCCACATAGTTTAAATCTTCTTCTACTCCACCTGCTAATCCGGTTGCATAAGTAATATCCAATGATACTTGCTGTGCCAAAGCCATTTCTGGTAATTTACCACCAGCTGGTATAAATGCATCTTTGTTATTAAAAGTAATTGACCTTGTTCTACCCTCTTTTATTACAATAGTATCATCGGCATTGGCAAAACCAGCATCCCCATCTACCGATAAAAACATTAATAATACTAATTCGTGTCCTACGGGTAAGTTTTCGGTTGTTGGTATTTTATTACCATTTTCAAAAGTTGTAGGTACGCTATAGTTATAGGTTAAACTTCCTTTATTTGGACCTTCGTTTGGAACCACAACTTGAAATTCACTTGTTGCCACCTCTTTCCCATTATCATCTAATTGTCTTACTTGTACAGCAACATAATTCAAATCTTCTTCACTACCACCAGCACTAGCTGTTGAATATTCAATATCCAAAGGTACTACAGCCCCTAAACTAAATGCTGGATCAGTTTCTCCGGCAGGGATAAAAGTATCCCTGTTTTTAAAGCTAATGGTTCTTGTTCTATCACTTGCTCCAGAACCATCATCAACAGGTTTATAAGTACGCACCCATTCAACCTCCATTAAATTTTTGCTCATATTGTCCAAATCATCTTTTGATGAAATTGGTCTGGCATGGTGACTTTCAATATCCATAATCATGAATACATCTCTAAATACCTGATTTTCTAATAAACCTTTATCAATTGGAGGATTACCATCGGTAGGAATCGGGCTCTGTAAAATAGCAGATTCATAAGTTCCATCTAATAAACTCGCGTTACGACCTTCGACAAAATGGTTTCCATTTTTTGTTGGCTTTCCATCTATATAAAAAGTAATTTCATTTGGGCTTCTCCAATACACTCCAAAACGGTGAAAATTATCTCTCCAAAAACCTGTATTATTGGTTTGATAATTAGGAATATCTCTATTGGTCTGAAAAAAAGTTTGGTACGTATTATCAACATTAATAGGACCATTGGGACCTTGACGGTTAAAAATATGGAAATTAGTAGACATTTGTTGACTAAAAAATGGATCTGCAGACCCTCCATAAACTTCCAACACATCTATTTCATTAAAGCCTCCTTCATCTAGCATCCAAAAATTAGATGAATTTTCAACATTAGCTACCTTTATACTAGCTTCCATAAATATTGGGTAGCGTACTTTTGTTTTTGATGTTACTACTCCACAATTAACCCCAGTTACATTTCCATCACCATCAAGTGTTCGTGGTGTGGCTCTAATTTCCAATCGATTGGTAGTCGCATTAATTGCGGTGTTTTCTGTAGTCCAAAATGTAGCCCCGGGACCACGAAAACCACGATCGGGATTGTACCTATCATCCCATTTTGAAGTAAATAATGGACTCTGTTTACCTAAGCCGTCCGCGTAATTAAAATCATCCGAAAATTCATCTTGTAATTTCCACTCAAAACCAGCATCTGCAGGTACAGGAACTGCAATTCCTTCAAATTCATAAGTTCGCTGAGCACTCAAACTTAGTGCAGATAAAGATGCGATTACAGTTAATTGAAATAATCTTTTTTTCATAAATCAGGTTAAATTAAAAAACAAATAATAGTATGAATACTACATTGGTATTAATAATTTAAAACTAAAATATAAAACTGATTCAAAATTTTGGAAACGTAGTTTTCTTACACAAAAACATGATTATAAGTATAACTACCTAAGTAGTTTGTTAAAATAAAATTACTGCTCTTTTATAAATCCAATGGCATTTTTATTGAAAACCTCGTGACGTTCAACATTTACCACATGGCCACAGTTAGGAATTATAAATAATTTTGCGCGCTTGTGGATATTTACAATTTTTCTGATTATCGGTAAAAAAAGGTAATCTTCCTCTCCCATTATATAAAGCGTAGGAATATTAATATCTTTTGCTCTAAAAAATCGTAACAATGGGTTAATTTCTGCAGTTAACTTAAACCACTTTATAAACTCTTTTTGATATAGTTTTTTAGCCTCGCGAACAAAAAGTAATCGTGACTTTTTATGGTTTTTACGCGGCATAATTATAAAAGCAAATAACTGATATAGATAGATATAAGGCACTATAGACTTAAACCAAACTCCTAATCGCATAAGCACTTGCGACCTAAAATTCATTTTCATTATAGCCCCACCCATAATCATACTCTTCACCTTTTCGGGTGATTTTTCAGCTAGGTTTCTTATTAAAATTGTTCCTAGTGAAATTCCGATAAAATGCGATTTTTTTATTTTAAGGTAATCAATAACCTCAAAAATATCATCTGTAATAGCATCAAAAGTATAGGTAGAAGCATCGGCAGTTAAGGTTTTTGATTTACTTTCTCCGTGCCCACGCAAATCTAGCACCAACACATTAAAATGTTTTGAAAAAGAACGCAATTGCTTAAACCAAATATTTGAACTCCCTCCTGCTCCATGTACAAAAGTGACCCATTCTGTATTTGTTTGATGTAAGTATGTTGTATGATGTAACAATATCTCTTTTTTAACAAATATAACTTATCTTTTAAATTTTGTGCTTTCTTTAAGAAACGAGTTCTCATTTAATTATCCAACAGGCTATACTAGCATTTTAATAAGTCCCATTTAAAATAATATATTTTACTGTAAAGGAACCTTGAACTTAACCACACAAAAAAGTTAACTTCGTCTTCTGTTTTTTATCCATTTATGTGTATTAAATCTATTATTACAATAAATGAATAGTTAATTCATAAAACAGCACTAAAAATAAACAATTTTGTTATTATGCGTTGGTCCTTAAAACCTAAACCCGATCCAAATAATGTGTCACATTTACAACAAGCTTTAGGGGTAAGTACCAGTATTGCTGAATTACTTGCGCAACGACAAATAAAAAATTACGCGCAAGCTAAAGATTTTTTTAGGCCAGAACTTACTCAATTACACGATCCTTTTTTAATGAAGGATATGGATTTGGCTGTGGCCAGAATTAAAACCGCTATTGCTACTAACGAACGTATAATGGTGTATGGTGATTATGATGTTGATGGTACCACTAGTGTGGCTTTAATGTCCTCATACTTACTTTCATTATACCCTCATATAACTACTTATATTCCGGATAGGTATGCCGAAGGATACGGTGTTTCATACAAAGGAATTGACTTTGCCGATGATAACGAAATTAGCCTAATTATTGCATTAGACTGTGGTATTAAAGCTATAGAAAAAGTAACCTATGCCAAGGAAAAAGGAATTGATTTTATTATTTGTGACCACCACAGACCCGGTGAACAAATACCCAATGCCATAGCTGTTTTAGATCCAAAACGCATCGATTGTAACTACCCTTATAAAGAGCTTTGTGGTTGTGGCGTTGGTTTTAAACTTATACAAGCTTATCACAGCACATTACAAGCCGATTTTAATGATATTATTCCTTTTTTAGACCTTGTAGCTACTGCTATTGGTGCAGATATTGTTCCCATTACTGGAGAAAATAGGACACTCGCCTTTTACGGATTACAAGTAATAAATAAACAACCTAGACCCGGTTTTAAAGCCTTAATTGCTCAAACAAAAAAGCAAGAACTTAGCATTACCGATGTTGTATTTATGATTGCACCTCGTATTAACGCTGCCGGTAGAATGAAACATGGTTTACATGCTGTTGAATTACTTACAGAAACAGATTATCCAACGGCAATTAATTTTGCTAAAGCTATTGAAAACTATAATACAGACCGAAAAGAAGCCGACAAAAAAATTACTAAAGAGGCACTGCAACAAATAGAAGAAAACAACGAAACGGAACAATTTTCAACCGTGGTATACCACCCAGAATGGCATAAAGGAGTTATAGGAATTGTAGCCTCTCGCCTTACCGAAACCTATTATAGGCCCACCTTAGTTTTTACAAAAAGTGGTAATAAATTAGCCGCTTCGGCACGTTCAGTAATTGGTTATGATGTATACAATGCCTTGGAAGCTAGTTCCGAATTTATTGAACAATTTGGAGGACATAAATATGCCGCTGGCTTGACCTTAACAGAGGAAAACTATCCCAAATTCAAATCTAAATTTGAAGAGGTAGTAAAAGCACAAATTGACCCTAAACTACTATCACCAGAAATAGAAATAGACCAAAACTTAGATTTTGATCAAATTGATGCCAAATTTTACCGAATATTAAAACAATTTGCTCCTTTTGGTCCAATGAATCGCGCCCCTGTTTTTATGACAAAAAATGTTGTTGATACTGGCTATGCCAAAACTGTTGGCGCCGATGACAAGCATTTAAAATGTCATTTTAAGTGCCCCCAAACGGGTATTACATTTGCCGGAATTGGTTTTAATTTAGGGCATAAACTCCCTTTATTACAAAACCAATCCCCCGTTAATGTAGTATATAACTTAGACGAAAATGAGTGGAATGGTACGGTGAGTTTACAGCTTCGTATTAAGGATATTAAAAAGGCGTGATACATCACAATTTAACTTTCCTTATTAAATATAAATCCTACTTATATTTTTAGAATTATGCTTGAATTGGTACAACACCACCATTAGTTTTAGATTCTTCTAAATCAATAGGTCTTCCTAAATAAGCTAGTACACTTCCATCAATATAATTATCAATAATCACATCTATCGAAGAAATTATTTGAATTTCACCATCGGGAACTCTGATAAATAAAGGTACTATATTCTCATCCCTTTTGGTAATATCTATAATGCTACGTAAATGAGCTTTGTTTATCAATGGAACTTCGGATATGGCAGGATATCTATTAGCTACTTCAGATAACTTAGCAAAATCATGAGTTCTCGAAAATAAACCTTGTTCTGGTGTCATTACCTCCTTATTCATTTCCTCTTCGGTAATCATTCGATAAGTACCGTTTTCACCAAATTCTTCTTTAAACTTAACAATTGCTTTTTCGTTAATGGCATCATTTCCTGTTAAAGCCATTAAAAAACCGACATTACTTAACTCAATATTATCAATTAAATAATCATTAAAAATATTGGCTTCAATAGCATCCAAGCCTAAGTCTTTTGCCGTTTCAATATTATCTTGGTTACTGTCCACCAATACTAAATAACGTCCATTCTTTTGCAAATACAAGGCTATTAAACGAGATACTTTTGAGGCACCCACAATTAAAATACCTTCTGATTTTCGTTGAAAAACACCTACCAATTTTGCAAAAACACGAGCTGTTGTCGCGTTTAATAGTACAGTACCTAATACAATCATAAACACCAAAGGAGTTATATATTCGGCACCCGGCTCACCTGCTGCACTTAAACGTGTTCCAAATAACGAAGCTATACCTGCAGCCACAATACCACGAGGCCCCATCCAACTAATAAATAGTTTCTCATTCAAACGCAAACCTGATTTTATAGAACTTATAAAAACGCCTACAGGACGTACTATAAAAACAACCACTACAAACAAAATAACGGTTTGCCAATTTGCTATAAGTAGCAAATCATCTATGTTAATATTGGCTCCTAAAAGAATAAATAATATAGAAATTAATAATACACTTAAGGATTCTTTAAAGTAAAGTAGCTCTTTTAAATTTGGAATATTAGTATTCCCTAATACTAATCCCATTACCACAACTGCTAATAAACCAGATTCATGAGCAAACGCATCAGATAGTACAAATACACCTAGTACAGCTGCCAATGTAAATACATTTAGTAAGTAATGAGGGATTACTTTTTTCTTTATAGCAAAACCAAGTCCATGAGCAAATGTAAAACCAAAAGTTCCTCCAAAAAGCAAAATTTTTCCAAACTCCATTAACGCCGTTTGCGTAAATCCAGATTGATTTTCGACACTTATAAATTCGAATACCAAAACGGCTACTAAGGCGCCAATAGGATCAATAAGGATTCCTTCCCACTTTAAAATTGCCGATAAATCCTTTTTTAAAGGTATATTCCTAAGTATAGGGGTAATTACGGTTGGACCAGTTACAATGATTAATGCCGAAAATAAAAATGAGATTTCCCAACTTAAACCTATTACATAATGAGCCGCAAAACCAGCTCCAAAAAAAGTGATTACTACCGCTAGGGTAATTAATTTTAAAATTACTGGTCCTACATTTAGTATCTCTTCTTTTTTTAGTGTTAATCCGCCTTCAAACAGAATAATACTAATGGCCAATGACACAAAATAAAATAGCCCATCACCTGGGAATAATCCATTTTTACCATTCCAAATAGGTTCCAATAATTTATTGTGATCTACCGTGTAAAGTGTAGAAATTGGACCAAATAAAAGTCCTATTAATATTAAAGGAAGTATCGCAGGTAACTTTAGTTTCCAACCTACCCATTGTGCTAAAATTCCTAAAATTACTATTCCAGCTAGCTCTAACATTGATTTTTTGTGTTAAGCATTAAAAATACAAAACCTGCTCGAACTTTCAATGTTTAATTGAACGATTGTAATTTTTAGCGTTTTTATCTGTATTTTTAATATTTATTGCTTTTTCTCGATCGTTTTTCTTAATTATGACTTAAATTCATGTCTAAAAACTTATAATTGCTCATCTTGGCCCATGCTGTTCTAACTTTTTCCTTATGAAAATTTATCCTGTAGAAGCTGGAAATTTTAAACTTGATGGAGGTGCTATGTTTGGCGTAGTTCCAAAATCACTATGGCAAAAAACCAATCCGGCAGATGCAGATAATCTTATTGATATCGCAGCCAGGTGTTTACTTGTGGAAACTAGTGGTAAACTCATTTTGGTGGATACAGGTATGGGAAACAAACAATCGGATAAGTTTTTTAGTTACTATAAACGCTGGGGGAATCATACTTTAGAAAAATCTATTACTAGTTTAGGCTTTGGGCTGAATGACATTACTGATGTTTTTTTAACACACTTGCATTTTGACCATGTGGGTGGTGCAACTATTAGCAACAAATCAACTTCACTTATTGAGCCTTTGTTTAACCAAGCCATCTATTGGACCAATAAATTGCATTGGGAATGGGCTACGCGACCTAATGCTAGAGAAAAGGCTTCGTTTTTAAGTGAAAACCTACTCCCTTTACAACAAAGTGGACAACTGGATTTTTTAGACATTGCAGCAAAAAACTATAGTATGGATACTCAACTTCCTTTTTCTATATGTTTTATTGATGGTCATACCGAAAAACAAATGCTTCCTATTTTGCAATATCAAAATAAAACTATCGTATTTATGGGGGATTTATTACCAACAGCTGGGCATATTCCTTTGCCTTATATAATGGGTTATGACACACGCCCATTACTTACTTTAAATGAAAAAGCCGAGTTTTTAACTAAAGCAGCTGATAACAATTGGTATTTATTTTTGGAACACGATGCGCATAATGAAATTATAACTGTTGAACATACCGAAAAGGGGGTTCGACTAAAAAACACCTATACCTTTAACGAACTATTTAATGCTTAGTTTATGAAACGAATTTTAAAAATAGCACCTATCAGCTTTGGTGCTTCTATACTTTTAACAAGTTGCTTTTCTACTAATCCTGCTTTTAAAACAACTGCTGCAGAAAATGTAGATAATTTACCTTTAAAAATAATCTCACTTACCGATACTCAACTAAAAAACTGGAATCAGAGTGACTTATCCTTAGATACCATTCCCGGAATGAGTGTAGATAGGGCATACAATGAATTACTAGCTGGCCGAAAAAGCAAAACAGTTGTAGTTGCTGTAGTTGATAGCGGTATTGATATTAATCACGAAGATTTAAAGGGGAAAATTTGGGTGAATAAAAAAGAACGTCCAAATAATGGAAAAGACGATGATAAAAATGGTTATATCGATGATGTAAATGGATGGAATTTTTTAGGTGATATTGTAGCCGAAAACATGGAGTACACTAGAATCATTCGGGATAATCAAAGCAAATTTGAAGGAAAAAGTATTGAATCCATTCCTACTGCCGATAGAGCAGCTTATAAAACATACGAAGCTGCAAAAATGGAATATGCGCAAAAGGTTGATCAAAATAATCAACGTATGGCTCAGTATAAACCTTTAGCCGAAAAGCTACAAGCTGCACATGATTATGCTACTAAAAAATTTAAAACCGAAAAGTATACTCAAAAAGATTTATTTGCATGGAAACCCACAACCGATGAAGGCGTACAACACCAACAACTCCTTGCAGGTATGTATCCTAATGTGGAAGAAGGTAAATATTTCGGCTCTTTTGTAAAAGAAATTAATGAGTACGTTGACTATTTTAAAGAACGTCAAGAGTCTCATTTTAATCTTAATTTAAATGCGCGTAAAAAATTAAATGATGATGAAAATGACATTAATTCGCGTTACTATGGAAACAATAAAGTCGGTGGTCCAGATCCTAAATTAGAGGATGCCAAGCACGGTACTCATGTTGCCGGAATTATAGCCGCTAACAGAAAAAATAGTGTGGGTATGAAAGGTATTGCCCAAAATGTTAAAATCATGCCAGTAAGAGCAGTACCCGATGGCGATGAGTATGACAAAGATATTGCCTTAGCCATCCGATATGCTGTTGATAATGGTGCAAAGGTTATTAATACCAGTTTTGGAAAATACTTTTCGGCACACCCAGAATGGGTACAAGAGGCTATTAAATATGCCGCTAGTAAAGATGTGTTAATTGTTAATGCCGCTGGTAATGAATCCAAAAACTTGGATAAAACAATTGTATATCCAAATGATCAAACCCTAACAGGAACAGAAATTTCGGATAATTTTATCACCATTGGTGCCCTAAACTACGAGTATGGCACCCGACTGGTGGCCGATTTTTCTAATTACGGACAACAAAATGTGGATGTTTTTGCTCCTGGAGTAAAAATTTATGCTACCACTCCACTAAATACTTACGAATATTTACAAGGAACGTCCATGGCAGCCCCAGCCGTTACAGGTGCTGCTGCTGTAATTAGATCCTATTTCCCTAAGCTTACTGCAAAACAAGTTAAAAAAATTCTTATGGAAAGTGGAAATGCGACTAAAACCAATGTAGTACTAGGTGACGGTGGAAGTAGACCTTTTAAAGAAGCCTCAAAATCTGGTAAAATGGTCAACCTGTATAATGCTATTTTATTAGCACAACGTTATTAAAAAATATTAAAATTATACTCATCTAAATTTAGTAATAATTTAGATGAGTATTTATTCCCTTACGGGAGAAGAACCCCCTTTTATATGTCTAAAAATAAACTCCTTTTTCTCGCCTTTATTAGTACATTTATTGCATTAGCTCAACCACATCCAAGCTACTGGCAACAACAAGCCAACTACAAAATGGACGTGGATGTGAACGTTAAAAATTACACCTACACTGGGGAACAAACAATAACCTATACCAATAATTCACCCGATACCTTACATCATATTTATTATCATTTGTATTTTAATGCCTTTCAACCGGGATCCGAAATGGATATTCGAAATCAACATTTAAAAGATTCCGATAAACGTGTAAAAGGGCGTATTAACAAATTAAAACAAAACGAAATTGGTTTTTTAAAAGTAAACTCGCTATTTCAAAATGATAAAAAACTGGATTATTCCGTTGCCGGAACTATTTTAGAGGTAAACTTACAAACGCCTATTTTACCGGGACAAACAAGCACATTTAAAATGGATTTTACAGGTCAAATACCTAAACAAATCCGGAGATCGGGTCGTAATAATGCCGAAGGAGTTGCTCTTTCCATGACCCAATGGTATCCTAAACTTGTCGAATATGATATTGAAGGTTGGCATGCTGATCCCTATATTGGCAGAGAGTTTCATGGTGTTTGGGGGAATTATGATGTCCATATTAACATTAACGGAAAATACACTGTAGCAGGTTCAGGAGTGTTGCAAAATCCTGATGACATAGGACATGGGTACAGTACTACTGTAAAAGAAAAAAATTCAAAAAAATTAAACTGGCATTTTATTGCCAATAACGTACACGATTTTGCTTGGGCTGCTGATCCCGAATATATGCATGATTTTCTTCCGCTTGACGGAAATAAAAAGCTACACTTTTTTTATAAAAATGATAAAGACATTATAGCCAATTGGAAAAAATTGCAGCCCGTAGCTAAGCAATTATTAACTTACTATGAAACACATATAGGTCCCTATCCTTACCCACAATATTCTATTATACAAGGAGGCGATGGCGGAATGGAATATGCCATGTGTACCTTAATTACGGGGGAACGTAAATTTGGAAGCCTTGTGGGGGTAACAGCTCATGAAATGGCACATGCATGGTTCCAACATATTTTGGCTACAAACGAATCAAAAAACGAATGGATGGATGAAGGTTTTACGACCTACATTTCTAACCTTGCAGAAAATGAAGTGCTACAAAACAACCAAAGTTTTCCAAATGAAGGAAGTTACAAGTCTTATCAAAAATTAGTGGAGTCCGGCTTGGAACAACCTCAAACAACACATTCGGACAGGTATAGTTATAACTTTGCCTATGGCGTTTCTGCTTATAGTAAAGGAGCTATTTTTATGGAACAACTAGGCTATATTGTTGGTCAGGAAAATTTAGCAAAAATTATTAAAGAATATTACACACACTGGAAATTCAAACATCCAAACCCTAATGATTTTAAACGTATTGCCGAAAAAATTTCCGATATGCAATTGGATTGGTATTTAACCGATTGGACCAAAACTACCAATACGATCGATTATGGGATTACTACGGTTGAAAAAAAGAAAAAAAACACGCAAATTACCTTAGAACGTGTTGGCTTAATGCCAATGCCAGTAGAGGTTTTAATCACATTTGAGGATAACACAACACAATTATTTTACATTCCATTGCAAATGATGCGTGGTCAAAAGCCAGTAGCTAAAACTACTACAATTTTAAAGGATTGGGCTTGGGCGTTTCCTACTTATAGTTTTTCTGTTAATAATGGAAAGAAAGCCATCCAATCCATAAAACTAAATGCAACTAAAAAAATGGCCGATGTAAATAAAGCTAATGATCTATTTAATCTTAACAATTAAAATAGAGTCCAATTTATATAAAAGTGAATTGAATTAGATTTCTCTATAAAAGCTCTAATGCATATAAAGTTGTTTAAAATCCCATAACTTTGCATTGATATGGATGAAACATTACCGAAACCTTATAAGTTAAAGAGTAAAAAACGTATAGGTTCATTATTTGAAAACGGCAGTTCAGTAAAAGCATTCCCGCTGCTTTTGGTATATAAAAATACCGAAGAAATTGACGTGAATTTTCAAGTAGGCTTTTCGGTAAGTAAGCGAAATTTTAAACATGCCGTAGATCGAAATCGCATAAAACGCTTATTAAGAGAATATTTCAGAAAAAATAAGTATATTTTTAGCAAAGAAAATAATCAATTTTTGTTCATGTTTATTTATACTGGGAAGACCATGCCAACTTATGATGATGTTAGCAAGGCAATGAATAAAATTTCTCAAAAATTTGAACAACAATTACAACAAAATAAAAAATCATGAAACGATCATTAATCATACTGCTAAGTAGCCTTTTTTTAGGCTTTGGTTTTTTAAGTTTTAATACCGATAGTGATGGTTTTGAACTAAGTAAACAAATTGAAATATTTGTAACTTTTTATAAAAAATTAAACCAGAACTACGTAGATCAAACCAACCCTTCAGAACTAATGAGTATTGCTATAAAAGCAATTACCGATGAAATGGATCCCTATACCAAATTTTGGACAGAACAGGACATTATTGCTTCCAAAATAAGAAGTAGTGGGAAGTATACCGGTATTGGTGCGGGTGTTTTTGAAAAAGACAAGCGTTTGTTTGTTTCTGAGCCTTTTAAAAATTTTCCTGCTGATAAAAGTGGTTTAAAAGCTGGTGATGAAATTATTAAAATTGATGATATTGTTGTTAGTGATTTTGAAGGTGAAGCCAAAGAACTTTTAAAAGGTGAAGCTGGTTCAAAAGTAGTATTGACTTATAAAAGACAAGGTAAAACCCAAATAACATCGGTAAATAGGAGTCTTGTTGATGTAGCTGCTGTTCCTTACTACAAATTATTAAGCGATAACACGGCTTATATTGTACTCCAAAAATTTAATAAAAAAGCTTCTGCAGAAACTATTGCCGCTCTTAAGGAGTTAAAAGCCCGTGGTGCCGATAAAGTAATTTTGGATTTACGCGGAAACCCAGGTGGACTTTTGGTTGAAGCCGTAAACGTATGTAATATTTTTATACCAAAAAATCAATTAGTAGTGTATACGGAATCGGTAATAAAAGCAAGTAACAAGGTCTACAAAACAAAAAAAGAACCTATTGATACCGAAATACCATTAGTAGTCCTTGTTAATGGTCGTAGTGCCTCGGCAAGTGAAATTGTTAGTGGCGTAATGCAAGATTTGGATCGTGGTGTTGTTGTTGGTGCTCGTAGCTTTGGTAAAGGTTTGGTACAAACTTATCGTCCGTTAGTGTATAACACGAAATTAAAAGTAACCTCATCACGTTATTTTATTCCATCCAAACGTTGTATTCAAGCTTTAGATTACTGGCACAAGGATAAAAATGGAAAGCCTAAACGTATTAAAAATTCTGATTACAAAGCTTTTAAAACTTTAAATTCGCAACGTACCGTTTACGATGGTGGAGGTGTTTCCCCAGATGTTGAAATTGAAACTACAAAACGCAGTGGTATAGCCAATGCTTTAATTAGAGAAAAAGTGATTTTTGATTATGCCACCAACTACTACCACAAAAATCAATTAGAAAATTTAAGTGATTTTAATTTTAAGGATAGTGATTTCCAAGATTTTAAAAATTACATAAAAAGTATAAATTTTAAATACGAAACAAAAACAGAAAAATCATTAGATGAAGCTATGACTTATGCCATTAAAGAAAAAATGGATAAGAGTATAAACAATGAATATCAATCCCTTATTAAACGCATTAATACTTTTAAACAAACTGCTTTAAAAACCCAAGAAAAGGAAATTAAAGGATTACTAATAAACGAGATTTTAAAACGCTATTTCTACCGTGAGGGAATGTATGAGTATAATACATTAAAAAGTGATGAAATTATTACTGCTCAAGCAGTTTTAAATGATCAAACACGCTACAATAAAATTTTAGGAAAATAATCTAATATCCCGAATACGAATATCCAAGGTTCTTTATTTTATATAGGGATTTTGGCGCTTGGTAATTTTGTATATATACTTGAGCAAAAATAGCTAGTGCTATGGAAAATAATAGCATACCTATTTTCCATTTAGGATACGTTCTCATTATTTATAAATTTGATGGGGTTGTATACTATTACAACGACTTAAAACCAATTTACCCTACCCTACTTCTGTTAAATAAATGAAAAAAAAATAAACACATTCATAAATTATAGCCCTACAAAATAAACTAATATCAAAATTATTTAGAATTTTTTAACATCATTTGCACATTTGTGTGCTTTACTAAAAAACGTTATAGCCAGTAGTTTACCCGCTTTTTTTTTGGTATGTTTGTTTTTTTTAACAATATTTTTTGTTTGGTTGTAAACTACTCAAAATCAATACTGTTTTTTTAATAAAAAAATTCAATAAGTATTGAACTAAAATTATCACGTATAAAAACTATTATTAAACTATAAAAATTTTATGAATTCGTATAAAAGAAATGCATTTACCTATGCTACCATTGTTGCTTTAGGTGGTTTTGTTTTTGGGTTAGATGCGGCTGTAATTTCAGGAGCCACCAAATTTATAACTAAAGAATTTAATTTATCAGCTATTCAAATTGGAACAGCAGTATCATCGCCGGCAATAGGTGTGCTTTTTGCACTTCCTTTAGCAGGTATTTTTAGTGACAAATTTGGACGAAAAAAAGTTTTAATTGGAATTGCGACTATCTATTTGCTATCCGCTCTTTTTTCTGCTTTTGCTACTAGTTTTAATGGATTGGTTGCAGCTCGTTTTTTAGGAGGTTTGGCATTTAGTTCCTTATCATTAGCTTCAATGTATATTGGAGAAATTGCTCCTTCAAAATGGAGAGGTAAATTGGTATCAATGAATCAAATTAATATTGTTGTTGGTCTTTCGGCTGCCTATTTTATTAATTACCTTATTTTACAATTAGCTGGATCTGGCGAAGCTTGGGTACAAAACATTGGTCTTGCAGATAATACTTGGAGATTTATGGTTGGATCTGAAATTATTCCAGCATTTATATGGCTAATTTTATTATTCTTTATTCCCGAAAGTCCATCATGGTTAGTTTATAAAAACAGAAGTGACGAAGCTGCTGTAGTTTTAGAAAAAATATACGATAAAAGCGAAATTCCTGCTCAAATAGCAGATATGAAAGAGAGTATAGAAACTTCTGTTACTAGTGAAAATAAGCAATCTATTATTTCACAATTAAAGGAAATGTTTTCATCTCGATATAGTAAAATTGTAATTATTGCAACTACCATAGCCATAGCACAACAAGTATCTGGTATTAATGTAGTATTATTTTATGCGCCTACTATATTTGAACAACTAGGTAATGGAACCGATGCCGCTTTTATGCAATCTATTTATACGGGTTTAACCGGTATTGTATTTACAGTTTTAGGTTTATTATTAATTGACAGAATTGGACGTAGACCTATTACTATATGGGGGCTTGTTTGGACTGGATTGAGTTTATTAATTTGTGCTTATGGATTTTCGCAAGCACGTTATACATTAACAGAAGAGCATATCGCCGAAATTAAACAAGAAAACATTATTGATACAACTCAATTACAAAGTCTTGTCGGTGTTGAATTTGATAGTGATAAAGCATTTAAAGCTGCTTTAGTTAAAACTATTGGTGAAAAAAATACACGTGATTATTCAAGTACACTTATCCAGAAAGCTGGGATAATTAGTGCTGGTTTAATATTATTTGGAATTTTAAGTTTTATTGCTGCTTTTCACTTTTCGATAGGACCAGTAATGTGGGTATTATTTTCAGAAATATTCCCGATATCACTCCGTAGTATTGCTATTCCAACCTTTGCTTTTGTCACTAGTATTTCAAGTTTATTGGTACAATTCTTTTTCCCTTGGCAATTAGAAAATATGGGCGCAACCACTGTATTTGCAAGTTATGCGGTAATGGTACTTATAGGCTTTGTTATTCTTTATTTCTATTTAATTGAAACAAAAAATATGTCTATTGAAGAAATTCAACAGAAATTAATTAAAGAGTAACACTCATTGAGTGCTTTATTATTCGTTATAGTAAACTTATAACAGTATTTTCATAGCATAAAAGCATTAAATTATGTCAATGAAAATATCCAATCAAAATCCCAAATCACAAAGTGTTCTCATAACAGGAGCAAATCGTGGTTTGGGATTTGGTTTTTTAACGCATTATTTAAAACAAGGAAATACGGTAATTGCTACCTGCAGAAATAGTGATATTACAGTTTTTGATTCCCTTATAAAAGACTATCCCAATCAATTATTAATTGAAAATTTAGAGCTTACTAGTGAACAATCAATTCTAAATTTTGCTCAAAAAATAAAAGAAAATAAAGTCACATTTGATCTTGTTATTAATAATGCCGGAATTTCCATTGAAGAAAATTTTGGAAATTGGACAGCAGCTACTTTTGAAACTAATTTTAAAGTAAACACTATTGGCCCAGCGCTTTTAATACAGGCTATATCTCCTTTTTTAAAGCAAGGGAGTAAACTTGTTCAAATGTCCTCTGGTTTAGGTGCTATAGCCCTTAATATTAATCCAGAAGGTCCTTATGATGCCTATGCCGTAAGTAAAGCATCATTAAATATCCTTACTAAACGTATAGCTACTAAATTTTATACACAACAAATCATTGTAGTTGCTATTAATCCTGGATGGGTTCAAACGGATATGGGTGGGGCAGAAGCTACATCAACTATTGATGAAGCTATTAAAAATATGACTTCGACTATTAACGTTTTAAGCTTAAAAAATACGGGTACTTTTATTTCAGATACTGGCGAATTACTTCCTTGGTAAACTATTCATAAAAATTATAATGCATTAGCACATCATTTTATCCACACGTCTTTGGTGTCTTCCGCCTTCAAATTCGGTATCTAGAAAAGTATCCACCATTTCAATGGCTTGTTTTTCGGCTGTAAAGCGAGCTGGAATTCCTAAAATATTAGCATCATTGTGTAAACGTACTATAGCAGCAATTTCTTTATTCCAACACAATCCTGCACGTACTTTAGGGTATTTATTAGCCGTCATCATTACTCCATTGGCGCTTCCGCAAAGTAAAATACCTAAATCTACTTCGGCATCATTTACTTGCTTAGCCACTAAATGCGCAAAATCGGGATAATCCACACTACTATCACCATCGGTTCCATGATTAATCACTTCGTGCCCTAAAGCTTCTAAATGTGCTATAATAGCTTTTTTATAACTAGTACCAGCGTGATCGTTTCCTATAGCAATTTTCATAGATAAATACCTTTCATAATGATTCACAAAGTTAGGAAAAAAGATGTTCGTTTTATATTTCACTTTTAAATTAAACAAACAGCTTTAATTTAATAGATTGAGTTCTGTTTTGTATACTCGTTATTGCTACTAGTGCAAATCTTGTATTATAGTAGCTTTATTTTAAAGTAAGTCTATAACCAGCCTTTATATTCGTTTTACAAATATTTTAATAAATAAACTCATTACTCTGTGATAAATAAAAAACTTTTATCAAGAGGAATTCACTGTCACCGACATTAACGGAAAAGTCTTGGGAATAATTTACACCCCTAACAAAACGATTTTCTTATCCAAATATCCTTAAAGAGTCTATATCTTGCAAATCAGAAAAAATGATGGATCTACCTCCAGTGAACTTATTTTAAAAAATTATACGATTTACTGATAAGAATTTCGTATAAATAAGTTAAATTATTTTTTACTAGTCTAAGGCTAAAAAATCAAGCATAGCCTTAGCTACGGTTGTTGTTTTTAACGTAAGAATGGTGAAAAAGAAACAGCATATATGCGAAATTCTTATCAGTAAATCGTATTAATTCTCCAAAGATTCTTCTGGAATCTAGATAAATCCTCATTTCTAATTTTACAGAAAATAAGAAATCTATTATGTCTACAGCCTGGTATAAAAAATTAGGCCCTGGATTGCTTTATGCAGGGGCTGCCGTTGGTGTTTCACATTTAGTTCAATCTACAGCTGCCGGAGCCAAATTTGGTTATGGTTTAGTTTGGACGGTGATCATTGCAAATATTTTAAAATATCCTTTTTTTGAATTCGCACCAAGATATGCTGCCAGTACAGGAAAAAGTCTATTACATGGATATCAATCACTAGGGAAATGGTCTATTTATTTATTTGCTGCATTTACCGTTGTAACTATGTTTATCATACAAGCTGCAGTGAGTATTGTTACCGCCGGACTTATCAGTGAAATCTTTAATTGGCAGGCTCCTAATTGGATAGTTACTAGTGTACTTCTTATCATTTGTTCTACCATCCTTTTATTGGGGAATTATGGTTTTCTCGATAAAGGCATGAAATATGTCATCCTTTTATTATCAGTTACTACTATTGTAGCTTTAGTTGCAGCTTTACAAAACGAACCAACCAAACTGACAGAACATTTAACCACTTTCTCCATTAAAGAAAATGCACATTTACTATTTCTAATAACTTTAGTAGGTTGGATGCCAGCACCACTAGATGTTTCTGTATGGCATTCATTATGGTCTACTGAAAAAGCGAAGTCTACTGAAGGCACTATCCCTTTAAAATCAGCATTATTTGATTTTAAAATTGGTTATTGGGGCACTATGATTTTAGCGATACTATTCCTTGCATTAGGTGCTAGTACTATCTATGGAACTGGAATTCCTTTAGCTGCTAGTGGAGGCGCATTTGCAAAACAGTTAATCACCATTTATACAGATGCTTTAGGAAGCTGGGCATATTATATAATTGCCATTGCAGCTTTAACTACAATGTTTAGTACTACATTGACATGTTTAGATGCCTTCCCTAGGGTGATGGCTCCAACCACAAAGATGATATTCCCCTCTGTAGAAAAGGAAAAAACATTATTTGCTTTCTGGATGCTTATTGTTACTATTGGCTCTGTGCTGTTAATTCGATTTGGATTAAAGAACATGAAAGCGATGGTGGACTTTGCTACTACAGCTGCATTTGTAACAGCACCTGTAATTGCCATTTTAAATTATCTAGCAGTCACTGGAAAAACCATGCCTGAAGACAAAAAACCAAAACGCTGGTTAAGGATCTTCAGTATTATTGGGATTATTTATTTCATTGGATTTAGTATTTATTTCATAGGCTGGATTAAGTAAATACAGTCGCATCTCTAATAAAACCACCAAATAAAATCCGAGAACTTTATTTGAAAACATTACGAAAACGTTTTCTTTAAAAAATAAGACATTATTTAACAATTAAACAATTAAATTAACATATTATGAAAATGTATTCATTACGACGATTGTCGCTGCTCATCCCCTTTGTTCTTTTCAGCTGTGAACAAACAAGTCCCGACGAAGAAAATGTACTTCCTAAAAACACAGAACCAGAAGCTCTTTTCGAAGAAACTAGCCTTAAATTAACCTCTGAAGCAAATAATCCTGGAGGGTTACCACAAGAGATTCTTAGCAAATATCGAGATAGGGCCGATTATTCTATTTCTGATGAATTCAATGGTTCTTCATTAAACAGGAACAAATGGGGATATAGAACCAAAAACAATGCTAGTATCTGGGGTACCAATGGCTATGTTAAAATGGCAAATCAAAACAATACAAAATTTGTATCAATCAAAGGAAGTTGGGGACAAAAAAAAGGAAGCGGTATTTCCGCTAAAAAAGCCTCTCATTATGGTTTCCATATTTTAAGATGGAGGACCATTGGTATTTCACCAGACAAAAGAACTCCTTGGCATCCATCTGTATGGACAAGTGCTACTAATTTCGCTAGTGGTCAAGATGCTAGAAGTATCCAAACCAATGGTAAGTTTACAGAAATTGACTTTACCGAATATTGGCACAATCCTATTTGGCACTCCCAAACCATTACATGGGAAAACGGAAAAAAAACTGGCACACAGATTATGAGACCTAACCGAAATGACTTTCCTAATGGAAGCTGGCAAGTTCATGGTCTTGAGTATCATCCAAACTATTTTCAGTTATGGAAAAAAAACGGAAATACTTGGTCTAAAATAGGAACTAGAATCCCAATTAACAATAAACCTAACTCTAAGACCAATATTAACAAAGAGTTTGCTAAAGCTGGGTATTGGATTTTATCGAATAAGTACCATTGGGAAAATATTAAACGTGTTTATGATGGAAATCCACCATTAAACACTTTTAAACTAAGTGACAGTTGGCTACATGTAGATTATTTTAGATTTTATCCACTAAAGTAAGCTACCCAAAAAAGGTATTGATGCCTTTCTAACCGACAGTATCCATAATTTTGTGTAAACAGAATTTAGACGGGTTTAGCTATTAAAGTTGAACCCGTTTTTCAAATATAGTTAAGAACTGATTAAGAATAAGCTCCCAATTATGAATTGGCTGAGTCCATTTTTTAGTTATTTGCATAAGTGATAAATACACTGATTTTTTAAGTGCATCATCTGTAGGGAAGCTCATTTTATTTTTAGTGTATTTTCTAATTTTCCCGTTTAAATTTTCTATCAAATTAGATATACTAACCTGAGTTCGATTATTAGAACAGATAAATTTGGTTAGTATTTTGGGTTTCAAATTTAA
>NZ_JH621293.1:4931-24162 GCF_000255455.1 Aquimarina agarilytica ZC1 | reverse complement strand
TACTAAAAATCTGTCTTTTTTGTTATAAAAAAATCAAGCAATTTTAATCGAACTCAGGTTATCAATAGCCCAATCTATGAAGAATAACGAATTGTTGAATTTGCCTAAATCAGAAACGGAGTATATAGATTTAGCAGTATGTGGCGCACATAAAACAGGGGGATCTTTAAATTATCAACTTTTGGAAATTGATGCAGTGTATAAATCAACACTTTTTACAGCTCCCGAATATCGTTTTTATGCATTAGATCATTTGGATCCAATTCGACCGGGATTAATTAAAGACCCTAAAAATGGAGCAAAAATAGAGGTGCAATTATGGAAAGTACCGAGTGCTCAATTAGGGAAGTTTATCAATCAAATAGGAGCTCCGTTAAGTTTTGGGAAAATTACATTAGAAAATGGAACCATCGTAACTTCATTTTTGTGCGAAAGTTATGCTTTGGAAAGAGCAAGAGAAATTACGAGCCTGCAAACATGGGAAACCTATTTAGAAACTTTAAACTAATTACTCATAAAAAGCACTTACTTCCTCAATGGATTTTCTTGTAATATCGGGGACATAAACTTCTGCAGCAGCATAACCCACAGGAAATAGCATAAAAGCTTTTTCATTAACGGGTCTGTTTAATAAATCTGCTAAAAAGTTCATAGGGCTAGGAGTATGGGTTAGCGTAACAAGTCCTGCATTATGAATAGCAGTTATTAACATCCCACATGCGATACCAACAGATTCGTTTACGTAATAATTATTTTGCTTTTGATTTTGATCATTTAAATCGTATGTTTTTTTAAAAACAGCAATTAACCAAGGGGCAGTTTCCAGAAAAGGTTTATGCATATCAGTTCCTAAAGCTTTAAGATCGTCTTTCCAGCGTGTACTCATTCTACTTTCATAACTTATCTTTTCTTCGGCCTCAGCGGCTATTCTAATTTTTGATTTTAATTGAGGATTAGAAATTGCACAAAATGTCCAAGGCTGTTTGTGAGCGCCAGAGGGTGATGTTGCGGCGGTACGAATTAAATTAGTGATCACACTTTTAGGAATAGATTGATCCGAAAACAAGCGAATGGAACGTCGTTTGTTTAAGTGTTCATAAAAAGAAGCACTACGATCAATCATTTCCGCTTCGGAGTAGTGAAAATCTTGACTATATTTAACATGATTGTGATGATCTATAGTGATTTTTTCTTTTGGATAAATCATTGGTATGTTATGAATTACAACGAATGGCTATAAGTACTAATGAAAAATTATACATTCCAAGTAGCACTTAACCAAAGTTTATGTTTCCTTTTCGTTATCTAAAATACTAAATTAAATACCTTGAAAACAAATCAAATAATCAATAATAAGGGTTAACAGAAGATTTAAAATTAAACAATCCTCATATCAGGAATATCGTCATCGTTTTCGGCAACTTCATTTTCAAAAAAACTAAAAATCGAACCCCCGTAGCGTTTATCATAACTAAAATTTGGGTGTTCTTTTAATGAGGAATGTTTAGAATGTTCAATAATTAATACGCCATCTGGTGCTAATAATGAATTTTCATATACTAGATCGGCTATTTTAGAGAACTGTTCGGTACTAAAATCATAGGGAGGATCAGCAAAAATAATATCATAAGATTGACTCGCCTTTTCTAAAAATAGAAATACATCACTTTTAATAACCGAAATAGGTAAGTCTAGCTCAGTAGCAGTGTTTTCAATAAATTTGGCACAAGCATAATGTTTATCTACTGCAGTAATTTGTTCTGTACCACGGGATCCAAACTCGTAGCTAATATTCCCTGTACCCGAAAAAAGATCAAGCACACTTACCTGAGAAAAATAATAAAGATTGTTAATAATATTAAACAAAGCTTCCTTTGCCATATCTGTGGTTGGTCGAACGGGTAATTTTTTGGGAGCCGTTAAGCGTTTGCTTTTATGTTTTCCTGAAATAATTCTCATGCTTCGTTTTGTGCTAGTAGGTGGAGTACATCTATGGTATTTTCTTCAATTTTTGGTTGTGAAATATTTCTGATATAGGTATATAACAAGTCAAAAAGATCTGTAGAAATAGTGTTTATTAATTCAACTTCAATTTGATTAGGTGATAAATCTAGCTGTTCCAAACAAAATAGTAAATAATACAAAACATCTTCGTTGGTGGTGTATTTAAATGAATTGAACAACAACAAATCAGTTCCTTTACAGCAAATTAGATCAAATTGATTTGGGGCAACAAAAATAGATACTTTTTTTGTTAAACTATATTTTTCTTTTTCAAGTACATGGTTTATTAAAATACCGCTTGAATGGTGAAAATTAAATTCGCCTAATTTTTCTAATAAAAAATTATTCACATTCACATAAGGAATAAATACATTGATAATGCCGGTGTTTAGCTCATCGTAGGTAATATAATCGGTAGCTAAAGTTTTTACAGAGTAGTTAATGTATGTTTTTAGTGCCTTTTCATCAAATAAAGTTTTGGGTACTAAAGTGAATAATTCATTGTAATAAATGACATCAATGCTTTTAAAAGTAGCTTGTAACTCGGGTTTTGAATCAAATATTTTTGAAACCTTTTCTAATAATTGTTGTTCGTTAAAAGGAATAGTGTCGTTTGATTCATGATATTTAGAAACGATATCCCCTGTATTAGATGTAATATAAAAAGAAAATCCATTCAAACTTAATTGAATGGATAGACTATATGTGCTATTGCTTAAATTTAAAACAGAACTATTTGTCATAAACTATAGGCCAATTACCATTTGTGTTAATTTCTTCAAGTGAACCTACAAAAATTTCTGGCCCATTGATTTCATCTAGTGATTCTACTTCATCTTCTTCAGATAAGTATTGTTCTGGCTGATCGTATAAAAGACTTCTTTTAGGAACAGATGCTAAGAAAACAGGGTATAAGATCTCATTCTTTTCTACAACACCGGTTTTCATTTCAATAGATACAGTCTTGTCTTTGCTTACTTTAATTTCAGATAACTTTTTGTATGCATCACTATTTTTAAACAAAGAATCTTTTACAGATTCATATCCTAAAATATCAATAACCACAGTGTCTACAGACTTATCAATACGGAAAGCTTTGTCGTAACGCGTAAAACTTGAATCTCTACGTTGAGTGATTGTAAATTTAGCAGTGTCGATGAACTGGGCTAAAGCATTAAAATCACGGGCATATTTACCTGTAACAATTTTGTGTGCTTGTTGTGAACGTCTAATATTTTTAAGCTGCTGTACGGCAAGTGCAAAGCGTTGCTCTTTTACTTGTTGAAATTTTACCGAGCTATATACAGAATCATAAACTTTATATCCTAAAAAGGCAATTACAACCCATAAGACCAATTGTACCAGTAATTTCATGTTAATTCAGTAGTTATTTTATGTTATAAAGCAAATCTACAATTTTTTTTCAATCACAAAAGTCTTAGGGAATTTTTTCTTGATTATCTTTGAAAATTCTTTGTTTCTACTAATTCAGTTCATTTGACTGCTTCATCATTTTATAAGTTATTAAAAAGCAAATTTCCACATACAGCAACATCTTCACAGGAGGAATGTTTATTAATGCTATCGGATTTTTTATTTAAAGAAGATAAATCGTCACTATTTTTATTAAAAGGATATGCAGGAACAGGTAAAACTACGTTGATTGGTACCTTAGTCTCTCAATTGTGGCAAGCCAAAATGAAATATGTATTATTAGCGCCTACCGGAAGGGCGGCTAAAGTCATTGCAAATTACTCAGGAAAACAAGCTCAAACTATTCATAGACATATTTATTATCCCAAAAAAACGAATAATGGAGGAGTAAGTTTTACTATGAAAAAAAATAAGTTCACTAACACATTATTTATTGTAGATGAATCGTCGATGATTCCCGATTTACCTACCGAAAGTAAAATGTTTGAAAACGGATCATTGTTAAATGATTTATTGCAATACGTGTATTCGGGTACCAATTGCAAAGTGTTATTTATTGGTGATACGGCTCAATTACCTCCAGTAAAATCAGATTTAAGTCCTGCATTAAGTGAAGATATTTTGGAATTAAATTTTGATAAAAATGTGACAACCATAGAACTAAATGAAGTAGTCCGACAAACATTAGATAGTGGTGTATTAAAAAATGCTACAGAATTAAGAGAGCAGCTTCAGGATACATTTTTCGAGGATTTTAAGTTTGAAATTGATGGTTTTAACGATGTAAAACGATTAGTCGAAGGGAACGAAATTATTGAACATTTACAGGACTCCTATAGTAAATACGGTCATGAAGGAACGGTAATTATTGTGCGATCAAATAAAAGAGCTAATTTATATAACCAGCAAATACGTCAGCGGATTTTATTTAAAGAAAATGAGCTTTCAACAGGAGATTATTTAATGGTGGTTAAAAACAATTATTTTTGGTTAGAACCCAGTTCTGAAGCCGGTTTTATTGCCAATGGAGATATTATTGAAGTTTTAGAAATATTTGCCATAAAAGAATTGTATACATTTCGTTTTGCCGAAGTTAAAATACGAATGATTGATTACCCGAATATGGCTCCATTCGAAACCGTATTAATATTAGATACATTAACCTCAGAGAGCGCTTCAATGAGTTATGATGATAGTAATTTACTTTATCAAGAAGTGTTGAAAGACTACAGTGATTTAGGGTCTAAGTACAAAAAGTTTTTAAGTGTAAAGAGTAATTCGTTTTTTAATGCATTGCAAGTGAAGTTTTCATATGCTATAACCTGTCACAAATCGCAAGGGGGGCAGTGGCCACATGTTTTTGTAGAACAACCTTATTTACCAGATGGGATGAATAAAGATTACCTAAGGTGGTTATATACAGCCATAACGCGTTCTCAAGAACAGCTTCATTTAATAGGTTTTAAAAATGAAGACTTTTTAGTTAGTGATTGATTTTGAGTTATTTACAAGTTACTAGCTATTAATTACAAAATATAAAATACTCGTTTAAATGCATGAAATAATCGTTTAAGTACATTTTTTTTGGTTTAATTAATTTTTTTTATGTACATTTGTAATGTAATAAGTCATAAGCAAGTAAATTTCCCCAAGGTTTATTTGTGACAAACCACTAAACATCTAATACATGCTTAGTGGTTTTTTTATTTGTACTTTTGAAAAGTATTAATTAGTTTCATTAGATACACACGGTTACGCATTAAAACGTAATTACGAGTATTAAAAAGCTCAATAAAATCAAAAAATGCAGTGGAGCATTTGATTTTGCAGAGATTTATTACTGTAATTTCAAATGGTATTAGCTATAGAATAGATTTTTAATGCATAATGTGAGTTAAATTATAGTAGTTTATTTGTTTGGGACTTAAGGTTTTATTCATGTTAAATTGTTGTAAATAATTAGAAGCTTATTTATTCTAAACAAAAAAATAATAAATGACAACAACATTAGCACGTTTTATATTGTTTCGCGTTTTAAAATGGAAAATAGTAGGGGATTTTCCAAAAGATATAAAAAAGTATGTTGTCATAGGGGCTCCACATACAAGTAATATGGATTTTATTATTGGTTTATTAGTAAAAACTGTATGCCAAACTAAAATTAATTTTATAGGAAAAAAGTCTCTATTCAAGTTTCCCTTTGGTTATTTTTTTAGAAGTGTAGGAGGTGTGCCTGTAAATAGAAAGAAGAACGAAAAATTAGTCGATAGTATAGTTTCCATATATAAAGAAAGAGAAGCATTTATTTTAGCCATATCACCAGAAGGAACTCGTAAAAAAGTTGAAGATTGGAAAACCGGATTTTATTTTATTGCCAAGCAGGCAAAAGTACCTGTGGTTGCATTGACCTTTGATTTTGGTAAAAGGCAGACCGAAATTTTTGCACCTTTTTACACTACAGATGACAAGGAAGCTGACTTTGAATTTTTGAAATACAGATACATAGGAATAATAGGTAAGGTAGCCGAAAATAGTTACGGTTAAAGCTGTGTTAAACCCCTTGATTTTGGAGTGTTTTTTGTAATTTGTGTTAAAATAAATTTTAAAAAAATGGCACAATTAACTTTACAAGGAAATCCAATTCAAAGTTTAGGAACTTTACCAACTGTGGGAGCTAAAGCTCCAGATTTTACATTAGTAGCTAGTGATTTATCGGAAAAAAAATTAGCTGATTATAAAGGGAGTCGTTTGGTATTAAATATATTCCCTTCAATAGATACAGGAACATGTGCTGCTTCGGTTCGAGCTTTCAATAAAGCAGCTTCTTCATTAAAAAATACAAAGGTTTTATGTGTGTCTAGGGATTTACCCTTTGCTATGTCACGTTTTTGTGGTGCTGAGGGCTTAGAAAATGTAGAAACACTTTCAGATTTTAGAGACGGAAAATTAGGAAAGGATTACCAATTAGAAATTGTTGATGGTCCAATTCAAAAATTACATTCAAGAGTGATTATAGTTTTAGATGAAGATGCTAAAATTTTGCACACAGAGCAGGTAAGTGAAATAGCAGACGAACCTAATTATGATGCTGTTTTGGCAGTTTTATAAGCTAGTTAGATATTTACAATCGCACTTAGATTATATGTTATTACTTAGTGTAACGAATAAAGCAAAATACATAAAATACTGTTTAGCCTTGTATTTGCAGTAGCTCATAACTGGAACAGATTTTTTTGTATAATCTGGGTTTAATTAAAAGAACTAGTTTATTTTTAATAGACTAGTTTTTTTATTATATATCTAATCAATACACTAACATTTGAAATTGAGCTACTAAACCCTTTTTTGACCTTTTCTATTTACTAAAAAAAGAAGCCTTATTTCATGTAATTAACCAGTAATGCCACTACATAATTGTAACTTTTAATACCACCTGACTGATTATTCACTTTTAAGAATTGATTGTAAAAAGCTTTGAATAACGGTTCCGTAGGATTTTTATACTGTTTCCAAAAATCTCTTGTTTGTTGGTAATTTTTACGAATTCCTGGGCGTATTTTTTCTAATGCACAATTAAATTTTTGTTCATCGCTTCGGTAAAGTTCATGTAAACAATATCGAAGTGCAAAAGTATAGCCCGAATATTGAAAATAAGGATCGGGACTATGCATGCAAGCCATAGCACCAATAAAATTGGCTTCATTCTCTTTTGCAAAACCTAATTGATGTGCTTCTTCATGACAACTTGTTGTAGGCATTTTATAAGGGACAATTAATCTGTTGACCTGTGCCTCATTTGTAAATGGATTTAAATATCCGCTAAACCCCATGTAGGCTAATGGGACACTTAAAAATGATTTTTTGATACTTTTAGGTGTGTATTCTAGTTTTGGAAAAATTTGTTGTAATCCCAAGTAAGCTTCGGTGGTATGTTCAAAAATTTCTTCGGTAGCGTAGGGAATTATCACTGCTAAACTATCATTTTGCTCTAATTTTTTGTGCGCCATATTAGATTTTTCAATAAGCTGATAGGTCACTTTTTCTAAATCATTGGTACTGTATTTATGAGCAATATCGAGAACTTTATGTAAAGGCAGTCGGTAATAATTAAGTCCCCAAAGAAAATGAAATAAAAAATATACGATGGAAGCTAAACTTATGGTTTTAACGAGTACTTTTTGCCAAGATACTCTACGTTTGAAAACTTTTTTCCATAAAAAGGCGAGGATACTAATGATCAGTAATATATAGATAATATCACCTATTGAGCTATCAAAATAGCCAAATATACTACGCAATAGCTTTGATATTTTAGGATAAAACCCTAAGCTATAGTTGTTTTCAATCCATTCGGGATGTTGGCTTATCCATTTTACACCTATAATTTGAATAGGTAAGAGTATTGGAATGATCCATTTTTTTATTTGCATAAGGTTAAAAATAATAAAATCACTTGATAAAAAAATAAGCTAATAGTTATATTTGAGAAAAACATATACTTATGAATTCAGCCATACGATCATTAGAGCCAAAATCACTGTGGAATCATTTCGCTGATCTTAATGCGGTACCGAGAGCTTCTAAAAAAGAGGAAGAGGTTATTGCTTTTATGAAAGCTTTTGGAGCTTCACTTTCGTTAGAAGTAAAACAAGATGCGGTTGGTAATGTACTTATTATAAAACCGGCTTCTCCAGGAATGGAAGATCGTAAAACCATTGTTTTGCAGTCACATTTGGATATGGTACATCAAAAAAATAATGATACGCAATTTGATTTTGCTACTCAAGGAATTGAAATGTTTATTGAAGGTGATTGGGTGAAAGCTAAAGGAACTACTTTAGGAGCCGATAATGGGATTGGTGTGGCTACAATTATGGCAATTTTGTCATCAAATGAGATGCAACATCCTCAAATTGAAGCACTATTCACTATTGATGAAGAAACAGGAATGACTGGTGCGATGAATTTGAGTAGTGATTTATTGACAGGAAATATTCTTTTAAATTTAGATACAGAAGAAGATAATGAAATTGGGATCGGATGTGCCGGAGGAGTTGATGTTACTGCGGAAAGGAATTACAAAGAAATAACTACGGATGATACTACTAAAATTGGTTATAAAATAAGTGTTAAAGGGTTAGAAGGGGGACATTCGGGAATTGAAATTCATAAAGGATTAGGGAATGCGAATAAAATTATGAATCGCTTGCTTTTGGATGCTTATGAAAATTTTGGTTTACAAGTTTCAAGTATAGTTGGTGGTAGTTTACGTAATGCTATTCCCAGAGAAAGTGAGGCTGTTGTAGCGATTGATGCGTTAAATGAAGATGTTTTTTTATTAGAAATTAACTTGTTGATTACGGCTATTAAAGCGGAACAACAACGTATGGATCCTAATTTAACTATTGATCTTAAAAAAATAAATGCACCTAAAAAAGTAATGGATTTAGGCGTACAAGAGGGGATTATAAAATCATTACATACTGCGCATAATGGCGTTTTTAGAATGTCACCGGAAGTTGAAGGTTTGGTAGAAGCATCAAACAATATTGCTAAAGTTCAGATAGGTAATGGGCTAGTAAAAATTGATTGTTTAACAAGGAGTAGTGTCGAATCATCACGTACCGATGTAGCGAATAGTTTACGATCAGCATTTGAACTTTCGGGTTGCGAAGTAAGTTTTGGAGGGGCTTACCCAGGTTGGAAGCCTAATAGAAATTCCCCAATTTTAAAAGTATTAGATGATACTTATTACAACTTGAATAATGAAAGAGCTCATATTATGGCTTGTCATGCAGGTTTGGAGTGTGGAATTATTGGAGAGCATTATCCAAGTATGGACATGGTATCTTTTGGACCAACTATTTTAGGAGCACATTCACCCGATGAGCGTGTATCTATTAGTTCTGTAAAAAAATATTGGAAATTAGTTGAGGCGGTATTAAAAGAGATTCCAGTAAAATAATTTTTTTCAATGATACCAATTCTGAAATTTTATAACGCAGAAATAGTAGAAAAGACTTATTATTTTAACGATCATATTATTTCAGAATTGGTATGAAACCTTTGAACGAATTTTACGAATTACTGGTGAGAATTTCGCATTATTCGAGTTAAAGGTTTCATAGAGAGTGGGAATATGATTTTAGTGATCATATTTTCCTATGACTAGCTGCAGTATAAAATTATAATTGTGGAATAATTTCCTGAGGAATGTCCAGAGTTTTGTTGTCAGCACCACCAGCAAAATTACTAATATTATAGCTGTTAGTTTTTGTCCAATCGCATTCTATTCTACCATCACCTAAAACAATATTCCCTAATTTATTTCTAAACCAATCGGCTAACTGCACGTAATTTTTATGATCGGCAATGTTGTTTTTTTCTAAAGGATCATTGCGTAAATCATACATAGCCATAGCTGCTTTTGGTCTGTCGCAAGTTAATGCCCAAGTAATATTATCGTTCAAATAAGGAGCTTTTGAAACATCCCATTTATCACGTGTACGCATTGAAAAAGCAAAGTTTTTGGTTCGCATATAAGCTCGGTGTCCGCAAACTACATTAACTTCACCAATAGCATATTCACGCTTAGGTTTGTTATTAGAAACTACATCGGCCAAGTTGTAGCCGTCTAAATAATCATATTGTTTAGTTGTAACATTTTCGCCTGCAGCAGCTAAAATAGTAGGAGCAAAGTCAACAAATTCAATAATATCATTCACTATTTTTCCAGCGGGAAATTTCTTTTTATCCGATGATACCACAATTGCAGCATTTTGAACTGATTGTTTCCAAGGACCAAATTTGGCCATTATACCTTGTTCTCCTAAATGCCAACCATGGTCCCCAATGGTGAAAATAATGAGGTATTCTTGCTTATTGTTTTTACAATAGGTTTTAAAAGTTTCAACTGCCTCACCAATTAGAGCGTCCCCATAAGCGCAAAAGGCGTAATAATCTTGAATGGCTTGTAATTTTTCGTTTGGTTTTAGTTGATCGGTTTTGCATTCATTGTATAAGGTAACCAGTTGTGGAGGAAAATTCGAAAGTTCATCAGTGCTAAAGTCGGGAAGTTTGTATTTTTTATTTTTAAAAATAGTACGATATTTTTTTGGAGGCAGCACAGGAGTATGTGGTAAATGAAATCCCAAATTTATAAATGCAGGTTTTTTAGCATCTATTCCATTTACTGTTTTTCCCCAAAGGGTTTTATATTTTTTATTAGCATTGTTAATGTAATTCTTGTATTCTTTTACAATGGCTCCATCAACGGTATTGCCAGCCTTTTGAGGATTTACTCCTCCAATTATTAAGCCTTTATTTAAACGCGTATAGGTGCGTAAAATGTTATAATCCTGATCAATTTTTTGTTTCGTTTTTATATCAGCTTCAGGTATAGGAGCATCTCTTTGTTGTGTTAGGTAACTTTTAATTTCTCCATTAGGAAGAATAGCCTTTTCAAGGGTTTTTATAGGACTAAAAATTCCATCGATAAATTCAATTTCTGCATCTGCATAAAAGATATCACCAATACCATTTCCTTGTAAATCTCTTTTAAAATGCATGTTATAATCAAAAAAATCGGTGTATGAATTTTTTGAATGGTGCTTATACTTGTGAATTCCCCAACCTGTTTTTCCAAAAACAGCGGTGCTATATCCTTTTTGTTTTACTATTTGTGATGCTGTTGGCTTTACAAAGTCTGCTTGTTGATGTGAATAAAACTTATAGTGACCAGACCTAAAAGGATACCTACCCGACATCATAGAACTACGCGAAGGAGTACACATAGGAGAATTACTGTAGGCATTCACAAAAAAAGTACCTTCTTTAGCTAGTTTGTTAATGTTTGGAGACATTACATAACCTAGACTGCTTTCTTTTTTACCTGTGGTTACTTGATTGTAATATTCAATTGCATCGGGTCTGTGATCATCGGTTATTATCCAAAGTATGTTAGGTTTATTTTGTGCTAGACTAGTCAAATAGTAGGAGCACACTAAAATAAAGAGCAAATTATTTTTCATAAAGCAATTTTTAAGCATATTGATGTGTTGTTTATCCAATAAGTGATTTTACCATCAATTTATTGAAAAAATAGTAAAGAAAATAAATGAAGTTTCTTTAAATGAATAAATTATACGAAATTCTTATCAGTTAATCGTATTACTTAAAATACCCATAGCTTGATCGCCATTAATAGAACAGCAACAACCATAAAAATTTGAATGGCTTTATCTCCTTTTTTAACAGACCATCGACTGGCTGTCCAACCTCCAATAGCATTACCAATCCCTAATAATAAACCGTATTTATAATTTATTTGGTCATCGATAGCAAAAACGCTTATTGTACCAATAGTAAAAATAAATACAATGATGGTTTTTAATGCATTTGATTGTACAAGGCTTAAATTATTTAATACAGAAAGTGCTAAAATTAATAATAAGCCAGTTCCAGCTTGAATAAAACCACCATAAACACCAATAAAAAAGAAAGTGATTAGTGTTAAAATATAAGCTAATTTGGGGTCGTTTTTGATTAATTGTGGTGGTTTGGGTTTAATTAATGTCAAGATTAAAACACCAACCATGACCACAGATAAAATTTTTGTAAATAAAGCATCAGGAATTTCTAGTGCAATTTTAGAACCAATTATAGCTCCAATCAATGCAATAACACCAACTAAAGTAGATTTCCAAAACCCAAATACAAAAGGGGAAATGCCTTTACTTTTAAACCCCCAAGCAGAAAATATGGTTTGAATAAAAATACCTATTCTATTGGTTCCGTTGGCTAGTGTAGGAGGGAGTCCAAAATAAAGAATAAGCACTGGCAAGATGATAACCGAACCTCCTCCGGCCACAGTATTTATAAAACCCGTAAGGCAACCTACTAAAATTAAAACGACATCTTTTAACTCCATTATTTTTTTGAATTTGGAGCTTTGTATTTGACTGTTTTATCCAAGGTAATAGCTTCCTTAATACAATCTATAAATTGCTCATAAGGTATTTTATCCAATGAATCAACATACATGCTTTTTACCATTTTTCGTCCTTCAGCTTTTAGGATACTATGTTTTTCAGAAAGTTCGTTACCACGAACAAAGCAAACATGAATACCATCTTTTTTTTTATCAGGATTTAGGTAAGTTACCCAAGTCTTTCCATAATAGGTTGGTATTTTCCATTTTATATTGGCTGTTAATCCATATTGATTAACAAAAAGATCATGAAAAAAAGTTAGAATTTGTTGCTTATTTTCGCTTTGTTCAAAAATATAGGTTTCTACAGGGTTCATTTATATTTAATTGCTATTCGAAGATAAGTAAATTTAGATCATATATTTAATTGTGATTTTATTGTGAAAATTAATTTAGGGTAAGTTATATAGTAACTGTTATATAGTTAATTAGGACAATTTCATATTATGAAAAAGCATTTTTTAACAACTAACTTTAAATTATCAAGAAATATTTTTTTTTATTAATAACAATTTTTTTGCTTTCTTCATGTAATAAAGAAGAGGAAAATTTGGAATTAAAATATGTAGAGGTATTTGATGTTAGCTACTTAGAAGAAATGAAAAAAACTATTAATTCAATAGATAACATGTACTGTATTGGATAACACCTTCAAGTGCGCCGTGAAATTAATTAGATTTAGACCCGTATCAAGACTAGCCAGATTTATTAGAACTGTTGGGAAACGTCATTATTCAATTGATGGAGGAGGAGATGCTAATGATATTAGATTAAGGGTTATTAAATGACAAATAAAACTAGTATCTATAATTTTATGTGAACAAAATAATTATGGATACGGGCTTTTAAATTTTCTTGTTATTAATTGAATAAATCAGAGGATAAATAACGATCACCACGATCGCAAATAATGGCTACTATGACTCCACTATCAATAGTTTCTGCAAGTTTTAAAGCAGCACAAACCGAACCACCACTACTCATACCTGCAAATACACCTTCTTCCTTAGCCAAGCGTTTAGCCATAATTGTAGCTTCCTCTTGACTAACTTCAATCACTTGATCCACTTTTTCGGCATTAAAAATACTAGGTAAGTATTCTTTAGGCCATTTTCTAATTCCGGGAATACTTGACCCGTCCGTTGGTTGGGCACCTACAATTTGTATATCAGCATTTTGTTCTTTTAAAAAAGTTGAAGTTCCCATTATAGTTCCGGTAGTTCCCATAGCAGAAACAAAATGAGTTACTTTTTGATCGGTATCTCTCCAAATTTCGGGTCCGGTAGTTTTGTAATGTGCTTTCCAGTTATCATCATTTCCAAACTGATTTAGCATTACAAAGCCTTCATTTGTTACTTTGGCTTCAGCATAATCTCTAGCACCTTCAATACCTACATCTTTTGAGGTAAGCGTTACCGTAGCTCCATAAGCGCGCATGGTTTGCACACGTTCTTTGGTCGCATTTTCTGGCATTACTAATTCGATATTTAAATTAAATAAACCTGCAATCATGGCTAGAGCAATTCCAGTATTTCCACTGGTAGCTTCAATAAGCTGCGTGTTGTTATCAATATCACCACGATCCAAGGCAGATTTGATCATATTATAAGCGGCACGATCTTTTACACTACCGCCAGGATTATTTCCTTCAAGCTTAAGTAAAAGTGTGATATTGGGATTGGTTATAACATTTTTAGCTTGTACTAAAGGCGTATTTCCAATAAGATTCAAAATACTATTTGTCATAATCACTCGTGGTTTTAATTTTTACTTGTTTAGTGTTGGATATTACTGAGTTTTCTGGCACCGATTTGGTTAACCAAACATTACCCCCAATAATACTATTGGCTCCAATGATGGTATCGCCTCCTAAAATGGTGGCATTGGCATAAATAATCACGTTATCTTCAACAGTTGGATGACGTTTAGAGCCTTTTAGGTCTCGAGTGACATACTTCGCGCCAAGCGTAACTCCTTGATAAATTTTCACATTATTTTTTATAATAACAGTTTCACCAATTATGGTTCCTGTAGCATGATCAATAAAAAAGGAATCACCAATTTGAGCACCTGCATTAATTTCGGTTCCAGTAAGCCTATGGGCATATTCTGTCATTAAGCGAGGGACTAATGGGAGTCCCATTATGTATAATTCATGACTAAAACGATATACAGCAATGGCAAAAAAACCAGGGTAAGCTAAGTATACTTCTTCAATAGAATTTGCTGCTGGGTCACTATCTAAAAAAGCTTTTGCATCTAGCTGTAATTTGTTTAAAATATTTGGAAATGTGCCTAAATAATCCATCCATATCTCGCCACAAGATTTGTCGTGTTTCCAGCATGCTAAATCCACTAACTCATCAAAGGTTTGTGCTAATTTATCAATATTAGTTTCTACGGAAGCTTCGGTATCAAAAAGTGTTTCAAAAAGTAATGAAGTAAAGTATTCAGTACGTTCTTTTAAACGGATCGGTAGATTTAAATCTTTTTTTTGAGACTCAATTTGCTTTATTACGGCAGTTTTTAATGGATTCATTAGTTTGGTAATCTTATGAGGGTAAATATACTTATTTAATCAATTATAGCAGAAGCATTTTTTGTAGGAGCGTTTAAAAAAATAATTCTTGTTTTTTTAAGGTTTATTTATGCAAACTAGTAGGGCTTACATGCTTTTAATCATTTTTAAAATTGTAGTTTTAACTATTAAAACCAGATGAGAGTAGACGTTTTTAGACAGGAATACTTTCATACCAAAAGAGAACACATGGCAGGAGTAGCGACTGATTTACTTGATTTTTTAAAGGAGCTTAGAAAAAATAATAACCGAGATTGGTTTGAAGCTAATAAACCTACTTTTAAAAAGTTAGATGATGACTTTAAAACTTTTTTTGGAGCTGAAATTTTAGAAGGATTAACCAAAACGGATCATATTGAAAAAATGAAGCTTTTTCGTATTTATAAGGATATTCGTTTTAGTAAGGATAAAACACCTTTTAAAACTAATCGATCCTTAAGCTTTAGTAGGGAAGGAGCTGCACTACGCGGAGGGTATTTTTTGCATGTTGAACCAGGTAATACGTACTTAGGTGGCGGATTTTTTGGACCCAATCCAACTGATTTATTGCGTATTAGAAAAGAGTTTGAAATGGATGATCAGGAGATTAGAGCAATAATGGCCGATAAAGAGTTTTCGAAAGTATTTGGATCTGAATTTGTCCCATATGCTCAAGTGAAAACAGCTCCAAAAGGATTTTCGAAAGAGCACCCTGCTATTGACTTAATAAAGAATAAATCTTTCTTTTTTGAAAAGAAATTTACAGATAAAGAAATTGTAGCTGCTAATTTTTCAAGCAAAGTGGTGCATTGTTTTGAATTATTACGTCCTTATTTTGATTATATGAGTGATGTACTTACGACCGATTTAAATGGTGTTTCATTATTAAAAGACTAGTAATAGTTGAATGAATTTTACTAAAAAGACTTTTTTAATAGTACTTGCATTTTTTGCTATTTATGTCATTTGGGGATCTACTTATTTGTTGAATAAAATTGCAGTATCCCAAATTGCTCCTTTTTATTTGGCTAGTATTCGCTTTACTATAGCTGGCGCGATGTTATTGGTTATTTCAAGTGTTTTAGGTTACACCAAAGGTATTCGCAAAAAAGAAATATTGAATTCGATAATAGCAGGTTTTTTGTTTTTAACATATGGAAATGGGGTATTTGTATGGGCATTAAAGTATGTTGATAGTGGTTTTGCCTCGTTATTAGTGGCTATACAGCCTTTGGTGATATTAGTATTAATGAATTTAATGTACCGACAGCGAATTCAAATAAAATCTATTATTGGGATTAGTTTAGGTATTCTTGGGATTGCTATTTTGGTTACCGAAAAGGGAGTTCGATATACCTCGGGAAGCTTGATTGGAATTTTAATGATTTTTACCTGTATATTAAGTTGGAGTTTTGCTAGTATTTTTGTTTCTAAACGTAGTTTTCCCCAAAAATCACTATTAGATACAGGAATACAAATGCTAACCGGAGGTTTGTTTTTGTTATTGGCTAGTTTTCTTTTTGGAGAAACGCATTTGCCATTTTCACAATGGACTCCCAAAGTAACACTATCCATGTATTTGCTTACTTTTTTTGGGAGTATTGTTGCTTTTACAGCGTTTAATTATTTATTAAGAAGTGTTTCTCCAGAAAAAGTGGCGACTTCGGGTTATGTAAACCCTGTAATAGCTGTGGTTTTGGGTTGGTATATACTTGATGAAACTATTTCATTTCAGTTGTTAATTGCTGCTTTTATACTGTTAGTAGGGGTTTACTTTATTAATTCAAGTAAGTCTAGTGTTTAATATAACTTCGGAGTCCATTTGCTCGTAAATCTAGATTGATCTAATTAATACCGTTTACCATTTGAAATAAGTCTAATAAATCCCCCTTTACTTCTTACAACAAGATAAAGAGAAACCGTAACTGTGGCTATACTTTATTTTCTATTTTATGTAAAGGAAAAAATCATCAATTTCTTTTACCGTAAATTCCAAACAACAAATGGTATAAAATCTAATTTAAAAGCAAAAAGTCATATTATTTCAGAATTAGTATAATATGACTTTTTGAAAATTGAATAATGATATCATCTTACTATTAAGGAAGAAGTATATTTTTTTAATTATGTTATTTACTATTAGTTTTACTTCCCGCGTAAGCGAAATAAATAGCTTTTTGATCCATTATGACCTTGAATAACTAAATCATTAGTGCTAATAGGGACTACTTTCCCCATTTCAAAACGGGATAAACGATGTTTGCCTACTTCTATAGCATTTACAACCGGAAGCTTATCAACATTGCCTGTTAGATCATTAATTCGATAAGCTACTATAAACATATAAGATTGTTTATTCATGGCCAATTCCGTTGCAAAATCACCAATGGACTTTCGTAAATTTTTAAATTGATCCCAGCAAAGGACATAATGATTATCACCAAAGTATTGGTGAGCAAATGACATACTTTGTTTGCCATTAATTCCTTTTTGATTTTTTGGTAATTGATTGAACCAGTTCAAGGTGCCGTTTCCATCAATTTTACAGCCATAAGCATTGCGATAATGACTAGTATAATGAATATGATTTACACCGTTTATATAACTAGATGATTGGATAACGTAACGTTGCTCTGCAAAAATGGCATAGCTACCATCTGGGTTAGCGACTACTTTGTTAATATGAATTTTTTCCAAATCATTTAAGTCCCCTTGACCTCTTTTTCCTCTTGAAATTTGGCTTTGTCTTCTGTTTTCATAAGCTACTAAAGTATCATTAGGAATACGGTGTAATATAGGTTTAATATTTTCCTTACCATCCAATTTAGCTACAAAAGCTCCCACAATTTGACCTTTAAAATTTTCATCACCAAAAAAACCTACAGCTACAGGTTCATTTTTTCCAGAAGCGTAAAGTACAGCATCCTCAATAGGGTAGTCCGTATCTAATTGACTAATGGACCATTGTTCACTGTTTTTAGAAGCTTTAAAAAACTCCATGTGAAAGTCGGTATCCAATTTATTACGTTTACCACCAGAAACACGTTCTTTTTCAAACTTAGAAGCCAATACAAAGAAATTTCCTTGACTATCAACCATAAAATCATCAGTATTTACTTGTTTAAAAAAGTAAGGTATTTCCATGGTGCGTTTCCAATCTAAACTTGTGTCAGCATTGTATATCTGTATTTCAATGACATTTTTTGCTTTGCCACTTTCGTTTGATTTTTCCTTTTTACGGTGTAGAATTAAAAATTTAGATTCGTCGACAGACTTTTTTATAGCAAAAGCATTAATACGCCTTCCGGCTTCGTACCCAAACCGTCCCGAAAATCCAAAATCATCGGCAATATCCTCTTCAGAGTCAATAATAGTATAAGCTTTACCAATTTTATCCTGACTAATTCTTATTTTTTTGGCCAGTAGTTTGTTTTTTTGTCTGTAGTAAACAAAAACTGTATCCTTTAATTGCATAATACTTACAAAATTTCCTTTATCGGCAAAGCTTGTATTGTTCGGTTTTTTGGATAGGTCACTTAAATTGTGACGCTCAATGATAAAGCCTTTTTTTAATTTTTTTAATGAAAGTAATTTTTGACCATAATTGAAATGAAATTCATCAATACCTGTTACCCGTTTGTATTTATTTCCGACAGATAAACTAAAGTCATCTGTTATAATTGGTTTTTGGGCAACAAGTGATAGTGTAACTAAACTAAAAACAAGTAAAAAGTAGGTTTTCATAAATTGTTTGTTTGCCGCAAAATATAAAAACTACAGCATTTATACTAATAGGATAGGTTGAATACAATTAGTTTTTTCTTTTTTATAAAATTTGAGTTAAATGTAGACCTCGTTTTATGTTGAAATATATCTTAAAAGCCTAAATGCTTACTTAAAGTTGAGTAGGTATATTTTTTTAGGTTGTAACTAATAAATGAATTGTGATTTTGGTTTATTGGAATGAATATTAAGTTAGAGGTAATTTTTATTTTATTCGTTTACAGTAGGTTGAAAAAAAAATAAAAAAAAAGTGTTTTTTTCTTCGTGTAATTCCAATAATAGATTAAATTTGCAACCGCTTCGAGAGAAGTGATAAACGTTCTTTAACAAGATACATTTTTTAGGAGAGGTGCCAGAGTGGTAATGGAGCAGATTGCTAATCTGTCAGCGCGCAAGTGCTGCCGGGGTTCGAGTCCCCGTCTCTCCGCAATTTTTATTACTTTTGTATCACTATAAAGTACACC
>NZ_JH621293.1:0-4877 GCF_000255455.1 Aquimarina agarilytica ZC1 | reverse complement strand
CCGGTCATCGCGCCTCGTTTGGGACGAGGAGGTCGCAGGTTCGAATCCTGCCACCCCGACACTGTTTTCGTAGAAACATAAAAACTACGGGCTCTTAGCTCAGCTGGATAGAGCACCTCCCTTCTAAGGAGGCGGTCGAAGGTTCGAATCCTTCAGGGCTCACAAAGGAGATAAATCTTAGATTTATCTCCTTTTTATTCTTTTGATTATCAGTTGTTTAATAAGTATCTAATTCTACACCTATATTATCTACTTTATTTCTTTAATTTAATTAAGTTGTTGTTTTTTAGTTGCTTAATGTTCGAGTCCTTTCTGGTTTGAAATCTTCACGGGAATAATTTAGACTATATATAAAGGTTTTAAAAACCGCCTAAACACTGTTTAATAAATAGTTACATAAACCAGAATTAATACTAAAAACATTTTAAATGAAGTAAGTATATTTGCTTTTCAACGATTAGGGTTTATCATGGATAAAGAAGTAAGTAATATAAAAGAAGTTACCAAGGAAATTCAATTACTTATTGAGCAAAGCAAGCAACAAATTGCGCTCTCAGTTAATGCTACAATGAGTCAAATGTATTGGCAAATTGGAAGAAAAATCAATCAAGAGGTTTTGCAAAATGAAAGAGGTGCTTATGGTAAACAAATTGTCGTATTACTGTCACGACAATTGTCAACTGAATATGGCACATCCTTTTCTGAGAAAAACCTACGTAGAATGATGCAATTTGCTACTTGTTTTCCAGATGAAAAGATTGTCGTATCAATGATACGACAATTAAGTTGGACGCATATTTTAACAATTATACCTATAGAAGACCCTTTAAAACGTGAATTCTATTTGCAACTATGTATTCATGAGAAATGGAGCGTACGGACTTTTCGAGAGAGAATTAAATCGATGCTTTATGAACGTACAGCCATTAGTAAGAAACCCGAAGAAACAATTAAAAAGGATTTAGTTAAACTAGATAAAAATCAGAATATTTCTCCTGATTTAGTTTTTAGAGATCCGTATTTTCTCGATTTTTTAGGGTTATCAGACTCTTATTCGGAAAAAGATTTAGAAAGTTCTATTCTTGTAGAGCTCCAAAAGTTTATAACAGAACTTGGGAGTGACTTTGCTTTTATGGCACGTCAAAAACGAATAACGATAGACAGTAGGGATTACTATATCGATTTACTATTTTATCATCGAAGATTAAAATCATTAGTAGCAATTGATCTAAAAATCGGAGAATTTGAAGCTTCATATAAAGGGCAGATGGAATTATATCTCCGCTACCTTGAAAAACACGAAATCGTAGATGGTGAAAATAGTCCAATAGGTTTAATTCTTTGTACTGGGAAAAATGAAGAACATGTAGAATTACTGCAATTGGACAAAAGTAATATAAGAGTAGCTGAGTATTTAACACTCCTGCCATCTAAAGAAATACTGCAAAATAAATTGCATAGAGCTATTGAAATTGCTAAAAAAAAATCGGGAACTAATGAACAGAGAAATCAGTCTGATTAGAAACCTATTTAATTGTAGAGAAGATGTTTTTGCAATACATTGGCAAAAGGGTAATAAAAGTGGATATATGCCTGCTTATCATTATGATCCATATAGATATCGACTTCATAAAATAAACGGAGGTACTTTTAAGACTTTCAATGAAAAAAACTACCTCACGCTTACAGACCAACAAATTACTAAACACTTAAATGGAGAACAACTAATTGGCATATACCCTTTACTCAAAGACAATACTTCTTGGTTCATTGTTGCTGATTTCGACAAGCGAAATTGGAAAGAAGAAAGTCAAACATTTATTGATATATGTTTAGATAAAGGTATCTCGGCATATCTTGAAAGATCAAAGTCAGGCAATGGTGCTCATGTTTGGATATTCTTTGATCAAGCTTACCCAGCAATAAAGAGTAGAAAGATTTTTATTTCAATACTTGAAGAAGGTAATATCTTTTCCGTATTTGACAAAAGTTCAAGTTTTGACCGCTTATTTCCGAATCAAAACTTTCTCTCTGGAAAAGGTTTAGGAAACCTGATTGCATTGCCTTTTTATAAACCTACATTAGAACAAGGAAACAGCTGTTTTGTAGACAACAACTTAAAACCACACGAAAATCAATGGGATTTCTTATCTTCTATTCAGAAAGTAACAACCACTCATCTTGATAAAATATTTGAATCTTTAGCGATAGATAATTTAGCTTCATCAGTCACAGAAAAGCTCAATTCGAATAAACTGCATATAACCCTTAATAGTTCTGTGATAATCAATCGATCGGGAATAACACCTGAGCTGATCAATTTTCTTAAAGAGGAATTAAATTTTGCAAACCCTGAGTACTTTATTAAAAAGAAAACGAGTAAATCTACGTGGGATACAAAACGATATTTTAGGTTTATTGAAGAAACAGAAAATGAAATTATTATTCCTAGAGGTTTTGTAGGAAGGTTAATTCAATATTGCAAACAAGGAAAAATTGATTTTGAATTCCTAGATAAAAGAGTGAAATTTCCTTTAACTAAATTTTCTACAAATATAATATTAAGACCGCATCAAAATATAGCAATAGAAGCTACCGTCAAAAAAGATTTTGGTGTAATTACAGCGCCTCCAGGTTCAGGTAAAACAGTAATTGGATTAAAAATCATTGCTGAAAAGCAACAACCAGCTTTAATTATTGTCCATCGTAAACAGCTCTTAGAACAATGGATCGAACGAATTCAAGCATTTTTTGGGATTCCAAAAAATGAAATTGGAAAGATTGGACAAGGCAAAGCGAAAGTTGGGAAGACTATCACAGTAGCAATGATTCAGAGTTTAGGTAAACAACTTGAAAAACAAGAAATAGAAGGTCTTGCTAAACGATTTGGAATAATCATTATTGATGAATGCCACCATGTACCAGCAGAAACATTTAGAAAAACAATTTCAAGACTATCAACTTATTATCAATATGGGTTAACAGCAACACCTTTTCGAAAAGGAAGCGATGGAAAACAAATATTTATTCATCTAGGTAGAATTATAGCTGATATTAAACCTGAAGAAATTGAAAACTATAAAAGAGCAAGAATTAACATACGAGAAACAAGCTTAGACATCCCTTTCAATTCTAAAACGGATACATTTGAAACGTTATCAAAGGTACTTGTTCATGATTCTACTAGAAATAAACTTATCCTAAGTGATGTACGTAACGAATTAAATAGAAGAAAAAAGGTTGTTATAATTACCGAACGAAAAGAGCACATTGATACATTGTATCAATTACTAAAACAATCCTTTGAAACCATCACATTAAGTGGAGAAGACTCTGAAAGTAATAGAAAAGCGAAATGGAAGATTCTTAATGAAGGAAATTATCAAGCTCTAATAACTACAGGGCAATTTTTTGGAGAAGGAACTGATTTAACAAATGCTTCTTGTGTGTTTTTAGTATACCCATTCTCTTTCAAAGGGAAACTTGTTCAGTATATAGGTCGTGTTCAACGATCGGAAATAACTCCTGTTGTCTATGATTATCGAGATCAAAAAATTGATTATTTAAACAAGCTTTTTCTGAAAAGAAACACTTATTATCGACACTTTGATAGGCAAGCATCTTTATTTGAAGAATCAGAGAACATAGAAGAAATATCTAAAAATGTTATCTCAGTTAAAGAGACAATAAAAACACCGATTGATAGATTTGACTTTCGATATGGAGCTATTGCTTTTAAATATAAAACATCAAAAATTCCAATAGAACTTGAATTCGAAATAGAAAATGATGAAATACGACCTGAATTTGATGTCTTAAAACCCTACTTCGTTAAGTTTTTAAAATCAAAAAATGTAGAAGTGAATATTTTTGCAGAAATCTTAAATGGAAAAGTAATTTCCCAAATAGCTGATTCTAAAGATTTGGAAATGATTAATCGAGAAATCATCGAAAGTGTAAAATTCCGCTTTATAGAAAAGAGTATTCTTCAAAAAAAACATTTAACAGAAATAAGTGAAAATTTACTTGATTTAGATCATCTACAAGAAGAAAAAGGTTCTTCATTATATAAATCTGAAGAAGAATTACTAAACGATCTTTTGCTAAGTAAGGAGGTTAAACATTTTCAACAGTTAAGGTATTTAGCAACAAAACACGATCGTACGATGCTAAAACTACGTTTTGTTTTGAATCCATTTTCTTTTGTGTTTCTATTAACAGGAAAGGAACAGTATCATATTATTCTTGAGACATTAGATACAGAAGAGGCAACATACATTTGGCACATTGATAAAAATAAAAATGTGCTTTCAGAAAAACTACGTACAATTGATCTCGATATAAACATGATTAGGAATAATGGTCGCCAAAATTTTCTAGAAAGTAAACCTAAAAACTTTAGTCGCCTAATTCATGATTATTCAGACAGAAGAAAAGGGTTTATACTTTGGAAGGATCTGTTGGAAGAAAGACTAACTTAAACCTAAATTAGTCTTTCTTGGCTAAATTTTTATTATTTAATTCACTGCTCTCATAAAACTCACAATAACATCAAAATCGTCAAGGTGAGAAAGTTCGATACTTCTTCCGTTGGGCTCACTTTAAATCCTCACTATTTAGTTAGTGGGGATTTTTTGTTTAAAATCTTTTTTCTTAAAAGAATATGCTATTTTAACAAAATTAACATTTAATACACTAAACTCAAAGCTCTTCAGTATATTTATAAGTATTTAATAATCAATAAAATAAATATCATGAAAACATTTTTATTATTCTTTTATGGAATTAGTATTACTTTTTTATTATCATCACAGGCTTGGATACTCCGTTTCGATTTGTGCCAGTAATTTCGGAGTAAACCGTGCCACGTATTTCGG
>NZ_JH621292.1 GCF_000255455.1 Aquimarina agarilytica ZC1 | reverse complement strand
AAGTATTAAACAAGCAATGGAAGATAAAATTAACGAACTTGGCCCAAGTACTGTCTCAAAAACATTCTGCCGATCCAAATATTTTAACTGTGTTTGATATACGACCGAGTAGTATCCCTCTCGGTAAAAAGGCTAAATTTGTAGAAGCCATTGAACGTGCTGTAAGTAATGGAGACATCTCAAGAATTTTATATCCTGGTAATAGTACAGACCCAGCCTATCATATTGAAATAAAAGTTAAAAACTGTACACTAAAAAAATATAACTAAAATGAAAAAAATACTATTGACTTTATTGGTTTTAGGATCTTTTTCTTGCAAGAAAAAGATCGAAGCCAATGTTAACACGAATAACATTGAGCCTATTAAGATTAATAATGAAGAAAAATTTCAAAGCATTAAAATTGAATCTATAAAATCTAAACATAACGAGATTAAAAGTGAACTCCATTTTGGAGATAATTATGATTTTGAGATTAAAATTGATAATTCTAAAAATCTTGATATTCTGGCATTTTGTAAACAAAATTTTCATGTTATTTTGGATGATAAAATTAAAGATAAAGATGTATTAAAAAGTGTTTATAAAAAGTTAGAGACAAATGAAATAGATATTGAAAAAGATCCAGTTGGATTAAGACTAGGAACATCTACTAAGCTTTATGATAGTGTTGAAATAGAAATATATCTTACAACCAGTAATATTTTACAAATGAATTTAAAATATTATACCCCACTCTAATTGAAAAGATTTAGATTTAAAATTAGAAGTTCAGTAACAAACATCCCCAAAGCTTGCAAAAGCTTTGGGGATGTTTGTTTTAGTATCTCTGATATAGGTATCAATAAGGTCGAAAGAGTTTTCTTTTTGTAAACACCTAATGGTTCTTGGGAAAAAGTTGATCCTAGTCTTTATATTGCTGGCGATATTAATACTACAAACGGTAAAATCACAACTGATTGCGAATAAAATATATAATTATGAAAAAACTAGCATTAATATGTTTGATATTATTTAGCTGCTCTAAAAGCAAAAAGACAAGTATTAAAACAGAAAATTTAAAACAAGGTGAAGTCGCCACAACCATTATTGACACACCAAAAGTAAATATTACTAAAGCTGTTAACCCTAAAAGTAATATTCCATTTAACATTTTAAATGAAAATATTAAAATTAATGGACTTACTTTAACTAAATCAACGATAAAAGATTTAGAAAGTAAATTAGGAAAGCCTAATAAAGTTGAAAAACTAGAAAATTTTTATGGTTCAGGAAATGGTATCCATTATAAATATTATTATGGTGAATCTGTATTTGATGTATGGGATGGTATACTTCACAAGTTTTTTATTGTAGATAATAAATTTATAATTCAAAATGAGATAAAGGTAGGAAGAGATTTCAATGATTTGAAAGTATCTTTTCCTGATTCATTTACACAAAATTTATCTAAAAGACCAGAGCATTTAAAAAAATATAAAAAATGCATGTTTGTCAGCTTTTTTGGAGATGAGGATGGTGTGTTTTTTGCGGGAGATAATTTAATAGAAGCTATTTACTCTTCATCTAATTAGACCCCTATCACTCAGATATGATAGATCGGTATTAATTGTATTCCGTACGTATACAGAGTGTAAAATAATAGTTATAAAAAAACCGAAGCTTTTTTAAAACTTCGGTTTTTTTACATTATATGTCCCGTTCTAAAATAGCATTGCAATCAAATATTTACAGAGCAGTTATGCTAAATGCTTTTGATAAGAATAAAAAACGTTTCTATATATTATTTGATAGTCACAAAACAGAACATGGCATTACATTTCAATTGCTTAAGGATTTTTACTTAAGAAAAATATATTGCGAAAATTGTAATAAATGATTTAAAATTACAATTCCCTAGAAGTGAGTTTTTTTTTACAACACCCTAACCCCGTGCTTATACTTAGCAATCTCAACACCATTACCTAAATTTCCATAAATAATAGCGGTTTCATATTTTCCTTTAAAAGTCTGGTTGATCATTTTGGTTAATCTGCGTATACCAAGTGCTTTATTTGGTTTGGCTTTGGCATGAGATTTATCAAAAGAATAAAAAGTGCGTATGTTTCCATCGTAAAACCAAATGATGCATTTTGTTAATGAACTGTTGGATGAATTCATAACGTAAACAAATTTCGATGTAAACATTGTTCATAGGCATTTAGGAGCTGTTTATCCTTATATTTTGATAGGCGTTTACATTGTAAACGATACAGCTCAAAACGTGTTTTAAACTTGTGTTTTCCTTGTCCTTTTTTGTGTTGTTTCCATTCGTGATCCACAGCTTGAATTAGCAATTGATTTCGAATTTCTTTCTTTTGATGCTCTTGCTTTACATACCACGACCAAGTTTTATCAAATCCGTTTTTGATATTATTTTCATTAAAATATAAATGCGGTGCTGGAATCCAATGTTTTGGATTTCGTTTTAACCACCTAGCCACCATATCCATTCGCTTTAAAAGCATTTCTTGATAATTCTCCCATTGTTTTTTATTTCCTTCCAGTTTGAATCGCTGAAAAACGGATCGCCAAATGTGATTTAAAATTTCGGTGTTTTCGGCCTCTGTAAAAACTTGGCTTGGATAGAGGCTCTTTTTTGAATAACCCCAAAATTGGCGCACTAATTGTAGTAAAAAAGCGCGTTCCACTCCATTGACCTTGGTTTGATCTTTCGGAGTGAAAATAGCGCTTTCCTCCTTGTTCTTGTCATGTTCTTGAGGTGTTCCTGTAGCGGAGCTAACAAATACTTCCTTTTCTTTTTTTTCTGGCTGTTGTGGAGTTATCAACTTATCAACAGGGCTATTATTATTTAAATGTTCTTGTTGTACATGAACTAATGGGTGCAAATTTTTCACTCTTCCCTTAAAAAAAGAGGCTAAAGGTGTTATTTGTTGAGTCTTATCATCTACTTGTGTGGATATCTTTAGCTTATTTAGCACTACAGGATTGATCTTTAATTCCACGCCATCTGCTCCTCGGTGTATGTCTTCTATTAAAAAACCTGATTGGAGCAAACGTTGTTTGTGGTTTATTATAGTGCGAACCGTGCAACCTTTGCAGGAAGCTAAACTTGGATTATACGTTTTTAAACCTGGTAAGCGCTCTGCAATGCTTATTTCTATTGCAGACTTATTAATTTGTTTGGCATACAAGCGGATTATTAATTCTGCGGTAGCTCTATGGTTCGCGTTAAGCCTATCTGTTAGTTTAGGTTGCTTTTTGTTGTACTGATCAATATACTGCTTAGTATTTTTAAAAACAGTTCCAAAATCAAGATGCATTTTAGGGGTAGGAGCAATATGGTTAGGGTTCATAAACAAAAGCTTATTTGACAATGGTTAAAATTTGTGTAGCAAGCTACTTTTCTATAGTTTTTATATTTCTGTTTGTTATGCTTTGGAGCAGAATACTTCCTGTTTATTTAGTATTCAGGGATATTTCTATTCAAATAGTTCAGAATACTTGTTTTAGAATATTTAATAATTCTTCCCGATTGAGAAAAAATTAACTCGCCCATATCACGCAATTCTTGCATTTTGGTTTTACTTTTTACACCGAGTAGTTTTTTGGCTTCGTCGGTACTAATCCAATCTTGTGCTGGGTCGGCATTTCGAAGGGCTTCTTCTTTGGCATTTTTAATAATGGAATGCATTTGTTGCATTAATTCTCTTTGTAGTGCCTTGTATGCTTCCGATTCAAAAACGATTACTTCCATGATGTTTTTTATTTAAAGGATTCTTATTTCTGTTTACAGCTTTTTGAAGCTTGTTTTGTTATTTTGTGTAAATAGAAACATTAACAACATGCAAAAACAGTGGGAAGTCATGGTACCACCCCTGTGTTAAAAGAAAGAAGTCTTGTTTTAAAGGACCCTGCGAATGAAATTAAATTAAACTTTTTTTTATTTAGGAATTTATCGACCTTTAAACTCCTAAATAACAGCATAAAACTTCCCCAAAATGCCACCTCCAATTTTGACAGAATCAATAAAAAAGACTCCCCTATCGGAAGCTTTTAGTGCTTTTTTGATAGAAAAAGAATTTCAAAATTTACATGAAGTGGTTATACTTGGCGTTTCCCGACTACAAAATATGCCGGGATTTACTGTTCATTTTATGGAAGAATTACTCAACATATTAGATGAGCATCAGTGTCTTCATTTACTAATTGAAGATTAATTGATAGTGATTTATTAACTAGTAGTAAGTTATAAACTATCCAATTTACTCAACATTTGCTCCAACAAAATCTGTATACTTTTCTTATTTGATGCTGTAATATCATAATAATTATTACTCAAACTTTTTGGTGATATAGCAGCTGCATTTTTAGACTTTATAGTATTGGAAATACCTCGAAACATTGTGGATTTAGACGCGCTAATTAATTTAGTATCCTGAAGTAGTTTGAGGACTAAAGCTATCTCACCTACTGATAAATCAATACTTATTTTTGAATTTAAGATAGTGCCATTTTCTGTTTCTTTAACTGAAGGAGTGAGTATGGAAAGGGTTTCAATTTCATGCTCTAACCACTCAATACAAAGCACGTGTAGTGGCTTTGATTTTTTGTTATAACTACATTTTGAACACACTTGCATTTGATTGTAATGCTTTAAGCGTTTATGTAAATACAATAACTTATCTGTCCTGGAGGAATATCTATTCAGATTAGAGCGAAAACTGGTAAGCAAATAATGGAATACCCCTATTCTGTTAAAATTAAATTGCACTAATACTATCAGTAATTCTGCCTCGGTTTTGTTTGTAGCATGGCAAATAAAATTTTCTAGTTTTGAAAAGAAAGCCTCACAATAAGTCATTTGTGAATATGTGAACTTGGTAAAATCATCATTTAAAAACCGATGCAATACTTCGGTGATCTGAGTTATTATTTTGGGACTGGCATTAAAATGTTCAATGCTTCGAAGAATATTCAAGGCAGGCACTTTGTATTTCTCAATAAACTGTTTTCGTTGTTTGCAAGGCACTACAATATGCTCATCCAAATAATAATTAAAAGTATTCTCCAGGTAGTCATGCAATGAAACAAAACTTTGATAAATAAGCTTGTAAATATCCACCACAGTTTTAGATTCTGAAATAGTAAATACCGTTTTATGATCATCGTCTGATAAGCATTGTAGTCTAATTTTATCTAAATGGGTTTTGATGTATACTTGGCATTTTTTAATCAGCTTTTTAATGGATTGTTCATCTTCCATTTCGACAAAAACTTGTTGATATAACCAAGATTTAAAGTTTCCGATATTGTTTTTTAGCAGCAGTTCATAAAATCGAAATTTAATATCGTAATCATTTAATTCAAATAATTTACAACAATCATCATAAGCCAGATTGTCTTCGATATAATTTTTGTATTCTGCTAATTGTTTTTCATTTATTGTTGGTGAAGGGATAAGGTCGTCATGGAAAATTCGATAAAAAACATGAAGTTGCTTCATTCAGTTAGTCGTTTAGTTGGTTGTTTTTTATAGGCACCAAAAACTAAACCAAAAATAGATTCCTTAAACGTTTCCGGGATAATAATATAACTCTATTGATTACGAGTATATTACAAGTATTGTTGCGAATTGATCATAAAAATTCATAAAATACTGATAATCAATAATTAAAATATTTATTTACCTGGAAATCAATTAACTGTAACAATAGACAGGTGAAATTATTTTTTGAAGAATTAAATATTTTATCGGCGGGTTCGGACAAGATTAAAAAACAACTAATTTGAAAAATATTCTTTTTTAGAGTCTCCTCTTTCTATTTAGCAGCTATTTATTGACCCTATTATAGGAAAATGTTTAAACTATGTTTAAACCGCACAAAAAAAGCCGACTCGTTAAAGTCGGCTTATCCTATGTTGTGCGGGCGGGGAGACTCGAACTCCCACGCCGTGAAGCACTAGATCCTAAGTCTAGCGTGTCTACCAATTCCACCACGCCCGCTTTAAAATGCTAACAGTTTACTTAGGACTACTGTTTTGCGAGTGCAAATATAGGAATATTTTTCTATTTTGATAATAAAAAATAAAACTTATTAAAGTTAAACCCGAATTATGCATTGAAACTTTGTCATGAGGCTGTGATATTCAATAAATACTAGTGTTTTCTTAATTTCAGCATAGCACCGTTATGGTTAAATTAAAAAATACAGTTTTCGATAGTATTTGAAGTAGATCGCAGACGTAATAGATTTTTTAATGCATAATTCGGGTTAAAGTTCGTTTAGGGCTTCTTTTTGTTTTTTGGTCAGTTTTGAAACTACTAAATCATACGAATGATCAACTAATTGATATAGGATTTTATCTGGAATACTACCTTGGAAATCTACGGTGTTCCAGTGTTTTTTATTCATGTGATACCCCGGGGTGATTTCTGGGTAGTGTTCCCGGTATGTAATAGCTTTTTCGGGATCGCATTTTAAATTAATTTTTAAAGGACGACTATTTATATTTCCTAAAGCAAAAACTTTGTTAAGCACTTTAAATACCAAAACGGCCTCATCAAAAGGGAAGGATTCCGAGACCCCCTTTTTGTTTAAACAGTAATTCCTGTAAGTTTCAATATCCATAGTGCTAATTTTAGTCGATAAGGATTTGTTTTTTGTCAGGCTCCTCTATATTGGCAAGCTCTAAGGCTGTATAATCAATTTTCCAGCCTATGGATGCCGCTAGGCTTTCTGCTAATAGTATGGTTTTTAAAGCCTCTTTTCTTGCTTCGTTAATTAGGCCACTCTGTGGTATTTTATCAATAATGTATTGTTTGGCTTCTTTATTAATTTCGGTTAAATCATTTGAAGTAAACGGATTTAACCAGCCTTCCTTTTTGTCATAGTATTTAAAATCTGTTTCAATAGTTAATAACTCTGGTTGCGGAAAATGGGTGAGTTTTAAGGTTTTTGTTTTTGAATCCGATTCTATGTTTATTTTGGAAAGGTTAAAGCCTACATGTGCCTTGGCGTCAATTAAAATGAGTGCTTTCTTTTTTCCTAATAGCACATCAAAAAATTTTTCTTTTACACTTTCGTAATGATAAATTTCGGCAAAATCACCCTCAACAGAAATTAATTTACAGACTTGTTTTATTTTATCTTTTAAAACAACAGCTTGAGTTGCTGTGCGCTTTTTTTTTCCAACCCATTGAAAGCGCGCAAAAATAAGGTAAGCTAAAATAGTACCTGCAATAAGTCCTATAAAAAGTAATTCCATAAATTAAAGTTACAAAACTATTACTATTTATTGTTTAGCGCATAAAGTACTGGTCTACTTGGACTAGCATCATTAACAAAAGGAGCAATCTGAAGATTGAGTAAATAGGTGCCATCAATAATTTGATCGGGGGCATAAATTAACTCAGTAATCGTAGCCTGCTTACGTGTGTTTTTTGGGAATTTCCAAAATGCTTTGTGTGCCAATAATTTTCCGTTATCTCTTTCTTTATCAACAGAAGGGAGGTCAATTAAAAGGTGTTTGATATCTAAACTAGCTATGTAAGCAGCGGCTTCCTCAGTTAAATAAGGCCAATTGGTATGGTTGTATTGTTGTGTTTTTTTAATGTTAGAATTTGGAACAGTACGTATAATAATAGCATCTTTTCCTTCTAATTCATCAGCATATTCTTCTAATTGTTCTTTATTTATTTGTCGATCCTCCCCAACTTTTATAGGAGCAACACTAATAAGTTCAGCAATAAAATGCGAAGTTGTTAAACTATGGAGTATGTTGTTTTTTTTCGAGGTTATATGGCCTACACATTCTGTATGAGTTCCATGAGCGTGTGGATTAAAACTAATATGGTTAAAGTTAACAGGACCTCCTTCGGCAACAGAGCCTACCCATTCTTCTTCTTCATTGTATTCGGCTTCAATAACTGGTGGCGGTATATACCAAGCATTTGGGTTTTCAACACCCGATTGTAATGCAATTGAAATGTCTAAAGGGAGGTTAGTATCTGCATGATATTCTTTTCCTCCAATACTAAGTGTAATCTTCATAAGAAGTAAGTTGAAATGTCTAATTTAGGAAGAATAAATCACTTGCAATACCATCGCCTAAAAATTTTCCTTTTTTTGTTATATGTAAATGTTCGTTTTTTATTTCTAGCAGTCCATTTTTTAAATGTGCTTGGCTTTGATTTTTAAGGTGTTTTAAGTAATGTTGACCAAAGTCGGTGGCTATTTTTAGTAATGAAATACCCCAAATAGTACGTAGCCCAGTCATTATATATTCATTAAAACGGTCGGTTGAGGTTAAGGTTTCAGTTTCAAAATTGCGTTTGTTGGATTGTATTCCTTTAATATATAAGGTGTTGTTTGCAATATTCCAGCTCCGATGTATGCCATCAAATGAATGCGCCGAAGGTCCAATGCCTATATATTTTTTACCTTGCCAATAGGCGGTATTGTTTTGGCTAAAGTAGTTGGGTTTGCCAAAGTTAGAAAACTCGTAGTTGGTATAGCCTTCTTTTTCTAATGTAGCTGTTAATATTTGATAATGCGCTTCTGCAGTAGCGTCATTAACAGGGGCAATAGTGCCTTTTTTAATTAACTTTTCTAAGGCAGTATTTTTTTCAACAGTAAGGGCGTAACTGGAAATATGAGGTAAGCCTAAAGCGATCGTAATTTCTAAGTTTTTTTTCCAACGTTCATTACTACTCATTCCGGGAATCCCATAAATTAAATCTATAGAAATATTAGTGAATTGTTTTTTTGCTATTTGTAAACAATTTAGTGCTTCTTGAGCATTATGTGCTCGGTTCATAAGCTGTAAGTCTTCCTCAAAAAAGGATTGTACTCCAATGCTTAACCTATTTATTTTAGTGCTAGCTAAATCGGTTATTTTTTCTTCGGATAAGTCATCGGGATTGGCCTCAAGAGTGATTTCTGGATTTTTTGAAACATTATAATGGGTATAAATTGTTTCAATAATTTGATTAATTTCCGATGTACTACAGACGGAGGGTGTACCTCCTCCAAAATAAATAGTCTGTATGCGATCATCGTTTAATTCATGCTTTCTTAGTTTAATTTCGGAACATAAGGCAGCTATAATGGCTTCCTTTTTTTTAAAAGAAGTAGAAAAATGAAAATCGCAATAATGACATGCTTTTTTGCAAAATGGAATATGAATATAAATGCCTGAAATAATCGGTGTATTTATTGCAAAAGTATACTTTGATACTTGCTAAAACAAGTTTAACCCGAATTATGCAATAGCACTTCCATACGGAATAGAATTTCTACTATATAATTCGAGTTGAATAACTATTATTGGTCAATTCTGTTATTCAGGAATTAATACGATTAACGAATAAATATTTCGTATAAATATCTTGTTTCTTTTTTACAATTCATGCGTTAAAAAATGAAAGAATAACTAAGGCTATTTTTTAATTTTTTGCCTTTGACTAGCAAAAAATAATTCAACATATTTATCCGTTAATCGTATGATTTAATGAATCCAAAAAAACTAATAGTATAAAAAAACGGTGCTATCTATAATCATTAGATAGCACCGTTTTTTGATTGTTTATTTGTAAAGAAATATTCTTTAAAAAAGTTATGAAGCTTTACGGTTCTGTTTAGCCAATTCAATTAAATCGACATCATTACCCAGTAACACTTCGGTTGGGTTGATACGACCCTCTTCAGGACCATTTTCAAGTTTTAATACACCTCTAGGACAAACCGCAGAACAAATACCACAGCCTACACAGCTCGAACGTACAATGTTTTCACCTTTTTGAGCGTAAGCACGGACATCAATACCTTGTTCGCAATAAGTTGAACAGTTACCACATGAGATACACTGTCCTCCATTAGTTGTAATACGGAAACGAGATTTAAAGCGTTGTACCAACCCAAGATAAGCGGCTAACGGACAACCAAAACGACACCAAGTACGATTCCCAAAAATAGGATAAAACCCTGTTCCGATAACTCCAGCAAACCAAGCTCCTATAAAAAAGCTGTAGGTATCTTTTATCCACTGTGACTTAATACCAATAAATGAATCGGCTCCCGAAAAATAACAGTACAAAGTAACCAATGTCATAATTAGCGAAAGTGCTAATACACCATGAATAATCCAGCGTTCAGTTTTCCATGCTAAAAGGGATTTGTTGGAGTTTTGACGGTAGGGATCACCTAAAGTTTCGGCCAATCCTCCGCAACCACATACCCATGAACAATACCAACGTTTTCCAAAGAAATACACCATTAAAGGAACAACTACTAAGGTAAGAACAATACCCCAAACCAATATAAATAATCCAATACCACCACTACTTGTTAAACTCTTTAAATTCCATTCAAAAAAGAAATCATAATCTAAAGGGAATGCATTCTTGAAGTCGTAACCAGGCATACTTAAGCTAGTCATAATTTCAGGAATCAAAAAGGCAAATACAATTTGAAAGAACAATACCGATGTTGTTCTCATGATTTGATATTTATTATGGCGATATTTGATATACATACGTACACCCATAACAATCATAATAACACAGTATAAAAATCCATACACAAACCATTGACTTGCTGGCCCTCCGTTTAAAGCTTTGCTAATAGGATCTAAGATAAAGGTCCAATTGACTACATAATAAGGAGCAAAGTAAAGTAGTAAGTAAAATATAACTAAATAGATCATAACACCCCAGGCGATCCAGCCCCGACTAGTAGCTGCATTGTGATAAATATGATCATTTTTAATTCCGGGTTTCCCTAATAAAATAAGGTTTGGCAATATAAATAATAGAGCTCCAATAATACCCATTCCAAAAGTAAGCCACCATAATAAGCCTCGATTTTCAACAACGAATCCTTTTCCAGATTTTTTAGCTAAGTCGTATGTTATTCCTCCAACATTACTCACCTTGTATTGGAATTGTTCTCCTTTTTTATCCCAATTTTTTTCTGAGTCATATTTTTCAATTAATGCATCGTAATAACTGTTTGATTTGTTTATAGCAGTTTTAATCGCTGAAGAAAATGCAATGCTATTATTGAATTTTGTATCAGAAATAACAGTGAGTAATTCTTTCTTTAATAGTTCACTTTTTATTCCTTTAGTTTCTATAAACTCATTTATAGTGCTTTTAGAAGCCTTAAAATCTCCCAGAAATAAAGTGGCTGTAAAAATGCTTAGTGCAGCAATAAAAATTGCTAGACCTGTATATTTAATTGCTTTCATGTCTTTTGATGCTTATTTATTTATGCAAAAATGCGTTTCCAGCTTTTTGATTTTACTTTAAGTTGTTTATTGTTTTCGCTATTGTATTTAGCTACAATTTCTTTTTCGTATTGACTATAAAATTCTGGGTCAAAATTGGCGTCCTTTAAATGTGTTAAAACATGATCCACGGTTTGTTCTTGGGTAAGCCATCGGTCAAAAATTTCATGTCGCATTCGGATCCCGAATGTGTTAATACCTATAAATTTGTTGGTATTTTTATTAAAATTGATGTTAATGCATTTATTTCCATCGGCATGTTCCCAATAAAAATTGGTTTCACCATCCTTGGGTTGTGCCCATACCCAACCATAGGTTTGGTATTCGATATCTAAAAATTTAGCACTGTTAAACCAATGTCCGGGATTATATTTAGTTGGTGTGCCACAAATTGTTCGTGCTAAGGCTTCCCCCATCATACGACCAGTATACCAAACAGCTTCTATAGGTCGGCGTTGGCCAATGCCTTCGTGTTGTTCGGCACAATCACCAATGGCATATACATTTTTAATATTGGTTTCTAAAAAACGATTTACTTTAATACCGCGACCAGTTTCTATAGCAGATTCCTTTAAAAAATCAATATTAGGGGATACACCAGCGGTAAGTCCCACTACATTACATTCAATTTCTTCGCCAGTTTCGGCAATAACAATGCTTTTTACATTTCCATTCCCGTCATCTTTAATTTCTTTTAGGTTTACACCTAAGCGTAGGTCAATATGGTGTTCTCGAATGTGTCTATTGATCATATCGGATTCCCCGGCAGGTAATACGCCATTCCAAAAACTATCTTCTCTAACTAAAAATGTTACTGGGATATCTCGCGTTAATAGCATTTCTGCCATTTCAATACCGATCAATCCGCCTCCAACTATTACAGCGCGTTTGCAAACTTTATTATTAGGAGCGTTTTTTTCAAGCATATCCAAATCTTGTTTTGAATATAAGCCTTGAGCACCGTTTAAATCTTGTCCAGGCCACCCAAATTTGTTAGGTTTTGATCCTGTAGCAATAATTAGTTTGTCATAATTTAAGATGCTATTATCTGAAAAATGAAGACTACTCGTAGTGGTATCCACATGCTGAACAAATCCCTTCTTTAATTCGATACGATTTTTTTTCCAAAACCAATTTTCATAGGGTTGGGTGTGTTCAAATTTCATATGACCCATATAGACATACATAAGTGCTGTACGCGAAAAAAAGTAATCCGTTTCAGTAGAGACTACTGTGATTTTTTTATCAGAAAGTTTTCTGATATGCCGAGCAGCAGTAATACCCGAAATTCCATTGCCTATAATGACTACGTGTTCCATAGTTGTGAGTCTTAATTTATTACTGTTATTAAGTTAGGGAATATGTCGATAACAAATCACAATACTTAAAAAGTAGGAGGTAATTTAGAAAAATTATAAAGTAGGTGACTTAAGTAATTTTATCCTCGGGCTTTCGACAAGGACGTAATCATGTAGGAACATTCTCGACTTATGCAAGGATGGTTTTTAACAAACTAAATATGATTTATATGGATATGAAGGCTAGAGTTTTTTTAGTAGTATTACTCACTAGTGTAGTGTCATCTTTTGCTCAAGGACTAAAAATAAATGAGTTAAGTTTTTCGGGAAATAAAAAAACAAAAGCTAGTTTTTTGTATCGCATTGCAAAAGTGAAAGTGAATAGTGAGTTAGATAGTTTAAAAATTCAAACAGATATTGAACGTATTAAGCGATTGGATGGAATAGCACATGCCACTTACACTGTTGAACAACTAAACGATGGTTATAAAGTAAACTATGATTTAAAAGAGAATTTTAGTATAATTCCTGGATTGCGAATTGGAGAGGCGAATAATGGAGATTTTTCATTTAGGGCTTCGTTATTCGAATTTAATGGTTTGGGACGGAATATTATTTTTGGAGGTTTTTATAAACGAGAAGTATTTAACTCCTTTGGAATATTTTTAGAACATCCTTATTTGTTTACTAATAAGTTGGGTCTAGGGTTTAACTATCAGGATGACAGTACGCAACAGCCTATTTATTTTCCAGATCAACAAGTGAATTATATTTTTACCAGAAAGGGACCAGAGGTGACCCTTTTTTATGAGCATAATTTTAATAATCGTTTCGAATTAGGGGCTAAAATTTTTAATGAAAGTTATAAAGTGATTCAAGGAGATCCCGAGAATGAAGGAGTAACAGATTTTGTAGAACCGGAGTTAGATAAGGCTTTTATTAGAGGATCTTATGAGTATGTAGATATCGATATTAATTACCAAAATTTATCTGGAGTTAGAAATTTTACGGATGTTAGTTATTTTATAGGAGGTGAAGGTTTTTTACAAACAGAATATATTATAAATAACACCACGCAATTTTATAAAAGAGTTGGTACACAAGGGAATTTAGCAACTCAATTACAGTTGAAATTTAGTAATCCGGTTGATGATACTCCTTTTGTGCCACTTACAATAGATAATCAATTAAATACACGCGGAGTTGGTAATACTGTTGATAGAGGAACAAGTTTGATTGCTTTAAATGCAGAATACAGGCATACTTTACTAGAAAAAGGGTGGTTTGTAATACAAGGAAATACTTTTTTTGATGTTAGTGGAGTGCAAAGGCCTAATAAAGATTATGGAGATATTTTTGAAAAGGAGACTTTACGCGCTTATCCAGGTATTGGAGTTAGATTTATACACAAACGGATTTTTAATGCAGTAGTTCGTTTTGACTATAGTGTCAATATTACTGGGAATGGGGATAATGGTTTAGTATTTGGTATAGGACAGTATTTTTAATCTGGACTTGAAACAAGATTATTTTTAGAATCTAGAATGAACACGATAAAAAGTTATGCTTTGGAATTTCAAAGCATAACTTTTTTTAGGGAATATGTTTGATATTCGAAATCGTTTTCTTACATGCGTAGTAAATAGATTACAGAAGAGGGTATTTTAGTGAAAGATTAACAATTAAGATATGTATTTTGGACAATAACTATCTAATTTAGAGTTGGGTAGGGCTTTCATCAACACTGTGAGTCCTTGAATTCTCAACTTTAATTAATTAAATATTTATGTCATGAAAATGCAATTAAAAATTACGCAATCAAGTAGGCTTTTTACTAAAACATTATTTTTGTTATCCTTTTTAATAGGATTTAGTTCTTATGCAACCGTGTCTTCATCAGAGGAACAAGGTGCCAATTTTGATCCTAATCGACAGTTTACCATTACAAATAATGGAAGTGGTGAGTTGGCATCAATAGATTTTTCTGAGCGTTCACGTTTTTTAGGTCAAGCTGGTAGGTCTATAACGCAAACACCTTTTACCAATGTGGGTGATGGTTTGGTAGCTAAAACAGCTCGAAGTGTGTTAAGAACAGCACGTACCAAAGATTTTCAGACTTGGAGATTAGTTACTGTTGGGAACAATACAGTACAAATAGTAAATGCAGTGTCAAACAACGCAATAGGAGTTGATGGAGCAAACTCAATACCATTACAACAAGCAGTAAATAGTAGTAATCGAGGACAATTATGGAATGTTGAAGGTTCTGGAAATGCAACTCGATTTAGAAATGTACTTACAGGGAAGTTCTTATCAGTGAATAGTGATAATAGATTAGTGCAACAAAATTCTTCAGGTTTTAATACCTCTCAACAATGGTCGGTATCAGCTTTTGTTGAAGCAACATCGGTGAGTTTAATGGTAGCTCCAAATCCAACTAGAGGGAGACGTACTACTGCTTTTATAACCAGTAACGTAGCAATTAATAATGTAACAGTTAGGGTAACAGACCAGTTTGGTGCTGTTATAGCATCAAGAAACGTAAATCTTAAAGTAGGCGTAACAGAGGTTCCACTTAGCTTAAGAAGACCCACTAGTAGAAATCCTACGGGTTATGTTGCTATAAGATTAAGTAATGGTGAACAATTAACGTTTAAAAGTATAGTTGTTAGGTAGTCTAACACAGATGGAATTGTAAAAAAGGGAGGGTTTTCATAAAAAAACCTTCCCTTTTTTATGAAAATTAATGAAGGTTTATCTAACATTTTTTTTATAATAAATTACTAAACGATCGGTAGGGACACCACACCATTTTTTTAAATACATCATCCAGTAATGATATTGTAATTTGGCAATACCATTTTCGGTATACCTGCGGGATGATGAGGTAATTGATTGTTGGATGACTACAAATTCATTTTGTTTGTATAATTTTCGAATTAAACTAAAATCTTCAAAAATAGGATGTAATTCGGGAAAGCCTCCGAGTTGGTTAAATAATTCTTTTTGTATAAATAATGATTGATCTCCGCCTCTAAAAAATTTTAAATTAAATTGGGTAAACCAACCGGCCAAGCGTAACCACCAGTGCGTGTGATCAAATTTCATTTTAAAACAACCTGCTAAGTTCTTTTTTGAGATTTCATTGTATATAAGTTGATCAAAAAAGGGAGGAGGGTAACTGTCGGCATGTAAAAAATACAAGATTTCTCCTTTGGCATGCTTTGCTCCAAAGTTCATCTGTGCTCCACGTCCTTTAGGTGAATTTAATAAAGTGATGTTGTTGTCGCTACTAAAGTTATTTTTTACTAGCTGCGGTGTGTTATCGGTACTCCCGCCATCAACTACTAAAATATGGGTGTTTGTAGGCTGTTTAAGGTTGTTTTTTAAATAAAAAAGCAACTCATTAATATGAGCTGCTTCATTATATACGGGTATGATTATGGTTAATTTCAAGGCTTGTTTTTTACTATGGCAAAAATACTATTATTTTGTTGCGTTTATTGACCAATCGTAAGACTTGTATCCTCGTTCTTTTTGTTTGTTAATATTTACTTTTGAATATTGATTGATAAAGTTGATAACCGTTCCGGATTTTGCTTTAAAATCTTTTTTATACCAGTCAAATAATTTAGAAACATTTACAGTGTAGTCTGTAATGGTATTGTAAAATGGATCATTAATAAATTCGGTAGTTTGACGTTCTAATAAACGCTCTAAGTTTTCGGAAGTATATGGGATTTGAATTAGCCTTGGGCATGAGGCCGAAGCACAATTTATAGCAAAATGGATTCTTGGTTCGTTGAAATTTCGTAAAATTTCATGCTCAACTTGACTTAAATTCATTGATTTACCATTAATAATAAAGAATTTTTGTTTCCAAGGGTTAGTTATATTTTTAATACTGGAAACGGGGTAATTGTTTACAATTAATTTTACGGTAAAGGCATTATAGACATTAATCCAATAGGATATTTTGTCAGATTCGCTCCATGTACCATCAATTCTAGTGTTCGATAAAAGTCTTAAAAATTCGTTGAATTTTTTTATGTCATTTTGGAAACCTTTATAGTTAACTTTACCTGTTGCAGAAACATTTTTTTTCAATAAAGTGCTCCAAATTTGGTAGTTAACTTTTGAGGTTTGCTTTTTGTATTTTGAATTTGTTTTAGCTTTTGGAGTATAGGCTCTTATTGAGTATATAGGGTTTTTTATATCGACAGAAGCCAGTCTGTTTTCTTGAGCATTTAATTGAATAAAGGCGAAAAAAACAAAAAGAAAGGCAGGTATGGTATTTGTAAATTTCATATTAATTTCTTTTTTATTATTCTGTTTAGTCTGTCGGAAGTGACTTTCAATTATTACACCAAATTTAATTTTGTGTTCAACTTTTGAGTAATAAAATTTGATAAAAAAACAAAATGCGAACAATAAGCATTGTCCGCATTTTGTGCTATTCTTAGTGTTTAGGTATTAGCAACACCCTCCACCGTCATAGTGGAAAGTAGATTCGCTAAAATAAATATCATCACGCCCCAAAGCTTTTAATGCAGCGGCAGTTTTGTCGCAAATAGCTAAAGGTTGATTTTTTAATAGGATATGTCCTTTTTGGTCATCAAAATAATCGTTGTCACCGTAATAAATGGCTGCTTTTCCTGTAAAAATACAAGGACCATCTTCGGGCATTGGATCTTTTATGGCAGCTACTTCAATGGATTCAATATAAATTAGTTCATCTGTTGGGTAGTTTTTTGGATCAAGAATACGGTAGGGTTTACGTGCTCTAATTTCAATAGTTCCAAAGCCAACATCGGTTAATGCTTTTACGTATTCGGCAATTGGTAAACTTCCGCTTAAGCATAAGGCACGTAGGCGCTCATCATTTCGTAAGGTATCGTTCATGGGTTGTTCGCAAGTTGGATCACTCATTACTAACCTTCCGTGTGGTTTTAAAACACGGTACATTTCTTGAATGGCGCGTTTAAGGTCTTCGGCTTTAAAAATGTTGAATAAACAGTTTTGAGCGGCTACATCAATGCTATTGTCTTCAACAGGTAAGTTGAGTGCATCTCCTTTTTTTAGATCAACAAATTCACTTTTAAACCAATCGTTACTAGCTTCGGCTTCAATAAAGTTTTTACGCGATGCTTCCAGCATTTCATCAACAACATCAACACCAACTACACCTCCTTTTTGACGGTTAAAGTATGAAAATTGTAATAACTCCATACCACCACCAACACCTACATATAGCATTTTAGGGTTATTTGAAAGATCACGTGCGTGTACAGTACTTCCGCAGCCATAATTCATTTCCTGCATTATTTTAGGAATTGTAAGTCCTGGAAGCTCCCAAATAGGGTTAGTTGTACAACATAGTCCTACATCTGGTGTAAGAGCGGCTTCTTTATATACATCGTGCGTGGTATCTAAATAACTCATATTCTTTTTTTTTTGAGTTAGGGATTGAGGCTTTGTTGGAGCTCTTTATTTTTTGGAAAAAAATAAAAGCGACTGCCGAAAGCCCGACCCTGATTTTTCATCAGGGGAACTCCCTAATTGTTATAATTCGGCAATTAATTTTTTAAATAATGTGATCATTTGCGGTTCAGCTTTATGCGCCATTTCAATAATTTCATCAATATTAACTGGTGCTAAGTTGTCTGGGTCGCATTCGTCTGTTAGCACGGATACGGCTACAACTTTTAAATCTAAATGATTGGCTACAATGACTTCAGGAACGGTACTCATTCCAACGGCGTCGGCGCCAATAATTTTTAAGAAACGGTATTCGGCTCTGGTCTCTAGTTGTGGTCCAAAAACAGACGCATATACTCCTTGATGGAGTTGAATGTTTTCTTTTTTGGCAATCTCCTTTAGTTTAGTATTTAAATTTTTATCATAAGGAGCACACATATCGGTAAAACGTGTTCCCATTTGCTCTACGCCTTTAAAGGCCAGGGGGGAGTTTCCTTGTAAATTAATGTGATCATCAATTAACATAAGCTCTCCTTTTTTAAAGTTGAGGTTTATGCCTCCCGCAGCGTTTGAAACCAATAAGGCTTTTATACCTAATGCATTCATTATGCGTACTGGGTAGGTGACATCCTGCAAGCTGTAACCTTCGTACAAATGAAAACGGCCTTGCATTACCACTACTTTTTTGCCCTTTATGCTGCCGTAAATTAGTTTTCCTTTATGGAATTCTACAGTAGCTGTTGGGAAATAAGGGATGTGGTTATAACTTATTTCTATGGGATCTTCAATATGATTGGTTAGTTGTCCTAATCCAGTTCCCAGTATAATTCCAATTTCGGGCTTGTGAAATCCCTTACTAATAAGGTATTCAGCGGTTTCGTTAATGAATTTAATCATTTGTTACGTATTTTATAAATGGTTTAAAAGCGGCTACCTCCTTAATGTCGTCTAAATAATCGACATCATTTTTAGGGGTTAGTTGCTCAAAACTATAACTTTTTAAATTATTTAATGTGTCATTTAACACCGTATTGGTTCCCCAGTTTTTATTTTTAAATATACTAGGAATGGGTTGGGAAAGTCCTAATAAATAAAAACCGCCATCGGTTGCAGGGCCAATTACAGCATTGTTTTGTTGTAATTTGTCAAAGGCAACTTCGATATCTTGTTGGGTAATATCATATAAATCACTACCAATAATAATGATATGTTGGTATCCATTTTTAAAACCTTCATTAAAGGCATATTCCATTCGTTCTCCTAAGTCGGGTGTGTTGGGTTGCAATTTTTTTGAGTAGTCATTACTATCCCACATGTCATTTTTACCCAAGGATTCGGAATACCAAACTTGCTTATCTACGTTTAATTGCTGTGTTACTTTTTGAGTATAATTTACTAAAAATATATAGATGTCTAATGCATTTTGTTGACCAATATCCGCTGCTAAACGTGATTTAACTTTACCCAATTCGGGGTTGCGAGTAAAAATAAGGAGTAAATTTTTAGTTTTGGGGGTATGCATACGTGTAATTTTAGTTAAGCTACGGTTCCTTGACAGCTGCTGCCAGCTCCAGCGGTACAACCATAACAATGTTGTGAAATTACAATGTTTCGATTGTTTAATAGGTCTTCATTATAGTCGCTAATATGTTTGATTTTTGAAGCAACTCCTAGTCCAAGCATTTGATTGAAATCACAATCATATAAATACCCATCCCAACTTATCGAAATGGTATTGGTACACATTACGTTGCTTACTGCAGCTGGGTTATAGGCTTCAACAAGGCTATACATGTAATCCTCATAATTTTCGGATGCAATTAAATAATCCAAAAAACGAGAAATAGGTAAATTGGTTATAGCGAATAAATTATGGAATTGAATAGTAAAATCTTCGAGCAAGGCCTTTTTAAAGTCCTTTTCCATACTCATTTGATCTCCGGGTAAAAATGCGCCAGAAGGATTGTAAACTAAGTCAAGTTTTAGATCACTACCGGGCATACCATAACCCCTTTCGTTTAATTCCTGCAGGGCTTTAATGGATTTGTCAAAAACACCATTACCACGTTGCTTATCTGTTTTTCCACGTGTCCAATGTGGCATGGATGAGACTACGTGTATGTTGTATTTTTTAAAAAAGTCGGGCAAATCATAATATTTTTTATTGGCTCTAATAATAGTTAGGTTAGAGCGGACAATAAAATCTTTGATTCCAGCTTTTGCGGCCTCTTCAACAAACCATCTAAAATCGGGATTCATTTCGGGAGCACCACCGGTTAAATCTAGTGTATGAGCTCCTGTATTGCGTATGACATCCAAGCATTGCTGCATGGTTTCTTTGGTCATTATTTCCTTTCGGTCGGGACCAGCGTCTACATGGCAATGTTCGCAAACTTGATTGCACATGTAGCCTAAATTAATTTGTAAAATTTCGAGCTTTTTGGGCTTTAAAGGAAATTGACCTATTTCAGCTATTTTTTCTTTAAAGGTGGGCAGTTCTCCATTTTTAAAAATTCCATTACTTAAAATTTCTAGTTGGCGTTCCGCATTTGCAAGTTCATTTTTTCTTTTTTGTAAAGAAATTGTAGCCATAAGAGGGGAATTGAATTTGAATTACTAATTTGAAGGTAAAATTGATGAAGAAATTACATGGAAAGTTTGTCGTACTTATTCATCATTTGTACTCCATGTACTAATGTAGCGCCAGATTCAATGGCAGCACCTGCATGGACAGCTTCCATCATTTCTTCTTTGGTAATACCTCTCTGTAAACCATCTTTGGTATAAGCATCAATACAATAGGGGCATTTAACCACATGTGATACGGCTAATGCGATTAGTGATTTTTCACGCGCTGTTAAGGCTCCTTCCTTAAAAACGTTTCCATAATAGTCAAAAAATTTATCGCCTAGTTCTTTATTCCAATCGCTAATTTTTCCAAACTTTCGTAAATCCGCAGGGTCGTAATAGTTACTCAAAGTATACTTGTTTTAGTTATTAATCGTTTTACATTAAAAAAGCTTACAATTAGTAGTAGTAAACTTTTACTAAAGTAAGCAAAGTAAGGAGTTTTTTAATGAGCAATGATGTGATTTTAAAATTTGCGAAAGTGCGAATTGATTTAAATTATTAAATAAAGTTATTTATCGGTCTCAGGAATAGCTAAGAATAGTACAAAGAGCTATTAGCTTTTGGCTTTATTTATATTTACCAAAGTGCTAATAGTTAAGAGCAAAAATGGATGTTTAAAAAGATGGTGACTTTTAGTCGTGAAGGAAACTATCTACTTGAAGTCCTTCCATAGTACATTATTATATGATTTTAATTAAAAATGAGCGAGTGTTCATTTTATGTGTTGATTTTTTGTTAATTTATTAATGTATTGTTGTTTGTTGGGGCGTATTTTTTTGTTTCTTTAAAAAAAGAAAAAAGGGGTAGGGTTAATTGACTTTGTAACGTTATATCTGTAATTAAGCTATGGTTTTTAAGCCAAAACAAGAGGGAGTATTATGAGAGTTAAAATTTTAAAGAGGAATTATATCTATATATTGATATCAATTATTGGATTAGTATCCTGTGATAGTAAAGATGAACTAAATATTGATTGTGCGCTTTTTAATGAAATGAAAGTGGTGGTGACTCCCATTAAAGTAGAAGAAAAAATAGTAGAGCTTTTAGCTTTTATGCCAAGTAATGAGGATTTTTTAAATTTAGATTATAAGTGGTATATAAATGATGAATTACAATCAAATGCACCTACACAAAAGTCGTTATTTCAATATGCATTTACAAAAAATGGCGATTTTAAAGTTTGTTTCGAATCTGCCAAGGCTAATGCGGGTGATTGTAAATTAGAAAGGATTTGTGCAGATGTAAGTTTCGATTCCTTTAAAGAGGAAAAAGAAAAAGAAAATGAAGATAGCTTTTGTGACTATATTGAGATAGTTGATTTTCATGTGTTACAGTCAGGTAAAGAGGCACATATAGTTTTAACGGCACTTACCGATGCTACTTATACATGGACTGTTAATGGAGAGGAGCTTTCGGGCGAAGAATTAGATGCTTTTCAGGTAGATGGTGAAAAAGAAAATGATTGGGAGGCATATATTGGTTTACAAGAAAATAAAAAGAACAAAATTTCTATTGTGGTAAATTCTCCATCGCTTTGCGCAGAAGGAAAAGAAGTTTTTGTAAATGTAGATTTATCAGTCGATTTAGTTGGAGTAGGGGGCTAAAATAACCTTTTATTTTAAGGGGGGGTAAATTTTTATGTTGAGCACATAACACATATTATTATATAACAAAGACTGCTTTTCAAAGCAGTCTTTGTTATATAATAATACGAAATTCTTATCAGTAAATCGTATAAAATAATATAGTAAGTTTAAGCTTCTTCCTCTTTGGTAAATTTAATTGCTGCAACAATTTTTTCTTCTAATTCTTCCATTAATTCTGGATTGTCCAAAAGTAATTTTTTAACAGCATCTCTTCCTTGTCCTAGTTTTGAATCCATATAGCTAAACCATGAACCGCTCTTTTTAACAATTTCATAGTCTACACCGATATCAATAATTTCACCAACCTTGGAAACACCCTGTCCGTACATAATATCAAATTCGGCAGTACGGAATGGAGGAGCAACTTTGTTTTTAACTACTTTAACACGGGTTTTGTTACCCATAACCTCTCCGTTACTATCTTTAATTTGAGTGGAACGGCGAATGTCTAAACGAACTGAAGCATAAAACTTTAAAGCATTACCACCGGTTGTCGTTTCGGGGTTTCCGAACATTACTCCAATTTTTTCACGCAATTGGTTAATAAAAATAACAGTACAATTCGTTTTGTTTATTGTGGATGTTAGTTTACGTAATGCCTGTGACATTAAACGCGCATGGAGTCCCATTTTAGAGTCTCCCATTTCCCCTTCAATTTCACTTTTAGGGGTTAATGCGGCAACAGAATCAATAACCACAATATCTATAGCGCCAGAACGAATCAAATTATCGGTAATTTCGAGTGCTTGTTCCCCATTGTCTGGTTGTGAAATCACTAAGTTTTCGATATCAACACCTAATTTTTGAGCATAAAAACGATCAAAAGCATGTTCCGCATCAATAAAAGCAGCAATACCGCCTGCTTTTTGTGCCTCGGCAATAGCATGTAAAGTCAAGGTGGTTTTACCAGATGACTCAGGTCCAAAAATTTCAATTACACGACCACGTGGTAACCCCCCTACGCCCAAGGCAAGATCGAGACCTAAAGATCCTGTTGAAATCGTATCAACTTCAACAATTGCAGCGTCTCCCATTTTCATTACGGCTCCTTTTCCGTAGGCTTTATCTAATTTGGCAAGGGTTAATTCTAGGGCTTTTAATTTAGCATCTTTCTCTTTATCAGCACTCATACACTTTATATCATATTAATTTCAAAACAAGGCTAAAATACAAATTTAGCCATCGATTTTAATGCATAGTATAATGTTTTTATGAAGTTTTAAATATTAAAGCAATGTTAAAAAATTAGGGATGCTAAGGATTAAAATGTTGTACTTAAACCTGCATTATATATTAGAACTTCGTTACGAGTATTGAAAGTTCAATAAAATCGAATATTTTCTTGATTGCAGCATAGCAGTCTTATGGTTAAATCAAAAAATGCAGCAAAGCCTTTGATTTTGTAGAGGTTTCGATATGGACTAGATTTTTTAATGCATAATTCGGGGTAAATAACACAAATTGTAAAAAACTCAAATTAATTTAAAATCATGAAAAAGGGATTTCTGGAGCATTCGTGCCTCCGACAAATGTAACGTGTAATGATTTGTTTTTAGATCTTGCACCGGCTTCTAAAGGAGCGGCATTTTTAGAAATTAAGCCAAGAGTGGGAACAGAAATATCAGAAAAAGTAACAAAAATAGTTTGGAAAATTAATGGAAAAACCCTGACAGATTCTGAAGTGTTAGCGCATAGTGTTTTAGCAGTAGTGCGTGGTGATTATAGTTTTTTAAATTATTACTTAGGTTCTGGTACCCATAAAGTGGAAGCACTTGTAACCTCACCTAATATTTGTCCTGGAGGAATAACTTTAAATGGAAAGGTGGTTATCCCATAATTTGATAGGGCAAGGTTTTTTGTTAAATAGTTGTAAAGCGCGTGTATATTGGGAATACACGCGCTTTTTTAATTTAGAACGCTAAAATTTTAAAAAAAATGTAAAAAAAAAATAGGGTAAAAAGGAATGTGGGGGTTGTGTTTAAACAGAATATAAATTTCAAAAAACTAAATTAAAAATCATGAAAAAGAACATTTTATTCGGATTTTCA
>NZ_JH621291.1 GCF_000255455.1 Aquimarina agarilytica ZC1 | reverse complement strand
CGAAATACGTGGCACGGTTTACTCCGAAATTACTGGCACAAATCGAAACGGAGTATCCAGTAAGTCATGAAACTTAATAATAATATCATTAGTGGCATGCTCTCTATCACAAATTTTGAAATAAAAATGATCTTTATCCTTAATTTCATTCATTCGTTTTAACCTTTTGGTCCATTTTGATTTTGCTTCATCGTTATTAACGTAATGCAAAAAATGAATTTCGATATCATCTAAATATCCAATTGGATATTGTTTTGTGTTTTTAATCCATTTGGATTCCTGCTTAAAATTAAGTTCTAAATTAATAAAATGATCAAAATTGGATAATAACTTTAGATAATCTGGACCAAAAATAAATAATCCAACAAAAGGGGTATTGTATTTAATCCCTAATCTTTTGTAAATCTCCGCTCCCCAACAGTTGTTAGATATCACTACGAAATTTTTATTTTGATATATTCTTCTATCAAAAATAACTGCTATTTTGTTAATATGCTGCTTAATAATGCCCATATTTTGAATATTAATTGTAATTCAATACATCTTAATATTAACTTATGTTCATTTATTGAAAATAGTTTATTTAAGTTATTAGTATTGAAGAAAAGATTAATTTTTTAAAAATCTCGAATACTTACTTCTCTGTAATTAAAAAGACCTTTTTCTTTAATAATTTCTGGAATTCCTTCGGGTAGGGCTTTTTCCCAGCCAGGTTCACGCTCTTTAATTTTTTGAAGAACCTCTCTAGAAAAAATATTTAGATATTTAGGATTGTAGTTTTCAAGATCTTTTAATTTTCTATTATGTTTGAAAAATTTATACAATTCCTTAACATGTTTATCCAAAATTAAGTTATGACTATTGGTGATTTCACCTGTATCATGATTTTTTAGCGGATACATGTAAACAATTAGATCTTTGTAAAATAATTTTCCAAAAGCTTCCAGTATGCCACCACTCAAGTGACGGTAATACTTTTCATTAAAAATTTCGATAAAGTTATTAACCCCCATAGCTAGTGACATTTTTTCTTTTGAGTAATTAGAAAAATATTCAACTAGTTTGTAATATTCCTTAAATTTAGAAATAAGTACTGTTTGGCCTAAACTACAAAGTAAACGAGCTCGATCCATAAAGTCAGTTTCGTCTATTTCTCCTTCGGCCATAAGGTTGGATAAGGTAATTTCAAAAACTACCTGTATTTTTTCAGGATCTACCTTGTCTTCTTTTTTAAACATATCATAGGAACATTCTAAAATGTCCATGTTCACTCTAGTTACTGGTCTAAAACTTCCGCGTAAAGCAAGAATATTTTTTTTGTACAAAATACGAGCAGGTAAAACATTGTTTCCATCTGGCCCAAACATAATGGCTTCTGTCATACCATTTTTTACCAACTGTAAACTCATTATACGATTGTCTACATCTTTAAAAACAGGTCCAGAGAAGTTGATGGTATCAATTTCAAGTTTGTCTTTGTCAATATGATCGTACAAATATTGAAGTAACTTTCGAGGATTGTCGTATTTGTAGTAGGCACCATAAATTAAATTCACACCTAAAAGTCCTAATGTATTTTGTTGGTGGCGTGCATCATTTTCATGAAAACGAACATGTAAAGTAATCTCATTATATTCGGTTTGTTCTGGGTCTGTTTGATATCGAATACCAACCCAACCATGTCCTTTGTATTTTTTTGCAAAATCAATAGTTGCTACTGTGTTGGCGTAACTAAAAAATAATTTTTTAGGATGTTTTTCTCTAGAAATACGCTGTTCCATATGCTGCATTTCCTTTTCTAACATGGTACGTAAACGCAGTTCGGTAACATAGCGTCCGTTTTTTTCAACACCATAAATAGCATCACTAAAATCCTTATCATAAGCACTCATGGCTTTAGCAATGGTGCCAGAAGCACCACCAGCTCTAAAAAAGTTACGAACAGTTTCTTGGCCAGCACCAATTTCATTAAAGGTTCCGTATATATGTTCGTTTAAGTTTACACGCAAACATTTGCTTTTTATAGATGGAACTGGATCAAAATCACGATCACCAATAAGGGTAATAGCCATATAGTATATTTTATAGATACATGTAAAGTTACTAATCCATTGTGGGAACAAAAAACACAATAACTAAATTTATGAAATTAATAATAGAGTACTGTTTTTCGTTTTAAAATGTTTTAATTTGTGAAAAAATAAACAGTTGAAAATAACATTTCTTGGTACTGGAACTTCGCAGGGTATTCCTATTATTGGAAGTACACATCCCGTTTGTTTGAGTGATAATCCAAAAGATAAACGTTTACGGTGTTCCGCTATGATTACTTGGGGTGATAATGTATTTGTCATTGATTGTGGACCAGATTTTAGACAACAAATGTTGAGAGAAAATGTATCTAAAATAGATGGCATTTTATTTACTCATGAACATACTGATCATGTAATAGGTTTGGATGATATTCGGCCATTTTTTTACAGAGAAAAAAAAGATGTTTCACTGTATGCAGAACAACGTGTATTTGACGCATTGTCTAGTAGATTTCATTATATTTTTGATTCACAAAACAACTATCCAGGAACACCTAATGTTTTAACTACGGTAATTGATAGTAATAGTGCTATTTCCTTAGGAAATAAAAAAATACAACCCATTGATATTGTTCATGGTAATCTGCCAATTTTAGGATATCGCTTTGATAATTTGGTGTATTTAACAGATGTAAAAAAGGTCCCCGAACATTCCTTTAAGTATTTGAAAAATATTGATATTTTAGTAGTTAATGCTTTGCGCGAAGAAGAGCATTTTTCACATTTTACACTTAAAGAGGCCTTGGCATTCATTGAAAAAATAAAACCTAGAAAAGCATACTTAACACATATTAGTCATTTATTAGGTTTTCATGACGAAGTAGAGAGAAATTTACCTCCAAATGTACATTTAGCATATGACGGTTTGGAGCTAGAACTTAACGAAAATATTTAAAATAGTTAAAATGAAGAGTAAAATATTTATTTATCTATTTGCTTTAGCGGCATTATATATTGTATTTCAACACAGAAATGCAAGTAAAAAAATAGAATTAGATGCAAAAAGAATTTCAAAACTTGAAAAAAAGCTTGAAGAAGCTAAAAAAGTAACGGATTCTATTGAAAACGAGGTGTTGGAGCTAAGTTATTTTACATTGCGTCATGATGAATATGCCTCGGAATATATAGAAGACACAGGAATTAGTGTACCTCAAATTGAAGGTTTGGTGTTAGATGCATTAATATCAAATAACAGTATTGACAAGGATAACCCTTTAATTCCTTTGGCCGGAATGAGTGGGCCAACTCGAATTGATCGTGTAAAATTGATTAATCATAAGTGGGCTATTGCAGATTTTACCGATAGTGAATATTGGGGTCAAGTATTATATTTATATGATTTGTCAAAGGATGGAACACTTAGTTTTGATACAATAGCTTCTCATTTGTATCCCAAACACTAATTGAAATAAAGGGCTTTAAATTTCTTACAAGAAATAGGAGATTAAGCAAATAAAATTTTATTTCTAAAACATACTTTATAAGTTAATGATTCACTTGATATAAGCATAAATGTAAATTATTTTAAATCCGAATCCATAGTTGATGATTTTCGGAATTAGTATATTTGATACTTATTAAAAACAGTAAATTAAACTAATGAAACTTTTACAAGGAAAGAACGCAGTTATTACAGGAGCAAGTAGAGGAATAGGTAAGGGAATAGCTCAAGTTTTTGCGCAACATGGTGCTAATGTAGCATTTACATATAGTTCTTCTGCGGAAGCTGCCGAAGAATTAGAAAAAGAACTTAGTGGATTAGGAGTTCAAGCCAAAGCATACAAGAGTAATGCCGCAAGTTTTAATGACTCACAAGAATTAGTGGCTCAAATCCTTAAAGATTTTGAAGGAGGAATAGATATTTTAATTAACAATGCGGGAATTACGAAAGATAATTTGTTAATGCGTATTAGTGAAGAGGATTTTGATAAAGTAATTGAAGTAAACTTAAAGTCTGTATTTAACATGACTAAAGCGGTACAGCGTACCATGCTAAAGCAACGTAAAGGGTCAATTATTAATATGAGTTCGGTTGTTGGAGTTAAAGGGAATGCCGGGCAAACCAATTATGCAGCTTCAAAGGCAGGAATTATTGGGTTTTCAAAATCAGTAGCCTTGGAGTTAGGTTCGCGTAATATACGTTGTAATGTGGTAGCACCTGGTTTTATTGAAACAGAGATGACTGCAAAGCTTGATGAAAAAGTTGTTGAAGGATGGAGAGCAGGAATTCCATTAAAAAGAGGAGGAACACCAGAGGATATTGCAAATGCTTGTGTATATTTGGGTAGCGACTTAAGTGCTTACGTTACAGGTCAAGTATTTAATGTTGATGGAGGAATGTTGACTTAATTCAACTTTTTCCAAAAGATATATTAAGTAATAACCCCTTGTTAATTGAGGGAGATTAAAACAAAAATTTGTCTACACAAACAGTATTATTATTAATTGCATCGGCAGTCATAGCACTGTTAGTAGCTATTTTTCAGTATATATTTAAAGCGAAAAGTAAGTCTAAACAGACATTGCTTTTCGCTTTTTTGCGTTTTTTAACCGTATTTACGTTGTTAGTTTTATTGGTAAATCCACAAATCACCATTACTAAAACTAAAACAGAAAAACCTGATTTAATTTTACTTACCGATCAATCAAAATCAATAGATTATTTAGGTCAAAAGAAACCAGTTAAACAAGTATTTAATAAAATTTTAAATAACTCGACTTTAAAAGAGCGTTTTAATATTTTTAATTACGGGTTTGGAGAAAAGTTGTCTGACAGTGTTTCAGATAATTTTAATAATGGGCAAACTCAAATTTACAATACATTAAAAGACGTTCAAAAAATCCATCGCAAATCACAATCACCAATGGTGTTGTTAACGGATGGAAATCAAACTTATGGTTCGGATTATGCGTTTTATAAAAGTAATTATGAGCAACCCATTTACAGTATAGCCTTTGGGGATACTACGCGAGTAGATGATTTTAAAATTTCTCGTGTAAATGCTAATAAATATGCATATTTAAATAATAAATTTCCAATAGAAGTATTAGTTCGTTATTCTGGGAAAACTGCTCGAGAATCTCAATTGCAAATTTACAAAGGAAAGCAGTTGGTATTTAAAAAGAAATTATCTTTTACAGCCCAAAAAACATCTGAATTTGTTGATTTTACAGTTAAAGCCACACAAGTTGGATTACATAGTTATACAGCTCGTATTTTACCCTTTACGGGAGAAAAAAATCAAGATAACAACAATAAAAGTTTTGTTGTTGAAACGATCGATCAAAAAACAAATGTACTTTTAGTAAGTACTATTACACACCCAGATATTGCTGCATTTAAAAGAACGATAGAAAGTAACGAACGTCGTTCATTAATAATCAAAAAACCAAATGAAGTTTCTAGCCTAGAGGGCTATCAGTTATTGATTCTATATCAACCGAAAGCTACTTTTAAACCCATTTATGAAATGGCTACAAAAAAAGGGATTCAGCTATTAACTGTAACTGGAAAACAAACAGATTGGACTTTTTTAAATGGATTAAAAAGAAAATACCAAAAGAAAATTTCAACTCAAGACCAGGAAATTATAGCAACTTTAGCTAGTAATTTTACCGTATTTAATACGGAACAGTTTAATTTGGATAGTTATCCTCCAGTTGAGAGTGGTTTTGGTCAAGAAACTCTTACGGCGCCATATGAAACCTTGTTATTTAAAAAAATTGCCAATGTAGAAACTACAGATCCATTATTGGCTTTTTGGGAAAACAATACTGCAAATGAAGCTGTATTTTTTGGTGAAGGTTTTTGGAAATGGCGTTTAGCAAATTATAAACGCGATGGTGATTTTAAAAAGTTTGATAATTTTTTTGGGAAGGTTATTCAGTTTTTATCTAGTAAAAGAGAAAGAAAACGTTTAACGGCTAATTATGAATCTACTTATTATAGTGCAAATACGATTAAATTAACGGCAAGTTATTTTAATAAAAATTACGAGTTTGATACTAAGGGGAAGTTATTATTGACTGTAAATGAAACCGAAACAAAGTCAGTTAAAAAGTTACCAATGGTGCTAAAAACAAATTATTATGAAGCTGATTTGAGTGATTTGTTACCAGGGAATTATACATTTTCAATTAAAGCAGAAGGCACAAAATTAAAAACCTTTGGTCGTTTTAATGTACTGGATTTTGATATTGAGAAGCAATTTTTTAGACCCAATATAGAGAGTCTGTTTACGTTAAGTAAAAAAAATAATGGAAATTTATATTACCCTAACCAATTAAATAAACTGATTGATAATTTGGTTAAAAGTGATCGATTTAAGCCCGTACAAAAATCAAAGCAAGAAAAACTTCCATTAATTTCATGGAAATTAATGCTCGGTTTATTATTAGCTTTGTTAAGCTTAGAGTGGTTTTTAAGAAAGTATAATGGACTTATTTGATATGCTGTTAAGTTCATATGTCAGATTTCTTAAAAAACACATTTAAATAAAAAATTAACTTATTACTGTGTAGGCAGTATTTAATACTTATAAAATGGAAAAATTCCCTAAAGTAGCAGTTCCCTTTCTTATAGCAATTGTACTAGCTGTTATATTTATTTCAAAATCGACCATAACAATTGACTCCGGTAAGGCAGGAGTACTATATAAAACTTTTGCAAATGGAGTTGTTACGGATGCACCACCTTTGGGTGAAGGTTTTCATTTTATAGCGCCTTGGAATAGTGTAATTTTGTACGAAGTAAGACAGCAAGAGGTATTTGAAAAAATGCAAGTACTATCCTCAAACGGATTGGAAATTAAATTGGAAGCCTCAGCTTGGTATAAACCTAAATATGCAGATTTAGGTAAGCTACATCAAGAAAAAGGTAAAAATTACTTGGCTAGAATTATACAGCCAGCAATTCGATCTGCAGCAAGGAGTGTTGTTGGGCGTTATACGCCAGAACAATTATATTCAAGTAAACGTGATGTTATTCAAAAAGAAATTTTTGATGAAACTAAAAAAATTGTGGAACGACAATATGTTGATTTGGAAGAAATTTTAGTGCGTGATGTTACATTACCTTCCACAATTAAAGACGCCATAGAACGTAAGTTAAAACAGGAACAAGAATCCTTAGAATATGAATTTCGTTTGACTAAAGCTACTAAAGAGGCGGAAAGGCAAAAAATTGATGCCGAAGGTAAAGCTGCTGCAAACAAAATTTTAAGTGCTTCGCTAACAGATAAAATTTTACAAGAAAAAGGAATACAAGCTACACTTGAATTATCAAAATCACCTAATTCTAAAGTTATTGTTGTTGGTTCCGCTAAAGATGGATTACCAATTATTTTAGGCAAATAAAGATGAAAAAAATAGTTAATAATAGACTCACATTTGCAAATGTATTTGTGAGTTTATTTGTATTGGCGCTTACTAGTTGTTCAACGTATTTAGGTCCTGTTGATTTTGTTAACGAGAGTGCTGTGTATCAAAAACCTATGCAAAAAGGAGATACATTAGTTACAGCTAATTATATAAAAGGGAGTTTTCATAAAGGAAAATCTGATATAAATGATATCGCTACATTTGGGACAGTTTCTTATAATAAAAGTTATACAAAGAAAAAGAATGGTCTATGCGTTTGGAGGATACGTACATGCGGGGAAATATGAAGTCGAAGATATATTCTTTAATATTGTAGATGACACAGTAGAATCAGGATATACAAGTGTACAATTAGAAATTGGAGATAAGTATTTTTATGGAGGAGGAGTTTCAGGTGAAGTTGCTTTTATGATTCCTTTCAAAAAAATTGATTGGCGTATTATTGGAGTTAAATTAAGTATGCAGTACGAAGATGGAAGTTATGCTAGATTAAGAAAACGTCTAGAACGAATTAATGTTGCAGAAGATCCAGACCCATTTGTTTTTGAAACAACAGACTTTGAAGACCTAGCTCCCAATAGAATAAGTTTAAATATAAGTGCTACAAGTGAGTTTATCTACAGAATAAACAAAAATTCTCATTTAGGTTTTTGGAGTAGTATGGGAGTGGGAAATCAAATTTTTACTACAGCAGCAGGCGTCTATTTTTCTTATGATAGGATAACGGGGATATTAAGTAGTCATGCGAGTATACCTCAAGGTGTTATTTATTCAACAGGCGTGAGTTATAGGTTGTAATAGTATTAAAAAAATCTTTCAATTAATTTTTTTGTATTTGTTAGCACAAGCTTCAAAACAAGGCGGATAAATAAATAAATTTTCTCCATTTATTTTAAATGAAAGTGTATTATCACAATTAGCAAAAGTAATTTTATTAGTTGTTTTTGAGTAAGTTGCTTTATTTGAGCAATTATCAAGTCCAGTTAACCCCGAAATAGCGTTATCATTTTTAAATTCGATGACTTCTCCATTTTCGATAGGTTGAAAAGTGCCACTTCCATCACCTGGATCAGCCAAAATTTCAATTAGTTGCCATTTACCCAAAAGTGTTGTTGCTGTTGTCGTTTTTGGTGTTTCTTCATTTTCACATTGAAAGGCAAATAAAAAAGGAATTAAAAAAACTATTAAAATTATTTTTCTCATAATATACAAACTAGACATATAGTATTAAGATGCATTTAGGTCATAAGGTTGCGTGTGTAAAAGTTAAAAAAGGTATTGATATAAAATTAGCATTCTTTTCCTATTTTCGCTGCAATAAAATAAGACTATGATTTCAGTAGATAATTTAGCAGTAGAATTTGGTGGTGATGCTTTGTTTAAAGATGTAGCTTTTACCATTAATGAAAATGATAAAATTGCATTAATGGGTAAAAATGGAGCCGGAAAATCTACCATGATGAAAATTATTGCAGGAGTTCAAAAAGCTACCAGAGGAGGAGTTCGATTTCCTAAAGATATTGTGATTGCTTATTTGCCTCAACATTTACTTACAAAAGATGATTGTACGGTTATGGAAGAGGCTTCCAAAGCTTTTAGTCATATTTTTGAAATGCGTGATGAAATGGATCGCCTAAATAAAGAGCTTGAAACGCGTACGGACTATGAATCCGATACGTATATGAAAATTATAGAAAAAGTTTCGGAGCTTGGTGAAAAATTTTATGCTATTGAAGAGGTAAATTATGAAGCCGAAGTTGAAAAAGCCTTAAAAGGATTGGGTTTTAAAGCCGAAGATTTGCATCGTTCCACAAGTGAGTTTAGTGGTGGATGGAGAATGCGTATTGAACTGGCTAAAATTTTACTTAAAAAACCAGATCTTATTTTGTTAGATGAGCCCACCAATCATGTTGATATTGAATCTGTAATTTGGTTAGAGGATTTTCTTTTAAATAAGGCTAAAGCTGTTATGGTAATTTCTCATGACAAAACATTTATTGATAATATCACTAATCGCACTATAGAAATTACTATGGGGCGTATTTATGATTACAAAGCTAATTATACACATTATTTGCAATTACGTCAGGACCGAAGAGCTCATCAAATAAAGGCTTATCAGGAGCAGCAAAAGTTTATAGCAGATACCCGTACCTTTATAGATAAGTTTAAAGGGACCTACTCTAAAACAAATCAAGTTAAAGATAGAGAACGAATGCTAGAAAAACTTGATATCATTGAAATTGATGAAGTAGATACGTCTGCTTTAAAGCTTAGTTTTCCTCCAGCACCGAGATCGGGTGATTACCCTGTAACTGTTAAAGATCTATCTAAAAAGTATGATGATCATGTAGTTTTTAATGATGCTAATATGTCTATTTCTAGAGGAGAAAAAGTATCATTTGTTGGTAGAAATGGTGAAGGAAAATCAACGATGATAAAAGCCATTATGAAAGAAATTGAAGTGGATGGTGTTTGCGAGTTGGGACATAACGTTAAGGTGGGATATTTTGCTCAAAATCAAGCTTCATTATTAGATGAAAACTTAACTATTTTCCAAACTGTTGATGAAGTAGCCAAGGGAGATGTTCGAACTCAAATAAAAAATATTTTAGGACGATTCATGTTTAAAGGCGATGATATTGAAAAAAAAGTAGGGGTATTGTCTGGTGGAGAAAAAACGAGATTGGCTATGGTTAAATTATTATTAGAACCAGTTAATCTTTTAATTTTAGATGAACCTACAAATCACCTTGATATAAAATCAAAAGACGTTTTAAAAGAAGCATTACTTTCCTTTGATGGAACACTGATATTAGTATCTCATGATCGGGATTTTTTACAAGGTTTGTCAAAAAAGGTTTTTGAATTTAAAAATAAAAGAGTTATTGAGCATTTTGAGAGTATTGATGATTTCTTGGCACGTAATAGAATGGAAAATTTAAAACAGATAGACTTACACAAATAGGCTTTATAGGCACTTGATCGATTTTATAGTTTAATTTTAACATAAGATTACCATAATCACTCAAAAAATGTATTTTTGGTTTTTTAATATTTAAAATAAACTATGTTTAGACATTACTCAAGTAGTAAATTTGTTTTTACTTGGATAATTTTTTGTTTTACTTCTTTATTAATTTCAGCTCAAACCACTGTTGAAGTTAGTGGATTTAAGGGAAAAGTTTTAGATCAATATGGAGCATTACCAGGCGCTAAAGTTTATATTAAGGAAACTGGAGCTAAAACTGAAACAGATTTAGAAGGTGCTTTTTTTTTAGAACATATACCAGGTACATTCACACTCAAAGTAGATTACTTACTTTATGAACCTTTTGAAGAAATAGTAGACTTAAAAACTAATGAGGTTTTAGAGTTTACTATTAAACTTGTACCTGACTGGGATGAGGAACGACCTATTTTACTTGGCTCAAGATCTAAGCCTAAAACTTCATTAGAACGAATAGCACCTGTTGATGTTATTTACCCTAAGGATATTTCTAATTCATCTCAAATGGAATTAGGTCAGTTACTACATTTTTTGCTTCCTTCATTTCATTCAACACACCAAACAATTTCAGATGGGACAGATCATATAGACCCTGCTACGTTACGTGGATTAGGTCCGGATCAATTATTAGTTCTAATAAATGGAAAGAGGAGGCATTCATCATCATTAGTTAATGTGAATGGAACAATTGGTAGAGGATCTGTAGGTACTGATTTTAATGCTATTCCTGTAGCTTCCATTGAAAGAATAGAGGTTTTAAGAGATGGAGCTAGTTCGCAATATGGATCTGATGCTATAGCTGGTGTTGTAAACATTATTTTAAAGAATCAAATTGAAAAGATAATTATAGAAAGCGTTGCAAAAATTAATCATATTGGTGATGGTAAGTCAACCTATACTTCTGGGAATGTTGGATTTAATTTAGGAGATAAAGGTTTTGTAAATGTTTCTGCGGAATATAGAGATAGGGAATCGACTAATAGATCTGGAGATTATACAGGACAAGTTTTTGGAGCCGATGAAAATGAAGATCAGCTAGTCGATTTTTTTAAACAAACTGGTTTTAGTGGTCGTAAAGTAATGGAAGTCGGAAATGCGGCAACACGAAATATAGCACTTCAGTTTAATTCAGAATTTAAAATAGGGACTAAGTCAACAATTTATGCCTTTGGAGGCAGAAATTATAGAGAGGGAAGGTCTAGAGCTTTTTATAGATTTCCGAATGAAAAAAATAAAGTAGTTACCGAACTATTTAATAACGGTTTTTCACCTGAGATCTTTACAGATATTCAAGATGATGCTATTACTATAGGTATCAAAGGAAAAAAGGAAGCATGGAATGTTGATTTTAGTCATACAATTGGAAAAAATATTTTGGATTATACGGTTAATAATTCTAATAATGCTTCTTTAGGTGAAGTATCACCAAAAACTTTTTATGCTGGAGGTTTTATTTATAGTCAGAATGTGACTAATCTAGATTTTTCAAAACCTTTATATTTTTTAGAAGGTTCCAATATAGCTTTTGGAGCAGAGCTACGAGTTGAAAACTATCAAATTGTAGCAGGAGAGGAGGCATCATTTATAAATGGAGGTGATACATTTATTGAAAATGGAACTGTTTTTTCAAGAGATGTTGGAGCACAAGGATTTCCAGGCTTTATGCCAGAAAATGAATTGAATAAATTTAGAACAAATACATCGGGCTATATAGAGTTTGAATCAAAAGTATCAGATAAAATACTAGCCGTTTTAGGAGGACGTTACGAGACCTTTAATAAATTTGGATCGCAAGGTACATGGAAAGTTGCGACACGTTACCAACCAACAACTAATCTAACTTTTAGAGGTTCATTGTCAACAGGATTTAGAGCCCCTTCATTACATCAGTTTTATTTTAATAACACTAGTACACAATTTTCAAATGGAGCAGCTTTTAATGTAGGAACATTTAATAATTCAAGTGCAGCGGCAGAAAGTTTAGGCATTGGTGTTTTACAACCAGAATTGTCTAAACATTATAATTTTGGGCTTACAACAAAATTATTTAATTCATTTAGCTTGTTTATTGACAGTTATGTAATAAGAATTGAAGATAGGATTGTATTATCCAACCCTATTGATGAGGGTTTTGAAGAATTACTTGAACCGTTTAATTTAGATCGTGCACAGTTTTTTACTAATGCTATTGATACAAGAACTATAGGTTTAGATATAAAATTGAATTACAATACTTATTTAGGTTCTGGTAAGTTATTTTCAACATTATCTGGAAATTTTTCGAGTACAAATATTCTTGATGAACCTAGAACTTCTGATCAAATAGCGATACAAGATCAAGAAATTTTTAATAGAGAAGAAAGGTCAAGGATAGAATCAAGTCAACCAACATTTAAAATAAATTTTTTGAACACCTATGAAATAGAACAATTTTCGTTTACTCTAAACAATAATTTATTTGGGAGTGTTACCTATAGGCATCCTAAAGATGGAGACCCTAATAATTGGACTTTAAATGAATTTACAGGTAATATAGAGAGTCGTGATCAAAAATTTTCTCCAAAATTAGTTACAGATATTGCATTGACTTATAATTTTAATAACCTTGTACATCTTTCTATTGGTGCAAATAATGCCTTTCATGTATTCCCAGATGAGCATAAGCATTCTGGTAATGTTAATCAAGGAAGGTTTATTTACAGTAGAAGAGTACAACAATTTGGAGTTAGAGGAGCAAATTATTTTGCAAGATTATTATTAAAATTATAATTCAACTGTGAAATATACATTCTCATATATTTGTTTTTTACTTCCTTTTTTGTTTTTGAGTAACGTATTACTAGCCCAAACCAATAAAGATAAGCTTGTATCAAAAAAAAGAGCTATTTATATTATGAATATAGCCGAGCAAGTTTCGGGTTATAAAAAAAATAATAAAAGATTTGTAATAGGAGTTTTACAAGATAAAACAATAGCAAGATCACTATTAATGGGATCTTTAAATAGGAAAATAAATGGGAAGCCTATAGATGTAAAGTTAACAGACAATTTGAATCACTTAAATGACTTTGATTTGTTGTATGCCAAAAAATCATCTGGTTTTGAAATTGAGCAAATACTATTACAAATTGAAAAGTCATCGACATTATTAATTTCTGAAAATTATAATTTTGAGCCATCAATGATTAATATATCTAATCTTCAAGAAGATTTTATTATTGATGTAAATGTGAATAGGATGGCAAGATATGGCTTTAGTCCATCGTCTAGTTTATTAGAAAGCTCCATAAAATCAGCTAAAAATTGGAAACAATTATACGCCAGAACAAAAGTTGTAGCCCAAGAACAAAAACAAATTTTAGAAGAACAACAAAAAGAATTAAAGGAGCAACGAAAAGAAGTTTTTATAAAAAAAATAGAGTCCTTAAGTAAGGATCTAAAAATTGAAGAAGAACAAAAAAGAGTTGAGAATTTAAAAGAACTCACAAAAGCGCAACACGAAAAGTTTACAGCTACTAGGGGACAACTCAAAGAGCTTGAAAATAGATATAGTATCCAAAAAGCTTTAGTAAATTCAAAGGAAAAAGAAATACTAAGTCAAAAAAGTTTAATTGATAAGCAAAATGAATTTCTAAAAACTCAAGAAAGACAAATTCAATTGCAAAAAGAAATTCTGGGGGAACAACAAGAAAAGTTATCGCTTCAACAGAAAATCAATTGGTTGTTATTATCATTAATATTATTGATACTTCTATTTTTATTTTATTTCTATAAAACACGTCAAAAACAAAGACGATTAATCAAAGATTTAGAACAAAAAAATACTGAAATAGCAAAAAAATCAAAAATACTTACTAGGCAGAATAATGAGCTTGAACAGTTTGCTTTTATTGCGAGTCATGATTTACAAGAACCTTTACATACTGTAACAAGCTTTTCTAATTTTTTATTGGAAGATTATTATGATCAATTGGATGATATGGGTAAGGAAAACTTAGTGTATATTAAAGAAGGTTGTGATCGGATGTCTATTCTAATACGTTCATTATTGGAATATTCACGTATTGGATCTAATAGGAAGTTAGAGGTAATTGACAGTACAAAATTGCTACATAACATCATTAAAAATTTTAATGCGACTATTAATGAAACTGGCGCAAAGATAATTTTAGGTGTTATGCCGGAAATAAAAGGCTATAGATTAGAGTTAGGTTTATTGTTCCAAAATTTAATTTCAAATGCAATAAAGTTCCGCAAGCATAATCAAGTTCCTATTGTTCATATTCATGGAAAAAAATTACCCGAAACTGATAATTATAAATATCGCTGGGAGTTCCATGTTAAAGATAATGGTATTGGTATTTCTGAAAAACACCAAAATGAGATTTTTAATATTTTTAAACGATTACATGCTCGTGATGAATATGAAGGAACTGGAATTGGTTTAGCGCATTGCAAAAAAATTATTGGTTTTCATCATGGAGATATCTACGTAAAGTCCAAAAAAGGGGTTGGATCTACCTTTTCATTTACTATACAATTTAAAGATGATCTCGATATTATAGAGGGAGTTTAGAAAAATCTTTGTCCATAATAGATCCATTATAATTTTTGCCTAACAGAGAATTTAGCAAATTTTAAATTCGAAATTGGAATTATACGATTTACTGATAAGAATTTCGTATAAATATGTTGAATTATTTTTTGCTAGTCTAAGGCAAAAAAATCAAGCATAGCCTTAGCTACGGTTGTTTTTTTTAACGCAAGAATGGCGAAAAGGAAACAGCATATATGCGAAATTTTTGTTAGTAAATCGTATTATATATGTAATAACTTTTTTGTTATAAACATAAATAAATGTAGGAAAAAATGTATTTTTTTACTGTTCATCAATTAGTTAAAAGTGGAAATAGGTATTCCATAGTATAATTAGCTTAGAATTGGTTATTTTAACCTAAAATTCTCTTTTTTTTGTAGTTTATTTCTTGTTTTTTGCTTCTGTGATTTTACTTAAATTACTGTATTTCAATTATTTATTGTTTTTTGAATTGATTTCATTTAGATACTTATTTATTGCCTTGGATAGAAGTTAAAATATTTATTGATTTTAAACGTTACAAAATTAATATGACCCCTATTTTTATCAAATTAGGAAGAATATAAAACAACAATCAACGCTTAAATCAATTAATCATGTTTTCTAAAAAAATTACTAAGCTATTAGCTTTGCTAACATTAACGGGATCAACTTTTCAACTAATTGCTCAGAATGAAAAAGATTTTTATAATGAAACTATTAATAATGGTGTCTCTGTAAATATAAAAGACTATGGAGCTGTTATTAATGATGGGAAAGACGACAGTCGGTCATTACGTCGTGCACTTGAATTTGTGGCAAAACAACCCAAAGGAGGGAAAATTTATTTTCCGAAAGGGACATATCGCTTGAAATTTATTAAAATGTTGAGTAATACTCATTTGGTGTTTCATAAGGATGCTATTATTAAGCTTCCTGAAAATGATAAAACTTTTGGATCTGTATTTGATTTTGGAAGGAATGAGTCTATAAAAAACGTGAGTATTCGTGGTGAAGGAGGTAAGTTTACTATTGACTTAAGAGGAGCTCAAAGAGGGGAATTAATTATGTGTTTTAGAATGGACAATGTTTCTAATTTCAAAATTAAAAATGTTCATATTATTGATAATCAAACTATATTTTCTCAAGCCAATTTTGCTGGAGGTAAAAATGGTATTTTAGATAATTTGGATGTTAAAAATACTTCATATGGTTATGGGTTGGTTCAAGTTGGAATTGCAACTAATGTTTTATTTAAAAATTTAGATAGTGAAGGAGGTGTAGCACTTAGGATAGAGCGTGATGCAGGTGAAATTGGAGCAAATGATATTGTTGGAAGAAATATAACAGGTAGAAATGGGAATTCTGCAGTAATGCTATCTCCTCATTCTGTTTTTGCTAAAAATATTGATATAGATGGGGTTACATCTATAAGTTGCTCGTTTGGTGTTAGAGTTGAAAGAGGATTTGGTAAGCTAGGACGTGGTCGTTTTACTAATGTGAAAATCCATAATATTAAAGCAGTTTATGGTACTACAGCTCAAATAAGAACAAGTCATAGGGTATTTGTTCCTTGCGAATTAAAGTCTTTGGTTGGCAATAATAAAATAGCTGATGCAACATTAGATGGTTTTTTTATAGGACCAGCAATTGCAGCAGTGATTCATGATCAAGGTAATGGAGAAGGGTTTACTGATGTAGATTTTGGTTCAAAACCAATTGAGTTGGTAGGAAATTTTAAACAGCGAAAGAAAATTATTAATCAAAATGATTCTTTTAAAGAAAAAGACTGTAAAAATAATCCTAAGAAACCGACTGGAACTGGAGGGGATTCGAAAAATAATAGCATTGTAACTGTATATGAAAACTGTGGATTCAAAGGGAGAGGTGTTCAATTAAAAGAAGGTAAATATACAATAGCTCAATTAGCGAGTAAAGGGATAAAGAACGATGATATATCTTCAATAAAAGTAACTAAAGATTTTAAAGTTACTATTTATCAAAATAATAACTTTAAGGGATATGCTACTGTTTTAAATTCTGATATTTCTTGTTTAATAAATAATCGTTCTGGAAGAAACGGTAGTTCGGATTGGAATGATGACATATCTTCAATACGAATAGAAAGGAAAATTACTCCACAAGTAATGGTATATAAAGACTGTGGTTTTAATGGGAAATCTGTGGTGCTTAAATCAGGGAATTATACAATATCTCAATTAGCTAATTTAGGGATTTTAAATGATGATATATCGTCGATTAAAATTCCAAATGGATATAAAATGACCATATATCAGCATAATAATTTTAGAGGATACAATGCTTCATTCACTTCAGATACGAAATGTTTATCGAATATTAAAAAAGGAAGAACTAATGATTCAAATTGGAATGATGATATTTCCTCAATAAGGATTGAGAAAACTAATAATGGAGCTAAAAAAAGTAGTATTGAATCAAGCATAAGTTTGTCAGCTTATCCAAACCCTTTTAAATCTAATATTACAATTGATATTTTAGAAGATCATAATTTTAATAGAGTAGAATTGCTAACTATGATGGGGCAAAAAGTAATTTCTAGAACTATTTCTACAAGTGAAAATATAATAACATTAAATACATCTAATGTGGCTAAAGGGGCTTATGTTATTCAATTGCTAGGTAATAATACAAAGAGAGTTGTCACTGTGATTAAAGAATAATTCGATACAAATTAAGGTTTATAATAAAGCAAAACCCCTCAAATAAATTATTATTAATTTATTTGAGGGGTTTTGCTTTATTATGTAATTGAGTATATTAAACTCGAATTGCACATCAGAACTTCGTTATGGGTATTGAAAGCTCAATAGGGCTGAAATGTCAAGCCAAAAGTTTGGCTTGTTATGAAAGAGCCAGCTGGTGCAGTGGAGCATTTTCTTGATTTCAGCATAGCACCTTATGGTTAAAGCAAAAAATGCAACAAAGCGTTTGATTTTGCTGTGATATGGTTAAAGCAAAAAATACAGTAAAGCGGTTTCATTTTGCAGTGATTTTTAGATGTAGAGTAGATTTTTAATACATAATTTGAGTTAATAGATAAGTACTATCTACACCTGTACAATACCTATGTTAAAAGGTTTTTCAATAGGGGCATGGTTAGCGGCTTCAATTCCCATACTAATCCATTTTCGTGTTTCCAAAGGATTAATGATTGCATCTGTCCATAAACGAGCAGCAGCATAATAAGGTGAAGTCTGCTTGTCATAACGAGATTTTATTTGATCAAATAATTCTCTTTCTTTGGCTTCAGTAATAGTTTCTCCTTTGGCTTTAAGCGAAGCTTTTTCAATTTGTAATAACACTTTTGCAGCTTGGGCACCACCCATTACAGCAAGTTCGGCACTAGGCCATGAAACTATTAATCTAGGATCATAGGCTTTACCACACATGGCATAATTTCCCGCTCCGTATGAATTACCGATAATTACGGTAAATTTAGGAACAACACTGTTGGCCATAGCACTCACCATTTTGGCACCATCTTTTATAATACCTCCGTGTTCACTTTTACTACCAACCATAAAACCAGTAACGTCTTGTAAAAAGACTAAAGGAATTTTCTTTTGATTACAATTGGCAATAAACCTGGCTGCTTTATCGGCCGATTCCGAATAAATTACTCCTCCAACTTGCATTTCACCTTTAGCATTTTTGGTAACCATACGTTGATTAGCTACAATACCTACTGCCCATCCATCAATGCGAGCATAACCCGTAAGTAGTGTTTTCCCATAATCGGCTTTGTATGGTTCAAATTCAGAATTATCAACTAAGCGTTCTATAATTGGAAGCATATCGTAGGGCTTATTTCTTTCTTTAGGAAGTAAGCCAAACATTTCTTCTTCATTTTCTTTAGGTTTTTCTGCAGTAATGCGATTAAAACCTGCCTTATCGTAATCTCCAATTTTTGAAACTATATTCTTTATTTTATCTAAACAGTCTTTATCATCTTTGGCTTTATAATCTGTTACACCAGAAATTTCGCAATGTGTAGTTGCACCTCCTAAAGTTTCATTGTCAATTTCTTCACCAATAGCAGCTTTGACTAAATAACTTCCCGCAAGGAAAATACTCCCTGTTTTATCCACAATTAAAGCCTCATCACTCATAATAGGCAAGTAAGCTCCTCCTGCAACACAACTGCCCATAACGGCGGCAATTTGTGTGATCCCCATACTACTCATTTGAGCATTATTACGAAAAATACGTCCAAAATGTTCTTTATCTGGAAAAACTTCATCTTGCAAAGGAAGGTAGGCACCAGCACTATCAACAAGATAGATTATTGGTAGTCTGTTTTCCATAGCAATTTCTTGAGCACGTAGATTTTTTTTAGCGGTAATAGGAAACCAAGCTCCAGCTTTTACAGTAGCATCATTTGCCAGAACAATACATTGCTTTCCTTTAACATATCCAATTTTAGCAATTACACCACCACTTGGACAACCGCCATGCTCTTGGTACATATCTTCGCCAGCAAAAGCGCCAATTTCAATAGCATCCGTATTTTTATCTAACAAATAATCAATACGTTCACGAGCTGTCATTTTACCTTTACTATGTAATTTTTCAATGCGTTTAACACCTCCACCTAACGCTACTTCTCCAAGTTTTTTTCTTAATGCAGCAGCCAATTGACGGTTATGATCTTCGTTTTTATTGAATGTTAAATCCATAGTAATAAATTTGAGAAAACGAAAATACAAAAAGGTAGTTTGTTATAATAACCTTGGCTTAATAATCGCTAATAAATATAGCTTTTAGGTAATCTAATTTTAATAATTGGATAGTTTTAGATTAACCATAATGATAAGCTTGAAATTTAATTTTATGGAAATAATATAAAATTATTTTGGCATGAAATTATTGAATTTTAAATACTTAAAAATAGTTGTAATTCTATTTTTATTAACGCTTAGTTGTACAACTGAAGAAAAAATAGAAGATGTTATAGCAAGTGAAAATATTTCAAAAATAGCTGTCATTGATGAAATAGATGCAGAAATAGTTCATTATGAAAATCAAGGGCCTCATGATCATAATTTTGGTGAAAAAAGGTTTGGTTTTACGGAAACTTTTGAAAATGGAAATAAATCGAGTTACGCAGAAGGACCAGTTAATTTGTCATCTGGGAATTGGTTTTTAAATGAAGCTTTAATTGGGAATTCTTCTTCTGATAGAAAATTTGGATTAAAATCCTTAAGAATACGAAACGAAGGCTTTGCAATAATGTCTTTTAATATGGATAATGGAGCTCGTTCCATTAGAATTAGACATGCTAAATTTGGTGGTGATGGTAATTCAACATGGAGGCTTATTGTGTCATTTAATAATGGTCTAGATTGGAGTTTTATGGGAGGTACTGTAACTACAAGATCAACATCGTTAAATACTACAACTATAAATATAAATGAATCTAGAGCAGTACGTTTTGGTATCTATAAAACAGGTGGCGGTTCCAATAGACTCAATATTGATAATATAGAAATAATTACTTCTGATAATAACGGAGGAGGAGAAGTCCCTCAATTGGGTTTGGCAAGTAGAGATAGTAACTTAACTTTTGGAAATCCTTCAAACGCGAATAACTCTAATGCGAATAATTATTTTTTATCTCGAGATCAATATGCATTGTCATATAATAATGGTAGAGGAACAGCCAATTGGGTGAGTTGGCATTTGAGTAGTGCATGGTTGGGAAGCGGACGTAGGTGCAATTGTTTTAGTGAAGATTTGCAGTTACCTAATACTTTTTTTAAAGCAACAGATAAAAGTTATAGGAGATCTGGTTTTGATAGGGGGCATATTTGTCCATCTGGAGACAGAACAGGTAGTAATTCGGAAAATTCTAATACTTTTTTTACAACAAATATAGCACCACAAGCAGCTGATAACAATCAAAAGTCTTGGAATGATTTTGAAAACTATTTACGTTCGTTAGTTGGGAATGGTAATGAAATTCATATTATTGCTGGTGTAGCCGGTAGAGGCGGAGTCGGCAAAAATGGCTTTAGAAATACGATTAATAGCGGTAATATTACTGTTCCAGATTCATTTTGGAAAGTGGCACTTATTTTGCCAAATGGAGCTAATGATATAACTAGAGTAACTGCGGATACAAGAGTTATTGCGATTAATGTGCCCAATGATCAAGGAATAAGTACAAATTGGAGAAGCTTTAGAACATCGATAAATACTATAGAAGATTTAACAGGTTATGATCTGTTAGAAAATATACCCAATAATATAGAATCAATTATTGAATCGAGAATTGGTAATTAGTTTAATGTGATATTTTAAGTATTATAACAACACTAAATTTAAAATTTATTGCTAAAAATTTAGTGTTGTTAATTTTTTGATAGTTAAAGTGTTTCTTCTATGTCTTTCTGGCCAGTGGCCATTAAAAAAGCTTTTAAAAATGGATCAATAGCACCATTCATTACAGCATCAACATTCCCGGTTTCTTCAGCTGTACGTACATCTTTAACCAATTTATAAGGGTGCATTACATAATTTCTAATCTGTGAACCCCATTCAATTTTCATTTTTGAAGCTTCAATTTCATCGCGCATGGCTTGTTTTTTCTTAAGCTCAATTTCATATAACTGAGATTTTAATAATTGCATGGCTTTAGTTTTGTTATCTAATTGAGAACGTGTTTCAGAATTTTCAATTACAATACCCGAAGGATGGTGACGTAAACGAACTGCAGTTTCCACTTTGTTTACATTTTGACCACCTGCACCAGAGGATCGCATGGTTTCCCATGAAATTTCGGAAGGATTGATATCAATTTCAATAGAGTCATCTGCTAAAGGATATACATATACTGAGGCAAAAGAGGTATGGCGTTTTGCATTACTATCAAAAGGAGAAATACGCACCAAACGATGTACACCATTTTCACCTTTAAGCCATCCAAAAGCATATTCACCATCAATTTCGAGTGTAACGGTTTTTATACCAGCTACATCACCTTGTTGAAAGTTAAGCTCTTTAATAGGAAAACCTTGTTTTTCACAATACATAACATACATACGCATGAGCATTTGAGCCCAATCACAACTTTCGGTACCACCAGCACCAGCCGTAATTTGTAAAACAGCTCCAAGGTTATCACCTTCTTCGCTAAGCATATTACGGAATTCTAAATCTTCAATATGACTTGAGGCTAATTTTGCTTGCTCATTAAGTTCTTCTTCTGTGGTGTCTCCTTCTTTAAAAAATTCAAAAAGGACTTCTAAATCTTCAAGGAGTTGTTCACTTTTTTCATAATCTTTAACCCATTTTTTTAAACTATTAAGAACACGCATATGTGCTTCAGCTTCTTTTGGGTTATTCCAAAAGTCTGGAGAAAAAGTTTTTTCTTCTTGATTAGAGATTTCTATATTTTTGGCATCAACGTCAAAGATACCTCCTTAACGCAACCAGGCGATTTCTAAGATCTAAAATAGTATCTTGATTTGTCATAAGAGTAGTGGTAAATTACTTTGAGCAAAAATACAAATACAATTGAGCTAACCTAATTAAAATACTTTTTTAATTTGGTGTTGTTTGGCGAATTCTTTGGCTGCTTTTATTCCGTTTTCCAAACCTACTTTTGAATTGTATAATTGACTGGCTGCTGCAGCTTTTAGACTTTGATCTAAAATATTAAAGTAAAATTGACCACTTTTGTTAGTTTTACGCTCGTAAATTCGGTCAAGATTTGTGTTTTTGGCTATATAGTCTATTTCCTTTTTTATTTCGGAAATTTCTGTATACGCTTTGCTAGATGCAATAATATGTTTGTCATCACTTTTTAAGTGAAACACATAATTATTTTCTTTATTTTTTTCAATGTAGAACATTAATCAAATTTAGCATTTTCAATTTATTTTTCAAATTATAAAATAGTAGGTAGTTAATTTTCTATTTTGGATAAAAATGTGTTGTTTTGTATTTAAATCATTCATTTTTAGATATATAGATGTGAAATTGTATTTTTTTAATATTTAATTAACATTTAAGCACGTAGATTGTCGATCAAAAATGTCTTTTAACGAAAAAAGACCTATAAAATCAAAATGGATGCTAAAATTTAACTGAAAATGTATGTTTTTTGTAACTTAGTTATTATAAATCAACACTATTAAATTCTATTACGATGAGAAAAATTATCTTTACAATGGTAGCATTAGCTACAGGTATAGCTGCTCAAGCGCAGGATCTACCATCAAATCCAGAGCCTGGAAAATGTTATGTACGTTGTACTACCCCTGATATTTATGAAACTCAAACAGTTCAAGTGCAGGTAAGTCCAGCTTACAAAAAACTTAAAGTTATTCCTGCGACATACAAAACAGTAACTGAGCAAGTATTGGTAAAGGAAGCTAGTAAGCAACTTAAAGTTATACCAGCAACATATAAAACTGAAACCGTAACATATGTAAAGAAACAAGGTGGGTCTACATTAGCAATAACGCCAGCTTCATTTGGAAGTGGTTCAGAAACAATTGAGGTGAAAGCGGCATATGCACAATGGGAGTTAGGTGCTCCAGCACCAGATTGTGCTTCAAGTAATCCTAACGACTGTCGTTACTGGTGTTACAAAGGTTATCCAGCTGAATATACTACTGTTTCAGTGCGTACATTAGCTAATGATGCTTCAGTTTCTAGAACTCCGATAGCAGCAAGAGATGGTTCTTATACTAAAAGAGTTGTTGCTACTCCAGCAAGAGTAGAGGAAGTAACTATTCCTGCAGAATATGCTAACATTACTAAAACAGTATTAGATAAAGATGCTGCAACAACTGAGGAGCTTATTCCTGCAACTTTTAAAACAGTTACAAAAGAAGTGCAAACACAAAAAGGAGGTTTGACTACATGGAAAGAAGTTGATTGTAAACTAGTAGAGTATTCTGCATTACCAATTAACTGGAATACAGGATCGGCAACTTTAACTTCAACCGCTAAAAATTTAATTGATACACGTTTATTACCAGTTTTAGCAAATAACCAAGGTGCAAAAATGGAAATTGCTTCTCATACAGATTCAAGAGGTGGTGCAGAAAGTAACCAAGCTTTATCTGAAAGAAGAGCACAATCAGTTGTGAACTATTTGATTTCTAAAGGTGTTAACAATAGTCGTTTAGTGGCTAACGGTTACGGTGAACGTAGATTAAAAAACAGATGTAAAGACGGAGTTTCTTGTACAGAGCGTGAGCATGCTGCAAACAGAAGAACTGAATTCCGTTTAATAAACAACTAAAAATATATTTATACTATTTTAAATAGATAGTTTGATTTTATAACTAAAAACCCTTCAAAATGAAGGGTTTTTTATGTATTATTTCTTCTAATTAAAATCATTTTTACCTGAATGATGAGTAACCATCCGATCAACTACACTGTAATATTTTCTTGATATCCGGGAAGTAGTTCTTCAA
>NZ_JH621290.1 GCF_000255455.1 Aquimarina agarilytica ZC1 | reverse complement strand
ACCTCTATGAGTGGCACTGTTTGACCGAAATCACTGGCATGGTCACTCCGAAATAGCCATTTAACGAAAAAATGGCATTCATTATCAGTAAAATGGAGGTATTAAACTATACTGAACCTGAGTTTTATCTATTTAAATTAATGTCTTATCGTTATAATGCTAAAAATAAAGATATCGTTAACGTTTATCAACAATTAAAAAAAACGTACCCGAAAATTTTTGAAAAATCAGCCGGAAGTATATCCTTTAACATTAAGCAAATAAACTCATCTCGAGAAGTTGATTTTGATCGATATTCTAAAATATATGGAGTAACATTTATGTGTGCATATCATTTATTTGAAAAAAGCTCCTTGAGCAAAGAAATTAAAACCGATATAAAAACTTTATTCCCAACTACCAAAGAATATATGTTTGCCGAAATGGGAATGAGTAGATTATGGATAAAAATGACTGAAAATAAAAAAGCGAAATTCAAAAGTTTTATTCGCGAAATTTGATTAACAGGCTAGTATTTATTAAAAAAATACTTTATGGGGCTAACAATTGGATATATTTCTATTTTAACATGTTATGTGTTTTTACATAATACTTTAAAAAAAGTAAACATTAATATTCATTCTAGAATATTAATGTTTACTCAAAAAATAATTTTTATAGAAATATACAGGTAGAAAGTAATAGTTTAAAACTTTATTTTCTTAAAAATTTACCTTCGCTAATTATATAATCATTTACTAAAATTTCAGAATTAAATTCAAGATAAATTCTTGCATAATCCTTAGTAACTGGTTTTTTTGTATAAATTATATTTAACATTTCTTCTAAAGAAATATTTTCACTAAAACTAAATTGTAAAAAATTAATTTTAATATACTTTATCAAATCATGCCTCATATTTAGAATATTTGTTATAGTGTAGTTTCCGTATTCTTTTTTTAAAAAATATTCTTTCCCTGATTTTTTACAATACCTATAACCAAGTTTATCATGCAATAATTTAAAAACTTCTAACTGTAAATTTAAAATTTCAATTTTTTCATTTGTTTTAATCACATTCATAGATAATCGATTATTAAATTTTCTAATCTAAAAAATATTCAGATACATATACTCATACCCTATAATAAGATATCTAATTTTTATGGCATAATTTATTAAGTGATTTTAAAGCTCAATATTAAAATATTCAATTAGATTTTAATAGCTATTCTTTATTAATTTCTTCTAAATCATCATTTTCTATCAATTCTTCTTCATCAAAAATATTAGAAATTTTGCTTAACATATCTCCAAGATTGCTTTTTTCATTTTCTGAAAGATTTCCAAAATCAGTATCATCAATCGAATTGTTTTCAAGAAGTTGTTTAATCATTTCTGTATAAGTAAATTCAACAGGAATGAGTTCTTGTTCTATTTTGACTGTTATATCATTATTCTCTTCTTTATTAAATATTAACTTCATTATTCACTAAATTTTTTGAGGTTATACTTTTTTACTCTCTTTTTAATTGATGACTTACCACCATCAGTAATTTTTGCTATAAGATCAACAACACTTGTCCCTTCAATTTGACCTTCTAATGGGCTTGATTTTATTATTAGTTTATTGTTTTCATTTCTGCAAAGGATGATATTTTGCGCATCAGCAAGCATCGGTATTGTTGCATTGTGAGAAACTAATATTATTTGTTTTTTGCTTTTAATTTTTTTGACAGCAGTAACTAATCCTTTGTTTATGTAGTCTGTTGCTAAATTGTCTTCTGGTTGGTCTATGATTATCGGTGCACTGTCTTTATCATATCCTAAAATTATATCTAAAATTACAGAAGTTTTCCAACCAGGACTGAGTTTATCAAATTCGCGACCATCATTAGTAATTATCTTATATTTCTTTTTATTTAGCTCTTCAAAACTATTATTTATTTTATTTTCAAAGTCATCATAATTATGAACTTTAGGTTTCTGTTTTTTAAAATTACTTTCAAACAAAAGTTCAGGCATTATGTTTTCAAAAGTATCTATCTTGTTTTTTAAGAAATGATTAACTACTTCAACAAATTTATCTTTACTAAGTATAAAGTCATTTTCAATGTATAATTTATGCCCCATTGATTCTATTTCTTCTGAATCAAAATTGAGAGTATAATTTGAAATGGAATTGATTGTCCTATGAAATTTTCTATAAGCTCTAACATATTTTTTTAAAGAATTTAAAAGCTTATTAAAGCTTTGCCTTTTTGTCTGCTCTTCAGAATTTGAATGTTTTAATATTTCATTATATGATTCTTTTTCATTTTCAAGTAAATATCTAACTAGTTTTTCTTTATTTGATATGTTTAAAACATCTGTTAATTCTATTTTAAGTTTGTTTATTAAATCAGAATCGTGAACAATAAATGGATACTTTGATAAAAAATCATCTATACCATCTAAGGATTGAACATATCCATCGTAAACTGATTGTGAAAACCTTAGTTTTTCATTCTCTAATTCTCTAGGTTGAAGGTTATCATAAATATTAGTTTCTAAGTTTTCTTTTGTTATTAATCTTGAAATAATTGGGATGGCCTGTAGTGTTTGGCTTTCCTCCTCAAGAATTTTGACACTACTAATTAATAAGAGTATGTTTTTTTTAAATTCACGTAGCCCATTATTAATACTTGTTTTAACGTCCTCATCTCCAGGGAAAGCTCTTTTAATTATGTCTATGTTTTCAATTTTATCTTCACTAATATTATTGACTACTCCCATAATATAATTTTGAGAGAGGTAGTGAGGTATCATACCTGATGGGTTAACAATCGTAATATCTTCAATTCCATAATGTAGATATATAGATTCATGCGTATTTTTATTTAAACATCTAACTATAGAGTCAACAAGTAGAGTTTTTCCACTAGATGAACCTCCAATTATTACATTTAGTCCTGAGGTTAATTCAATATCTATTTTGATATTTTCTTTTTCATGAGAAACAGACTGAATATGCTCTGAATAGAATTTAGGTTTTGTTTCAGAATAAATCAATCTAGATTGTTCGGATAATGACAATCTTAAACCATTGAAAGTAGGTTCTGCCAACATCCAAGTTGGATTAAATGGATTTTTATCCTTCCCATTTGGATATGTAGTTGGAGTATAATTATCACTACAAGTTACAAGATTCACAAACTCATTTATTCCAAGCTTTTTAAAATAATCTTGTGTTTTTTCTAAACCTTTATCACCTCTTGCAGTAAACCCTTCAAAATGATTGTAATAAACATTTCTTTCTAAAGTACTATCTAATCTGGTATCTTTTGGTATTGAGGTGTTAAAAGTAGCGTGAGATTGACCACCATGTGGCAGTAACATAAACTCATAGGAATCAAATTTGTTTATTATTTCTTGAATAGTTGGTATTGTTGAATCTTTTTTTTCTACCTCTTTATTAGGGTATAATTCATCTAATTTTTTGTTAATCTCATCAAGAACATCTTCCGTGATCTCTTTGAGGTTAAAATAAATGTGACAATGATATGCTGGACAATCATTATAATTTTTAATATGTAATTCTATTCCAAGAATTATATTTAAATTCAAAGCAACTGCTTTTAGATAAGCACTTTTATTAACCGTATTATGATCAGTAAGTGAGATTAGAAAATCAGAATCCTTATTAAATTCGTGAATCTTTTTAACTAATAAATCTATGTCATAATCATCATTTAATTGATTCGGGTTTGCCGAAGTATGTATATGTGTATCTAAGTAAATTGGATTCAATGTCGTTTGTTTTTAGATTACTGATAACTCATTTGTGTTTGGACTTTTAATCAAATTAAAATACCTAAACAAATATATTTAAAGCCCATAAATGTAATTTACGGGAAACCTCAATTTCTGATTCTTATTTTTATTTTTATTATTTTGAGTTTAAGTGACTATTTCAAAACTAAATAGCTTTAACAAACACTATAATTTTATTGTTTAATACACTTAAAATCAATTAAGTAATATTAATTTTTAAGAACTTAAACTTTCATATCACTATTTAACTTCTAGTATAGAATCAATTAAATTTTCACTTATTTACTAGCCTCTTTATCTGCCAATGCAATCGTCTTTTATCGAACCTTGGCTTATAAGTTAAGGTACTAGTAAATAAAATTTGCTTACCGATTAATGAGCCCTCATTTTTAGTTAAAATAGAGTTTTCATTTTTAGATTTTATAACATCTATTCCATATTCCTCATCAAATTCAAAATCATATCCGTACCAAACATACTTATCTTCTATTCTATTAATTCCAAAAAAGGTAGCAGCGAAACTATTGCACACTACAATAAGCTCAGGATTTAATTGACTTATTATTTTATGAGTTAAAAGTAATTGATCTGCCAAAAATTGAGGATCATGTTTCATAAAATCAATAATCCTTTTTTGACTTGTTTCTCTAAATTGAAACATATCAACATAAGACCAATTGTCCTTGTATTTTGTGCCTTCTAATAGTTGAGGGAATTTTGAATAATGCTTTGGATATCTTTTTACAGCTTCGTCAATGTCATATTGATAATTTTCAATCTTAGCATCTTTTGTGTATGATGGATTCATGCCAACAAAAAGAACCTTAGCATATTTCATTTTTGAACAAACAAAACCTCTATCAATTATAGTTTGATTTTCTTCTTTAGCTGATTTATACGAAAATATTTTTTTTAATTCCTCTAATATGATATTATCATCTAGCATTTTATAATTTTAGCTTTATAGTTAATTTGAATTACTTGCCTTTTTAGCAAACCTTCAAAGTCTTTTTTGTATAGATTTTACTATTGACTACAAAGTATGGGCCATTCCATATTTATTCTCTGGTGCTGTTCTAAATATGTCCTGTATAATTTACTATCATTATACCCTGCTACCTCATTTAAGCTAATAAATTGAAAAGACCATTTAAAATCACGTAACTTTTCTAATTGAAAAAGTGCTAAACAACCTGTTCCTTTTGACCCTCTAAAATGTTCTCTAAACCTTTGTTTAAGACTAAAACTATGACCACTATAAACAACATACTGGCTATTTGCTTGTTGGGTAATTTTAATGGAATTAGGAATTGCATCGGATGCTATAACTTTTTTCCTCAAATTATAATGTTTAGGGTCTTTTCTTGCTCCAAACTCTCGAAGTATTTCTTTTGTAGTGTTTGTCCGTATTTTATAAATGCCCGGTTGGGAAGGAATATCTTTCAAAACATCATTAAAATTGGAATATTCAACATCTATTGTTCTCCAATTGTTAGCTAAAACTTCATTTATCTGCATCCTCGTTAGTTATTAATAATCAAAAATTACCATAGTTGCTTACGAATATATGAATATAAAATACAGTAAATCAATTAAATAAATATTTTACATTTTAATATCTCAAGGCTCCCCCAAGCGCTCAAAAATAAACCGGACCACTTCGGGTCTTAGTAGCTTGGTTGTTTTTTTATACCCAAAAGCAGTTAATTCCTCCAGGTAAATATGAATCCAATTGGCAAAGGTTTTGGAGCATACATTATACATTTTAGCTAATTCGCTTTTGTAATAGGCTTTCACTTTTACGGGTTGTTCTCCTTCAAAATACGTTGTGTTCATAGGGCTATTTTTTTAAGGTTTTGGTGCTTTCGGTTAGCAATTCTTCAGCAATGCAGGTGCCAATAAATCCACCTACTAGAATATAGAGATAGTTGTCCTTTTTGTTTAGTTTTTTGGCAATGAGGTAGCCGATACTACTCCCAACCAGTACCCACCCTGCTTTTTTAGTGTTTTTAGAAAAATTCATCTTGTATCAATTCAGATAAAGCGTTTCTTTTTGTTGATATTGATAGGCTTTATGCACTAAAAAAGCACCGCCACTAAGCAATGTAAACCAGGCAATTTTACTGTATAAGCTTCGGCGTTTGTCTCTAAAATCCATGAGTGTGAGTGTAAAACGATTGCCATGAATATTACGGTGTTTTCTTAAAAGTTGTATGAACAACGAATAGTCTTCCGCATTAGCGAACACCAAACATCCTGCAGAAAAATGATCTATTACTTTTGCATTACCTTGGGCAAAGGCACGATGTACATTGATCCCAAAATTCCCCGTGTCTTCAGTTCCCGAAGTGATCCAATTGAATAAGCCTCTTCGGTTATAGTTCCGAATAACTGTTACCGGTTTTGTTTGCACTAAAGCTTCGTACCTACCTTTATGAAAGCCCATCGCATAACCATTTACATACTGTCCTTTTTTCAAAAAAGCCGTGCCTTGAGGATTCTGAGGATGAGCTAACCAATACTGTCCCGGATCCGTGGTCCCTTTAAAAATGTGATAAATCCATTTGCCTTTTTCGTTTTTATAAAACACGTGAATTTCATCATCAAACTGATTACTGCGAATAAACCGACTTCGATAAGCCACAATATTCAGTTCGTAAGCTCTAGTAAATAGCTTGTAGCCGTTCTTTCGTAATAAAGCTTTGGTTTGTTGTAGCATAATCTTATTCTATTCATTGTGATTTGAAGCCTCGTCAATAAAATTAGTTACTGCCCAAATTTGACGTTTAAGCCTTCGTTTACGGTATACTCCATCTCCTTCGCGCGAACCATCTTTATTCGTATTTCCTTCTACGGTGCTGACCCACGTAGTTCCCCAATCATCAATAAAACCTATATGTGCAGCTCGGTTTAGTTTTTTAAACCAAATGAGCATCACATCTCCATACATTGGTTTTCGTGTACTAATATGTCCTTGCTTGTAAATTATTTTTGATTTGATCGCATAACTAGGAACCCAAGCACTTTTAGGAGCAGTAATTTCAACCTGTTGAAAACACCAACTTACAAATGCTGCGCACCAAGGATAGCCTTCGTCCAAACCTACTGCATTTAAATAGCTTTTTACTTCATGGCCTCGATTGGCTCCTCCATATTCGCGAATGCCTATTTGACTAGTGTACAATTCACGTAAACAGTTTCGTTGACTGTACTTTGATGAATCTAAAGCACTCTGGCCAGTAAGACTACTGCAAATAAAAATCCAAAAAATATGGAGGTAGAAAGTTTTAGCTTTTGCCATGGGGTAATGGTTTTAAAATCGTGAGTAAATTGATTGTCTAGGTAATTTTCTGAAGTGGGCCAGATGAGTTTCATTAAAATACGAATGACGCCATGTAAAATAAACAGCCCAATAATAGCAAAAAGGTACACCTGAAAAATACCTGCATCATAGGTGCCTGCAGTGGGATCTATCCATCGTAAAAAAGTAGCGCTTTGAAGCCATAGAAATAGTCCGACAGCTAAGGATGAAAATTCGCGCCATACTTTAAAATAGGCTCCTAAAGGTTTGAATACTGCTTTGAGTTGTGCTTTCCATTTTTTGATTGTTTCCATAAGGTATTGGGTTTAAAAATTGAATTAGTATTGAGCTAAATGAATCTTAAATTCACAGAAGGGGCATATACACGCTCTCCTTTGGGGGACCTAATTTGTGTGATTCCGTTGGCACTTTGCTCTACATAACCTACAAGCGTATTGGGATGCAATGGTGGGGTTAAAAAAGTACCGTCTGTCATTTTTAATAGCGTAGGCTTATCGGTAATGGCCAAAGCAAATCGTTGCTGATCATTCATATAAGCACGCAGTTTTTCGGGCGTATCCAAGTTTCCTAAACTAGGAATCACCCATATACCTCGACTATTTTGCTGCAAGCCCATTCGCCTGAATTCAGCGCGTATTTTATTTTTTGCTGGGGTATTGTTTTTAAATGACACACTAAGCAAGGCATTAACAAGTGAGGTTACTCGAATAGCATTGATGCGTATATTTTTAAAGAAACTACTCACCGCGACATACTGCTTTGCATTCTGAATTTGTTGTAAGCCATTTAGGGTACTAAACAGATTTCGAGCATTGGCAGCCGTGATTAATCCCGCAGCAAGTTGTTGAGGCTTTACTGATGATGTGTGGGTTTGATTTTCCTTTCCTGAAATACTGGTAAACAGTGCTTGCGAAATTTGAGTGGGCAAGCCTGCAGCAATAAGTGCCTTTGCTGTTCCTGATCCGAAAATACCATCTACCTTATTTCCTTTCAGGCTTGTGCTTTTTATAATGGCAGCACTTTTTCCGCCTTTGGCTAAAAGTAGTTGTTGCAGAACTTTCACTAAAGCCCCTCGACTTCCTAATCGTAAAGGAAATTGATTATTTTGGTTGTTGCTGTTTGTAATTCTTGTTGGAAAAGTAGTATTGTTGCTAGTCTTGGTATCGGGTAAGGCTCTTGATTGTGCTGCTTTATTTTGAAAATAGGTAAATGCTAAATAGCCTACTCCCAATACAATCCCTGCACCTGCAGCATAACCCATCAATTTTGTGGCGTTGTTTTTTGCTACAGGTTTTGCTGTGGCTTGTCGGGTAGTATGTCTAGCTCTTTGAGGATTTGCCTTTGTGGGTTTTGGTTTAGAAGTTGTTTTCATCACTTAAAATTTAGCATTAATGATTTGCAGTACCTGGTTGTATTCCGCTACGGTAAGCTCTGACTTTAAATCTGCCGATAAATTCTTTCCGTAAAGGTCACGGTAGGCACGTTGTACACTGTTAAAGGTGGCTTTGTTCGGAATTTCTTCAAGGGTACTAAATACAGCCGCTTCATCTGTTCCCCAACCAAAAGCATTGTCATTTTCAAAAGCCAGTTTCAATTGCGAGGCAAAGGCGGCTGGGTTATTGGGAATAAGTGCTTGACGCTCCCGAATGCCCTTTTTAAAGTTTTTAGCTACAGCGCGTATTCCAAAAAAGATTCCTAAACCCACTCCACCTGCTAATAGCACCGTAGTTACTTGGTTTGAAATACTGATTTTTGGACGCCTATTTAATGCGGCTTGCAAGGCTAGTTTTTGAAGTGCCATAACTAAGGGATTAGATTGAATTCCTAATTAAATGGAATACTGGTTCAACTGAGTTTTCTCTTTACAATAGAGCGTACAAAAGGATCCGTTTTGAAGAGCTGTGCCATTTTTATAATGCCTTCGGCTCTAAAATTAACGACCATTAATTCAAAGGCTTTTTTTACTTGATCTTCCTGAAGGGCATCTGTTACTCTTACAGGAGTTTTGATTTCTGCTTCTTTCATGTTTTTAGGTATTTATGTTATGATGACTGGTGCATTTTATTGACGTAGTACATCACTTTATCCAAAAGTTCGGTATCTGTTTCCATGCCTTCGCCTATTTTGATAACCAGTTGCACCATTTTCTCAAATTGACTTTCCGAAAACAATTCTTTAAAGTAAGTGGCTATTTGTAGTAAATGCTGCGCTTCTTCACTAAGAGCATTCGGTAATTCTGCCGAAGCATCGGCTCCAATAGCTCCCAATGTACTGGCGAGTCCTTGCATTTGATTTGGAAAGCGTTTGGCGAGTCCCTGTATGGCTCCTGGCAATAAGGTTTTGCCTAGCTCAATAAAGCCTAACTTTTTTAATAAGCTTTTGATTTCTGCTTCCTTTTCCTCGGTTTCAGTTTTGCTTTTTGTTAGCGCCTTCTCCAACTTTTCAATGTCTTTTTTTTGTTGAGAAGTTTCTTTTTGCAGCTCCTCAAAATCCCTGCGTTGTAATTCTTCTTTGAGTAGGTTCCCTACTTGTGTGTGAATGCCATGCAATGCCTGATCTTTGGTTTGCTCTAAGACAGCTAACTGTTGCTCGAGCTGCTCATTTTTAAATTCTAGTCCTTGTATGATTAACTGACTTGCCATCGTCGGAGTAGCTTGAGGTGTTGTATTTTGTGGAATGCTATTCTTTTGCGGTTCCGAAGCATGTTGTTTGATCACTTTTAGGTGTTGTTTGGCATGGCCCAATTTGTATTTTACATAGGCGCTTTCATTTTCAATCCCTAATTGATCCATTTCCTGATACTGGGCATCGCTTAACCGAACTGAACCCGGACGTCTTATTCTTCTTGCTGATTCTTCCATGTGTTTACTGTTTTAAAGCCATTATGATTTGCAAGCAAGTAATCCGTTGTATGCTATTGGCTCGGTTTAAAATTTCAATACGGTCGGCATGTTCATGTATTTGTTCCGAAAGTTGTTTGTCCGTATCATCATAAATTCCGTAATCGGAACTTACTCTAATGCGCCGGTCTATTTCTAAAATGAACCAAAGCTCATTATAGGCTTTGATGATTTTAGTTTGTCTGGGACGTAATTGTAAATCACGATACACCATTCTGAAATTATCATATCCGCGTTCGGCTACTCGGTTTTTGGCATAGGTTATGGGGCAAATAATTTTCATAGCATCTTATATTTCTTCTTCAACTAACAACCAAATTGTAATGGCTACATCCAATCTGCCATCAAAGGCTATATTTCTTTGCGTAATCAAATCAAAACTTCCTGTTATGTATTCGGTACACCCATCAACCTCCACAGGAATGAATTCATGTTTATCGAGTAGTGCAGCCTTGCCCGCCCATTTGAATTCTGAAAAAAAAGAAAACTCGGAACCCGTAAAAAAGGCTTGTGGCACTTGTAATACTTCGTTGTAAAACAATCCATCTTTGGCATATAATTTTAAAGTTCCAATAGCATTCATTTGTTAACTGAATTGTGTTTGTTCGTCTGGGAAGCTACTATCTAGGCCATCGCCTGGATTACTAATAATTAATGGTGTGGAAATAATGGAAACCACTGGAAGCACCCCGACCACTTTTGCTGTGGTAAAGGGTAGCTTTTGCTCAAAGCGAATATGATTCCCTTGGTTTTTAGTACTGATTTTTATGGGTACTAGTCTACGACGCAGGGTTTTTACGGTACAGTGTTCTTCTATAATTTTCATACACTTTCATCAATTAAAAAAGTGACGATAAGTTTGTAGCCTCCATTAAATACTGCCTGACTGTGATTTTCATCTTGGTAGCGTATTTTAACGGACAAATCATTAGGCGCTACTTCGCCTAAATCAAAAAAGCGTTCTTTTGGAGCTACGGCCAATGAAGACATTAGTAAGCTACTTTGAAATTGATCTGGGAAAATTTCATCGCCGCCGATTTCGATACGTTGACTTCCGCGATGGTATAATTTGTTGGGGTAATCTGAACTTAACTGGATGCCTTTTATGGCTTTGGTTTGTTTGGGGAATTCCCAACCGTTGGAAGTTATAATGCCTTCACTTTTATCGATGTTTAACTGAAACACGATGCGACTTTCTTTGACTTTGGATTTGTTTACAGTGGTACTCATAAGAGGTGTGTTGGATTTAAAAAATCGGGTTAATAATAGTAATAGGTGACGTATTGAATAAGTAAGCTTAGGACTATGACTAGGCATGCCAAAAATCTACGCAGGTACGGTTGATGTGCCTGCCAACACCACTTTGATAAAGGTTTTTTCTGGGGCATCTTCTCCGAGTTCTATTAGAAATTCAAATTCTTCGTCATCACGAATAAAGCGTGGACTCTCCAAATAATAGGTCCCTAAATTGATCATGCTATTGGTGTCGGTAACAAACTCCTGCATGGGACGCTCGTCAATGATCAGTTTTTTATTGGCAGTGAGGGTAAATACACCATTTTGCAAACCCAATACCGATTTGATACTGCCAAAATCGGTGGTTTTCTGTAGCTTTTTTAAGCCAAGTCCTGTATCGGGCAAATCACCTTCGACCTGAGCCGCTAGTAAAATGATGCGATTGCATAAAAACAAGCGGTCTTTTTGGAGTTTGGCTTGAGTCACATTGGTAATCCCAATTTCTTTGGAATCTTGAGTTTCGAACATGTGAATGGTCGCTTTTTTTCCAGCGTACTTGATGGCGTAATAAGCCGCATCGGCTAATTGCAAACGACTGTCCTTAATACCCTCGGCTATTTTAACCATTGATGGATCGTGTTTTTTTCCTTGATCTCTCAAAGAAAGGTGTGCATTGACAATTTCCAAGAATTGCGAACGAGATGATTTTTTCATATTCATGATTTCTGTTTTTCTTTTGTTTATTTTTTAGCTATTGGCTATTGGCTGTTAGCTCTTAGCTATTGGCTTTTTGCTTTCGGTAATTGCAACTCACAACTCACAACCGACAACTATCAACTACCAACTATCAACCACTACGCCACTGCATTGAGTTCCATGATATCGTTAGCGCCTTGTAGTTCTTCGATATCAAGGTTTCCGAATTCTTCCATGCCTTCCATCGGATCAGTGTTCATTACTATTTGTGGTGTGCCTTGGATGTCGGAGGTATCGCCTTCAAAAGAACCTTCTTCCAACTGACGGATAATTTCATCCACTTCCGAAGTATCGAAATCTCCAGTATCTGCAACTTCCGAGCCTACAAATACTAAGGGGCTATCTTCTAAATTCCCTAAGCCTAATTTTTGTCCCAACGAAGGAGAAAGCTTATCCAGATATAATTTTTTACCCAAGGCTTTTAAAGAACTCGTGGCTCTTTCTTTGGCATTGGTCAGTTCATCTTGAAATCCATCAACACCATTAATTTGTGCTTGCGGAGCTGTTTTTGAAAAACCATTAGATGCCACCATGCCTACGCCTAAAGATGTCAACCAATCTTTTTGGTAATACGCGCCTCCAAAAGTAGTGGCTACTCCAATGAGTAAAGAATACCTCCCCACGGCTGACCCTGCGAGCATGCCCACAATTCCAGATCCTACATTTTTGCCCGTTTCTATAAAACTATGTTTTGTATGTGCTTTCATTTCTTTGTTTTTTATAATTCCAGTTTCTTTTTTATGAAGTTTGAAGCCTGTCTGCAGGTTTACAGCAATACTTTGGGAACAAACTTTTTAGAAGTTTTTCGTTTAGTGGACGTATTCTTTTTTAGAGTTCGTTTTATTGTGTTGCTTGCTTGACTTGTAAAACGACCTAATGCATCCCGTTTTTTAGGGGTATTTGGAACTCCATTTACACTTTTAGTGATCTCCCTTTTTTTATTTCGGGTAATTGCATAAATAATTCCACCCGCAGTTAGAATTCCTGCCCCGATAAGTAAGGGTGTTTTATGTTTTTTTAAAAAAGATTCCTGTACCACTGTCGTTGTTTTTATCTGTGGATTAAAACTCCGGGTAACCTGACTTCTTGAATTAGGTATCGGATGATTATTGGGGTGATTGGGGATAAAACTTGTGGTTCGTTTTAGTGTATGTCTTGGACGCGACGGGCTACTGGATCTTTTTGGTCGTATCAATTGATTGACTTGATTTTTAACCTTTTTGGCCTTATCAAAAACTCCTGTTACTTTACTAAGCAATTTCCCTCCACTAGCTACTGCTCCAGAAGCTGCGGCAATGGCGGTGCCAGAAACTACCGCTCCTAAACCTTCAATTTCGATACCTTCTTCGGCAGTTACAAATTCTTCTATAACCTCAATATCTCCTTCGGTAACAAAGCGTTCAAAATCGTCGGCATAACTTTCATTTTCTGATAGCATTCCTAAACTAATCCCATTTAAGGGAACGGCTCGATTGCTGTTGCCTTTTCCTTTTAAAATGGCTTTTTTAAGGTTGCGTTTTTTACCTCCAGCGCCTTCGTAAATACGTTCTGCTTTGCGCACAATTCCTTTGAGTTTGGCAAAACCTGACATGCTCATGCCTCTTTTTCGGGCTTCACTTTCACTTAGGTAACCAAAACGTAAGCGTTCTGCTACTTTAAACAAATTGAGTTTCATGGCTAATAAAAAGCCATTTCTAAGTAAAATGGTCGCTGGATTTAAAAAGCGATTGAAAAATTTAAATGCGGGTTTGACTACTTTTTTCCCGACGAATTTTACCGCCTTTCTAACGGGTCTTACCACAGCTTTTTTTACAAAACGACCCGCTCTTTTTAAACCGCGTCCTATCTTCTTAAAAAAACCTTCCAACCCATTGAGCCTGTACAAATTCTCATGGGCATCGGCGTACATGACTATATTTCCGTGTTCATCAAGAATCTCATGGGTGATTTCGGTATTGTCTATGGTACCTAATCCTTCCAAGGTGGCTATGGAACCAATGCTGTACACTGCCTCGTCTACCAACTCATGGTCTATATCTTGTATATCCAAATTATCTAAGCCTGTTGTATAAATGCCGTCTAAACGATGTAGTTCCATAAGCTGTTATTTTGAAATTTTTGTTTTAGTTTTTTTGGTCACTGTTTTCTTTTTGGGGCTAAATAAGCGGTAGGTGCCATAACCCACTCCGAGTACCAACATGGTTTTTATGAGTAGTTCTGAGGTACTTGGTAATTCGGGTACTTGGTGACCTTTAAATAATTTTGGGGCGCTACTTTTTAGCAAAGACACCTGTGCTTTGGCTTCTTTTTTTAGCCTAAGCGCAGGCTGTCTAGTCATTTGGGGTTGAGTTTTAGCTATAATTATAGTGGGTGCCGTTTTACTTGGAGGTGGACAGCAAGGCATGCTGTATTTTGGTCTGCAATTGATCTTTTGAGGTACTCGTAATGCCAATGTTGGCTGACAGTTTCCTGATAAGTTTTCTAACACATCCAAACTATCTACACCGCTTAAAGCTACCGAGGCTATTGGTGAAACTTTAAAATCTTTATGACCCGAAAAAGGGACTTCGTGATCAAAGGCATCGGTAACACAATCCAAAGTGATATGCTTATTCCCATGGGGAACAATAGGATAAACGTGTTGGAAATTGGCTCTTCCGTTGTATTTGGTAATTCGAATGGCATGTGAAATATTGAGATTGCTCAAAATACTGCTAATAAACACCGTGTAGCAATCACAATCCACCCCTTGTTTACGGTCTACCCAACTGCGAGATGGTCTGCGTACTTGCTCTATGCCTGTTTTGTCACGCTTGTACTGGATATGATGGTACACAAAATTCCAAATCGCCTCACAGGTCTGAGATATTGATCCTCGTTTTAATTGTTTTGCGATGCTTTTAGTATCTGCTTTGGTTTCTGAAATGATATGCAGCATCAAACTAATCGTATCATCCAAGCCTGCATTTTTACGAATCACGGTATCGTGATTGGTAGCCCTAGGAAAATGTCCATTGAACTGCTGACCTAATTGGATATGTCTTCTTTTTTGCGCTTGCATTAAATCGATATTTGAATATGATCTTCCTTTACAAAGGGCAGGTTATTTACCCGTGTTGAAGTAATCGCCGTTATTCCAAAGTGTACTTTTTTGCCTTTTCTAATTTGTCCTGCGAGTTCGGTGCCTAATACTTGGACTAGACTAATCCATCCTGCTGATCGGATGTTGATGTTAAAGGTCTGTTCGCTATGCGGGTGAATGGTCAGCACTTTATTTTGAATGTCCGAACTCCCAAGTAAGGCATCTTTGTATTTTATTTGTACAAATGGGTGCTGCAATTGGAGTTTGGCAGGATTGGGGTTTTGTAATTTAACAATGGCTTTTAGCTCTATGCCGGATAAGGTGACTTTACGGATTTGCACGCCTACTTTTGCCACTAAATTTTTTGAGGCTACTTGTAGTTGAGAAAGATACCTCCCTGCAAAAAATACCGCTGCTCCACCTGCTATCCATTTTAACATGACCATAAAATTCCTTATTGTTTTACTCAAAGAAATGCTATGGAAATCCCTATTCCAAATGGGCTTGTTACTGCTGGTTTAAGCTATGGAATACGGGTGTTTACTAGGTATTTTTGGTTTGTAGAAGGTTTTTGTATGGCATTACTGCTTTTTATGGGGACTTCAATTTTTATTGGTTCTAAAAACACTTAAAACTACAGCTTGATATGGATGACTATAGAAATATACGTTTTGTAAGTAAAGCCGAATTAGCACTTCGATTTGGGATTAGCCGCGAAACACTACGCAAAAAACTAAAAGAAGTTAAAGGCTTAAATACCGGGAAAAGACAATTGCTCTATCCTTGGGAGGTTCGCTTGGTGTGTCAGGTGTTTGGGGAGGGGAGGTAACGAATTGAAAGACTAATTAGTAATTACCAATCAAAACCTTTAGCCCCCGATTTTTTTGCCGAACCTGCCGTTATACCAAATTCATCTAAGGCTTTTTTATAAGCTTTTTCAAAACGGAATTGGAGTACTCTTAATTTTTGAGTTCGCAATGTCCAATCGTATTCGTAGTATTCGTTATACATTTTTTTGTTGGTATAGTGCTTTAGCAACAATGCTTTTAAGGATTCTTTTTGCTCAAAGCTTAATTTATTAAAATTATACACCTTCCCTGCTTCCACTAAATGATTGTAGGCATCTCTTTTTATCTGGGTTTGCAATTGATCCTTAAACATGGTATTAAACTGATTTAAGGTGATCAAATTGGCTAAATCCTCTTTAAACTGTCGGTGTGCTTCTTCCTTACTTGTTACTTTATCATGAAAGTTAAGCACGTAATTCGCATCGCCTTTTGCCCAAATACTAGGATACACAGCAATTTGATCATCGCGTTTGGAAACAATATGGAGTAGTTTTTGTATTTGTTCTTCCGTAAGGGCAGCCTTTTTTGCCATAGCTACCAAATGCTCCATTTTAGGATTTCCTGTTACGGGGATGGTTTTTTGTATTTCAAAGCTTTTTAATAAATCATTAAATCGTTTTAAGCCGGTAGCTTTTGCTGCGGTAGTTTTTGCATAGGCTATTTTCGGATCATAGGTATAATACGCCCAAGTCATCATTTCGTTTTTAGTGCTTAGTAAAAAGGTGTCTTTTACTAACTTTTGCTGTTTTTTTGTAAATGTATACGTGGCTACAGCTTCCTCATATTTTGCTGCGGCTTCTTGCTCTATACGATCTTTGAACTGAAAGCCAAATAAGCGTTCAAACTCGTGTATGTCTATAAGTCCCGTTAATTTTTTTCTAAAATTTAACAAGGCATCGCCTTTCTCTTGATCTTCACTATTTAAATAAAGAATGGTTTCATTTTGATGTGTTTTTTGCTTCGCGTTAAGCGCCGCTACTTGCTCATTATATTCGGCATATAAGCTTTTAATTCCTTCAATTTGTGTGTCGTTTAAACCAATCTCGGTGGCTTTAGTGAGGGTTTTTTGTAATTTTTCGGCATCACTTGCTTGTCCATAACTTAATAGGGAGCACATTAATACAGTTAGTAAGCTTAGGAAATAGTTAAAGGCCACAATTTTTATTTTTTATAGTTTTTGAAGTAAATATAATTGGATCAGTGTGTATTAAGTCAAAAAAAAGTGATTTTTTTGTTACACCAACTTTTTTACTAGCATATGAGTTTTATTACACGCACACTTAGCACAGGAATTCTATTTTATATAATCAATTTTAGCTCACTTTATGCGCAAAGTGTTGCCAAGGCTTTAGAAATGGCTGCCGGAAACAAAATAGAACTCCAAAAGGTATTGGATCATTACAAAAATGCAGGTGATTCTCAAAAATACGAAGCGGCTATTTTTTTAATTAAACATATGCCCATTCATTATTCGCAAGCTTGCCGATGGTATAATACATATGAAGAGGATACTAATTTTGAGGATATTGACTACCCAGATTTTGATACCGCTTTGGAAGTCTTTGGCAAATTAACCGATAGTATTAAAGTACACCCCAGACAAGTGATTACTAAAGATATTTACGTAATGAAAGCTGATTTTTTAATCCAAAATATTGATTTGGCCTTTAAAATGTGGCGCACTAATCCTTGGGCTTCCAGTTATGATTTTGATACTTTTTGCGAATATATTTTACCCTACCGCAGTTTAATCGAGCCTCTGCAAGACTGGAGAGCCGATTACAGCGATACTTTTTTTGAAAAAGCGAGATTGGCAAAAAATAAAAAAGATCCTATGGAAGTGCTTGGTCTGCTTATGGACGAAATGAAGATCGATTTTAAATTCATTTTTAAACGCAAGGAGCCTATTATGGCACTTGGTCCTAAACAATTAACATTACGCAACCAAGGCACGTGTACAGATTATGCTAATTTGGCTATTTATGCATCGCGCAGCGTAGGCTTACCTGTTACTTTTGATTATACGCCACACCATGCGGCTTCATCCAACAGGCATTTTTGGAATAGTATTATTGATAGTACCGGGAATCATTTGGCCTTTGATGGGTATCATTACGCTACTAATATTGCTCCAACCCGCAAACGTATTGGTAAAGTTATTAGAACCACGTATTCAATTCAAGAAGGAGCATTAGCAAATCAAATTCCCGAAAATGAAATTCCGCCAGGATTTTTACGCACTAAAAATTATATTGATGTTACTGCCGAGTATGTTCCCGTAAGTACCGTAAATTATACATTCAACACAAACACTGTGACAACTCATGTTTACCTAAATGTGTTTAACAAGTTTAAATGGAAACCGACACAATGGAGCCGTTTGGATAAAAACGGAAACGCCAGTTTTACCAATATGGGACGAAATATTGTATACCTGCCTACCACTTTAAAGAACAATACTTTTACACTAGAGCGTTTTCCTATTTTAAGTAATGCCGATGGTACCACGACACTACTCACGCCTAATTTTAAAGATACTTTTGATTGTACGTTGACTAGAGACAATGAAATTGTAAATAATAACGAAGATTACAATCCTTTTTTTATTGAAGATGAAAAGCATTACCAATTACGCTATTGGGATGGCGAATGGAAGCCGCTGGGCGATTTTGTGCCTAGTGTAAATAATCGCGTGAATTTTAAAAACGTGCCAAAAAATGCCTTGTTTATGATGGTTGCCCAAGAAGAAATTGACGGTTTTGAACGTATTTTTACTATTGATCCCAAAACACACAGCATTACTTGGTATTAATTTTAGCGGATGTATTTTCAAAATGCAAGTTCGGGTGATTTTTGTAATGAAATGAAAAAAATGGTATCGAGAACTGCATTTTGAAATAAATCTTATGTGCTACGTCAAAAGCAGAGCAGTCTTAGGTCTTACACCAGAAAGATTTAGTCAATTTTAAAATAATGTTTAAAAATATCTTTAGTTTGGTTCATCCATACATGCCATTCATGATTGGCACCTTCTTCTCTGTTTACTTTTAAGTCATAGCCTTTGGCTTGTAAAATTTGGATCATAGGTATATCTTGACTTTCTGTGTCTTTGCCGGTACCATAGCTCAAATACATATTGAGGTCTAAGGTTTCTTTAGTATTATAATTGGTATAAATATCTGGACACGGATGATAAGCGGGTGACTGCATAATCACATTTTTAAAATAATCAGGAGCCTCCATTCCTGCGAAAGCAGCAAACAACCCACCAAAGGAATAACCCATAATACTACGTCCATTACGCTCCTTGCTCACTGGGTAGTATTTTTCCAAATAAGGTATAAGTTCATGAGTTAGGTAATTTACATATGCCCTATTACAAAAATAATAATCTTGTCTATAATCTATTGATGGGTTATCATAACCTGAAGAATCTAAAAACACTAGAATTAAAGGAGCTATTTTTCCTTCATGAATTAATTTATCTACAGTTTCAACAAATCTTTTATCCTTAACATATTGTTGGCCATCAGCTAAATAAACGACTTGTAATCTTTTGTTTATTAGTGATATATCAGGAAAATACAGCCTAAATTTCATTTTTCTACAATACTCTTTACTATCAATTAACTGTGGATATGATAAATTCCCTTTTAAATTAAATTCTGAATCAGAATAATGGTATTTATTAAATTGACTTCTTTTTAATGTATTTCGACTATACTGCTTATATTCATCGACTTTTTTTGAAGGGATCTTCACAGGAAAATCAATAATTAAATTGGCTATTGAATCTTTTTTGGATTGATCAAAAACCAATCCATAAATGACCTGTAAGTTCTTTTTGGGTTCAAACCTATATGGTTCATTACCAATATTAGATTTATATAACTCTGAAGCTCTTTTTAAATTTCCATTTTCCAAATACTTGTGAGCTAATCTTTGTGCTAATCTAGGGGAGTTGTTTTGTGCATATGCTTTCTCCATAATATTAATTGCTTTTTTAGGATCTTTATCATACAGATAAAGACCATAAAAAAATTGAGAATATCCATTCCTATAAGGTTCACTTTTAAATAAGTTAGTTAAATCAAGTGTAGATACTTTTACTTTGTCTTTTTTCGATAAATCATAAAATTTTTTGATTTTTTTTGACTGTATAATATTAAGTGATAAAAAAAATAGTAAACTACTAGAAATCCCAATAATAAAAAACTTTATGAATAAGCTTTTTTTGCTATTAAAAGCTGTGCTGATATAGTTTTTAATAGAATATTTTGCTAAATATCTGACTTTAGAAAATTCAAGTAAATTAATAGCAACAAAACCAATACTTATAAAAACACTTTTTTTTGTAACGGGCATAAAAAAAGCTGAAATAAATAAGATTGAAAGAATAATTATTCCTAAAAATGATACACTCGTTTTTTTGTGGTAAAAAAATATACTAAATATAAAAAGAACTATGAAAGCTCCTCCTAAAAGACCAATTTCAAATAAATAAAATAAATAATCATTATAAGGATTAAATACATAATTTCCTATTTTAATATCTTTCCATGGTTTTGGACTGCTATTAAAATAGGAAGTTTTAACCAAATTATAATCTCTTTCAAATGAGAGTAAACCATGTCCTAAAAATGGCTTTTTATAAATTTCAGAAGTCGTTATCTTGGCAATAAGTAATCTTCCATCAGCAGAATCTTTTTTGTAATTATATAAAAGAAACAAAAATGGAATTGTCAAAATAAATATTATAAATATTAAAAAATTTTGTTTTGCTTTAGTATTATTTTTTTTGAATTCTTTCAATTTTTCAGACTCGAAAAAAAATAATAAAAAACTTGTTAATATAACTAGCCAAGAGGTCCTAGAATTTGATAATAGAATTAAAACAAGGAATACCCCTAGTAAGAAAAACAATAATATTCTCTTTTTTTTTCTGCGTTCTTTTTTGATATACAATAGCCAAATAATACATCCACTTCCTAAACTAAATAAAACACCTAAAAAATTAGGAGAACTTAAAGTTCCAGTCAACTTTAAAAACTTATTAGAAGAGGCAAAAAGATCAAAGTATTGAAGTATTGCTAATATAGCCTCAAAAAAGCAAGCACCTATAATAACATAAATTACCCTACTTATATTCTTAGTATAATTCAGATTACATAAAAAGCCTTTTATTTGTATGTAAAGTACGCCATAAGCAACTAGCTCTATAAATCTTGAACTTTTATATACGGGTAAATCTACGGCAACGCAAAAACGAGCAATTAAATAACCAAAATATAATATTAAAATACCATCAATATATGTAAATTTTATTTTTTGAAAATAAGTCATACACATACCCCAAAGTGCTGTCAAGAATGTCCACAAATGAAATTTTTCCAAAAAAATATATCCTGGAAATAGATTTGTTAATATTAACAATGAAAAAAAAATAAAATTACAAGTATTTATTTTTTTTGATTTTTCTAAGTTCAAGTGACAATAAATTTAATAGTATTGTTCTCAAATATAACAGAAACAAGTTCTCTTTCATAAGATTAAAAAATAAATTTTAAACGAGCTAAAAAATTAAATTACGAGTCATTCATTATACTGTACTAAAAGCCTATTAAATTATTCTTACATAATTTTTTAACAAAAAATTAACATTTCATAATAACACTCTAATATTCAATGGCTATACTCTTTTATAAGTATTTAATGCGCATTATACTCATTGTGTTTCATCGGATATAGTTCATTTTTATCGATGTTTATTTAATGTAAAATATATCAGTACTTCTTACTTCTAAATAAATAAAAATAAACGACTTAGCTTTGACTTATTATTAATTAACCAATACATATTCAAAATATTTATTAGCAAATGAAGAAAAAATTCAAAAAAACAACTGTTTTTCTTGGAGCTATTTTAATGTCTTATTTAGGCAAAGCTCAAGATAAAATAGATAGTTATTCTCAATTAACTGACGCAGCATATGACATGCTTACAGGAACAGACGTAGTAGCTAAAGATGAGGCTACTGCCTTACAGTTATTGCTCATTTCAGCAGACAATAATGATCTGAATGCACAATATCTTTTAGGGCATATATATGCCCATGGAAATGGAGTGAAAATTAATGAAGAAAAAGCTTTTGAATATATTAAAAAAGCCGCATCACAAAATCAACCAAACGCAGCTCATGAACTAGGCGTATTTTATAAAAAAGGGATTGGCTGTAAATTAAATTTTAATACCGCCATTTCATGGTTTAAAAAAGCTTACGAACTAGGCTATGACCAAGGAGCATATAGTATTGGATACATGTATTTTAAAGGCTTAGGAAGTATAACACAAGATTATACCAAAGCTATAACCTGGTTTAAAAAAAGTAATTATCCTATGTCTAAACATTTTTTAGGTATATGCAATTATTTTGGATACGGCATGCCTATAAATAAAGAAAAAGCATATGAATTATGGTTAGATAATCCATATTGTGACAATAGTAATGTTTTAGTCAACCATCTTGATATTAATCCTAATTTATTAGATTTAGGAATTCAAAAAGATAATACTACCAAAGCTACTGAATTTAGTATTTCTAAAATTAACGAAGTGATAGGTGAATCCATTACTGAAAATGCTCAAGAAAACACTACTAGATTGACTAAAAAATCATTAATTGGAGAATGGAAAGGAAAATTAATAGAACTTGATTGGTCGGGAGAGCGTATGAATCGTAGTTTTCCAGTAAGCTTAGTTTTTAATGAAGATAATCAAACAAATGACTTAAGCTATACAATGACGATTAACAAACAGACAAGTAGCAATTATGGTATTTTTTTTGAAAATAGTTTTTATCTAAATAAAGCGACACTGCAATTACCGAGGATTTATCAGGATAGCAGAACCAAATTTACATTAAGCCATGAATTGCTATCAATTCATTCCATTGAAATTAAAAAAATAGATAATATCCGTTACTTAATAGCTAATATTGATGCCAAAGTTGTTGATTGGCAAGAACCCGCTCCATCAATGATATTGGTGTTAGGTAATACAAGAACACTTACTGACAATGGTCAAGAAATTGACAATAAATTATTGGATCATTTAGCCAATTCACAAACAGAGAGTTTTATTACCACATACCCTAATCCATTTAAAAAAGATTTATTAATTCAGTATAACTTAGATAAAACTAGCCTTGCAACAGTCAGTATTCATCCATTAGATAATAGTTTTGTTCAAAATATTACTACTAATGAAACACAACAGGCGGGTAAGCATTTATACCATGTAGATGGAAGTACATTTCCCAATGGGCTATATGTAATTCGTGTGACCACCGGAAATATTGTACATACTAAATTAATAATCAAAGAATAAAATGATAATGAAAAATAATTCAATCAAAACATTGTTATTTTTGTTATTCATAATGACGATAACTACTCAAGGTTATTCCCAAATATTTGACGAAACTGGAGGACTACCCCCTACATGTAACTCTTGTTTGAATCCGCCACCACCACCGCCGCCGCCAGTTGAGCCAATACAGCCACCACCGCCATTACCACCGCCACCGCCACCGCCAGCTCCTGGTGACGGAGCTGATATAATACCCCCTGGACCACCACCTGCACCACCATCACCTCCATCACCTCCATCACCTCCATCACCTCCTCAACCAACAGGTCCTCCTCCTGGTTGGGATAATGGGCCAACTGGACCTGGTTTTGATGGGACTCCACCAGGTGTTCCAACAAGTCCAGTAGCGCCACCTATACCTGTTTCAAGTCCAGGATCATCTCCAGGAGGTTCTTCTGGAGCGCGCACCCCTCCAAAAAAGGAAGATGAAAAACAAGTTTGGTATTTGGACAAGGATGGAGATGGTTTTCACTCTTCAACAACTTCGGCAAAAGAGAGCCCTGGTTCTAAATGGAGCCCATCTACAAAAGGAAAAGACTGTGATGATAATAGAACTGATAAAAATACTGATTGTACAAAATTTAAGTTTTATATTGATAGTGATGGCGATGGGTATCACTCAAAAGTTAAAGAAAGTTATACACGACCAACCAGCGTATGGAAAGACACTACAAAAGGTTTAGATTGTGATGATAGTGATTCCAATAGAAATATTGACTGTAAAGAATTGACATGGTATTTTGATATTGATGGAGATGGTTACCACAGAAGTAGTAAAATCAGTGTTGCTAACCCTTCACCAGGTTTATGGAAATCAACCACTAAAGGTAAAGATTGCAATGATTTTGATAGGAATGCCACTACTAATTGCTGTAATCCTCCAACTAGATGTGCCATACCCTTTGGAGAGGTTTTTAACTCAGAAACTTGTAGGTGTGAAATTGCTTTAGATAATAAATGTGAAAATAGCCCCGTTTCTTCAGAAATTGTTGTAACCTCTGAATTTGGTGCTAACAGGACATGTCCGCAATGTTCCCCTATACATGGTGGTACTGACTATGGAACTCCTTTAGACACCCCTGTTAATGCCACTGCCAAAGGTACTGTCTCAAGATCTTATTTATCAAATTCATTCGGAAATGTTGTAATAATAAATCACGGTACTTCAGCTGATGGTGACGGAAATGTTTATACACTCTATGCTCACGGATCAGAAAGGCATCTATCTGAAGGAGATTCCGTTTTATCTGGTGATTTAGTTATTAGCTCTGGTAATACTGGAAATTCAACTGGGCCTCATCTACATTATGAAGTTATAAAAACTAATGCAAGTCCGACAACAAGTGCTTTTTTTGGAAATAATAACGAAAGATATGCCCCAAATGAATTAGGTGAATTACTTGGAATAACTTGTGACTAAAGAATATAATTTATAGTTTTATTAGAACAATTGTTCAAACAAATAAAAGATTAATAAAAAAATTACAACATGAGATTTTTATATTTAGCTATATTAATTTTATTTTTTTCCTGCAAGGATAATAAGATTAACAAAGTAAAAAAAGAAGAAATAATTTCTACTAAAAAAATAGATGTAGAAGCTTCTAAAATTAAGACTTTAAATAAAGAAAAAAAACAAACTATAATAACCAATGATAAAGTAATATATTCTGTTATAAACAATTTTCTAAAATATGAAACTATCAAGAGTAACTTTGATACTAAAATTATTTCTAATAATGATATCCCAAATAGACATAATCCAAATCAAATTGATAAAAGGGAAAAATTGGGTTTAAATGAAAATGATATTATAGAATATTATATAACACCAACAAAGAAAATATTGTATAGTGCTACTATTTTTGACAAACAAGTTATACAGTCAGAAAGTATCAAAATTGGCATGACAATTAATGAAGTTTCTAAAAAATTAAATACAACAATTGATTCTGATGCAAAAAACATTTTGATTACTGATATTGAAAACTCTACACATTTGACCCTAAATTTCAAATCAAATAAATTATTTTCGATAAACGTAAAAATTAATTTTTTAGGATGAAAATGTCTCATTTAGAATGATAAAATCTTGTTTACATCAAAATTGCTGAAAAAAAACCCTAAAGTTTCTAAACTTTAGGATTTTTTTAGTATCGTTAGCGGCATTACTTGATCACTGATAATTATTGTATCACCCTAACTCCATTCTTATATTTGAAAATCTCAACATGTTGATAACTCAGTTGTAAATGATTGTTCACTTGAAAAAGTCAAAGAAATTGCAGATAGCATAGGAATTGATGAATTTATAATAACCAGTACAGCAAGGGACGCAAAGAATCAAGCTAGGG
>NZ_JH621289.1 GCF_000255455.1 Aquimarina agarilytica ZC1 | reverse complement strand
ACTAGCAATCACCATTATATTAATGCTTTTATGCGAAAATATTAAATTAAAATCGTATTATTGCAGGAATAATTGAATTTAGTTAAAAAAAAATAATTCTTTTTTTTAACTAATTTTTGTGTATTAGAAAAATTTGAATTTCACTAAAAAAGCAAACAACTTACTGAAAATCAAAAAATAACGCAATCAAAAAAAAATAAAATCAAGTAAGAGCATTCTTTCCTTTAAAAAATTACTACAGCTTTTAAAGCCTTTTAAACACCTAAATACCCTACTTTAACGTTTTAGTGAGCTTATTTTTGTTATTTTAGCGACTTAAAAAACAACAACAACAACTCAATTAATACATGAAAAAAATTTATACTATTCTGCTTTTATTGGTGGCTCAAGCACTATTTGCACAAAGAGACGATAAAGGCTTAAATTTTAACAACAGACCCCTACCTACTAACCTAAGAAATATTGCTTCATGGGAATTAATTAAAGATTTATCTGACGACTTTAATTATGCAAGCAAACAAAATGCAAAATTTGGAAGTACATGGGACGAAAAGTATAATCCTGATCCAGGATTTGCTGGTCCTGGACAAACAAGATGGAACGTCGCTGGCTCAGCTTCATTTAATAACAATTATGTTAAATTAAATAATGGTAGCTTAGAAATTAGATCTTTCCCGGGTGCTGCTAATCCAGGTGGAAGAAGAAATTTCACAGATCGTTTTGTTAACTGTGGAATCATTAGTTCAAAAAAGACGATTACATACCCTGTTTACATGGAAGCTCGTATAAAAGTTTCTAATCTAGAAAATTCTTCAAATTTTTGGATGCTTAACGCATGTGATAATGAAGAAATTGATGTACTTGAATGTTATGGAGGCGCTAAACAAAGAGACAACAATGGAAATTTAACAGGTGGTGACAATCCCTTTTACACTACTCAAATGTCCGTTAACCAACACATATGGCACCGAAGAGGTGGACAAAACCACGGAGGAGAGACGGCAAATTGTGGAGGACAAAATTTAACAGATTTTACTTATCAAGTATACTTTACTACTGATGCAAGTGGTACTGGTACCGCTCGAAATTGGAGAGATGACTTTCACACTTTTGGTGTATACTGGGGTAGTCCAACGGAAGTAACTTACTATATAGATGGCGTACCTAGATTTAATGGTAATCATTATGTACCTAATCGAATCGCTAATGGACTAACAGGAAGTTTAGCTGACGCACGTTTACAATGTCCTAATTCAAGCGTTTTACGTTGTGAAACTGATGCTTTACTGAAAGATGTACAAGGAAGAAGCTCTGGAGGATCTGCTTATCCAAACAGAGAGTTTAATGACCCTACTTTTATTATCATAGATACAGAATCGCACTCGGGAAGACCTTTAGAAAGCGTTGCTAATTTAAATAACAATACCTTAAACGTAATGAAGGTAGACTGGGTACGTGTTTACAGACCTACTTTTAATGGAAGTACTCCAGCATCAGAACCTGTTGTTGAGGCTCCGGCTCCAACTCCTGCACCTGCGCCTACATCTGGTGGAGATGCTAGTAATTTAACAAACTTAGCATTAAACAAAACTATTACACAATCAAGTGACTATAATGCTAATTTTACTGCCAACAAAGCTAACGATGGAAATAGAAATAACATTTCGCACACTTTAAATGAAGCAAATGCTTGGTTGGAACTTGATTTAGGTTCCGTAAATAATATTGACAATATTAAGGTTTGGAACAGAGAAAACTGCTGTAAAAACAGACTACAGAGTTACCAAATTTTTGTATCCGATGTACCTTTTACTTCAAAAGATATTGTTGCAACAGCAAATCAAAATGGTATGGGTGTATTTTTCCAAAATGGAATTGCACAAAGACCAACTACTCAAAGCATTGGGCGTACCGGACGTTATATTCGTATTCAGTTAACTGGAACAAACTTTTTACACCCTGCTGAAATTGAAGTTTTTGGAACTGCGAACTCCGCTCCAAACAATAATACTAATTCAAATCAATTATTGGCAAATGGTACGTACACTATTTCTAGTCCATTTAACAACCAAAGCTTATTGTCACGTCCATTAGAAAACCATGCTGCTAGAATGGTGAATACTGGTAATTTTGACGATCAAAAATGGGTGTTTAATCACTTAGGAAACGATGTATATACTATTAAAAACCTTGGAACTGGTAGGTATCTTGAAGTTTCAAATGCCAGATGTGCTAATGGTGCTTTAGTTCAAACTTGGACTAACAGTAATGGCAATCATAAAAAATGGAAAATTAGCAAAAATGGTGCTAACTACATTTTAAAGCCTAATCACTGTTTATCTAGAGCTTTAGATAGAGATAGAGGTGCAATTGACGCTAAAGTTCACCTATGGCAAGCCGTTTTAAATAATAATCAAAAATGGAAAGTGGAAAGAATTTTTAATGCGAATTCAAATGGTGCTAAAATTATTACTGACAACCAAACTATAGATAATAAATTTAAAGCTTATCCTAATCCTGCTGTTTTAGGAACTGATTTTACTTTAGAAGGCTTAAGTTTAGGAAATCAAATAAATATTTTAGACAGCACAGGGAAACTTGTAAAACAATTATATGCTAATGGTACTACGAAAACCATAAGCACATCAAACTTAATTACTGGTTTATATTTTATTAGTATAGATTACGGAAACTATGTAGTAAAATTAGTAGTTGAGTAAAACATATTTTTAAAAACATCTTTTTTTAAAGTCCTGTAAATTTATTTATGGGACTTTTTTTTGTTTAGCCCAATTATGTATCAAAAATTCGTTAAGGGTATTAAATACACTATAAAATCTAAATCTTTTTTAATTTTAACTTGTTCCCTATAACATCATTAAAGAGTCTCGTGAAACCTTTATTTTTTATGAGATTTTGATATAAGATAAATTTTCTGTCACATAATGTAAGCTAAATAACTTACAGTAGTACTTTTACTTCAAAAAACTATTTTTAAAATCGTCAAAGTCTATTTAAATTAGTTACTCCAATTTTAAGCAATGCGTATTATGTCTACTCAAACTAATCTTTTCGGATTTAATGAACCATCTATCCAAAATGATAATACATCTCCTGCTGTAATAAAGGTAAATTCAAAAGACAAACAAACTACAACGGACAAAATCAATAAAAAGATCCAAAAGATAGATAAGTTAAAAGCTAAGTTCGAAAAAGAAAAATCTAAGCTTGAAAAGATTAAAAAAGTGTACGCTAAAAAAGTTTCCCCTATTGAAAAAGAATTATTTACAGAAAAAGAAAATTTTGCAAACAAGCTTTTCAAGCATTACACTAGTAAAGGTTATGCCAAATGGCAAATGGAATTAATGGAAGAGACCTTAATGGAAGAGTGTGATTTTTTATTTAATTATGACTACCATACACCCACCCTACAAAATATTTATAAAACTATCCAACTAAATCAAGCGGAGCGGATGGATCCGATGGAAAAAGAATTTATGAATGATGTGGGCAGGGAAGTATTAAGTGATTTTGGTTTTGACGTAGATGACGATGACGACTTTAATTTTGAAGACTTTCTGAATAATGAAGAATTTTCAAAACAATACCAACAACAGCAACATGAATCACAAAAAGCCTATGATGAATCCTTAAAAAAAGAAAAGGTTATCAACACCAACAAACAATTCCAAAAACTCTATAAATCATTAGTTAAAAAAGTCCACCCAGATTTGGTTACCGTTCAGAAAGAAAAAGAGGAACGAGAGGTGTTAATGAAAAGATTATCTGAAACATGGGAACATAGAGATTACTATCAGTTATTACTATTAAAAGCTGAAATTGAAAAAAATAATAAAACCCATGCTATTGAAATTGATGAAGATCAATCTAAATCATTATTGATACAATTAGATCAAGAGATTCAACAATTGAATTCTGATATTTATATGTTTAAAGAAGCTGATGAAGAACATCATTTTTATTTTAAAAATTTTAATCATAGAAACGATAATATCCTGAACCAAAAAATATACAAATACATTGAATTTTTAACATTACAAAAGGAACAGACTGTTCTAGAATTTGAAAATTTAAAAACCAAAGCCGCTACCAAAAGGTATCTGCAAGAAAAGCGTAATGAGTTTGAAAATGTTGATGAGGATTTTTTTCCTTTCTTTTTTGAATGATTTTCCCAAATATTACCACATTATAGTTTAGCCAAAATAGTAAGTTATAGTAACTGGCAAAAATGTATCTTTGTGGGTTGAATAATCCTTGATTCTGGTGCTTATCCTAAAATCGATTATAAAAAATAGTTGTAATTGATGGAATACATAAGTGCTAACGGGCAGGGATAGCAGTGGAAATCCCACAGCCTGAGTGGAACGAAGTGCGAGGAATTGAAACGGATAGCCCGGTTTAGCCCGCCAAAAAGTGAAGACAAAAAGTTTATGAAGCATATTCGAAATTTTTGCATTATTGCGCATATTGATCATGGAAAAAGTACCCTAGCCGATCGTTTATTAGATGAAACGGCCACCGTAACTAAGCGAGAAGCTCAAGCACAGTTATTGGATAGCATGGACTTGGAACGTGAGCGTGGAATTACAATTAAAAGTCACGCTATTCAAATGGAATATACCCATGAGGGGCAAGAATATATTCTAAACCTTATTGATACTCCAGGCCATGTTGATTTTTCATATGAGGTTTCGAGGTCGATTGCAGCTTGCGAAGGAGCTTTACTTATTGTTGATGCTGCACAAAGTATACAAGCACAAACTATTTCAAATTTATATTTAGCGTTAGAGAATGATTTGGAAATTATTCCTGTGCTTAATAAAATCGATTTACCAAGTGCCAACCCAGAGGAGGTTACCGATGATATTGTTGATTTATTAGGTTGTGATCCTAGCGAGGTAATCCCAGCCAGTGCTAAAACCGGTATTGGTATTACCGAAATTTTAACGGCCATTATTGATCGTGTTCCTGCACCAAAAGGAAATCCAGATGCTCCGCTTAGGGCACTGATTTTTGACTCCGTATACAATCCTTTTAGAGGGGTTGAAACTTACTTTAGAGTTATGGACGGGGTAATTAAAAAAGGACAACACATAAAGTTTGTTGCTACCGAAGGTTTACACCACGCTGATGAAATTGGTACCTTAAAACTACAACAAGTAGTTAAAAAGGAAATAAAAACTGGCGATGTTGGTTACTTAATTACGGGTATTAAAGATGCCCGTGAGGTTAAAGTTGGAGATACCATTACTGATGCCAAAGAACCTACACAAGAAATTATTGGTGGTTTTGAAGATGTAAAACCTATGGTATTTGCTGGTATTTATCCGGTAGATACAGAGGATTACGAAGATTTACGTTCCTCAATGGAAAAACTCCAACTAAATGATGCTTCATTGGTGTTTACTCCCGAAAGCTCGGCGGCACTAGGATTTGGTTTCCGTTGTGGATTTTTAGGTATGCTACACCTTGAAATTATTCAAGAACGATTGGAGCGTGAATTTGATATGACCGTGATTACTACGGTACCTAACGTATCGTACCATGCCTTTACTAACAAAGAGCCCGATACTTTAATTTTGGTAAACAATCCTTCGGATTTGCCCGATCCTTCGACAATGAACCGTGTGGAGGAGCCTTTTATTAAAGCTACGATTATTACTAAATCTGATTTTGTGGGTAATGTAATGTCGCTTTGTATTGAAAAGCGTGGTGAAATTACCAATCAAACCTATTTAACTACGGAACGTGTAGAGCTTACTTTTGACATGCCTTTGGCAGAAATTGTTTTCGATTTTTATGATCGTTTAAAAACAGTGTCTAAAGGTTATGCCTCTTTTGACTATTCGCCTATTGGTATGCGCGAGTCTAAATTAGTTAAGGTTGATGTTCTTTTAAACGGAAATACCGTAGATGCACTTTCGGCACTTTTACACAAGGATAATGCCTACGATATTGGTAAAAAAATGTGCGAAAAATTAAAGGAATTGATTCCGCGTCAGCAATTTGATATTCCAATCCAAGCGGCTATTGGAGCAAAAATCATTTCGAGAGAAACGGTTAAAGCCCTACGTAAAGATGTAACTGCTAAATGTTATGGAGGTGATATTTCTCGTAAACGTAAATTACTTGAAAAGCAGAAAAAAGGTAAAAAACGTATGCGTCAGGTAGGTAATGTTGAAATACCTCAAGAAGCCTTTATGGCAGTATTGAAATTGAATGATTAATCATCATTAGCATATACATATAAAATAAAGAGGCTGTCTAATATACTTTTAGACAGCCTCTTTATTTTAGGTAATATTTAATAATCTACAGCTTTTCAAACACTAAGATGCTAACGATATTGTTCGTATCTATTCTTTCTAAACTTACTTTATTTGAAGTAAGGTTACTTTTTATTTTATAGCCTTCTTCTCCCTCAAAATTATTAAGTGACGTAAATTTTTCTAATTCATTCGAATTAGTTTCAATATCAATTAACAATCTTAAATCGTTATTTTCTAAATCCTTTGCAAACGCAAAAGTACCTTCGGCAGATAGCGAAGGGAATTGATTTTCTGGATCTTCGGGTTCAAAAACACCTACATCCAATACATTTTCATCTTCGTTATCGGTCAAAAATTCAAACTGAGTATTTTCAAAACCCGAAAGCTCGTTTATTTCTCCAATGGTAAAAAACGTAATTTTCCAAGCTTCATTCGGCATTTTATTTAGCAAAATATCTTTTAAGACCTGTAATTGTGTTATCTGCAAAAATTCATTTTCGGGTACTACTATTTTTTCAAAAACTAATGTAGCCGTTTCACCATCCTCATTCACTCCAATTAATATAAATTTGGTGTTCGTGATATCCTTTCGAATTTTATATCCCTCTAAGCCAAAATCATTAATAAATTTCAATTTTTCCAATTGAAGTGCCGTATTGGCTATAGCTATTTGAAACCTTAAATCATTATTTTCAGCATCTTTAAAAAATTCATTAGTCCCCGTGGTAGTTGGTGACAATTCATTCTTTTCAAATGCCTCGGGCTCATAAACAGCTATGCTTTGAGCTCCTTCATTTATTGCTTCAAAAACAAATTGAGTTTCCGTAAAATCTTCCGTTAGATTGATTTGACCAAATTCGGCTGAAATGATTTTCCAAGGTGATTCCAATGAGCTATTTTCTAATATATCCATAAATTCTTGCTGCTGATCTACCTGTAAAAATTCACTCTCTACAGGGGGGACTTCTGTCATAGTTTCTTTTTCAAGTTCCAAACTGACCTTTCCCCCAGTGGCATTGGATCCAATTAATGTTATTTTGCCACTCGTTATATTTTTTAAAACTTTATATCCTTCACTCCCATTGGGCGTATTAATCGCATCAAAATTTGTATTCTGCCCATTATTTTCACCTACTCGAAAAGGAAATCTAAGATCATCATTAACGGTATCCTTTACTATAATTATCGATCCCTTTGCTTCAACAACTTGAACTTCTAGTAACATTGACTCCGAAACTGAAAAAACAAAGTTGATTTCCGAAAAATCTGAGGTCAAATCATTTTGTCCTGATACTATCGAAGTAATTTTCCATGGATTTAGTAACGAATTATCCACCAGTATGTTTTGTAAAGCCTCTTTTTGATCAAACTGCAAAAAATCCGTCTCCGTAATTTCTTCTCTAGTTATTCCATTTATCCCTTCTTCTTGTTTTTCACAGGAAGCAAAAAACAGAAAACATAGGATAAATTTTAATAAAATATATTTCAATTTCATGATATACATATTAATGATATATGACTGTAACAGGACAAAATCAATTGACCCTACCTGTAGAGTTGATTTTTTTTCAATAATTTACACCCCTATAACGTAAAACTACTAATCCCTATTAAAAATCACCTCAAATTTTATTTTTTTAAATTACAGGGTAGGGTTTTTTATCGTTAACCGGTTATTAATATAACTAAACCTTACAAAATAGCTTTTAAATTACGTAAAGCTTATAAAAAACAACATATGGATAACCTACAATCAGTATGTAGTGAAAAAAATTATGAACTGCTTTATGACAAATACAGCAACTCATTATATAGCTTTATGTATTTCCGCTGCGGAAATGCAGACCAAGCTGCCGATCTAGTACAAGAAGCTTATATAAAGTTATGGAAAAATTGCGCAAAAGTATTTTTTGAAAAAGCCAAATCCTATTTATATACCGTAGCCAGTAATCACTTTTTAAATGAAGTGGCTCATGAAAAAGTAAAACTAACCTACCAAGTCACGGAATATCACTTGGACAGGAACTATGAAAACCCCGAATATGTTTTGGAGGAAAAAGAATATATGAGTACCCTTGAAACAGCAATTGCTAACTTAACAACTGCACAACGAGAGGTGTTTTTATTAAACAGAATTGAAGGCAAAAAATATAAAGAGATTTCAGAAATGCTTAACATTTCGGTAAAAGCGGTAGAAAAACGCATGCATTTGGCACTAATAAAATTAAGAGAAACACTAGGCGATAAAATATAGCTACACAAGCAATGTTGTTCCCTATAAAAATATTATGATGAATTTTAACGACGATACTTTTTTGGCCCGCTGGCTAAATAATGAATTAACTGATGAGGAGTTAAAAAACTTTAAGGCTTCTGATGATTACGCTAAATATGCTAAAATTGCTGAAAAAACTAAGCAATTTCAAATTCCCGCTTTTGATAAGGAAGGCATTAAAGCTACTATTCAAAGTACTATTCAAAAAAAGCCTTCAAAGCTTATTCCTTTATATACGCGTTGGGCATCTGTAGCAGCAGTCATTTTAATAGCGGTATTTGCTGGTACTTTTTATTGGATGAGTTTACCAAGTGTTTTTACTTCAAAAAATGGGGAACGCTTAGTATTTGAACTACCAGATGGTTCATCTGTTGAATTAAATGGAACCGCCTCTGTAAGCTTTTCAAAAAAAGATTGGAAACAAAACAAAAGAAACCTTAGCCTTACTGGTGAAGGTTATTTTAAAGTAAAAAAAGGCTCTAAATTTAATGTCCAAACCCCTAATGGAACAGTAAGTGTAGTGGGAACACAATTTAATGTACACAGTTTAAATGATTATTTTGCCGTGGAATGTTATGAAGGTAAAGTGAAAGTAGCACACAAAACCACTACAACTATGCTTACGCCAGGTCATGGGATTCGATTTAAAAATAAGCATTCAGAAAATATAGCTATAAGCAATACCATTCCCAATTGGATGAATAATAATTACAATTACAGTGCCGTTCCCTTACATGTAGTCCTTAACGATATTCAAAATGTTTACAAAATGACTATTGATTTACAAAAAGTGGATACCTCACAAGAATTTACAGGCAAACTGATTACCTATGATATTAATAAAGCATTAAAAGCTGTATGTACACCTATGGGATTAACTTATTCAATAAAAAAAGCTAATATTGTTATAAATAGTAACTAGTTATATGCGGATATGGATTATTCTTTTTTGGTTGTGTTGTCAATCCATTTTTGCTCAAAACACCACCAGCCTAATAAAAATCATTGAGGACTTATCAAGTACTTATGGGGTGGTATTTTCATATAAAGCTAGTGACATCGAAGTGTTTTCGGACATAACACTACCTACAGAAACTGATTTAAATACTATTTTATTTAGCATTCAAAAACAAACCAAGCTAAGTTTCGAAAAAATAGATCCTACCAACTATGTGATTTTAAAAAAAACTAATAAGTACACTATTATTAGTTGTGGTACGGTAACCGACCCTTTTGGAAACCCATTAGCTAATGTTATTATTTCTTCAAAAAACAAAATTACAAGCACCTCCAAAAATGGTTCCTTTCATTTAACTATAACAGATACTTTAAATAGTACGGTAAATTTTAACTTACAGGGCTTTAAAACTGCCAGCTTACCTAGTACTTATTTTAAAAAAAATTGTCAAAATGTTATTTTAAACAATGCCATTACTACTTTAAAAGAAGTCGTTATTTCCAATTACATCACCAAAGGAATGACTAAAAAGGAAAACGGAAGCATACAAATCAACTTGACAGATACGGGTATTTTGCCAGGTGTTATTGAACCCGATGTGCTTCAGTCCTTACAATTTATTCCCGGCGTACAAAGTCCAGATGAAACTGTTTCTGGATTACATATAAGAGGCAGCACCCCAGATCAAAACTTAGTATTATTTGATGGTGTTAAAGTATACCAGGATGCTCATTTTTTTGGACTAATCTCTGCTTTTAACCCCTATGTAATTAACAGTGTTCAACTTTACAGGTCTGCTACCAAAGCTAAATATGGAGGTCACGCTGGAGGGGTACTTTCCATAGGTGTAGACACTAAAATTCCACAAAAAAGTACCGCAGGAATCGGGACTACCTTTATCCATACAGACGCTTATGCAAAAATTCCATTGATTGCAAATAGACTGGCTTTATTTGCGTCGGCGCGCAGAAGCATTACTGATATTTCCAACAATATTACTTTTAAAAGATTTTCAGATGTTGCTTTTCAGAATACCGATATTTTAAATGGCCTAACTAATAGTTCCAACCAAATTTCTCAGGCTAAAAACACCTTTTTTTATCAAGATTATTTTAGCAAACTAATCTTTAAAGCCTCTGATAAATTAAGCCTAAACCTTAGTGTTATAGCGAATAAAAACAAGCTCTTTTTTAGAGGGATCGATAATTTTATTACTAGCGATTTTGAAGATAATATCACCGTAAAAAGTCACACACTTAACCAAAGCACACAATTTACTGATCCTATTTTTGGAAACCATAATTTACAACTTAGTAGGACTTCATATGATAAAAACTATGACGGATTAAATCAATTTGACCCAACAAGTCAAACGCCTAGGTTATTAGAAATTACTTTTGATAAGGAAAATTATGTACGAGAAACCTCAATAAATTACATAGGTAGCAAACAACTTTTCAAGCATGCTGTGTTAGAATTCGGTTATCAACGTAGTCGATCCGAAATTGGCTATGTAGTAGAAAATTATGGCGTTGATTTTACCTCCTTCAAAGAATCCTTAATTGGGGAAGAAACCTCACAATCCTTTTTTACTGATTTTGAACTAAAAACAAAAAAAATTCAGGCAAATATTGGTGTTCGCAGACAGTTTTTTAATAGATTAAACACCACTTTTTGGGAACCTCGTGTATTTGTAAACTATAAACTATTAGATAAATTTTGGATAAAAGCTTCCTTTGAACAAAAGCACCAGTCCATTAGTCAAGTAACGGATATAAGAAACGATGGGCTGGGTAATTTATTTGATAAACTATGGGTGGTTTCAACCCCTAATGATGTACCAATTCTTGCAAACACCCAAACTACTATTGGTATTGATTTTCAAAAAAAAGGCTGGACTATAGATATTGAAGCTTATCAAAAGGAATTGGATGGTATTGGTATTTTAATAACTAATGACATTACCAATCCACAAAACGTAACGGGAAGTAATACTGTAAAAGGAATAGATGTATTAGTAAAAAAACAATGGAAACATTACCAAACTTGGGTAAGTTATTCTTTTTCTGAAAGCAGATTTCAGTTCGAATCTATAAACAATAATATTCCTTTTGATGGATCTTTTGATACCCCACACAACTTAGTTTGGACCCACAGTGCTAATTACAACAATTTTGAATTCTCATTAGGCTACCGATACCATTCGGGCCTTCCATTTACTAATAAAAGTTTTGACAGTAATGCAGCACTGGCCAACTTTATTACTTTTGATACATTTAATGGCGAACGCTTACCCGATTATCATCGTTTGGATTTATCGGGCAGCTATTCTTTTCATTTGGATCGATCACATAAGATTAAAGCCAAAATTGGTTTTACACTACAAAACCTAACTAATAAAAGGAGCTTTTTATCTCGTGATTTTAGAGTTATTGAAACCTTAGATCCTAACGCTCCCATTGGAGCTACACGTGCCTTACTACAAAGAGCAGATCGCAAATCACTGGGACTTACACCTAATGTTGTTTTTAGGCTTCGTATTTGATTCCAGATTAAAATCAAAAAAGCAATATTGTTTGAAGTTGAAATACTTCAGACAATATTGCTTTTTATGTTATAAAATAGATTATGCTAACGTGAGTTCGAAATAAAAAAGTGTCAAAATCTCGTTATAAATCAACTACTTATAATTTCACAAAACGCTTTGTTTTTCCAAGTTCAGTTTTAATAAAATATACTCCCGCACCTACCGATGATTCAAATTCAATAATAATCGAATTTAAATCATCCGATTTTATTACGCGAATGGGTACGAGCTTTCCTTCCACATCCGCAACTTGAACATCAACACTACTGGTTCCTTGTACTTCAATGTATTGACTGGTTGGATTAGGGTACACAATTAAATCATTAGCCGATATACTATTTTCAAGTTTTTTGGCGCCAGATATTACTTCCCAATCAAAGGTTTCCCACCCCTGATCCGATGTTCCTCTAGCTCTTACAACACCATTATTTTCGGTCCATGCTGCTTGTAACCATTTCCCCGAATGCACACTTTTTAGGGCAACTTTACCATTGCCTTTTGATTTCCACTCAAAACGCTCCCAATCAAGTTTCCCATTGCCACTAGGTCGTACCGATGCTTGACTATCTTTATTAGGAACTTGAACGTATTTATTATTCACCAAAGCCTTTAACGCAACCCCTCCCTTAGGGTGCGACTCTACTCTAAACCGTTCCCAGCTCCCTACTCTTGTTCTATTCGCTATTAACCTGTTATTCGCAGCTTCGGCAGCCACATAGCCTCTATTTCCTCCTGTTTTTCGTAACGAAATTACTTTATTAATTGGAGCAGCTCCAGTACTTGGAGTATTACCGCCATTGCCAGGGCTTCCATTTTCTAATTTATAAACCCGAACCCAATCCACCAACATGGTGTTTTTAGAATTATCATTTAAATGACTTACTCTTGGTAATCCAATATTAGCCACACCAGCCGTTTCAAAAGGAAATACTTCGGTATCAAAAATCATGTGAAGTTGTTCATTTAATGCTCTTCGGGGTACAATTTTCATTACTTGATTCCCATTGTAATAAAAAAGTAATTCGTTCGGGCTTTTCCACCAAAAGCCAAAATTATGGAACCTGTCACGTCCCTTAAACGGCATGGTCCACTTAGCAGCTAAAGGACGAAGTCCTGCAAATTTTCCATAATAATGCGTATTAGCATCATATTGGAATTCTTTGGAGGCCACATTTCTATTGGCAGGGTTTCCAATATGCTCAATCACATCAATTTCGGAAAAAGCACCTACCCGAAACCAAAATGAGGAGGTCATGGATAAATTTGAAGCTTTCATTCGGCATTCATAATAATAGCCTGGTTTAGCCGATTTGTTTTTTGAAACTAATGCTGCTGCATCCACCCAATGATCTTTAAACTTATCATTTACCGAATTCGGATTTCTAAAAAGTGTTGATTTTAAGCGTAAAAAACCACCCGACTGTGTGGTATTGCCTTTTTTAAATTGACTTGGCAGTCTTCCTTTCCAAAAAGGATGGTAATCAAACCATTTTTGACTATTAATTTGACTTCCAGAGAATTCATCAGAAAGTTCGTTAACCTTAGTCCATTGTTTTCCTGCTGGGGGGCTTGGTTGAGCAAAAGCCATAAGTGAGCAGCATCCAAAAATGGATGTGATAATTTTTAATTTCATAATTTTTTGATTTGAACGTTGTTAATTATCAAAAATACACAACAAAAAATTACCAAATCAAAACATATATGTTAAAAATTACATCAACTATTCAAAAAATTAACAATTAATTAAGTTTAATTGCTTGTTTTAATTGTCAACTCTTTTTTCTTATTCAATAAATAAGTTTTTTCTGCGCTATTTTTCACATGCTTTAATGCTTCTTCCATTTGAATTAAAGCCAAGCCTATTTGTTCTTTTTCCAAATGATATTCAGCCCAAGCTCCGTAATAAAGATAGGCGCGTTGATTAAAATCGGCAGCAGTTAACTCATTTAATATACGGTATGCAGCTGTAAATTCACGAAGCTGCAATTTGACCATAGCTATATTTAATATAATCATTGGGGATGGATTCAAGCTATACAACTGCCCATACCATTCATCTATTTTTGTCCAATTGGTGTTTTTAAAACTTGAGGCTTTTAAATGTTCACAAGCTATAGCAGCTTCATAATGATATACCGAAAAAACGGGTGCCTCTACAGCTTTAAACATGCAGCTATTCCCCAATTCTATTAAAGGAAAATACCATTGGTTTCGATCTTGATTTTTCAAATCAACAATTTCATTTTCGGTAGTTAATTTACTTTCTAACCTAGCCGCATGAAAACACATTAATGCAAAAAGCGCATAGGTATCACTATTGCGTACCGTTTTATTTTTTAATAGCAACTGGCACAAACGCATAGCCTCGCCGCACAAGTCTTTTCTAATTAAAATATCTTGTTTATTGGAGTGAAATCCTTCATTGAACATCAAATACAACACAGATAAAACGCTATGCAAACGTTTGGGCAAGGCATTCCCAACAGGGATTTTAAATGAAATTTGTTGTTCTTTAATTATTTTACGTGCTCTGGTTAATCGTTTTTTAATGGTTTCTTCCTTTGTTAATAGTGCCGAAGCTATTTCCTTACTACTAAAGCCTGATATAGTTCTTAGTGCGAAAGCAATTTGATCAGTTACATGCAATTTTGGATGGCATGAAGTAAAAATCATGCGCAACTGACTATCTTCAATTTCACTATCTAAAAAAAGTTCGGTAATTAACATAGCTTCCGAACTTGAGCCTACTATGTGTTCTCTTCCTTTTGAAGCTTTTATTTGCCGAAACAAATCCAGCACTCTATTTTTAGCCGCCTTTGTTAACCAAGCTTCTGGGTTATCGGGTGGGTGATTGCGCCAGCTCAATGCTGCTTTTACAAAGGTATCCTGAACGGCATCTTCAATAGTTTCTAAATGCTGTAATCCAAAAATACGTGTCAATATGGAAACCATCTTTCCGTAATGATGTCTGAAAAGATGGTCAATGCTTGATTGGTTCTCCATTAATTATCAAACTCCATTACTTCTCTAATTTCAACACTACTACCTAAATCATAATCCGGAAAATCTTGTGCTATTTTTTTAGCTCCGTCAAGGTCAGCAGCAGATACTACATAATAACCCCCTATTAATTCTTTTGATTCAATAGCTACATTATCTGTAGTTACACGATCAGGCCCTGAAATACGCGTTATTGAATCATGTAAAGCTTCTCCAGAATGTACAATTCCTTCTGCCGACATTTTTTCGTGCCAAGTAAACCATCTATCCATTCTGTTTTGCATTTCTTCAGGTGAAAAACCTAAGTCTTCGTAACTAGTTCCAGTAAAAATTAACATGAATTTTTTCATACTATTTATATTTAATTGGTTTATTTTTAAGTTTTAACAAATTATTCCAAAACAATTTTTTTTATACTTTAATTCAATTACATAGCTACACACTCAAATATATGAATTCCCTTATTTTCATATGGATGGCCCCAAAATAATAATTTTGCCTCTTCCAAATCTTCTGCTTTAACTATTGAATATCCACCTATAAATTAATTAGGATCTTCCATAGCGGCTATTTGGTCCAAGGGCGTTCCTGGCAGGAATGGATGGCCTAAATCCACAATACGATTTTTATTTTTAGCCTCCCATGTGCTCCATGATTCATTTACCGCTTTTAAATCACGTTCACTTAAAGACTCATACACCGCTTTTGATTTGGGTGTTGAATAATAAATGGCAACAAATTTTTTCATTTTAATTTATTTAATTGGTTTATTTACTACTATGACGAAGCTATTAGTTAATTAAGGGACAACTTTTTGTTTTTTTTTCAAATGCTTGTGGCGGATTAAAAAGTAATATCTTTGCAGCAATTATAATTTTCGAGATCAATTGGCAAAAATAGGAGACATAGATGTAGGCAATTTTCCATTGTTGTTAGCTCCCATGGAAGATGTTAGCGATCCCCCTTTTAGAGCTTTGTGCAAAGAACAAGGGGCGGATGTAGTGTATACCGAGTTTATATCCTCGGAGGGTTTAATTAGAGACGCGGCAAAAAGTGTAATGAAACTGGATATTTATGAAAAAGAACGTCCTGTAGGTATTCAAATTTTTGGCGCCAATTTAGATTCCATGCTGCGATCCGTAGAAATTGTAGAAGCTTCCAAACCTGACATTATTGATATTAATTTTGGATGCCCAGTAAAAAAGGTGGTTAGCAAAGGGGCTGGTGCTGGTATTTTAAAGGATATCGACCTTATGGTAAAACTTACCGAAGCTATGGTAAAGCATACCCATTTGCCTGTAACCGTAAAAACGCGTTTAGGTTGGGATCACGATTCCATACGCATTGTAGAAGTTGCCGAACGTTTACAAGATGTTGGCTGCAAATCTATTGCCATTCACGGACGTACCCGAGCACAATTATACAAAGGTGAAGCCGATTGGAAACCTATTGCCGAAGTAAAAAATAACCAACGTATGCATATTCCTGTATTTGGAAATGGCGATGTAGATAGCCCAGAACGTGCTGTTGAAATGCGAGATCAATACGGGTTAGATGGCGCCATGATCGGACGTGCAAGTATTGGGTATCCATGGTTTTTTAATGAAGTAAAACACTTTTTTGAAACTGGAGAGCATAAAGCTCCACCAACTATTGCCGAACGTGTTGAAGTGGCCAAACGCCATCTAGAAATGTCCATAGGCTGGAAAGGTGAAAAATTAGGTATTGTAGAAACCCGAAGGCATTATACCAATTATTTTAAAGGAATTAGAGACATTAAACCTTACCGACAACGTTTAGTGACTACCGATGCTCCCGGGGATGTATTTGGTATACTCGATGAAATTAATGATCGATTTGCTGAATATACTTTTTAATATCGGGGTTCGAATCCTATCATCATACATTAAAGTGGACTTAAAAAAATTTAATATTACTCGGCTAATTAAAATTAACTATTAAATCCACAACCAAAATAGTTGCAGATTTAATAGTTAATTTTGAAGCTACTTATACTTTAAAAACAGCTTCACACATAACGATATTATTTCTAAATATAATCACTCTATATTTTAACAAATGAACTTTTAAATATTCCTTTATTAGTTTGAACAGAAATAAAATGTACTCCTTCAAAAAGATGCGTTACAAATATTTCATCGAAATTGACAAAATAAATTCCCACTAAATTTCCAGAAAAATCCATAATAGTAACGTTTTGAATAGTTACACTTGGATCTTTAATTGACAATGATATTATTGATTCAGCTGGATTAGGGTATAAACTAAAATAAGTATCAAAAACGGGGATTTCATTTACTTCTTTCTTTATGGTTACCACTTCATTATTCGTAATTATCGGCGGGTTGAAATCAAAGTAGATTGAAGCTTTATTGGCTATAGTATCACCCTCATTTAAATTAATTTTAGTTTTAATTTTAAATAAAACATATCCATCATTGGTGTCATCTTCAAATGGTAAATTAATAGCATTAAAATTAAATTCTATTCTATTTTCTTCGATTATAGTTGTGGTATAAGAATGACTTCCTTTTAAAGGGACAAATGATTCTATATCTAATTTTGAAGTATCTATTTTATCAACAATCTTAACATTAACAGCTTCTGCAGATCCTTTATTTTCAAAACGTATTAAATAATGCAAATACTTACCTACATCATTAGGATCTAAAATATTACCTTCTAAGCATGTTTTATCATTTGGGTCATATGAATTAACGATGTCCTGAGAAAATTCAAATTGATTATTTGAAGGATCAGCATCCAAATCGCTTATAATTACATCGGCTAAGTAATTTATTACATCTCCCCCATTTAATGGAGGCGTATCTGTAGGTCTATTTAGTACAAATTTTACGTTTATTTCACCAAACTGCATTGGTGACAAATTGCTGAAATTCCAACTTAATGATCCTGAACTATTGTTAACCACTGGTATTGATGAACTTGTAAATGTTGCTATATCTGAATCATATTTGAATGCTATGCTACCTGACTGAGTCGTTGTTCCTATATTTGAATATCTAATTAAATATTCTGATTCAAACCCAGGTCTAGCTCTATTTAATGGAATTATTTGAATTTCTAAATCATTAAAATTACCTCTTGGGCCTACACAAAATTCTTTTAATACGGTATCTAAATCCGTAGGCAATTCTTTCGAAAAGTCAAATTGTGGACCATTAAATAGAAAAAGGTCGTCATTACCAATATCTGCAAAAAATGAATACGTCCCATAGTCCAAATTAAACGCATATACACCAAGATCATTAGGAAATACAGTTAAAGGTACACCTCCACTAGCAGGCAATGCGGAAATTTTAATGGAAGATAAAAAAGAGGGGTCGTTTGAATCGCATCCATCTCCATCAATATCATAAATAATTTTTCCTTCAAAATTTACAAAACTATCTTGACAATTATCCGAAACGATAACTTTATCTTGCTGATTTGCATCTAATACACGATCGTTTACCAAAGTAATAAACTGATTATCCACACATATAAATTGTAAATTAGGTGTGTTATTTAGAAACATACCAAAGCCAGTAGTTTCTCCAATAGTAAATGGTTGACCAGTAGCTAAAACACTAATTAAATTTATATTATGGCTAAAATCAACAATGAATAAATCATTATTTCTTACATCTAATTGAGTAATCATATTATGAGCAACAAAAAGCCTTTCAAGCTTAATGTTCTGTAATACATTAAGCTCTGATAATTTATTCCTAGAGACATTTAAAATTTCTAATCGCTCATTTTTGGTGAGATCAAGCGTTTTTAAATTATTTGATTCCAATAATACTGTAAGTAACCTAGTGTTTTTTGAGATATCTATTTCAGTTAAATTATTATTTACTAATTCTAACCTAGACAATTTTTTATTTAATGTAAGATCTATAGAAGATATTTTATTATTGTTAAGGTTTAAACTATTTAACTCTAAATTATAAGATAAATCAATGGTGCTTATGTTACTATTTTCAACTTCTAAAAGAGATAATTTTGAAAGACTTGATACATCTATAGTATTTAATAAAGTACCTCCAAAAACTTGAATTATTGTTAAATCTCGTAATCTACTACTGTTGTTGTCTACATTTAAAGTGTTTAAGGCTGTACAATTTAAAACAAGAAGCCTTCCAATTTCATTATTGGAAATATCAACTGTTTTTAATTTAGTTAAATTTCTTAAACGAAAATATCCTCTTACCTCATTGTTACTTATATCTAAATTTTCTAGTATTAAATTTTTTGACAAATCAAGTTGATACATATCTGTATTATTGATTTGTAGTGTTTTTAAATTTATGTTACTAGATACATTTAGTTTATAAGGAGGAAAAAAATCCATTCCTTGTAATCGCAATACTTCCAGGTTTACATTTTTTTCAATATTTATCTGAGAAAAACTTCTATTATTATTTATAAGGTTTAATTCTTTCAACGCTAAATTTTGTGATAAATCTGCAAACCTTATTAGTTGATTTTCGATGTGTAAAACTTCTAAAGATTCAAAATATTTAATTTCACCTATAGCTATTACTTTTGGATTAACCCCAGATGTAATTTTAATTTTAGTAATCAATTTTGCTTCGTCAACATCGATATCAAGATCACCGTCCATATCAATCTTAGGAATATGATCTAATAATGCCTGTTTAAAATTAGAGTCTTGAAATTGTATTTTTCTTTGTGCATGGGCATAAAAACATAACATGAGTAATGCTATGAAAAATAAAAAATTGTTTTTCATAATTATTATTTTAATTGGTTAATTGATTTTCAAAAAAGAGTATGCTGTCTCCGTAACGCTCAATTCGGTAACGTAATGGGGTTCAACAAAATTCGGTTTACTTATACGATGGACTTATCTGTAACTCGTATTACACATTGTAAAAAAAATAATTTTTTACTGTTGAATCTAAATGATTGATTTATAGTATTTGCTTTATATGCTTTTTTAAAATTAAAAAATCATCCTCTTCAATACAGGTAGTTTATCTCAAAAAAATTAATTTAATACTAATAATCCTTAATACGATGATAAAAAATAGGGTTAAACTTTTCATGATAGGTAGTTTTGGTTAATTGCTCTAAATATTTTCATAAAGTTGATTATGAATTATTTACATCAAATAAACCAAATAAATCTCTTAAAAAAGTACAGCTAGAAGATCCTGTACCTATACTTTAGTATTTTTTGTGATTTTCCTATACTGAGAAGGTGTCATTCCAGTAAATCTTTTAAAAATTGTATTAAAAGTAGATTTTGCTTTAAAACCTGATTCTTCTGCAATAGCAATTATTGTATAATTTTTTAACTTCAGATCCGTTAATTTCGCTTTTGCAGTATTCACCCTTAATTGATTTATATACGTATAAAAAGAAGCTGTCATATGTTGATTCAAAAGATAAGACAATTTCTTGTCTGTGATTGACAACTTTTCAGCAAGTATTCCTAATGATAAATCTGGATCTAAAAACCATTTATTATTTAGCATTTCTACTTCTAATTTTTCTTGTATTTCAATCATTTCTTCTCTGTCGTATTCAAATTTTTTTGTTGATATTACAGCTGACTCAACAACAGAAATTTCAGTTTGTTTTTGCAAACCGTGTTTCTTTAAAAAGAATTCGGGGATTAACACTTCTGTTTGCATAATACCATGATAGGCTAAATATATAATTAAAAATACTACTAAAATTGCTACAGGAAAAACAGCTCCCTCGAAATCACTTATAGTAAGCTCATAAATAGTAATTGATATATCTACTGTTATTACTAAAAGTGTGGCATAAATTAATTTTTTTAACCAGCCTAAATCAATTTTATCTTTATTTGAATAAAATTCTTCTATAAGATATTGTCCTTTTTTAAGAATTTTTAATGCAAAAATGCAGTAAACCAATGAGTAAACGATACTAAATGCATAGGCATTTTCCCAACCTGTTCTTAAATGATTAAAAACGTTGGGATTGCTCTGCATTTTATAAAGTGTTGGAAAACTCGCAAAAAGCACATACAAAAAAGGAAGCAAAAAATGTATCCAATTTTTCTCCCAAATAGTATGAGAAGGCAATAAAATAAACTTTACATAAAGAAACAATAATGGCCCTATAGTTATTGGTATAGCATCTTGAAAAATAAACATACTGAAAAACAACATTTTATTTTTAAAGGCATAACCTAAAAAGCAAAACTGAGTAACTAAAATGAATAAAAAAATAATAAAAAGTACTTTATAATGATATGCCTTACGCTCATTTTTCCCTAAAATATAGAGTATTAAGATGTTTACTATAATTCCAAGATTAAGTATAAAGTCTAAAATAAGTGTCATTAAATTGGGGTTTTGTACCAACTTCCTAACTTAAAAAATACTTCATTCTTAAATGCAACAATTAACTTTTCCTTAATGACTACTTGTTTTTTTATTTGGCATCAAAAAAAATTATGTTTTTTTTTAAAGATTAATGAATTAAATGAACTATAATACAACTTAAATAATATTATATAATAACTTGTACAACAAATAAAACATCACTTTTGAAAAAAGCAAATTTACATCCTAGGAATAAACATATAGAACGTTACGATTTTGATGTATTAACCACGACATTACCTGCACTAAAAGAATTTGTTAGACCTAATCAATACGGAGATTTATCTATTGATTTTTCAAATCCTACAGGCGTAAAAGCATTGAATAGTGCTTTATTAAAACACTACTACAATATTGATTTTTGGGATATTCCCGAAGGTCATTTATGTTCCCCTATTCCTGGCAGAGCGGATTATATTCATTACATAGCTGATTTATTGGCCGAGCATAACAATAACAACATTCCAACAGGAGAAAAAACCATATGTTTAGATATTGGTGTTGGGGCTAATTGTGTGTACCCAATTATTGGAAATAGTGCGTATGGCTGGTCATTTATTGGTTCCGATATTTCGGAAGTTGCTCTAGCTTCCGCTGAAAGTATTATATCAAAGAACCCACAATTGAATGGCAAAGTTGATTTACGTTTGCAAGGCAATCCAAACTCTATTTTTAGAGATATCCTTAAAGAGGATGAACACATTGCAATAAGTATTTGTAATCCTCCTTTTCACGCTTCTGCGGAAGCAGCCTTGAGTAGTAATTTTAGAAAAGTTAAAAACCTAACTGGTCAAGAAATTGAAAACCCAGAACTAAATTTTGGAGGACAACACAACGAACTTTGGTGCGAAGGTGGTGAATTAAAGTTTATAAAAAACATCATTTTCCAAAGTAGAAACTACAAAAATAATTGCACTTGGTTTAGTTCATTAGTATCCAAAAAAGATCATATTCGCCCTTTGAAAAAAGCTTTAAAAGAAGCCGAAGTTGCCTCATTTAAAGTCATACCTATGGGTCAAGGAAATAAAGTGAGTAGAATTATTGCTTGGACGTTTTTTGAATAAGATTAAATGAGGTTAGAGGTTAGAGGTTAGAGGTTAGAGGTTAGAGGTTAGAGGAAAACTACCCTATGATTTTCTTAGTATGTGCTCTTTACCCTTTTTTTAACAACACTCTCATTATTGATGAGATTAAAAAACTAATCCACTAGAATTTCTTTTTTTATACTTAGCGAAGCTATACTTGATGCTATTACTCCTAATACATAAAGTGTAGCTAACACTATAATTCCATTTAAAAAACTAAGTTGAGTTGGGTAAGCCAATGTTGGCGTAATCATTACTAAACCTGAAGCTTGTTGAATTTGAATTAAAATTACTCCCAAAAAAACACCTAACAATCCACCTAAAATGGTCATTAACATGCCTTGTAAAAAAAAGATGAGTCTTATTTTTTTTAGGCTAGCACCTAACTTATGTAGCGTTTGTAGGTTTCGTTTTTTATCAATAATCATCATTATCATAGCTCCAATCAAACTAAATAGAGCCACAATAAGTACTAATGTAAATAACAGGTAGACAATTAAGTTTTCGGTATTTAGCATTTTATACATCGCATCATTTAATTGAATACGACTTTTAACTATAATTGTACTTCCAAAAATCTCTTCTAAACGAGTACGTATGTATCCATAATTTGCTTGAGACGAAAGTCGTAGTTCAATATGCGATACTTTATTTTTATCTAAGTTTAACAAACCACGAGCCAAATTAATATGCGTAAACACATATTTCTGATCCATTTCATTGGTCAGTTGATAAATACCACTAACCACCACTTTTTCGGTTTTAAAGGCCTCTAGCAAATTAGTAATTTGCCCTTTTCCAGCCTTTGGCATTACCAAATCAAGCGGCGTCTCGTAATTATTTATTCCTAGACTAAGTGCATTACTAATTTGATTCCCTAACACTACATAAAAGTCCTTATCTCCTATCCAATCCCCATAATCAAGTATACTATCAACAGCTATTACTTTGGGGTAATTAGCGTCAACCCCTTTAATGGTAGCATTTTGTCTTTTTTGCTTAAAATTTAGGATAACTTGATTTTCAACTATACTTGAAAAAGAAACTACGCCATCTAATTTGGCTATTTGTTGCTTTTGAGTTTCGGTGATATCAAAAAACTTCCCTTGCGCAGGGGATACTTTTACATCGGGATCAGCAATGGAAGTATGTTCTAAATGAAGACTTTTTAAACCATCAAAAGCAGAAAGTACTACGAATAGGCTTAACGCTCCGACAACTATTCCAACTGCCGCTATAGCTGTAATTATATTTATGGCTTGTGTGGAACCACGAGAAAATAAATACCGTTTAGCTATATACAGTGGGAATTTCAAAAATTATTTCTTTTTGCGTTTTTCTAACAATTCAGTATCGTAAATTGGGTTTTCGGTCCCTTTCACGGCTTCATCAATACGTTCAATATACTCTAAAGAATCATCAATAAAAAATTCTAATTCTGGCATACGTCGTAATTGATGTTTTGTTTTTAACGCTACTTGGTGTTTTATTTGTGATTTTACTTCAGTGACATCTCTTAATACATTTTCTGCTTCGGTATGTGGAAAAATACTCATGTATACTTTTGAAATAGATAAATCTGTGGTCACAGTAACCTTAGTTACAGAAACTAATACGCCATTTACTCCCCCTTCACGTAATGCCTGACTAATTACGTCGGCAATATCCTTTTGCAATACTCCTGCAATTTTTTTCTGTCTGTTTGTTTCCATACTGCAAAAATACGGCTTTTAGGCTAATCTTAATCTTCAAAAAAAGACTTCCTATTATTCCTTAAAACTTGATCCACTTCGGACTCCGTTTGTTTTGGTAAAATTAGTGGGTTGTATAATGTTTTAATTACAAAAATATCATCGGCACTTAAACTTTCTGCTCTTGAAGGAGTAAACAATACACTATTTTCATCTTTAGAATGCCCAAGTCCTAATATATGTAGTATTTCATGTTTAACTGTTGACTTCCGAACGACTCCATTATTTACCCTTAACCATATTTTTCCTTTTGTAATGGATTTAGCTTTGCCATCCGAAAAAGTACTTGCTATACCGGATCCTTTCTCGTTAGGAATAAAATTTTCAATGTAGTTTGGTCTGTCATTCTTATAATCATCAATTGAGCTAAAGTATACTTCTACATTTGATGCATCTATTGAACTTACTAGCTTTAATTTCAGCTCACTTGAAAAACCTGTTAATTCATTTAGAAACTCCTCAATTAACTTAACATCATTAACCTTAAAATCACCCGAAAGAAAGAAACTAATCTCATCATTCCATTTACTGATATATTTATTTGGCGACTTCCTTTCTTGTTTAAAAGCTAAAAACTTAAATACATCAATTAATCTATTATCCGCTGTTGCTATTTCTTTTTTCTTACTTGGAAAAGTAACCTCAATAGCTATTTCAATAGTTGTAGATAAATCTCCGTCACTTACCTTTACTGTTAAATCGTATTTTACCTCATTAGCTACAGCCGATATCAATTTAATTTCTCCAGTAATGGCATCAACTGCAAAAGGAGTATTTTTTTCAACTAACTCATAATTTAAAGTATCTCCTTCATTATCTGATGCTACAACAACTCCAATGACATCATTTTCAGACAATTCTTCTTTGATTAAAAAAGACTGATCTATCGAAATAGGTTTTGTATTTACAGACTCCGTATCACGCTCTTTTGAACAACTTAGACTTAAAGATATCATCAATACACCTAATATACATTTCAATTTCATAAATCTTCTGTCTAATTTTTAAGACGGCAAAGATAAAATCAAAAATGATTATTAATAAGTTTTTACTTACTATAAAAATGTTAATTTAAACTATAATGCTATTTTAACATCTTTTAAATGCAATTATAAAGGTTTAATTACATTAATTGTTATATCACCTATTTTATTCAAAATAATTAAAATCTTATTATTTATGCATTTTGTTTTGCTCACATTAGCTTAATTATATACATTTGCAAACTGAATTTTACATCACTTGTGATTTTAAAAATTCTGGCCCTATAACTCAGCTGGTTAGAGTATCTGACTCATAATCAGAAAGTCCATGGTTCGAGCCCATGTGGGGCCACGTTAATAATCAAAGAGTTACGTTTTGTCAACGTAGCTCTTTTTTGGTTTATAGAAGAATTTGCCCGTTTTTCAAGTCTTTTTAAATGCTTTAATAACTTTTTTGAATCCGTTTTGGCAATTATTTAGGTAAAATAGAATACAATAAGGTGTTTTCTATTTATATTATTTCCCCAAAAATCTCCGCAAAAACCCCTTCCGCCTCTCTAGCACTAACGTAAATAAACTATCCGCTTGAGAGCCGTGGTTTTGGAATTTGTGGCTATTTCGGAGTGACCATGCCAGTGATTTCGGTCAAACAGTGCCACTCATAGAGGTA
>NZ_JH621288.1:17567-26511 GCF_000255455.1 Aquimarina agarilytica ZC1 | reverse complement strand
TAATTTACGACAAAACCCTCGTATTTACAAGGGTTTTGAGTATTCTGAATGCGCCTAAAAATATAACAAAGAGCTATTGGCAGTTAGCTTTTAGCTCTTGACTTTTTATATATTTATTTTCTATTGCTAATAGCTAAGAGCAAAAATGGATGTATAAAAAGATGGTGGCTTTCAGTCATAACCGAAAATAGGGTACTTTCAGTCCATGGTGGTTTATTTAATAATAAATTTTTTAGAGGTATCGTTGATAATAAAAATGTAAACTCCAGCAGATAAATTATTCAGGTCAATAGTTTTTTCTTTACCCGAAAGTATTTTTTTTCCATCAATGCTATGTATGGAGTACGCGGAATTATCCTTTTTGGATAGTCCTAAGATTTTTATTTTCTTCTGCTCGTTATCAAGCTGGATGCTTACAGGGTGCTTAGCTGTAAAATCAGTAGTAGAAAGCGTGCTTTCATCAGTGTCAATAGGAGGTGATCCGTTATAACCTGTTTGCGTTTCTTTTGTAATTGATAATACTAAATAGCCATTTTTAACAGTGGCATTCTGAGGAATAAAATCAGACTGATTTTCGTTAAAAGTGTGATTGGCTTTTATCCAAAAATTAGTGTCGAAATTAGTGAAATTATCTTCCCATGTAGGAGAAGAAGAAAATTGAGCGCCATCCCAATCGTAAAATTTAATCCAGTTGACAAACATATGTACTGGTAGAATGTTTTCGTTAAAACTACCCACCCATTCTGGTATATTGGGATTCCAAATGTTAAATCGTAAGGAGGCAGGATCATCAAGTTCATTAGCTTGTCCACCTATTTTTTCTCTAACAACCTCATTATTCACTTTCCAAGTAACAGATCCAGGTTTCCATTCAATAGCGTAGGTGTGGTAATTATCGGCTAAGCCACTTTTGCTGTGAATTCCTTCTATTCGTGTCAAGTTCGAATTTCCCTGTCCACTAATTAGGTTAGATTGCCATGCGCTAGAATTATCTTTTCCAAACACTTCAATATCTATTTCTTCCCAAAAAGTATCGGGCTTTTCGGAGCCATTTTTAAAGGTGAAAAAGTTAGAAATAATGCCACTTCCTTTGGCAGCTAGCATTCTAATTTCCATTTTACCGTATTGATATTGAGATTTAGTGTAAATTTCCGCGGCTTTGTAAGGTTTATTTTGTGCTTGAACTGCATAAAAGTAAGCAGTGGATAGTAGTAATGTCCCAATTAATTTTTTCATTGTGTTAGTTTTGTGAGTTGTATTTGAAAACAAGCTTTCACTTTTTTTATTGTTTAAAATAGGGGGCACTTTCGTGAGAATTTTAAGTCAAAAGGAGGTCGTTAAATTTTAGGGGAATAATGATTTAGGAAAGAAGAAATCCTGTACAAAGAAAAAGCAGTTTAATGGGAAGTTGAAAAACTCAAAAAAGCTTCGATAATTTAAGGATTATTGAGGCTTTTTTGAGTTAACTATTTATATGATTTGAAAAATAGAAGTTAATGCTAATAAAAACCGTAAATTTGCACCACTTTTTACAAAGCAATTATGAGAACAAAATCCCTGAAAAAGAATAAGATTAATGTAGTAACATTAGGATGTTCAAAAAACGTGTATGACTCCGAAGTATTAATGGGGCAGTTAAAAGCGAATAATAAAGAGGTGGTACATGAAGAAGAAGGGAATATTGTTGTGATAAATACCTGTGGTTTTATAGCAAATGCCAAAGAGGAATCTATAAATACCATATTGGAATATGTTCAAAAAAAGGAAGAAGGTGATGTGGATAAAGTTTATGTGACTGGGTGCCTTTCGGAACGCTACAAGCCAGATTTGCAAAAGGAAATTCCAGATGTGGATCAATATTTTGGTACTACAGAGTTGCCACAATTACTAAAAGTGTTAGAAGCTGATTATAAGCATGAGTTAATAGGTGAGCGTTTAACAACAACGCCTAAAAATTATGCCTATTTAAAAATAGCCGAAGGATGTGATCGTCCATGTTCATTTTGTGCTATTCCTATTATGAGAGGGAAACACAAATCAACTCCTATTGAGGATTTGGTAATAGAGGCAGAAAAGCTAGCAGCTAGTGGTGTTAAAGAATTAGTGTTAATAGCACAAGACTTGACTTATTACGGTCTTGATTTGTATAAAGAACGTCGTTTGGCCGATTTACTTCGCGCCTTTGTTAAGGTTGAAGGTATAGAGTGGATTCGTTTGCATTATGCTTTTCCAACAGGTTTTCCAATGGAAGTATTGGAGGTAATGAAAAATGAACCTAAAATTTGTAATTATATTGATATTCCGTTACAACATATAGCGGATCCTATTTTAAAATCAATGCGTAGGGGGACAACTAAAGCGAAAACTACCAAGCTTTTAAAGGAGTTTAGAGCGGCAGTTCCAGAAATGGCTATACGAACAACACTTATTGTAGGTTATCCGGGCGAAACACAGGAGGATTTTGAAACTCTTCGTGATTGGGTTAAGGAAATGCGTTTTGAGCGTTTAGGCTGTTTTACTTATAGTCATGAAGAAAATACACATGCGTTTAATTTAGAGGATGATGTGCCAGAGGATGTAAAAATTGCTCGTGTTAATGAGATTATGGATATTCAATCGCAAATTTCATGGGAGTTAAACCAAGAAAAAATAGGCAAAACATTCAAATGTGTCATTGATCGCAAGGAGGGAGAACATTTTATTGGTCGTACGGAATTTGATTCGCCGGATGTGGATAATGAAGTCTTAATAGATGCCGCAAAGCATTATTTAAAAACAGGGGAATACGTAAATGTAAAAGTTTATGATGCTGCGGATTTTGATTTGTTTGCAGCGCCAGTGTAAACGGGGAATAGTAGGATGATTTGTTAAGCTTGTGATAATAGTTGTTTTTTGGAAAAAAACGGCGTGATTCGTAATTCTAATTTCGTAATTTCGACAGTATTCCAAAATAGTAATTATGCCTTCAGACTGTATTTCGTTTAAAGAGACAGGATATTTTTCTTCACTAATATGTGATTATTTAGATCAAAAAGAAAAATTAGCACCATTTTATAAACGTTTTCCTAGTTTAGACAGTTTTAAAGATCAGATTCTTGAAAAAAAACAGTCTTTTTCCAATACGAATAGGCAAGTGTTGGTGGAAAGTTTAACAAAGCAATACCAGGATATTGCTGTAACTGAACCATCCCAAAATAATATAAATTTACTGTTAAATGAAACGACCTTTACGGTTACTACAGGGCATCAATTAAATTTATTTACAGGACCATTATACTTTTTGTATAAAATTATTTCTACAATAAATCTTACAGAGCAGTTAAAAGAAACTTACGGAAGCTATGATTTTGTGCCGGTGTATTGGATGGCATCGGAAGATCATGACTTTTTGGAAATTAATTACTTCACGCTTCACGGAAAAAAAATCGCTTGGAATAAAGCCGAAGGTTTAAATAATGCGAATGGATATGTAGGAGATTATGATACCAATGGCTTAAAAGCCGTTTTTGAAGTATTGAAAAATGAACTTGGGGGAGGCAAAAATGCCGAGTACTTAAAGCAATTATTTGAAAAAGGTTATTTGGCGCATGATAATTTAACCGATGCAACAAGGTATATTGTTAATGAACTATTTGGAGCTTATGGTTTAGTAATTGTTGATGGGAATGATACCGCATTAAAATCACTTTTTAAGCCAGTGGTTACTCAGGAGCTGGAAAAGAATAGCGCTTTCGCTGAAGTTACTAAAACAACAGAACAGTTAAAAAATCAAGGCTATAAAGCACAAGTGACTCCGCGAGAGATTAATTTATTTTATGGAGTAAAAGGCTATCGAGAGCGTATAGTGCAATTAGAGAAAGCCTCTTTTTCAACTGTTGATTTTAAGTTTACATGGCCTTCATTGTCTGCAATACTTCAGGAATTAGAAACAAAACCAGAGCATTTTAGTCCAAATGCATTAATGCGACCCGTATATCAAGAGGTTATATTGCCTAATTTGTGCTACATAGGAGGGGGAGGAGAGCTAGCCTATTGGTTTCAGCTAAAAGAAAGTTTTAAGTCTTTTAGCGTACCTTTTCCTATAGTATTGTTGCGTAATTCTGCCTTGTTAATTTCTAAAAAGCAGCAACAAAAATTAGAAAAACTTTCTGTGTCACCGCAAGAGCTCTTTATGAAATCTGCAGAATTAATTAATTATAAGGTGCGACAAGTATCTGATATTCCTATTGATTTTTCGGAACAAAAAAAGGAATTAAAAGTTCAATTTAAAGGATTGGAGGAAATAGCATCTCAAACAGATAAAAGTTTTTTAGGGGCAGTAAAAGCGCAACAAGTCAAGCAATTAAAAGGTTTAGATGTGTTAGAGAAGCGTTTACTAAAAGCGCAACGCCTAAAATTATCAGATCATGTGTCTCGATTGACTTCGATACATAATGAGTTATTTCCGCATCAAAGTTTACAAGAACGTAAGTCTAATTTTTCAGAGTTTTATTTAGCCTATGGAGCTGATTTAATTCCAAGTCTAAAGGAAAAGTTAGATCCTTTAGGGCAAGGATTTTCTCTTATTTACTTATAATTAATTGGGAGTTAAAAGACTCGTATTTCACAATTCATTTGTAGTTTTTGTATTTCGATTGTTAATAGTTACTTAAGAAATATAAATGATAATATATCGTTATCATTTAACTAAGTCTAACTTAAAACGATGCTCTTATTTTTTGAAATTCTACATAACTCTTAAAATTAATCGTAATGAAAATACATTTGTTAGCCATTTTTATGGTGTGCTGTCAATTGGTTATTTCTCAAAATAAAGTATTGGTTTTTCATAAAACGGAAGGGTTTAGACATGAGTCTATTCCAGAAGGTATTGAAATGATCGAAGATTTAGGGATAGCTAATGGCATTTGGACTACAGATAATACAACTGATGCTAGTGAATTTAACGCATCAAATTTAGCAAATTATAAAGTTGTTGTTTGGTGTAATACCAGTGGTAATGGGCTTTTGAATTCGGAGCAGCAAACCGCATTTGAAAATTATATAAAAGCTGGAGGTGGTTTTGTAGGGATACATGCAGCTACAGATACTTATCGTGATAGGTCTTGGCCTTTTTATAATGATTTGGTAGGTGGAATTATTCAAGTAAATCCTAACCATACCAACAATAATCATCCTAATGTGTTGGATGTAGTGGAGGCTAATAAAGATCATCCATCGGTTGATTTTATTGAAGGTGAATGGAATAAGTCTGAAGAATATTATTATTGGAAAAATAATGGAGGACAATTATTTCCAGGGAATAAAAATTTATTAGTGGTTAGGGAAACAACAGGCCCAAATGGAATGCAAAATGATTATGATGAGTCGCGACCTGTTTCTTGGTTTAAGGAATTTGAAGGAGGGCGTTCATTTTATACAGCCCTAGGTCATAATGGGGATGATTATAAAACCAACACCACTTTTATAAAACATGTTGAAGAAGGAATAAAGTGGGCGGGAAATTTTACTGAAGCTGTTTTAGATGTTCCTAGTTTTGGTGAAAAAATGGCTGAAGAAAAGGTGTATGCCTCACCAAATCCTGTGACTAATCTATTAACCATAAATGGACTAAATAGCGATTTAACATATGATTTACATGTTGAAATATTTGATTTAGAAGGAAAAAAATTAATGTCACAAGCATTGAGTATTTCTGAAAGCACTATAGACTTTTCTAGTTACCCTGCGGGTATTTATTTTGTAAAATATTCAAATGCGGCCATTCCGCCACAGCGTATTTTAAAGGAATAGTATTTTTAGAGATCAGGTATTGGGTTACGGTACTATAAAATTACCTTCCCAGTGGTTGTTTTCTAGTAAATAGCAAGCTCTAATGTGATGCGGTTGTTTAATTTCTAAATAATCTATAGCAGTAAATGTGAAAAGTAGTTTACAAAAATGAATATGTTCTTTTTGGTAAGCTACTTTTTTTGGGTGATCAATCTGGCTACCTGGAGCCAAATGAGTGGTATAATCTCTTTGCGCCTTTTCCGAAATCGTATTCCATAGATTAGGATCGGCACCTTTGTCAATTGAAACAGTACCTCTAAGTTGTATTTGTTTCATTTGTTCGTAATTATAGAATAATAAGGATGCGTTGGCATTTTGTGTAAAGTCAGTAACTTTTTTAGTGCGACTGTCCGTGTAAATCGTGATGGTATTTTCTTCAATTTCTCTAACTACAACCATGCGTTGCGTTGGCGTATTTTGGGAAATGCTTGCCAAGCTAGCATACCTGTATGGGTGATTGCGAGTTTTAATTCCAATCTGTAAATCTTGAAAAATATGAGTTAAAAGTTGTGAAGGCATATTAGTGTAAAGTTAGACTTTTAAAACAATATTCTAAGGTAATGCATTTAATTCGCTTAATATATGAAAATTCATTAATGAAGCATATGTTTATAACAAGTTGAATTAATTTTTGCATACACTATTTTACAGGTTTCAATTAAATAGTATTTTTGCCCATGCAAAATAATGTCCTTATCCTAGATTTTGGTTCGCAATACACTCAGTTAATTGCGCGCAGAGTTAGAGAACTCAATATTTATTGTGAAATTCACCCTTTTAATAAGGTGCCAGCAAATTTATCAGATTTTAAGGCAGTCATACTTTCAGGGTCACCATCTTCGGTGCGTAGTGATCAAGCGCCACATGTAGATCTTTCAGAAATACGAGGAAAAAAACCACTTTTAGGAGTGTGTTATGGGGCTCAATATTTAGCTCACTTCCATGGAGGAGAGGTAGCTCCATCCAATACACGTGAGTATGGTAGAGCTAATTTATCTTATGTGAAAGACGAAGAAGTGTTTTTTGAAGGAATAAATGAAGGCTCGCAAGTATGGATGAGTCATAGTGATACCATTAAAGCATTACCAGCAGGTGGAGTACGATTAGCCAGTACACATGATGTTGAAAATGCAGCATATAAAATAGAAGGTGAACAAACTTTTGCGATTCAATTTCATCCCGAAGTATATCACTCTACAGATGGGAAACAATTGTTAGAAAACTTTTTAGTAAAAATAGCAGAAGTAGCCCAAGAGTGGACACCAAACTCTTTTGTTGAAACGACTGTAGCAGAGCTTAAAGAAAAAATTGGATCCGAAAAAGTAATTTTAGGATTAAGTGGAGGTGTAGATTCTACTGTAGCAGCAGTACTATTACACAAAGCTATAGGGAGTCATTTACAATGTATATTTGTAAATAATGGATTGCTTCGTAAAAATGAATTTGATAGTGTGTTAAAGCAGTATCATGGAATGGGCTTAAATGTAAAAGGAGTGGATGCTTCGGCACGCTTTTTGGATGCTTTAGCTGGCGAGAGTGATCCCGAGCGTAAGCGAAAAATTATAGGGAAAGCTTTTGTTGATGTTTTTGACGATGAATCAAAATTAATTGATGATGCTAAATGGTTAGCTCAAGGAACTATTTATCCGGATGTTATTGAATCTGTTTCGGCAACTGGAGGACCTTCGGCAACTATAAAATCGCATCATAATGTAGGGGGGTTACCCGATTATATGAAGCTAAAAGTAGTCGAGCCTTTACGTGCATTGTTTAAAGATGAGGTGCGTAGAGTAGGTGCATCACTAGGGATAGACCCAGAATTATTAGGTCGTCATCCTTTTCCAGGTCCAGGGTTGGCTATTCGTATCCTAGGTGATATTACAGCCGAAAAAGTAGCTATTTTACAAGAAGTAGATGCTATTTTTATTAATGGATTGAAAGAAGAAGGATTATATGATCGAGTATGGCAAGCTGGAGCTATTTTACTTCCTGTAAATAGTGTAGGAGTAATGGGTGATGAACGTACGTATGAAAAGTGTGTAGCCTTACGTGCTGTCGAAAGTACCGATGGAATGACTGCGGATTGGGTAAATTTACCTTATGAGTTTTTGCAAAAAACATCAAACGCAATAATTAATAGAGTAAAAGGGGTGAATAGAGTTGTATATGATATAAGCTCAAAACCACCAGCAACTATTGAATGGGAATAAAAAAAATAGATTATTTTTAAAATAGTAAAAGATTAGTGCGTTGGTTCTTATTAATTAAATAATAATGAATTCAGCGCACTAATTTTATAGTTTAACCTGGGTTAGGCTATAGAGAATTTTGTTATGAGTATTGAATGCTCAGTAGTATCGAGTATTTTTTAATTTTAGTATAGCACTGCTATTGTTAAATTAAAAAGTGTTGTGAAACATTTGATTTTACATCGGTTTCGATACGGAATAGATTTTCTATGGGGTATTTTGGATTTAGTTTGTCAGATATTTTATGTTGAGGTAAAAAGATAATTTTGCTACAATAAAAAAATAAAGACGAGTTCATTATTAAAGTGTATATTGTTTTACAAATTATAAGTGTATGAAAAACATTTGGATGCTAATTGTAGCTTTGTTTAGTTGTGTTCAACTTGCTCAAGCTCAGTTTAATTTTAAGCAACACAAAGTTGAAAAAGGCGAGGATGTATACTCGATAGCCAAACTTTATGGGACTACTCCAGAGGCGATTTATAATTTAAATCCTATGGCAAAACAAGGTATCCAGCCAGATACTTTTATAGTACTTCCTAATGTGGTAACTCCTCCTGAAACCTACGTTGAAGGAGTTGTTTTTGAGAAGCATAAGACTAAAAAAAAGGAAACTCTGTATAGTATTGCCAGAAAATATAAAGTAGGAGTTGATGAAATAAAAAAGTATAATTCGTTTTTAGAAGAGGATCCGCTTCGAAGAGGTGATATACTTAAAATACCACAGCCGGCTCCAAAAACTAATAAAGTAGTACGCAAGTTAGGGGGGAGTAAAAAAGACCGATCTAGTGATGTGGTAGCGGAAAAGAGCGCTAAAAAAACAAAAATCTATACGGTTCAGCCAAAGGACACCCGTTATGGCA
>NZ_JH621288.1:0-17517 GCF_000255455.1 Aquimarina agarilytica ZC1 | reverse complement strand
TAGGGAAAGATTTTCCTATTGGAATTCAAATTTTAGTACCAGAGCTCGTGTCTGATGAATCTTTAAATGTAGATCAGAAATTTAAGTTGTATCAAGTAATGCCTAAGGAAACTATTTATAGCTTAACACGAAGATTTGAAATTAGTTCCGATTCATTAGAGGTGCTTAATCCATCGGTAAAGGATGGGCTTAAGGCGGGTATGATTTTGCGTTTGCCTAACCTGGATGATTTTAATTTATCGGAAAGTGGGGTAGTAATGGATTTAGAGAATCGTATAAGTTATGTGGATACTAAAACGATAACCGTAATGTTGCCTTTTGGGATCAATAAAGTTGATTTTGATGAGGAAGAATCGTTAAAAGATCATATAAAAAAAAGTAAAGTAGTTCGTTTAACAGTTGACTTCTATTCGGGAGTGTTATTGGCTGTTGAGGCTGCTAAGCAAAAAGGAATTAGTGTTAATTTAAATGTATATGATACACAAAAGAGTGATGCGGTAGTTGCCAAATTAATAAAAGATAAAGCTATAGCAGATAGTGATGCTGTGATAGGCCCATTATATAAAAAGAATGTAGAAAAAGCGGCTGCAGTATTAAAGTCATCCAATACCCCCGTATTATCTCCCATTTCTAATAAAGTAAATGCAAAGCATAAAAACTTATTTCAAACAGTGCCTACAGCTTCGGTGTTGGAGGATAAAATAATTGCTTTTGTAAAAAAGGATACTTCGAAAAAGAATATTATTATTATAGCAGATAAGAAAAGTACAGCGGTAAAGGAAAAATTAAAAAAGGCTTTTGAAGGCGCTACTGTTTTAGACCCAGAAGAAGAGAATTTTTTAAAAGAAGCAAATTTAGTTGAAGCATTGGGAGAGCCTAATGACAAAAAAGAGACTTGGGTGTTTTTAGAGTCATCCAGTATGCAATTAATAAGTAATGTGGTCCCTTTTTTAAATGCCCGAGCAAAATCGCATAAAATTACTTTATTTACCACTAACAAGTCGAATGTGTATGAAAACGAGTCTATATTAAACGCACATCTTTCCAATTTAAGATTTCATTATCCCTCTATGCAAAAAGAGATGACAGCAGAAAAGCGACCTGAATTGTATGATACATATAAGTCAAAGTATGGAGTATTACCTAATCATTATGCCGTTCGAGGATATGATTTAACCTATGATTTACTATTGCGATTAGGTTCTTCATTTGATATTTATGAGCAAGCAAGTCAAAATTTTACAACCGAATACAATGAGTGTAAATTTGGGTATACCATGAATCCCGAAGGAGGTTATGTTAATGCTGCTTGTTATATTATGCGTTACGCAGAAGGTTTGGAATTTAAAGTAGTAGAATAATGAGAATACTATGCTTATTTTTATTATTCACATTGCCTATAATAGGTCAAAGTCATCAAAATAATTCAAAAAAGAGAGTAACTTACAGTGCGCAACCTAAATTAACCTGGGACTCATTTAAAGGGGCAATACCCAGTAATACGGAATTTGCAGCTAGTGTAAATACGGGCATTGGTTTTAAATGGAGTTACTCTACTGCGCAAAACAAAATTGATTTACAGTATGAAGTTGAAAGTTATGTGCAACCTTTTTTTTCTTGGGTAATTGAAAAGGAAAAGGATGCCGAACTTTTAATACATGAACAGTTGCACTTTGATATAACAGAATTGCATGCACGCATCTTTAGAAAACGCCTAGGGGAGTATAAATTTGGAAGGAATATTCGAAAAGCGATGAGTAAAATTCATGGCGATGTGGAATTTGAGCGTGTCCAAATGCAAGAGGCTTATGATGAGGAAACAGCACATTCTAAAAATATAGAACTACAGTTACTTTGGGAAGAAAAAGTAGCTAAATTATTAGAAGTCTATAAAGCTTATGCCGAATAATTAGATGGAAGATCAAAAACAGTTTCTTTTAGATCTGGCCAAGGCTAAAATGCCATTTGGTAAATATAAAGATCGCTTTTTAATTGATTTACCGGAATATTATATTGTTTGGTATAAAAACAAAGGTTTTCCTAAAGGGAAGTTAGGCTTGCAAATGGAAAGTGTATATGAGCTAAAATTAAATGGCTTGGAGGATATAGTTCGAAGATTAAGGTAATCTGTTTATTTAAAATGAATTAGAATGAAAGTTGCTGTAGATTAGCTAAAATTTTTATAAAAAAATTAGGGAATTTAACATTTCTGTTGTTTTAAAGTAAACAATAATTAAATTTTTTATAAAATGAAAAAAGCGGTAATTAAATTTATTGGAGTACTGACATTATTTTTAGGAGTTTCATGTGACTCGGATGATAATGACACAAAAATGGAACCGGTATCTGCAATTTCTACGAATGCCAAAATAACGGTGAAAGATTCAAAATTTGTTGATGCTAAAGGGGATGAGGTTGAGCCAAACTTAGACATAGTTGGAATTAATCTCAATAACGAATCTGTAGCTTTAGATCCCAAAAAAGAACAAAATATTGGTGCGGTTTATACCACCTAGTTTTTCTTTAATTTTGAAGGTAAAGCGACGTTTAATTGGGTTGTAGCCGATGATAAAAAAGGAACAAATGCCAAGTTAATTAAAGGGGCTAATTCAGATTCATATAAGCCAACTGAAGCAATTTTAGGGAAGTACTTGGGTGTGCAGTATGATGTTGAAGGCATAGAGAAAACTTTAAAAAGTGACTTTTTAGGACCATTTATTAAAAAGAAATAGCAGCCTCCAAAAAATACGGAGTAAATAAAAATTAGGGAGGGTTTTAGAACGTTCCCTAATTTTTTGGTTATCCTACAAATCAAATTCATTGTATGCCTGTCTTATAAAGGACTTCTTTTTTAGCATTTATATGCTTTAATACCCATGTTAATTCGGGGTCAACGTTGTTGGTTCTATCTTCTTTTGTGGGGGTAATTTTAATATCGGGGACAATACCGTGACCTATTTTTTCATTTTTGTAAGGAGCTTCAATTTGCATTAAGCCAAAATTAAATCGAATTTTTGAATTGGGCAGTAGTACATTTTTATACAGCCCAGCAACAGTTCCATTATAGCCTCCACCAGTTTCTTCGCCGACAAAAACAGCGCTGTTTGTAGCATGTAAATTTGTTGCTAGTATGGATGATGCCGAAAAAGAGTTTCCATTGATTAACACATAAATGTTTCCTTTGAAATTTAAGGGATTGGGCTTGCTTTTTACTTTTGAACTGGAGAGTTTGTACTCTATATTACCTTCTCTTTTAGAAGTTTTTAAAAGATCATGAGTGATTAAGATAGGGCTAATTAAGTAGCTAAAAAATTTAACCGAAAAGGGAATTCCTCCAGTTGCTATAGCTTTAAAAACAGGGATGCGAGTACGGCTTTTAGCTTTGTTTACAAATTGGAATTCTTGATCAGTTAAATAGGAGTAGAGTTTGTAAATTTCGTTTAATCTTCCTCCGGTATTATCCCTTAGGTCAATAATTAAAGTTTTCGTTTTTGTAGCCTCTATTTTTTGAAAACTGTTTTCATAAAATTTTTTGTAGTTACCTGTGTGAAAACCTCTTATTTTTAAATAGGCAATGGGGCTATCTTTACCTATAAAGCTGAAATTTCGTTGGTATAAATCTTTTGATTTAATAAAACCATGTTGTTTGTTGTATTTTTTTTGGAAGCGTTGTTTTTTTCGATGTGCTAATTTTTGTTCTTGAGTTAATTTTACTTTTTTGATAGGCGTTATTGTACTATCCTTTTTTCGGTATTTTTCTTTTAAAACACGTGTAAAGGTTTTGTAATACACCGAATCCTTGTTTTTAAGTTGCAAGCGAATACTATCCATAACCACGCCTTTGTGTTTTAGGTACATGCCCGAAAAATGATGTGCTATAATTCGGTTGTGGAAAGTAGTGTTATACCCGTCTGAGGCAAAGCGTTTTTTTGATTGCTGAATAATTTGTTGAATAGGTTCATTATTTACACGAATCACTTCGCTACCTACAATTTCTTTGCCGGTTTTATTGTAATTAGCACTAATTAAAAAAGCATTAGTTACATATTCAAAATCCAATTTATTAAAATCAAACGATGTTTTTTTATACTGTTTTTTTTCTTTTGCAGTGCATTTTTTAAAAGGAGGAGCAACCGATATATGACCTTGTTTAATTGAGGCAATGACAGGCGCTATTTTTTTGTAAAACTCATGACTTTTTAAAGGTTGGTTAATGTGTTGTTTTAAACTATCGAATTTGTGGTCTAAATCTTTTTTTGAAATGTATTGGTAAAGTTTAGGGTGTAGTTTTTTTAATTCGTAGTAGGCTTTATCAATATCATTATGGAGTTCAATTACGCTGTGTTCTTTTGCTATTTGTGTATTAAAATGTTTGGTGCTTACGCAAGAAGTGAAACACAGCATAGTAATTAATAGTGTAATTTTTTTCATAATAAGGAGTGATGTGTATACTCTGAATTATTATACCTATATCCAAGTGCTAAAATTGTCAATTCGAGTAATTTTCGATAGAAAATTGTATTAAGAAGGGCAGTTTTAGCGTAAAAAAGATAATTTTCGATATAAATGCTAATGTATAACATTTGGTGTTATGTTTTTTTTTTGCGTGAGGGATTGCAGCGGAAATCCCACAGCCTGACGTTAGGAAGAGCGAGGAATTGTAACGGAAAGCCCGACCTTTAGGGCACGCCCAAAACTTCGGGATATTAATAATGGACAAAAAAATAACCTGAGCTTAATGTTACAAATTAAACTCAGGTTAGGTTTTTGTTAGTAAATCGTATAACTCTTTAACAAGTTTTATATAAGATCAAAACTACGTTTCACAAAGTTGGTTAAATCCTCACCTTTAAGTAAGTTTTGTGACAGCTTTGCTAAATCCAATGCCTGTTTGATTAATGCAGATTTTGCTTCGTCATTTTCGGCGGCATTAATTTTTTCAACTAAGCTGTGGTTAGAGTTAACTACTAAATTGTAAGTTTCGGGCATGTTTCCAAACATCGCCATTCCTCCGCCACCAGTTTGTTGCATTTCTTTCATACGACGCATAAATTCGGGCTGCGTAATAATAAAAGGGGATGCTTGGCTGTCCATAGCTTCAACTTGAACGGTGTATGTTTCTTTGGGAACTACTCCTTCAATAGTGGTTTTCAAAGCTTCTTTTTCTTCATCATTAAGTTTAGAAACTGTGGTGTCTTCCTTTTTGATTAAGTTGTCAATATGATCACCATCGACACGCACAAAAGTGGTGTTTTCATAAGTGCTCTCTAATTTTTGGATTAAGTGAGAAACAATTGGCGAGTCTAATAATGCAACTTCATAGCCTTTGTCTTTGGCAGCTTGAATGTAACTGTGTTGTGCATCTTTGTCAGAGGTATATAACACCACAAGTTTTCCATCTTTATCCGTTTGAGCAGCTTCAATTTTGGCTTTTAATTCGTCAAAAGTAAAGTAGGCATTATCCACAGTTGGAATAAGTGCAAAGTTTTTGGCTTTATCAAAAAACTTGTCCTCGGAAAGCATTCCGTATTCAATAACAATTTTGATATCGTTCCATTTAGCCTCAAAATCCTCACGGTTGTTTTTGAATAACGAGCTTAGTTTATCGGCAACTTTACGTGTAATGTAGCTAGATATTTTTTTAACAGCACCATCGGCTTGTAAGTATGAACGTGATACGTTTAATGGAATGTCTGGGGAGTCAATAACTCCACGTAGCATAGTTAAAAATTCGGGAACAATACCCTCAACATTATCCGTTACAAATACCTGATTTTGGTATAATTGAATTTTATCTTTTTGTATACCTACACTTGGATCTAATTTAGGGAAGTATAAAATACCTGTTAAATTAAAAGGATAGTCTACATTTAAGTGAATGTTAAATAAAGGCTCTTCAAATTGCATTGGATACAATTCGCGGTAAAAGTCCTTATAATCTTTATCCTCTAAATCTGCAGGTTGTTTTGTCCAAGCAGGAGTTGGATTGTTGATAAAGTTGTCCACTTCTTGAGTAGGCGCAGGATCTTCTTCCTTGGCACCTTCGGGCTTTGGAAGTGTTTCTGTTTTAGTACCAAACTTGATGGGTACAGGCATGAACTTGTTGTATTTTACAAGTAATTCGCTAATTTTTGAGTCTTCCAAAAATTCCGTTTCTTCTTCACTAACGTGTAGAATAATCTCGGTACCACGCTCTTTTTTGTCAGCCTCTTCTAAAATAAAAGTAGGTGATCCGTCACAAACCCAGTAGGCAGCAGGCGCATCGGTATGCGATTTAGTAATAATTTCAACCTTGTCAGCAACCATAAAGGCAGAGTAAAAACCAAGACCAAAATGTCCAATAATTCCAGCATCTTTGGCGCTGTCCTTATATTTATCTAAAAACTCTTCGGCGCCAGAAAAGGCAACTTGGTTGATGTATTTTTCAACCTCCTCAGCGGTCATTCCTAAACCTTGGTCAATGATGTGAATTTTCTTTCCTTCTTTATCAACTTTAACTTCAATAAAAGGATTTCCGTATTCCGCTTTAGATTCTCCAATACTGGTTAAATGCTTTAACTTTAATGTAGCATCTGTAGCATTTGATATAAGTTCACGAAGAAAAATTTCGTGATCTGAGTATAAAAATTTTTTTATAAGTGGAAAAATATTTTCAACCGAAACATTAATATTTCCAGTAGCCATAAGGTATATTTTTTTAAATGTTAATACTAGTTAATGTGACTAGTCTGTTTCAAAAAAAATACCAAGGTGCATTTGCTGACAAAGTGTCAATTTGAATCAATGCTAAACATCAGGTATCGGGTATCAATCTAAATTGACGTATCAAGAGTTAGGAGCTAAATCGTATTAATAAACATGAGCTCGATTTAACCCAGATTATGTAATAGAACTTTGTAATGAGACTTGAAACCTCAATAAAAACAAGTGCTTTCTCAATTTCAGCATAGCACCGCTATGGTTAAATTGAAAAGTGCAACGAAGTGTTTGTTTTTGAAGTGGTTTCATGGTATAATAAATTTTCTATTGCATAATTTGGGTTTAAATTCAAGCTAGTATCAAAATTACCAGTTCGAGTGATTTTCGACAGAAAATTGAATCGAGAAAGGGCTTTTTGATACGGAAAGATGATTCTCTGCACAAAATTATTGCAGAATTTTATTCGAATCTATATCTTTTCTTATGTTGAATTCACGTTAATAATTAATTAAATCATCCAAATAGCGCGCAAAATAAGTGTAGTCGCTCTTTTTCTTTACAATTTTATTATCCAACGTAGTTACTGTTTTTACAGGAAGGCCACCTTTTATGGCTTTTATAGTGCCATCATAATCAATAATGAAATTTTTTGGATAGCTAATGTTGCCTATTTGGTTTTTTAGAAAAGGACCAGCGTCGGTAGCAATATATTCAAAATTGAATTTGGTGTGCAACAAAAATTGTTTTACGTCACTTTCGTTTTCAAAAGTGGCGGATATAAAAATAACATCATCTTCGTAATGATCTTTTAGTGTATTTAATTCGGGTAATTCATCAATGCAAGGTTTACAATGAATAAACCATAAATTGAAAAACACTAATTTACCTCGAATGTCATCTGAGGTAACAGTATGTCCATCAATGGTTTCAAGTTCAAAATAAGGGAATTCATCACCAACTTTTAATGCGGTGTTATTTGTTTGTGCGTTACTTAAAAAAGTAACCAAAAATAAAACGTAGGGTAAAAATTTTATTTTCATAGGTTAAGATTTTAATAGTATTACCTATCGATTTGGGATGGATAAATAACTCAGTTAGTACTTGGGGTTGTAAACAAATAATGAATAAAAATTACTTGTTTAGGTTAATTTAATAAAATAATATCAAAATCCAGTCCTTTTTTGATGTGATTTTTAACTGATCGACAAAAAATAGGTTTTTTTAACATAAATGTAGGTTCAATAAAAAATTAAGATAAATTTTAACAAATCATTTTGTTTATGTTTGTGTATAAAATGTTAAACAGTCATTATCTTTACAGCAAACTAAAGTGAATATGGCAGCCAAAGCAAAAACAGTAAAAAAAACTACAAAATCGGATATCGTTTCTGCATATATGGAGCATGTGCTAATGCATGGAGCTCCGCAAAGTGTGTTCTCATTTTGTAAAGAGAATGAGATAGAGGAATCCGTTTTTTATCAATCTTTTGGAAGTTTGGAAGGCTTAAAAAAAGGAATATGGGTTGATTTTTATACTTACGTAGAAGATTTACTTGCCAAAAATTCGGATTACGAGGCTTATTCCAGTAGAGAAAAGTTACTTACTTTTTATTTTACTTTTTTTGAAATGCTAACGGCTAATAGGAGTTATGTATTATGGGCGTTACATGAGACAGAAAGTAGACTGGAAAATTTAAAGCAATTAGGGGATTTACGTAAAAAAGTGGTGGAATTTGGTAAGGAATTAGTGAGTACGGATAACGAAGAGAAAAAACTAAAGATTACCAAAAAACCTGTTGCTTTGGTGGGGGAAGCTACATGGGTTCAATTCTTATTTTTATTAAAGTTTTGGAAGGATGATGAGTCGGCTGGTTTCCAAAAAACAGATGTAGCCATTGAAAAATCGGTGCATACTGTTTTTGATATATTTGATAATACTCCTTTGGATAATATATTGGATTTAGGAAAGTTTTTGTGGAAAGAACGTATGGCATAACCACACTCAAGCCCAATGAAATGCTGAATTACAGTAAAATTTAAACCTACAAATGAATGAAGACAATTGATAGCATACCCACATCAAAGTTGGGACGTACTACTGAATTAGTGAAAACTGGAGTAAAAGTAGGAGGTAATTATTTAAAATATTATGGTAAAAAAGCCTTAAATCCCGAAATATCAAAAGACGAACTGAATGAAGATAATGCCACAGATATTTATGATGGATTAAAAAGTTTGAAAGGAAGTGCTTTAAAGGTAGCACAAATGCTTTCCATGGAAAAAAGCTTATTGCCAAAGGCTTATGTAGAGCGTTTTTCATTAGCACAATTTAGTGTGCCTCCCTTGTCGGCCCCATTAGTTAGAAAAACGTTTAAAACCTATTTTGGGGAATATCCCGAGGTTATTTTTGATGAATTTACTGCAAATTCGGTCAATGCGGCAAGTATTGGTCAAGTACACAAAGCAAAAAAGGATGGTAATCAACTTGCAGTAAAAATTCAATATCCGGGAGTGGCGGATAGTATTGGATCGGATTTGGCTATGGTAAAGCCTATTGCTATTCGAATGTTTAATTTGAAAGGAAAAGAAACGGAAAAGTACTTTAAGGAAATAGAAGGAAAGCTTTTAGAGGAAACCGATTATATATTGGAAGTGGAACAAAGCAAGGAAATTACCGAGGCTTGTAGTAAGATCCCGAATTTAAAGTTTCCTAAATATTACGAAGCCTATTCAAGCGAGCGTATTATTACCATGGATTGGATGGAAGGAGAGCACTTAAGTGAGTTTACCGCCAAAAGTTTTACGCAGGCAGAGGGGAACAAACTAGGGCAGGCGCTTTGGGATTTTTATATGTATCAAATGCACGTGTTAAAGGCGGTACATGCCGATCCACATCCGGGAAATTTTCTGGTGGATAAAGATGTTAATTTAATAGCGATCGACTTTGGTTGTATAAAAAAGGTACCCATGGAGTTTTATACGCCTTATTTTGAATTAGCTAAAATAGAAAACATTAATAACCCCGAAATTTTCAAACAAAAAATGTTTGAATTGGAAATCTTATTACCCACGGATACGCCAAAGGAAACTAAATTCTTTTCGACATTGTTTCATGAAATGTTATCCTTATTCACCTCTCCTTTCCACAACAAAACCTTCGACTTTTCAGACGAAATTTTTTGGAATAAAATTACTGAACTAAGTGAAAAATATTCCAATGATAAAGAGCTTAGAAAAATGAATGGAAGTAGAGGAAGTAGGCATTTCTTGTATATAAACCGTACTTTTTTTGGACTATATAACTTGTTACACGATTTAAAAGCGGAGATCGTTGTGGATAGTTATGATCAGTATCGGTAGAATAAATATCTTAAAATTTAACATTTAATTGACATTTTAGACGCTAGGTAAGCATATTGTTAATTTTAGTAATATTTTAACAAAAAAATACTTATTTAGTAAGAATGAGTATTTTTTTTTGCTTTTTTGTGAGAAAGTCTAAATCATTGTGTTGCAGTGGTAAATTATTGAATTAGAGGAAAGTGGTTATATTCGCGCCAATTACTAAAACAAAAAATATTCTTAATGAATTTTAGAACTACTTATCACTTCGTTTTATCGATTTCTTTTTTATTTTTTTCAGTGCAATCTGTTTTTTCTCAGGATACTAATGTGCCAGGTGATATTGCTTTGGTTCGCACTAAAAAAATCAAGTTTTTAGAAAAAGTGGGAGGTGGTGAAAGAGCTTATATAAGATCAACAGATGGAAAAGGAAATGAAGATTTCAATTCTATTATTTTTGCTACAGGATCTGGGAAGGAAAGTGTCATTTTTAAAGAAAATGGGAATGTTGGTTTAAGCACAATAACCCCTAAAGAAAAACTTCAAATTTCAAATGCATTTACTTTTCACGATGGTGGACACAAAATTATAGGTTTTAATTATGCACCTTCTGGGAGTGTTGATTTAAATCCTTCGCACTATGCCGCAGAATTGCGTTTTGAATCAGTAACTGGAAAATTACGATTAGGAACATCTTCATCGTTAACGAATATTCCGACTACGGCTTTAACAATAAATAAAGAAGCTAAAGTGGGTATTGGTACTACTAATCCTGTTTATACTTTAGATGTACGAAAAGAAGCAGCAACAAATAATCATGAATATTTACTAAGTTCATTTAGTCATAAAACAGGAAAAGGAGTTTTTGTGGGGTATGTAGGTAATGGAACCAATGCCAGAGAAGGAAGAATTAGAACAGGAGGGAGTATTGATTTAGCAGTAGGTACTACTAAATATACCCAAGCAATAATGATTAAAAATTCAAGTGGTAACGTAGGTATAGGAATGAATAATCCTAAAGCAAAATTAGAAGTTAATGGAGATATTGCTTTGGTTCGAACAAAAAAAATTAAGTTTTTAGAAACTGTTGGTGGTAATGATAGAGCTTATATAAGATCAACATTTGGTGGAGGTAATGAAGATACTAACTCCATTATTTTTGCAACTGGAGCTGGTGATGAAAATGTTGTTTTTGGGTCAAACGGTAAAGTAGGTATAGGAACATTAACTCCACAAAACGAGCTATCCGTTAACGGAACCATCTGGGCAAAAGAGGTGAAGGTAAGTTTAAAAGACGCTGCAGACTGGGTTTTTGAAGCAGACTACAAATTGCAACCCTTAGCCGAGGTAGAAGCTTTTATAAAAAGAAACAAGCACTTACCAGAAATGCCATCGGCAGATGAGTTTAGAGCCAATGATATGAAGGTTTCGGAAATGTCAAACAAACTATTACAAAAAGTAGAAGAGTTGACCTTGTATACTATAGCGCAAGAAAAGCAATTAGATCAACAAGCTAGTGTTAATGAACAATTACAAGCAGCTAACAAGGCCTTAACACAAAGATTAGAAAAGCTTGAAGCCTTGTTGTTAAAGTAGAAGCCTATTGGTTCAAGTACTTTATTTTGGGTAAAATGAAGTATATCGAGAATAGTTTTGAATATGGATGTATCTAATACAAAGTGTTCTTTTGTTAACAAGACTAGTATATTACTCTTAATAATTTCAAAAACATTTAAAAATGTATAAACTCATAATTGCTGTTGTGACGCTATTTAGTATCACTATGTCAGCACAATCCAAATTGGTATTTAGTTACGATGCGGTAGGAAATCAAATAGAACGAAAATATTGCCCAACAGGTAACTGTGCCTCAGGGGCAAAACAACTAGTTCGCGAAGTAGCAACGGAGTCAGTGGTGCTAAACGAAGATGATCAATTAACCGATTTTGTAAATAGACTTCGAATCTATCCGAATCCAACGCAAGGGAATTTACGTATTGAATGGGATTATGCTGATAGTGAATTCATAAAAAGCATTCAAGTATCTGATGGCGCAGGAGGTAGTTTTTTTATAGTGAATCGAAAGGCAACAGAAAATTTTGCCTTAGTCGACCTAACAAACCATGCGTCGGGGCTATATTTGGTTGAATTTATTTTAAATGATTCCAGACGTGTTATAAAAAAAATTATAAAAAATTAATTCAGGTATAAATGAAATTAGTTATAAAATACATAATAGCATTAGTAGGATTACTAAGTGCTACAAGCAATTTATGGGCACAAGATACTAGTAAATCTATAGCTGCGGATTTTTCAGTATCACCATCTGGGGCATTAACGTATCAAGTGCCATTTGAAGTGCCTCGTATGTATTAGGTCATTTTCCAAATTTAGGTTTAAGTTTTAATAGTCAAGCTGGCGATGGTATTGCGGGTTATGGCTGGAGTATTACAGGGCTTTCAAGTATTACCCGTACCTCGGCTACCACATATCATGATGGTTTTATTGACGGGGTAGATTTTGACCTGGATGATCGCTTTACGTTAGATGGGCAACGGTTGATTTTAAAAAGTGGTACTTACGGTAAAGCAGACGCTACCTACCAAACTGAAAGTTATTCAAATTTAAAAATTGAGTCTATAGGGACTTCTCGTTTTGGGACTGCATATGGGCCGCAATATTTTGTGGTATACCACCCCAATGGCTTGCGTTATTGGTATGGACGTAATGGAACGGGATCTTCGTACACATCACATTCTAAACTAGAATGGTCAGTTGCGCGTATAGAGGATACACAAGGGAATAGAGTAGAGTTTGGTTACACAATTGTTGATAAAACAGTGCGCTTAAATCATGTAGAAGATCCGGTAGCCAAAGTACGTGTAGAGTTTACTTATGGAAAAAAAACAAATGTGAATCCTATTGGTATTGGAGGTGAGTTTTTTACGAATAACCGTTTATTAACAAGTATTGAGGTAAAAACAAATACTACAGATAAGTATTTCAAATATACTATTACACATGAAGATACAAGTAAAGATGTAAAGCGAATAAAGAAAATTGAACAAGAAAATAGAGATGATGAAACTTTGCCAGCTTTGGAGTTTAAATATGATGAGACGGTTGTAGATAGGGTAGAAGAAATAGGAAAATCAAATTTATCCTATAAAGTAGGGGATAGTAAAAATGCTTCAGTGATTTCTGGAGATTTTAATGGTGATGAAAAGGTGGATTTTATTGGGTTTTCAAAAAACAGGAATTTGCCTGATGATTTTAAAGATATCGTTTTTAGTGAAAACACAGGTAATGGTTTTAGAACATCTACGCTTAAGCCGGGTAGGTTTGAGCAAGTTTTTGCTTCAAATTATTTAACTCCACAAGGTAAGTTTAGTACTAGTCAAGGGCTTGTTTTTTTAAGGAAGGTGCCAGGGACTAACAAGGTTTTATTTGAGGTTAATAAAATTAAAAATAATGGGAATAAAAAGCTTGAAGTTGTTTTTACAAAAGATTGGAATTTGCCATTGAAGCCAACTCTATTTGGGGAAGAACCTAATCCAAAATCCTTAAACATAGTTGATGATATAAATAGTGATAGTGAGGTAAAGAATTATGCAGGTTTAAATGTTGAGGCATCAAATAAAGTATCGGGTAATGGTAATGGAGTTAATTATTTTTCTAAAAGCTTTATTTTTTTAAAAAAGGGATTTCATGCAAAACCTGGAGTTAATTTTACTGCGAAAATAGATGGCAGGTTTCGCACGGGGAGATCATTACTTAATATGCGATATTTATCAGGTGATTTTAATGGTGATGGTATAACAGATATTATCGCAATAAATCAATTTTATGAAAATAATAATATATATAGGTGTCTTGATCCAAATACAGGTAAGCTTACTTATAGTCAAAGAGGTGGCGGTGGGCCGAACTGTATTCCAAACCCTGCTAGAGTCAGAAGGTCAGTTTATTATATTAATTTAGATCCGAATGATAAAATAGATAGTTCTATACCTGCTGGATCATCGACTAATTCAATTGGTACACTTAAAACGGACGATAAGGTTAGTAGGCTTTTAACAGGTGATTATAATGGAGATGGTAAAACAGATATTTTTCATATTTCTGAAGGTAAAATTGAAATTTATTCATTAGATAATAATAACAAGCTTGTTCATGTAAGTACAGTAGTTTCAGAATCTATTAAAATAAAGGATACAGTTTTTTTACCAGGTGATTTTAATGGAGATGGAAAAACAGATTTAATATCATCAATAAGTGAAGGGAATAGATCGTGGGGGTTCTTTATTTCTGATGGAAAAAACTATACTTATTACAAAAAAGATATAGGTTTAGATTACTGGAATAATTATTTTGATGAAAATTATTCAGGCTATAAATCACTAGAAAATCCAGAGGAAGAATGTTTTTCATCAGGTAAAAATAAATTTAAAATACCCTGTTATAAAGCAGCATCTATAATTCAATATTTTTATTTACCTGTAGACTTTAATAAAGATGGAAAAACGGATTTAATAAAGCATAAGGTTGTAACTCCATATTTTGAAAGTGGCGATAGTAGGTATTCATCACAATGGATAGATTACGCAACTAATGAATCAACTGCTAATGATTTTTTAGGTTTTTCATTTAAAAATGAATTTATTAAACATAATAAAGGTAGACCCGGAAAAGGTCATCCAGTTTATGCGGATTTAAGTAAGGGGAATTTAATGGATGAGTATGGCTTTGTTAGTTATAGTGGCGAAGTAAATATATACAAGTATACGGGAAATTATAGAAATGAGTTATGTATACAGTCTGTAGAAAATAATGGCTTAATTCAAGCTTTTAATTATAAAGGTTTAAAAGCAATTAATGGAGCGCCAGATTTTGCTTCACATTACACAAAAAGATTTTCTGAAAATTTTATGTATCCTTATATAGAGATAAACAGTGCTGATGATTTTAAAGTAGTTGTAAATGCTAAGGAAACTTTTTCAGGTTTAGAACGAACTAAATTTTATAGATATGGAGGTTTAGTGTCTTCTACAAACGGGTTAGGTTTACTAGGTTTTAATTTTATGGCTTCAAGCACTTGGTCAGGGGCAGATATTAGGACTTTATGGACTATTTCTCAGTATAGCCCCAAAAAAAGAGGAGTTTTGGAAAAAACATGGACCACTAATAAAGCAGTTCATAATGCAACAAGTTTTCCTTCTAGTGGCTTTGTTTCTAAAACAAACTATATTTATGATTATGTATTAAATAGTAATAAAACTTACTTAAATATACCTAAAAAAGTAGTTTCCGAAAATGGCTTAACCGGAATAAATACGACAGTCACAAATACTTATGATAGTTACTACAATGTATTAACCAGTAAAGAAACCTACACAGGAGGGAGCAAAACTATCACAAATACCTATTTCAATAATCCTTCTGGTACTGGGGTTAATTATTATATAGGCAGACCAAAAACTAAAAATACCACCACTACATTGGGGAGTGATAGTTTTAGTACTGGAGAACAGTATAGCTATACCAACAATTTTATAAAAACGCTGAAAACAAAAGGAAATGGCACCAGCTGGCTAACCGAAACTTATGAGCATGATGGTTTTGGAAATATTACGAGTAAAACCATAAGCGGAGCAGGGATCGAAGATCGTAAAGAGGAGTCTGTCTATGACAGTACAGGTCGCTTTATGGAATCGGCTACAGATATTGAAGGCTTAACGGTGAGTTATAAATACGACAAAAAATTAGGGCATTTATTAGAAGAAACCGACCCCTTTGGAAAAAAACAAAAATTTGAATATGATGGATGGAATCGTTTAACTAAACAAACCGACTTTTTAGGTAATACTATTGAAACTAACTATTGGCAAGGGCCAACAGAAGGGGATATTAGGGTGAGTACACTAAGTTCTTTAGGCACATTAAGCTTATCTTATAGTAATCGTTTAGGTTGGGAGTATGAGAGTGCAGTAACTAATGCTTTGGGCGAATATGTTTATACCAAGGTAGAGTACGATGCTGTGGGTAAAATTAAAAGAGAGTCACAGCCGTATTTTAGTGACCCAAGTCAATGGACTACACATTCGTATGATCAATACAATCGACCTATTAGGCAACAAATGTATACAGGGCAAATTGTTACTACTACTTATGGGGATGGCACCAATTCGGTAAGTGTGGATGATGGAACAAAAACAATGTCCACAGTTAAGGATGCTGTTGGGAATACCATTAGCATGACCGATCCAGGAGGGACTATTAATTATAGCTACTATGCCAATAACACGCCTAAAGAAACCAATTACGGAAGCCATAAAATCACGACTAAAATTGATGGTTGGGGGCGTAAAATTGAGCTGAATGATCCTGCCGCGGGGGTATATAGTTATAAGTATAACATTTTAGGGGAACTATTAGAGGAACGCCATGCCAATGGAACGACTACTTATGAATATGATGAATATGGAAAACCTACTAAAAAGCTTATCGTAGGTAAGGAAACCGATATGGAATTAATATATGAGTATTATGATGATTCTAAGTAAATTAGGAAAATTACAGGAGACAATAATAGAACCTCTAATACATATATTTATGGGTATGTATATGATGACTTTCAAAGACCTATTCGACTAGTTGAAAATCAAGACAAAGCCAGTTTTGAAAAATTAATTAAATATGATCCTCAAGGGCGAGTTGATTATGAAACGTACAAGAGTACTAATAAATTACAACCTACAGGATCCAATAAAATAAGTATAAAAAACCAGTACCATAGTGTGTCTGGTGCATTAGAAAAAATTTCCGATAAGGACTCTAATAAAGTACTTTGGCAAATTAAAAAACAGAATCAGCGTGGGCAATTAACCGAGATTAGTATTGGAAACGGCATTACCAAAACCAATAAATATGATGCTTATGGATTGCCACAGGAATTTAAAGTAAAAAAAGGTTCCAATACTGTTTTTGATCTAAGTTTTGATTTTGATGTAAAACGAGGAAATTTAAAAAGTAGGGATAACAAAGCCTTTACAGGCGAAGAGGTATTTGCCTATGATGATCAAGATCGTTTGTTGAGTACCAAAATTGGGAGTGCTGTAGTACATAGCCAGACCTACGAAGCCAACGGAAATATAAAAAACAACTCTTTGGTGGGTACTTACAACTACCAAACACAAACGCGTTACCGTTTAGCGGGGATTGATCTAAATGCTAAGGGAAAAGATTATTACGAAACTCATACCCCGCAACAGATCAAATACAACGCGAATAAAAAACCAGTGAGTATCTATGAAAAAGATCAGGGCCGAGTTGATTTTGAGTATGGGCCACTAATGAATCGTACCGTGGCATACTATGGAGGTTTGGAAGAAGATAAAAATGAACGCGATTATGTGAAAATATACTCTTCCATAGCACCTTTGGAAATTGTTTATGATAAAACAGGAACTAATAGCA
>NZ_JH621287.1:12579-27260 GCF_000255455.1 Aquimarina agarilytica ZC1 | reverse complement strand
TAGCGGGGTGCAAATATACAACGCTTTTCTAAACTAACAACTATCTTTTTTGTGGTTTTTTTAAAATTTATTACTAAGCCCTGAAAACCCAGTGATTAACTCACTATAAAAAATCAAAATTTTAATTTAAAACTTGACAATAAGTCATAATTCCAACTTCATTTAACAAAGAACACCTGATTGCAACATACAGTTACACTAAAAAACACATATAATATATTGTACAGCATTTAACAATTACTCCTCATTAATCTACGCCTACAACAACACTTCTCCGTTCCAACATTTCCACATCATACCATTTATCATTCCTTTTTGCCAATTTCACACGTGTTCCTACTTCAATAAAACCCATTTTTTTGCATAACATTAAAGCAGATACATTTTCTTTAAAAATGGAAACTTGCAATGTCCAATAACCAAAAACCTCACTGTTACGTATTAACTGTTTTAACAATTTACTACCAACTCCTATTCCTCGATAACCAGCGGCTACATATATACGTACTTCTGCCACTCCATTAAATTGAGGTCTTTTAGAAACTGGCAGCAAAGCTGCATAGGCTACCACTTGATTATTTAAACTGACCACTAGACGACATTGAGCATCATGTGCTTGATTCCAGTCTTCCCAGGATGGCACTCCTGTTTCAAAAGAAGCAATACCCGTATCTAGCCCTTCTTCATATATTTTAGATATGCAGCACCAATCCAGATGTGTTAATTTTCGTATTTGTATCCCTTGTACACCCATGAATTAACAACAACCTCCTCCAGGTGCACAACTATTCACTTCTGCCGCTAATGGTTCTGGCACTCCACATAATTCTTTGGCTTTACAATCTGTTGAAGGCACATGCAAAGAAAGTATTAATTGGCTTTCATTTACCTTTACCCCTACTACATCGAGGTTTGCTGTATGAAATTGCGCATTGCTGTATTCAATTTTAGCTAACGATGATAATTTGAATGCTTTTACTTTTGAAACACGTTGCAAAATTTGCAGGGCTTTTTCAACAGTCATATAATCTTTTTTACCCAATTCATCTGGGCTTTCCCATAACTGAATAATGGTTTCATCCCAATTATCTGACTGCCCACCACAATCAACACTAGCTACATGAATACTTTTTACCTCTGTTATGTGGTAATTTGCTCCAACCAACATTCCTGGTGCATATTCAAAAAGTAATTCTTTTTTGGAGTTTGCAGAAAGTGTGTCTATAAATTCTTTTATTGTCATCATTAATCAATTATTTATCTTTTAAAACCAAGTCTTTTTATTTTTTATATAGATTTCATAGAACTCCTCATCTGTTTTTGACAAATAATTAATCGCCTCAATAAGCGCTATTAAAACACTTATTCCAAAGACAAAAAACAAAAGAAGTTGCCAAAATCCAGCCTTGGTATATCCCAAGTAAAACTTATGAATTCCCAAACCCCCAACTAATACTGCCAATATTGCTGATATCACCCTTCTGTTTTCATCAAAGTAGTCTAATGATTCTGGCGTAGTTTCTAGTTGTTCAATAGCTCCGGACATACTGCAATTTAATAAATAGATATTAATTTTCAATACCCATTAAGAAAGATAGCCTTTCTTTTTTTGTTAAATTTTAACGTCTTTTTTCTTAAAAAATATTTTTATTACACCCTCAATTATTGGTGATAAAGAATCACTTATAATGTATCGAATGCTCCTAAGATTTTATTTACAATAGTTTGCGCTAATTTTTCTTTACTTTGAACTGTCCAACCTGCAACATGAGGACTTAATAATACATTGTCAAAATTTAACAATTCCTGGAAAGCTGATGGCATTTGATCCGGAGTTGCGAATAAATTTTCAAAAGATAACTTCTCATACTCCAACACATCTAAGCCAGCGCCTTTTATTTTTCCTGTTTTTAAAGCCGCTACTAAATCCTCAGTAACTACACTTTTTCCTCTTGCCGTGTTAACTAGCCAAAATGGTTTTTTAAATTTAGATATAAAATCGGCATCTATCATTTTATTTGTTAACGATGTCCATGGCGTATGCAAACTTAATACATCTGTTTTTTCGAATAATTCTTCCAAATCAACTTGTTCTGCATTACTATCATCGACATCATCCTTGATATCATAACATATCACTTCTACGTTAAAGCCTCTTAACTTCTTAGCGAAAGCTTTACCCATATTCCCATAACCAATTAATCCAACCGTTAGTCCATCTAGTTCAATTCCCCGATTAGCCTCTCGCAACCATTGCCCACTTTTTACTTGACTGTTTGCCACATTCAACTTATTAAATAAACTTAAAATCATTCCCAATGTATGTTCGGCTACTGCATTTCTGTTGCCTTCGGGTGCTGAAAATAACTGTACATTTTTTTTAGCAGCATAATCTAGATCAATACTTTCTAAACCTGCACCTACTCTTGCTATAAATTTAAGATTGTGTGCTGCGTCTAAAAACTGAGCATCAATGTTAAAGCGACTACGAATTACAATTCCATCATAGTGTGCTATCTTTTTTTCAATATCAGATTTAGATGATGTGTAATCCTCTTCATTTATATGTCCAGCATTTTGAAGTTGTTGCTGAAGTAATGGGTGGTTGTTATCTAAGTGTAGTATTTTCATAATCTGTAAAAATACTAATTTATGTAGAATACTATTTTATTTTTTAACAAGAAAAAGCTTCACACTACCTATAAACTTTAGGTGTAACTACTTTTTTAAACTGCAATCCTTTTCTTGACTCAACTTTTATTTCTTGATTTATTTCTGCGTTCCCAGATTTAAATATCACTTTGTTTTCCCCTTTTGCCAATGGCAATCTTGAATAATAAATGTGACTTGGTAAGCTTTGCCAATTACGGGTATCCGCCCCTTCGGTAATTGCATTAAAAATTCCCAGCAGCGCTCCTAGATCTTCATTTTGATTTTTGAGTGCATATTGTGACACCTTTTTTGCCGCTAACCTTAGTGCTGCCTTACCTATTTCGCGAAATCTTCGATCTTTTAAAGTGGTTATCGCTATGGCTTCATAATTTTCGACTAATTGCATATCATATGATTTCCCACTTAACTCAAGTGACGCCTTATTGTAAAAAGCGTTTCGAGAAACGTATTTAGGAAAGGCGACATTAAATACATCTAAATCAGAAAAATCAGATTTATTATCACCCCCAGTGTTAATTGGCAAAGGCAAATCAATTCCTAACTCTTCATTTACAACAGTAACATAACCCACATTATTCCCAGGCAAGACCGTAAATGTAAAAAAAGTTTGATCCTTATAGGGCACTAATCCATTTTCCCAAAAAACGACTACTTCACTATTATTTTTTGAGAGTGGTTTATATTTTGTGTTTAGTTTTTTTTCATATCGTAGTACTTGATCCGTAAACCCCATACTACTTGCTGTTCTTAACACATCCTGTTTTAACTGATCGGGCACAGAAACTCCCATATAAGTTCCATTGTTTTGCAAATATAAATCGACTGCATTTCGATAAGCTATAAACGCATTATTTATATCACCTGATGCTTCATAAAGTAGGCCTTGCAAGTTATGCGCAAAAGCATCATCCTTATATCGATTCTTTTTCCCTTTGGGATATTTTTCGTTAAACTTAAGTAATTGAAGATTGATTCGCTTTGCTTCCACTAAAGCTTCATCGTACTGATTTAAAAAAGCATAATTTAAAGCCTTGTAATAATGAATAGCCACTTTTTCAAAATCTTCCCCTTTGTAGGTTTCTTTTTCTGGATTTAATAAGGTGCCTAAAATTTGATTTCCTGTAGAAGTTGCATTAGATTCAATTAAATCATCTGCCTCGTTAAACAACAAATTACTTGTCTTGTAATCTCCTTTTAAATAGGATAACTTTCCTTTTTCTAGAAGGTAAAGCAATTTATTTCTCCCTTTTAACAAGAACTTATTTTTTTCAATTGATGCTATTGCTGCATCAATATCACCCTCTTGTAATTTGGTTTGAAAAGCAATACTTTTGGAATTGTAGGTTGCACAACTACTAGTAACCAAAAACATTACAAAAATTAATGTCCAAGAAATTACAGATGAAAATTTAAAACCCATTAGAAGTGCCTTCTTTTGTATTGAAAAAAGTTATTATTTTATAATTGATATAGAAAAGGCCTTCCTAAGAAAGCCCTTATTTTTTTATGAGCATATTTACTTATAGTATTTACAGGTAAAATTGCCACATATACTCAAAAATCAATTTTAGTTTTTTACAAACTTTTTAATTTTTTTATCACCAATCCAAACTTTTTCGTTTGTTTGCATATGTGTTAATTCAAGATCAATTTGATAGTATACTACTTTTTCTTTCTTATGCGCATCCACAATAGAATTGATATTTCCTTGTAACATATAATCCGCTCCTGTTTCCAAACCAAACTTTTTCATTGTTGATACCGATGAATTATTTTGTTGATCTCCACGTTCTGCTCTTATTTCTTCGCGCATTTTTCCTCCTTGTACTATACGTGCTTTTTGACGCTTGATTAATGCTTTTTCAATATCCTTGATAAAGGTTTCACTCTCAATATGCTCATGTGATTTATTACGTACTAAGCCTACGATCATTACAGGTTTTTTCCCATTTTGTTGCACAAAATCGGTGATCCAATTTCCGGTTAATATTTCTTCCGATAATTCTTCTGCCGCAAGGCGCGAATCGGTATCGTTCCAACGCCCACTAATATCAATAGTAGTATCTGTGGCTACACGGGTAATTTTACGAGAACAAGATGTGGTAATAAATGATAAACTAAATACAGCAACTACTAAGGTTATTATTGATTTTTTCATTTGTGTTTTATTGATTGTATATCTTAAAAATTTAAATTTATTTATTTTAGTCTATTAAGCAAGATCCTAAAAGACCTAAACCTAATAATCCTCCTCCTAATCCTAAATAGTTGTAATTTCTGAATCGTTGATTTCTTCCTATGAAATTATTATTTCTATATCCGTAATTATAAAAACCTCTGTTGTTGAAGAAACCATTATCATAACTTTCGTAATAACGTGTATTTTTGATACGCTCTAATCTGCGTTGATGTCTCCAATAAGGTCGTTGCGCACTGAATTGTCTTCGTTGAGAGCGTAATTCTCGTTTTTCCTCTAATGGATCGATTGCCTTGTAAGTTTCTTGAACTGTAGTTGATTGTAACAACGTATATTCCTTTGGGCTTTCCATATATTTATCCATAGCTACTTTGTAGTTTGGATTTTGATCTTCGACTAAAGGTTTCGAATCCTGAGCAGATAATATACAAAAGGTAAGAAAACCTAATAATGTTAGCATTCTTGTTCTCATAACGTTTAGAATTTAGTTAACAAATTACATACAATTATTATACCATAAACAATTTTAAGTGAATTTACCCTACTTATTTAGTATAAATTCGTACAACTTTTTACTACATCTCTGGCATACTACCTTGCAATACTAGCGCATAAAAATAAGCTATCCCCAAGGAAATTAGTAAAGAAATAATTGCAGGTTTTAAAATTGATTTTCTGTTAAATTTAGTGATATTACCTATATGTTTTTTCCAAAAAAATTCAATTAACACAATTCCGCCAACAACATTAGTTAACATAATTAACCATTGATTCATTCCGCTAAATTGAGCTACAACTCCCCCTAACAACATAAAACCTATAGTAATCAACAACACATTTGTTGCGGTTGCTTTTTTATTTAAACTACGCAAATTAAGAAACATTAAAACCCCTCCGAATAAAACCGAAAAAAGAATAGTAAACCCCAAAATTGCTGTTGGCGAATATAAATTTGGGATTATTGACTGTGAAGATGATTGACTTTCCGAATTAATTAGATCCCTTTTCTCGCTTTTTTCTTTCTCTCTTATTTTAATTAAACTTGCTTTTAGCTGTTCTATTTCGGTCAATTCTTGTTCCGACAATGATTCTTCCCTACTCTGTAATTCTAAAAACGCAGCTAATCTGGCTTCATCATGATAATCCTCCTTTCGCTTTGTTATTTCTTTTAATTCTACAGAAGTATGATTTTTATAGTATTTTGTGTACTGATTTTCCCTTTCCATAATACCTATTTTGTTTTTTAATCAGACTAAACACTTAATCCTTTTACTTTTTTAAATTTTTCTAATGCACTCCCATCAGTTAAACTCGCCACATACTGGCTTATACTTATTAAACGCAAATATACATCCTCATTTTTATAATCGAAATGTGCTCCTTCTGCTTTTAAAATAAGTTTATCATAGGCCGTTTGATTTTGAGCATGGTAGTTATGAGTTGCTTTACAATACACATCTAATAATGTATTTAAAATTTGATAGCCCGCAATTTCTTTTTCCACCACCTCATGACTTTGATAAATTTTTTCGACACTAATTTTTATAATATCACTTATTTGAGCATTATACTTGCTTTTACTTAATAAGTCCGTCGTAAATGTCCCAGATAAAATAGCTGCTTCATTTTCTAAAAAAATAGTTGCGGCTTCATTAATTAAAGCACCTATTGCTAATGCTCTCAAATAACTTAAACGTTCTGCCTTGGTTGTTAATGCATGATACTTTTTTACATTTATACTATCCTTTACTAGTTTGATCAAATATTCTAAGGCATAATCTTCATCGACTAGCCCTAGATTAATCCCATCTTCAAAATCAATTATAGTATAACAAATATCGTCGGCCGCTTCGACTAAAAAGGTTAATGGATGACGATGATAACAAATTTCACCCTCCACCTCATGTGCTATCATTCCCAATTCATTGGCTAAATCATTAAAAAAAGTAGCTTCGCTTTGGAAATAACCATACTTTTTGTGTGCTATATGCGATGTTGGTTTATGAGGAAGTGATGCTTTTGGGTATTTTAAAAAAGCCCCTAAAGTCGCATAAGACAAGCGTAAACCGCCTTCGATTCCTAGTTTGGTTTCATTTAAAATTTTAAATCCATTTGCGTTTCCTTCAAATTTCACCAAATCCATATATTGCTTTGGTGTAAGCTCTTTTTGATATTGCGCCCCTTTACCGGACTTAAAATATTCCCCTATAGCCTTTTCACCCGAATGTCCAAAAGGTGGATTTCCAATATCATGCGATAGTGCCGCTGCTGCAACTATAGCTCCAAAATCATTAAACTGATAGCCGTGGGTAGTTTTTAAAGAAGGGTATTTTTCTATTATTTTTTTTCCTACTATTCTTCCTAAAGAACGCCCCACAACGGAAACTTCCAAGCTATGTGTTAAACGCGTATGTACAAAACTTGTTTTTGATAAGGGAATTACTTGCGTTTTGTCCTGCAAACTACGAAAGGCCGGTGAAAAAATGATACGATCATAGTCTACCTCAAAACCTAAACGCGTTTCATCTTGTTCTTTTCTTAATCTTTTATTTGTATCTCCTTGCCTTTTTAGTGAAAGAAGTTGTTCCCAATTCATCATATTACTCTATAATTATAATCACTCATCTAATACAGATTGATATGCTACAGGATTTACGGGCAAGAATTTCGCATTGTATCTTCCAAATGACCTTGAATGTGAATTATGTTTCAGGAAATTTATTCTGCATGAAATCTTAGTAAAACCTAATATCACACTTTTCAACCCAATATTAAACACCTTATTTACAACACAATAAACACTCACAATAACATAGTATTTCGCCATCCTGGTTTACCTCTTTATATTAGATTTATTCTCATTCAAAAATAGCTTAAATAAGCAAGCTAGACTTATTTTTTTGAGAAGTTATTTAGATATAGCACCCTAAAATTACTATGACAACTATACTCTTCTTACATTAAAATTAAACTCACACCAACACATAACAAACTCATTTTTAAAATTTTATTAAATAATACCGGTAGGGTATTTACTTAATAAAGCGTTATAATTATGAACAAACACTAACTTAAATGAAAAACTCAAATTATTTATCTGCTTTTATAGTCGCCTTTTCGTTTCTCTTTTCTTCATTTGAAAAAAGTAGAAACTCAACAAATAGCATAAAAAAAGGACATCACAATAACAACAAACAATCTATAGACATCTCAACTAAAAAACAGTCTATCGAATTTGATAATGTAATTTACAAAGGCAAGACTTATTCAAAAAATAAAATCAAAAAAAACAAAACACTGAGTAACTTAATAAAAAACCCTACATTCTTTTTCATTAATGAAATTAGGAATTACTATACCAAAAAAATAGATTTCTATGTATTTGACACTGCTGAGGAGCATTCTCAATTTACTACTAATTTTGAGACTGAAACAATAAATGAATTAGACAGTATAGACAAAAGCCAAGATATAAGTGTGAGCTTTTTTAACGTTAAATCATATAAACGCCTTTTATACAAGACGATTTATAAGGATTTACAAACTGACACTGCAATTAACATTAATTTACCTCATAAATTACAAGACTCCACCTCTTCGCTTGAATTTAAATCAACTGGTAATACTAATGGGTATTCTGGCAGACTTTTTCTTTATAACAAAACAAACCAAAGAGGGCTTCTCGGAAAATTTTCTGCTCAAAATCAATTAAAAAAATATGATTTCATAAACTATAATAACAGAATAGACTCCTACAAGATAATTGTTAGTAAATAATTTAACTTTTATCTCGAAAATACAAACACTACAGTTTTATTTACCCATCAATAAAACCATAGTATTTATATAGTTATCCACTTTAAATTTATATCTCTAGCTGAAAACGACTTTTCAGCTTTGTAAAAAACCTTTGATATACTACTCTAAAAAGCCAATAAACACTTACAATTTAAAAATTAACATTGAGTTCACATACCGACATTATCACATACTAAAGGCTCATTATCAAATTATTTCCTACCAATTGGTTAGTACTATCAATACGGCAAATTCTCTTCTATTTCACCTAATAAACTAAACCTTTTATCGACAAAAAAGGCATTGACTTTTCTTTAACAAAACACCTGCTTAAAGTCAACCGAATAATTATATAGTTTTATGTAAATCAAATATTTAATCATTTTAAAACAAAACAAAAATGAAACAAACAAAACTTACATTTACACTATTCATTACTTCTATTTTGATGTTATTCTCTTTTAGTCAAATGCAGGCTGACAATTCAAATATTACAGGACCAAAAGCTATACCTGGAGCCACACAAACCTATTCCATAGAAATACCATCATTTGCTAAATTTAAAAGACCTTACATCCATATATATATCACTGGTGGTGTTTTTGCTAATACGAACAATTCTTATAAAAGAATTTTTACCACTAGTTTAGATCCTCAAAGAATTAGGGTAAAATGGAATAACAGTTGTAAAATTCTAGTTAACATTCCTGGACAAGGAGCTTCCATTAGTGCTTACCCATCTGCTCTGGCTACGATTTCGGCAACTAACATTGGAGGAGGAAGCCATCCTGATTTCCCCGCTGGTGGTGCTACCCTTTTTAGTAACCCTGCTAATTTTGGTGGTGGAATTGAGTCATATTGCATTCAAAAAAGAAATCAATTTAATAATCTTTATGCTTCTTTAGACCTTTGTTCTACTACACAGCAAGAAATTGACAATCTTATCAAGCAAGTTGATCCTATTGGATGTTGTAATATTAAAATACCAACACCTTCGTCATCGGAATGCTTAAGTATTCAAAATGAAGCCCAAGCACAAATCCTCGCTATTCTTTCTGATCCTTCAATACCCTTTGGAGATAAATTCCCATTAATTGAAGAGATTTCTGCTTGTGTTGGAAAACAAGGATGTAGTATGTAATTATAAAATATTAATAATAAAAACCCCATTCAAAATACTATTGAATGGGGTTTCTATTATTTTAAAAATAAATGATTTTTATCTACTACTTCAATTAGGATCCGCACATTAAACAATCATCCCCTTCACCTGCTTTACTTTGAGCAATAATGGATCTCAATTCATCGGGGCTTAAACTTCCCTCTGTTGATACTGGTGCTATTTTTACTTTTTTCTTTTCTATTTTTGGCAATGACACATCTACTGAAGCATCAACACTTGGTTTTTCAACCTCGCTGTTTGTTTTTAATGTAAACTTAATTGCATCAACCGCAGACTTGGTACGCAAGTAATACATTCCTGTTTTTAAACCACTCTTCCAAGCATAAAAGTGCATTGAAGTTAGTTTTGCATTATTTGCTCCCTCCATAAATAGGTTTAATGACTGAGATTGATCAATAAAATATCCTCTATGGCGAGACATATCAATGATATCCTTCATACTCATTTCCCAAACGGTTTTATACAGCTCTTTTAAATCTTGTGGAATTCCATCTATGTTTTGGATAGAACCATTAGCACGCATAATCGCGTCTTTGAGGTCATCATTCCACAAACCTAATTCTACTAAATCGTGTAATAAGTGTTTATTTACCACAATGAATTCTCCTGAAAGTACGCGTCGTGTATAAATGTTACTAGTATAGGGCTCAAAGGCTTCGTTATTTCCTAAAATTTGCGAAGTAGATGCTGTTGGCATAGGCGCCATTAACAATGAGTTACGCACCCCTGACTTTTGAATTTTAGCTCGCAATGCTTTCCAGTCCCAACGTCCACTTAATTCTTCGTCTTTAATTCCCCATAAATTAAATTGAAATTCTCCTTGAGAAATAGGTGAACCTTCATACGATTCATATGTCCCTTCAACTTCTGCCAATTCATTTGAAGCGGTTACCGCTGCAAAATACATAGTCTCAAAAATCTCTTCATTCAATTTTTTGGCCTCATCACTTGTAAAAGGCATTCGCAACATAATAAATGTATCTGCTAATCCTTGGATTCCTAATCCCACAGGACGGTGACGCATATTTGAATTTTCTGCCTGTTTTACTGGATAGTAATTACGGTCAATTACTTTATTTAAGTTTTTGGTAACACGTTTAGTTACCTTAAATAATTCATCATGATCAAACTTCCCTCCTTTTACAAACATAGGCAAGGCGATAGATGCCAAGTTACATACCGCAATTTCATCTGGGCTTGTGTACTCCATAATTTCGGTACACAAGTTAGACGAACGTATAGTTCCTAAATTCTTTTGATTTGATTTACGATTTGCTGCATCCTTGTATAGCATATATGGTGTACCCGTTTCAATTTGAGATTCTAATACTTTTTCCCAAACCTCACGTGCTTTTACCGTTCTACGCCCTTTACCTTCTGCTTCATAACGCGTATATAATGATTCAAACTCCTCACTATGCACATCATATAAACCAGGACACTCGTGTGGACACATTAATGTCCAATTTTCATCGGCTTCTACTCTTTTCATGAATAAATCAGAAATCCACATCGCATAAAACAAGTCACGCGCACGCATTTCTTCCTTACCATGGTTTTTACGTAATTCTAAGAAATCAAAAATATCTGCATGCCAAGGCTCCATGTAAATGGCAAAAGATCCTTTTCTTTTTCCTCCACCTTGATCAACATAACGTGCCGTATCATTAAATACACGTAACATAGGAACAATTCCATTTGATGTTCCATTTGTTCCCGAAATATAAGAACCTGTCGCTCTAATATTGTGAATAGACAAACCGATTCCTCCTGCTGATTGTGAAATTTTAGCAGTCTGTTTTAGGGTATCATAAATCCCATCAATACTATCATCCTGCATTGTCAACAAGAAACATGATGACATTTGCGGTTTAGGTGTCCCTGAATTGAACAACGTAGGCGTTGCATGTGTAAAGAACTTTTTAGACATTAACTCATACGTCTCAATTGCTGCATCTAAATCATCGATATGAATACCAATGGATACACGCATTAACATATGCTGCGGACGCTCGGCAATTTTTCCATTCAATTTTAACAGGTAGGAACGTTCCAATGTTTTGAATCCGAAATAATCATAACTAAAATCACGATTATAGATAATAGTAGAGTCTAGCTTCTCTTTATTTTCCATAACCACTTTATATACATCATCAGCAATTAACGCTGCATCTTTCCCCGTTCTTGGATTTACATATTCATACAAGTCCTTTACTACTTCAGAAAAAGTCTTTTTGGTATTTTTATGTAAATTTGACACCGAAATACGTGCTGCTAATTGAGCATAATCTGGGTGTGCTATGGTCATAGTTGCTGCTATTTCGGCAGCTAAATTATCCAATTCACTTGTAGTAACTCCATCATACAATCCTTCAATAACCCGCATGGCTACTTTTACAGGATCTACTAATTCGTTAAGTCCATAACACATTTGACGTACACGCGCTGTGATTTTGTCAAACATTATTGGCTCTTTTCTTCCGTCTCTTTTTACTACAAACATAATGCTAGATTTTTTGTTTTAACTTACGTTAGAAATAAGGGGTTTGTCTCCTATCCCACTTCTTTCAATGAAAGCTGAGTTTTGTGATTAAATTTCTTATTCTTATATACGGTACATCAAAAAATGCACCAAAAAAGGGGGAATGTTTTATTCTTAAAAGTCGGCGTCGAAACTAATTTTCTCTGCGTCCTTATCTTTATTTAATACTCCTGCTTTTTGATATTCGGAAACACGTTTTTCAAAGAAATTGGTTTTTCCTTCCATACCAATCATATCCATAAAGTCAAATGGATTTGCTGTATTAAACTCTTTACTACATCCTAATTCAGAAAGTAAACGATCGGTAACAAACTCTAAGTACTGAGTCATTAACTTCGCATTCATTCCTATAAGACTTACAGGTAAAGATTCTGTAATAAATATTTTTTCTACCTCAAGAGCACCAAGAATGATTTCCTTTATGCGCTTTTCTGGCACTTTATTCACTAAATGCTTATTGTGCAAGTGCACTGCAAATTCAGTATGCATCCCTTCATCACGAGAAATCAACTCATTTGAAAATGTTAAACCTGGCATTAATCCACGTTTTTTCAACCAAAAGATAGAACAAAATGCTCCCGAAAAGAATACACCTTCCACAGCAGCAAATGCGATTAAACGTTCTGCAAAAGAATCGGATGCAGCCCAATTTAAAGCCCAATCTGCTTTCTTTTTAATTGCAGGAAATTCTTCAAGTGCTCTAAATAACTTATCCTTTTCTACTTCATCCTTTACATAAGTATCAATCAGTAATGAATAGGTTTCCGAATGAATATTTTCAATCATCATTTGGAATGTGTACACAAACATAGCTTCGGGATACTGAACTTCATTCACAAAATTTTCACCAATGTTGTGATTAACAATCCCATCACTAGCAGCAAAAAATGCTAGAATATGCTTTATAAAATAACGTTCATCTTCAGACAATTTTGTCTTCCAATCACTAAGATCCTGATGTAAATCAATTTCTTCTGCAGTCCAAAAACAAGCTTCCATTTTTTTGTACCACTCCCACAAGTCATGATGTTCAATAGGAAAAATTACAAATCTATTTGGATTCTCTTTTAATATTGGTTCTATTGAAGTACTCATTACTTAAGTATTTATGGTGAAAACTGATTGCTCGTTTGTGTAGTACAAAGATGTAAAAAAAACTGGCTTGACAGATGTTAATTTTAAAGAATAAGCCAATAAGTTTTTAACAACTTGTTTATTTCTTCAAAAAGCCTGAATATCAGTTCATACATTGATAACACTAGTGCTTCAAGCTTTTTTAGTGAATAAAAAAAAGTTACAAACACCCCTGTTTATAACTATGGAAAGCCTAGTCTTTTTAAGGTATTTAGCATTAAAACTAGTCGTTATCTTATGCCGTTAAAAAGTTGTTAAAAACTGTTGAAAACTCCTTGAATTATTTTCTCAGGCTTTCTGCTACTTTTTCTAATTCTGAATACCAATCTTCCCCAAATTTTCGAGTTAAAGCTTCTTTTACAAACTTATAAATAGGCACTTGCAATTCTGCTCCCAATACACAGGCATCATCACAAATATCCCATTTGTGATAATTAACTGCTGAAAATTCAGAATAATCCTGTACTCGAATTGGATACAAATGACACGAAATCGGTTTTTTCCAATCCACTTCGCCTTTATTATGAGCTTCTTCAATAGCACAAAGTGCCGTCCCTTTATCATTAAAAGTCACATAAGCACAATCGGCACCATTAATTAGTGGTGTTTCTAAGTCATTATCATCGGTAACGATAGATGTTCCTTGAGCTTCAATTGCTTTAATCCCTTCGGGACGCATGAAAGGCTTTACCTTTGGATAAATATCCTTCAGAATTTCCACTTCACTCTCATTTAATGGTGCGCCGGCATCTCCGTCAACGCAACAAGCACCTTTACATGCAGAAAGATTACACACAAAATCTTTTTCTATAATATCTTCAGAGACTAGTGTTTTTCCTAATTGAAACATAATGTAGGATTATGAATATTAAACTGTAATTACCAATTCGCAAAATTAAAATAACTAATTTTTAGATTTATGAAAAACCTCATTTTTTATTAAGTATTTTTGCATAAAATAAACAATTATGAAGTATTTCCTTTACGTGTTATTAGTTTTAGCCACAGTAATGATGGGATTTAATATCACTCAAATTGATTTTAGCTCGCTTTTTTCTGAAGAAAACAAAGTAGCCCTAATAGCCGTACTTGCGGCATTATGTGTTATTGCGCTTGTACTCATCTTACTAGTTTCAAAAGCTATTGAACGCAAA
>NZ_JH621287.1:0-12533 GCF_000255455.1 Aquimarina agarilytica ZC1 | reverse complement strand
AGCACACGTTGTAACATAGGGTCTGTTTTGGCTTTTAACTTATAGCTTAAGTTTGTCGAAAACAGTTGCTTGGCTATTTCGGCTTTGATCCCTATTTTTATTTGTTCATTAATTGAAACTCCTAAAAACTCTAAACCTCTTTTAACCGCATAGTTTTTAAATTGCCTTAAAAGTACATCTGTAATTTCTAAAGAGATTATATTTTCTTGATTTAATGTATTGTAAAAGCTTCTATTTGTATCCAACTCTTCAAATACAAAACGGCTCAACACTCCAGAATATTCAGCAAACTCAAGCACTTCTTGATTCCTATCATTGGATTTACCCACATAAACATCAGGAATAATACCTCCACCTCCATAAACTACTTTACCTCTAGGAGTGGTAAAAACCAAAGAATCATTTACTTTTATTTTTGTCGAATCCTGCAGCTCACCAGTATCGTAACGATTCAAATACTCCTCATTGTAAGCATCTACTCCATTTTTATAGGAACGTTGTATGGATCTACCTGTAGGCGTAAAGTATTGAGAAACGGTTAAACGAACTACACTACCATCACCTAAATCCATTTCACGTTGCACTAAACCTTTACCAAATGATCTACGACCTACTATAGTTCCTTTGTCATTATCCTGCAATGCTCCTGCTAAAATTTCACTTGCAGAAGCCGAGTTTTCATCAATTAACACGTATACTTGACCCGTTTCAAAATCACCTTTTTTGGTTGCGTATGACTTATCTATTTTTCCTTGACGATTTTTTGTAAACATGATTAATTTATCATCTTCCAAAAACTCATCAGCCATTTTTAAAGCTGGACGAATATAGCCTCCACCATTACCTCGCAAATCTAATACTAGACTTGTCAATTCATGTTGACGCATCAACTTATCTAAAGCTTTCTTAAATTCCACATAAGTAGTTTCGGAAAATCGTTCGACCTTTATGAAGCCTGCGCGAGGCGTAAGCATAAATGAAGCCTCCACACTTTGCAACGGCACTATTCCACGAGTAACTTTTACATTTATGTTTCCTTTTTGAGGGCGATACACCAACAAATCTACTTTACTATTTATTGGTCCTTTGAGCTTGCTTACTAAAGTATCTCTATTTAATCGTGGACCATATAGAGTATCTTCATTTGCCTTTAGAATACGATCCCCCGATAAAATTCCAGCTTTGGCACTTGGTCCCGAAGGAATAGTGCTTATAACAGCAATGGTATCCTTCCAAACATAATAATTTACTCCAATCCCAATGAAATCCCCTTGCATACGCTCACCAACCGAAGTAGCATCTTTTGCTGAAATGTACGTAGAATGTGGATCTAGCTTTCCTAAAATACTTTTTACTGTGACCTCAACAATGCTATCTGTATCTACATTATCAACATAAACATTATCAATATAATCTATTAATCTGTTTAATTTTTCCTTAGATGGGTTGGCAGTAAAATCCAATGTACCTGTGGCATTCATAAACCTTTTTGCCAAAGCAAAACCTAGGCTTAGCCCAATCATTACTAATAATACCGATCGGGTTAATGACATATTAGCTCACTGTTATTTGTTCGATATGAGAAATTTCAACTCCGGCTTTTTCTAAAAATTTTAGTCCTGAATCATCTTTATAATGTGTTTGATAGACCACACGCTTTATACCTGCTTGATAAATCAATTTACTACACTCCTTACAAGGAGATAATGTAATGTAAAGCGTTGCATTTTTACATGACTGTGTAGATGCTGCTACTTTTAAAATAGCATTAGCCTCCGCATGTAATACATACCATTTGGTTAAGCCTTCGTCATCTTCACAAGGATTTTCAAAACCTGTAGGCGTGCCATTATAACCGTCGGAAATAATCATTCGATCTTTAACAATCACTGCCCCTACTTGTTTTCGCTTACAATGAGAAAGTTTCCCCCACTCTCGAGCAATACGCAAATAGGCTTTATCAAATTTTAATTGTTTTTGTTTAGGCATAAAACAAGTTAGGTATTCTACAAATGAATTGTCAAAAATAATAATAAAACAACTCACAGCCTAAACACATTACACAGATTTCGATTCTAAAAAAGAAGTCAGCCATTTACCCGATAGTTTAAGACTCCTTTTTTGAGTTTTAAAATCCACATGTACCAAGCCAAAACGAGGATAATAGCCTTCGGCCCACTCAAAATTGTCGGTAAATGTCCACACAAAGTATCCTTTTACTTTGCTTCCTTGTTGTTTTGCTTCAAGCACTTTTTGCAGATGCGATTGCAAATACGACAATCGATCATAATCTTGTATTTCTCCACGAACCACTTTATCTTCAAAAGCAGCTCCATTTTCGGTGATAATAATATTTTTCACCGCTTTATACTCATTAAATTGGTTAATCATATTACTAATACTTGGCGGATATACCTCCCAATCCATTACTGTTGTTTTCACATTACGATCTGTTGCTTTACTAATTTTCGCTTTTAAATAAGGAGTCCACCAACTGTGCTTTACAATTTCTCTGGTATAAACTTGAACACCTATAAAATCAAAATCGAAAATAACATCCTTTTCATCTCCTGGTTTTATAAAACTATTTATTCTTCTTAATGCTGGTATTGTTTTTACAGGATAACCAAGCCCTAGTGAAGGTTCAATAAAAAGCCTATTTAATAAGGCATCTGCTTTATTTGCAGCAATAACATCTCTTTTATTGGTACTAAAAGGCTCCACATACGAACACGAAAAAGTAGTCCCTATATACCCATTTTTAACTCTCCTCCTTAAAATTCGTCCGCCAATAGCTTGACATAATGTAGCATGATGAATGGCTGGTATAAAATGACGCATTCCCTTTTTTCCGGGCGCATGCACTCCTAAAAAGTAACCCGCTCCTGTAAACACCATAGGTTCATTAAGCACCATCCAATTTTTTACTCGATCACCAAATTGTAATGCACAAAACTTGGCATATTCCTCAAACCAATGAATTATATTACGATTTGTCCATCCGCCTTTATCCTCTAACTTTTGAGGTAAATCCCAATGGTATAAGGTTACCCAAGGAGTAATACCACATTCTAAACAATAATTAATCACCTTATTATAAAAAGTAACACCATGACTACTCTTTTTACCAGTCCCTTCAGGAATTAATCGAGACCACGAAAGTGAAAATCGATAATTTTTAATATTCATCTGCTTCATCAGATCAATATCCTCCTTATACTTATGATAAAAATCAGTGGCTACACGTCCATGATCTCCATTATATATTTTTCCCTTTCGGGAAGTAAATGCATCCCAAATTGAAGCTTGTTTATCATGAATATCATAGGCACCTTCTATTTGATATGCTGCTGTTGAAACACCCCAATGAAAATCGTCACCAAAATCTTCGATTTTTAAATCAAATTCATTCATTAAACAGCACAATCTTTTGGTGAAGTAATGCTATACGGACTTAAAAGCAAATCAATAATCTCCTCCGTTATTTCGGGGTAATCCACAGCTATACGCTCATTTGTATTTACCCATTTTTTCACTTTATCCAAATGTTTTAATTTTAATGCTTTTAAAACTGGCACCCCCATTTGCTTTAATGCTGCGGCATTACATTGTTGCTCATATTGTCCTTTCATGGGTATGACTAATAATTTTTTCTTTAAAAAAAGAGCTTCCGCAGGAGTCTCAAAACCTGCACCACATAATACTCCCATACTACTTGCCATACTTTTTACAAAATCTTTATTGGTTATTGGTTGAATGGAAACATTTTTAGCTATTACTGCTGTTTTATTGTGTTTAGAAAAAACTTGCCAAGTCACCTGTTCTATTTTGGAAAGAAACTTCATTATTTTTTTATCACTATAGGAAGGCAAATACACGGTATAATGTTTTCCGTTTTCTACTGTAGCATTTCGGATATCACTCCTTATAATTGGTGTAAAAATAGTTTCATCAAAAGATTGAAAATGTAAGCCAAACTGTTTGGATGCAGGTGCGTATTTTTGAAGAATAAACCGCCCTAATAGATCCTTTTTTTTGGGTTTAGGAACCTTTGACGAAAGTACTGCTGCTTGATGACTAAAACTTATACATGGTACTTGAGCTAATTTACACGCCCAAGCCGAAATGGGTTCAAAATCATTAATTACCAAATCATAATTTTGAACGGGTAAACTTTTAATTTCATTTTGGATACGTTTGGTATTAGCTTTCAAATAGGTTTTCCAAACATCAACCCCTCCTTTTTTTCCAAAAATAAAACTTAAGCCTTTAAAACGATATTTTATTTCGTAAGGAATTTGAATATCTGCCTGTATCCCACTTACCAATAAATCGAGTTCAATATTTTTACGTTCAAGAATTGGAATGATATGTTTTGCTCTACTTAAATGTCCATTTCCAGTTCCCTGAATTGCATACAAGACTTTCATAATTTATTTATCCGATTTCATCAACTGAAATTCTTCAAGCATATTTTTAAAAAGCACTTCAGTTTCTAAAACTTCTTGATATTCAACTTCCATATTATTTATTCCTTTAATCCTTATATCAGTTGCAAACTCATATAACTGCCATGCTCCTTCATTATATTCTAAGGCCGTTAAATTTTCAATCCAATCACCCGAATTTAAATACATCACACCACCTTGATCATTTTCAATCCTTCGTATTTCGGGTTGATGAATATGACCACAGATTACATAGTCATACCGATTATCAATAGCTATATCGGCCGCTATTTTTTCAAAATCATTAATAAATTTAACTGCCGACTTTACACTATTCTTTATCTTTTTAGACATAGAAACAGGTTCTCTACCCATTTTTTTACTCATATAATTTACTCCACTATTCAGTAAAATCAATAAGTCATAACCCATTGCTCCTAATTTTGCGATCCATTTGGAATGCTGCATAGTGACATCAAAAACATCCCCATGAAAAATCCAAGCGCTTTCATTTCCTATATTCAATAATAACTTATTCACTATTTTAAATGACCCCATTTGAAAACCTTCAAACTTGCGTAACATTTCATCATGATTCCCTGTAATATAAGTCACTGAAATCCCCTTGGTAATCCACTGCATTACATGCTTTACCACTTTCATATGTGATTTTGGCCAGTATCGTTTTTTAAATTGCCAAATATCAATTATATCACCATTTAAAATCACACGTTTAGGTTTTATGGACTTTAAATACAATAGCAACTCTTTTGCATGACAGCCATAGGTCCCTAAATGTATATCCGACAGCACCAAAACTTCAACTACACGTTTTTTCATATAGTAGCAACTGATCGATTGGAATTAATTTTTTTATACTTAAAAGGAGCGTAGTAATTTTTAAAGCTAAAAATGAATAATTCAATTATGATGTCTTTAAAATAGCGAAGTCGTTTTTTCATATAATAAAGTTTTACAGCTATTTATTCTAAAACGCTTTACTTGAGACTACCACTTTTTTTGTACTACATTAAACAAGTGTAAAACTCAACCTATTTTAGAATTAAACTAATTTAAATATAACCCTGTAATGTTATTATAAAATTCACAAAACATTAATTTTGAGTTAATTATATTTAAATTACACAAATTAATCTCCCACTAAGAAAAAATAAAATTTAATATGGCTATTTAATTTAAAATCAGCATATTTGTATTAGTAATGAACAACACAGTACAACATATCGCCTTTAACACTATTATTAAGTGTTCACTGCTTAACCGCAGATCTATGATGGTCTACATCCATTATATCAGGACGTTGTATTGTAATCCCTAAGTTTAAATTTTAAACAAATCAAATCAAATTACATAACACCAAAAGCGTCCACTTAAAAATGGACGCTTTTTTTATTGCCTAAACATAAACTAACTAAAATTACTACTAATGACTTATCAAACTTTTTATTCTCTGAAAAAACATACAGCCTGTAAACCATCAATTATGGTGCGCGCTCGTATACTATTCCAAAAAGGTGTCATACTCAAAACTTAAGGTTACATATAACCTAAAAAAGCTAAAGACACCTCCAAAGGGTGTCTTTTTTTTTATACCAATTTATAAAACCAATCTCAAAAATTAATATTACAATGAAAACGTTAACCAACATTTTAGCAAAAATCGATAACAGCTTAACAAAAGGAGCTTTAGCATATATTAACAAAGTAAGCCATACTTTATACCCAAAAACTCATTTAAAAGACGAGGAGGAAGATGAAGAGGATAATGAACCTTTCTTATTTATTTGACGGCTTTTATAACTTTAACCCGAATTATGCACTAGAAAATCTTTTCCGTATTGAAATTCTATTGCATAATCCGGGTTTAATTAAAGCTATTTTGTAGTCTTTACTTATATCAATTCAGAAAGATTATAGCCTAGTTCTTTCTACTAAAATTAAAAATAACACTTTTGTTCTACTTCTTAACTAAATTTACATCCCCCTAACATGTATATCGTAATTGGTAATCTTTTAGTGTACACTTCTTGATATTAAATTAAAACCTACTTAAATGACTCCCTTTACATTTAAGAAAAAAAATTATGATGCGTTTTTACTTTTCCTTTGTAGTGCTTTTATTTATAGCGAGCACAAAAATAAATTCACAACAAGTTAATTACCAAAGAAGTACCCTAAAATCTACTACTACAGAACAAGCTTTGTCTTTTAATCCTTTACTAAAACCTTTTTATCATGGAGTTGCTTCTGGTGACCCATTAGAAGATCGAGTAATTATTTGGACTCGAGTTACTCCTGAAATTGATGAAGCTATTGAAGTAACATGGAAAATTGCAACAGACACTAATTTTTCTAACATTGTAAACTCTGGATCCATCACTACAAACGCCGAAAAAGATTATACCGTTAAAGTTGATGTTACTGGTTTAAGCGCAGCAACTACTTATTATTATGCTTTTAAAGCTTTGGGAACGGAATCCATTATTGGAAGAACAAGAACTACTCCTTCCAGTACCGATACTCTTGATCATTTGCGCTTTGCTGTGGTTTCTTGCTCAAACTACCAAGCAGGATATTTTAATCCTTATAAAAAAATTGGTGAGCGCAAAGATTTAGATGCGGTAATACATTTAGGGGATTACATATATGAATATGGGGCTGGAGAGGGAACTTATGGATATGACGAGAGTAGAAAAGACAGGGCAAATATCCCAGATACTGAAATTTTAAACTTAGCAGATTACAGAATGCGCTATTCTTTGTACCGATTAGATAAAGATCTATTAGCCGCTCATCAACAACACCCATTTATTGCCATTTGGGATGATCACGAAAGTGCTAATGATTCATATACCGATGGGGCTGAAAATCATAATGAAGAAGGTAAAGACGAAGGTGATTGGGAAACTAGAAAATCAATCTCTAAACAAGTTTATTTTGAATGGATGCCTATTAGAGATGAAGCTAATTTTAAAATAAATAGAACAATACAATACGGAAAATTGGCTGATATTATTACTATTGACACTAGACTTGAAGGAAGAGATAAACAAATTTTTGATGTTACCGATGCTGCACTTTATGCGACTGATAGAACTTTATTGGGCACACCACAACGCAATTGGATGTTTGGAAAGCTTAACAACTCGGAGGCTAAATGGAAAATAATTGCTAATCAAGTAATTTTTTCTGAGTTTAATGTAGGCTGGGCTGCTCAAGCACCACAAACCGCCGAGGAACTAGAAAGTATTTTTCTAGATATTTGGGATGGATATCCTGCCGAGAGGGATTTAATTATTGATTACATTACAGATAATAATATTGATAATACGGTTATTTTAACTGGCGATTTTCATAGTACATTTGCCTTTGATGTTGCAAAAAGACCTTCTGTATTTAGCCAAGGGGCACCTACAAGTATTAATTACAACCCCGCAACTGGAGCAGGATCGGTAGCCGTTGAATTTGCTACACCTAGTATTACTTCTGCTAATTTTGATGAAAATATTGGTGTTACAGCTGCTGCAGGAATTGAATTTCAAATAAACACTCCATTACCTATCCCCGCTCTTGGAAATCCTAACCCAAATCCTCACCTAAAATATAATGATTTAGATCAGCATGGGTATATGATTTTAGACTTAACTAACAAGAGCGTACAAGCGGATTGGTTTTTTACTGATATTTTTGATCCAACTAGTACTTCTGAAACTACAGGCGAAAGTTGGTATTCAAATGCTTCCGAAAATAGATTACAAAAAGCTACTAGTATTAGCCAAAATAAAATTGTACAACCAGAACTTGCTCCTGCAATACCCATAAATACTTTAAATACGGATTCAATTAACAAACACGACAACATCGTTATTTTTGAATTATACCCAAACCCATTAAACATCAATAAAGAGGAACTTAGCTTACAATTTGGATTAACTACACCAAACGAGCTCACTATATCTATTACTGGTTTTGATGGTAAATTTATTAAAGAACTATACAAGAATTATACCTCTGCTGGAATGTTTAAAAATAGCTTTAAATTAAACTTTTTAGCTCCTGATATTTATTTTATGGTTTTTGAAGTTGGAGGGTTTACTACCACTAAAAAAGTTTTAGTTAAGTAACAACATCATTAATTACACAAAATGTCTTATGTTTTTAAAAGCCCCCCTTTTGAGTGGCTTTTAAAAACATAAACGCTAATTACAGTTGTAACTAATATTATTCTTTTCTGGAAATACTTACTTTAATATCAATGTCAGGCCACAACTTATTTTCGTGAAATTCGCCACAAACTTTATTTAATTCATCAAAAGCTTGATCCCATTTAAAAAAACCTAGATCTTCTATTTTCCCTTTTAATAGTATTTGATCAGCCTTTTCTGTAACCTCAAATACCATTTGTTTGTTAATTCCATTTAACGATAATGCTACTACAGCTTCTTTTTCATTATACTCAATAACCTTACCTGTTATAGTGGGTTCAAGAAAAGCAAAAAATGCACTCTTCACATTAGTTGTTCTCACTCCCTCTTTATCATCAATATTTACCGAAGCTGTGTTAATAATAATATTCGCGTTAGCTAATAAATCAATTGTTTTCTCGGCATTGTTATTTAAATTATAAAAGACCTCATCAAAAGTTCCAGACACCCCCACTCTGGTATCAAAATTTTGGTATTTGTATGCTGTCCAAAAAATAGTGCATTTAGATGCTTCCGCATTCACATCTGGCTCACTATTTAGTATATTTAAAAAATTCTCAAAAACCTGTTTTTCTACTGTAGTTAAAACAGCTTCTCCTAGGGGAGGCATTATGGCATTGTCTGTTGCGTTAATTCTTTTTATAATATTACTAATAGCCGATTTTGTTTTGTCAAAACTATCATAACGCGAAGAACCTTCGCTATGAAAATTATGGCAACTTAAACACTTTGTATTTAAAATAGTACTCAGTTGTTCATCAAAAATAACTCTAGCTTCAGCATCATTTGAAGGGAATAGCTTATCCGAACTTTCGGAAACACAACCGATATTAAAAAAAATACCGATTAGGTAAATTAATATTAATCTGTAATTTGACATTTTATAAGACTGATTTCATTAAACAATTCATCAAAGCCTCCGTAGACTCCTTTTACAGAAACCTGTTTCCCTTCAACTAAATCTTCATGCTTTTTTTGAAACTCACATTTTATATTCTTCCCTACAATAACCAAAGTACTATGCGCTGTAAATTCAACACTAGAAATAACGCCTGATATTTCCACTACTTTTTTTGATATTTGCTTGGCTATTTTATTTTGATCTGTGACAAACTCATTTGATAATTCTTTGGCAGAAAAGAATAATTCACTTTTTACATCTTCCAAATTTTGAGGCGGCTTATTATACCTATAAAAACCATAAATTAAGCAACCTATAAGCAAGACTAAAACTCCAGAAATGATTTTCTTTTTCATGATTTTTTATAATTAGCTTTAACACCTATCATGACTTCTTTAGCTATTTTTTCTTCAATTAAAGAAGGAATTTCCACATTATAATCTGATAAAGTTAAAGGAAAATCACATTCAAAATCAAATGAACTATTGTCATTTAATTTTATTTTACCATTAATTTGAATAGTTTTTTTTATTCCATGAAAATGCATTTCGCCTTTAATTGAAACTTGAACAAATTCATTTAAATTCAAATTGGCTAGGTCTAAATCATTAATTATAGTCCCCTTAAATTTAGCTGCAGGATATTTGTCGGAGTGCACATATTTTTCATTAAAATGCTCTTCCATTAATGCTTTATCAAATTTAAAAGACTTCATTAATACATTAAATGCAATCATTTTATCAGTCACTTCAAAAATACTTGCTACCTGAGCACTTTCTGCTTCTATTTTTTCAATTGGTGTTTCGGAGGAAAAATGTATTACACCTGTTCTGGTTAACATTTTTTGTGCTACTATTGGGGAAAGCACTAACAGTGTTATTAGGGCTACTATCCAATTTTTCATGATTATATAAGATTTAGTTGTTATTAAAATATTCGCAGTAAGCTAAAGCCAAAATTTATATCCCTTTTAAAAAAATCGCCACTTTGGTTAATAGCAAACTTGCCTGGGTGTAATGCAAAAGCATTTGTAAAAAACAATTGAAATACATGCCCTCCTGTTTCTACATCAAACCCTACCGATAACGTATCCTTTTTTGATGAGTGCGTATCAAAGCTTGGAATCGTATAGTAATACTCTGCATTTATGGACAATGAACGTGATACTAAATAACGCCCACCAATACCTACAGAATATATATCATTAGGATCCTCAAATGCATCTGTTAAGTTAATATGCACCCAAATAGGAGCTATTAGAAATGAAAATTTTTCTCCTAGCTTTCTGCTAATTAAAAGTTGATTTATGTAATCAAACCTTCCTTCTAGGTATTCATCTCTTTTTTGAGGAGTGTACTCCCTAGATTTATAATCTACCCCTCCATTATATGTTATGGATAAAGGAAAACTACGCGTACCTGATTTTTGTCGAAATAGGCTAAGTTTTATAGTCCCAGAATATGTTTTATCTGGTTTATTTGATCTAGAAATTCCTAATTGAACATGATTTGTAACTCCATATTCAAAACTAAAATGCATGTTGTTTAGGTTGTCAAGTCCAAAAAAATTACTAATCCCTACTATTTTACTAAATACATGAGAAACTCTAAAATGTAATTGTTTTTTCCTAACGCGCTCGGTGGATTGTCCTAATAAAACCCGTGTTGATTTAAAGGTTGCAATAGTTTCATCATTTGATTTAGTTGTTATTTGATCAAGTTCATCAAAAATATCATTATCCTGAGCAACCACTTTAAAAAAAACAGAAGTTGATAGGAGAATAGTTAATAGACACTTCATTGAATTAAAAATGTAAGTCTTTAATTGTTTTTACATCTTTAAAAAATGTAACTTAAATTAGGACTGTTGAGCATGAACTATAACGTTTTTATTTTAAATTTCTTATGCTTCAATTCTTACAGTGATGCTTATCCCTTTTTTTCCTACATAGTTTAATCTGCTTATCATACAGCTTGTATTTTCCTCTAAATACATGAGAAAAAACTTTTAATCAAAAGGTCATTTTATTAGGTTGAACATGATATCGCATATAATTGAGTGTATTTAAATCTTGCTCGTTCTAAAGCCTATTATCAATCAAAATCCTTGATTTCAAACAATAATTTGACGCATAACAATTCCCCCACATGTAAGAAGTAGGTATCAATTAAAATTTAGTTAAATAAGTGAGTCTAAACAAAACTTTAATTCGCTGCTGTTTTGTTTACGCTTTATGATGTAGGTTAAATTCCTTTTTCGTGTAATCTGTAGATTTTATACTCTTTTAATAATTGCTGCAAATATTGTTTTGCTGTATTTTCAGCTTTATTGGAATTAGCAATTAAGTAGGAGGCTGCTTTATCAAAATTTGAAATTTCATAAATATGCATGGCTGCTATATCAAATTTTGTCAACACTCTATATTTTCGCGGGTATTGGCTTGTAAACAAATGATAGGCTGCCGCACTTAAGCTCCCTTTTTTAATGTTGAAAAAAGATAATTTAAATTGAGTTCTGGCATTTCTAATATTAAAATCTTCAATAATATACTCGGCCTCTGGTTTTGTTTTTGCAATCCCATAAATAAAATGTCCTTCTTTTGAGACTCCTTCCCATTTGTAACATGAAAAGGTATCTATTTGAGCGTTCATTTTAATATAAAAAAAAGTAAAAAATAATAAAGGTAGTATTGTTTTCATTAAAATAATAAGCTGATCGAATTGAGTTTTTAAGTTTGTGTTATTTTCAATACTAATTAACACAATACTTTTGTTATTCGTATTTCATTAGCCATAAAAAAATAAAGAAACTGCATTTTTTGTAAGAAAAATAAATTAAAACCATAATTACCAAGGTTTTTACATACTAGAATGTGTCATTCAAAAATAGTCCTCTACGTAAATAATCCTCGGGGCAAGCCCACGAGGCATTAAAATAATTTTAGCTGATTATCTTTTT
>NZ_JH621286.1 GCF_000255455.1 Aquimarina agarilytica ZC1 | reverse complement strand
TAATTTACGACAAAACCCTCGTATTTACAAGGGTTTTGAGTATTCTGAATGCGCCTAAAAAACTCATTGAATTTCAATGAGTTTTTTGATATTAGTTTAGTTCAAAAAAGATAGGGCTTTGATGTACTGTATACTTGTTTTATAGCCTAGTTTAAAGGGTTTTTATTAGCTAATGATATATGTATATTAAAAAAATATTCTTCAACTACTTTTTTATCTGTTTTATCCATGAGTTTGACAGCTTTTTGCCATGGTATCCATTTTATACAAAAAAACTTATGTGGTTCTAAGTTTTGAGGTTTAATATTGAATCCATCAATTACGTAATAATTTTTAATAACGTAATCCTCATTTTTTAAAACCAAGGCCGTGGTAAATAATTCTAATTTACTAGTATCTAAATGAACTCCTATCTCTTCTATTGTTTCTCTTTTTAAAGAAGCTGATGCAGTTTCATTTTTCTTTTTTACACCGCCAGGTAAAGAGTATTTAAGCTTTTTTTGATTTTTTTCTAGCACCAAAATGTGATCACCCATAATGGCTATTAAGCGTGATTTTTGAACTATTTTTGTATACATATTTTAAATTTTAAAAGTAGGGTTGATCAATTTAATAATCAAATTCAGTAGTTCCTGGCTCATCAAGGAAGTCATTATCTAAATCATGATCTTCCATTTTTTGTTCCAATTTGGCACTTATTTTTACCATGTATAGTGTTTCTCCATCCGAAATTTCGACACACTCAAAAGTTTCATTTTTTGCATTTTTAAATTTTACAATATCATTATCATTATATCCATCAGGATATTTTTCAACTAATAAGTCTAAAACGTCGTGATCTAATTTTTTATAATCGATTATGATTTTTTTTAAATTTGAGTTTGTTGAGCGTGACATATTTTACATGTTTAATAGATAAGCAAATAGCAAAGGAGCTACGATTGTAGCGTCTGATTCAATTATAAATTTTGGAGTGTCAATATCTAGTTTACCCCAAGTTATTTTTTCATTAGGAACAGCCCCCGAATAGGAACCATAACTTGTTGTGGAATCACTTATTTGACAAAAATAACTCCAAAAAGGAGTATTTGTAAGTTCCATATCTTGATATAACATTGGCACAACACATATTGGGAAATCTCCGGCAATACCTCCGCCAATTTGAAAAAAACCAATACCTTCATTAGAATTTAGAGTATACCAATCGGCAAGCATGGTCATGTATTCAATACCCGATTTCATGGTAGTTGCCTTTAATTCTCCTTTCATTACATAGCTAGCAAAAATGTTTCCCATAGTACTATCTTCCCAGCCTGGGACTACTATAGGTAAATTAGCTTCTGCAGCAGCATACATCCAACTATCTTTTAAATCAATTTCATAATACTGTTCTAATACTCCCGAAAGTAACATGCGATACATAAATTCATGAGGGAATAATCGTTCTTCATTTGCTTCAGCTTCTTTCCAAAGTTTTACAATATGTTTTTGTAATCTACGAAATGCTTCTTCTTCTGGGATACAGGTATCGGTAACTCTATTTAATCCCTTGTCTAGTAAATCTCTTTCCTGTTGAGGAGTTAAATCACGATAGTTAGGTACTCGTTTGTAATGACTATGTGCCACCAAATTCATAATATCTTCTTCTAAATTTGCGCCAGTACATGAAATAATGTGAACCTTTTTTTGACGAATCATTTCTGAGAAAATTTTACCCAATTCGGCAGTACTCATAGCCCCTGCTAGTGAAACCAGCATTTTTGATCCATTAGCTAATTGTTTTTCATAAGCTTTAGCTGCATCAACTACGGTTGCGGCATTAAAATGCAAGTAATATTTTTCTATGAATTGTGATATGGCTCCTTTAGTCATTGTATTCATCTTGAAATTTTAAGTTCTTTTTAATCTCTTTAGTTTTAATAATTTTATTGTTTTGATCGTCATCATCCTGATGTGAAGGCAGGAATTTATAACTCAACATTTTATAGTAAAGTTTAGCGGCTAAAAAATCTGAAGCTTTACTGTGTTTATTAGGGCAAAGTTCTACTATATCAAAGCCCACGACGTTTTTTTCTTTAAAAACCTGCTTTAAAAAATCTAATGTTTCATACCAAAGTAATCCCCCTGGCTCTGGAGTTCCTGTTGCAAGTAAAATTGAAGGATCAAAGGCATCTAAATCAAAAGTAATATACACATTTTGTGTCATAGATTCAATGGCATTATCCATCCAATAATCATCTGTAACCATTTCATGGGCATAAAAAACATTTTCTTTGTTTATATAGTTACGTTCAGAACTATCCATACTACGGATACCTACTTGTACTAAATTTGTTTGTTGGTTGGCTTCGTGCAAGGCACAGGCGTGATTATATTTTGTGCCTTCGTAACTTGATCGTAAATCGGCATGTGCATCAATTTGAAGTACCGTTAAATCACTAAAATTTTCATTAAAAGCCCTAATAGCTCCAATAGAAATAGAGTGTTCACCACCAAATAATGTGACAAATTTATTGGTAATTAGTTGTTTTTTTGTGTGTAAATAAACAGCTTCAACCATAGCCTCTGGAGTGCTATTCTCAGTTATCGGTTCGGTAAGATAAATACCTTTTTTGTATACTTCGGTATTTGTTTCTATATCATAAAGTTCCATGTTATTGGAAGCTTCTAAAAAAGCTTCTGGTCCTTTGTCAGCTCCTTTTTGCCAAGTACTTGTTCCATCATAAGGTACTGGAATCAATAGTATTTTGGCATTATCAAAACTTGCGTATTCTTTTGGAATACCAGCATATGTTTTAGCGATACTCATTTTTTTAATAGTATAATTGTTTATAATGAGTTAGAATAATCTAACATGGTGTTCTTTGCTATTTCCTTTTTTTTGGAAATTTGATTTAATTTAAAATCATATCCTAAAATGGATAATAAATCCTCTGAGGTTTGTTGTTTGGAAAAAATAGATGTTAGTATATTACCTTTGGTATCCTTATCAATTATTATATGCTTAGGTTGGGGAATTAAGCAGTGTTGAAGCCCACCATAACCACCTATAGATTCTTGATAAGCACCCGTATTAAAAAAACCTATATATAATGGTTGCTCTTTATCGTATTTAGGTAAATAAATGGCATTAATATGTTGTTCAGAATTGTAATAATCATCACTATCACAAGTAAGTCCTCCTAATAAAACACGTTCATAATTTTCGTTCCAACGATTAATAGGTAGCATTATAAAGCGTTTATTTATGGCCCAAGTATCGGGAATTGTTGTAATGAAAGAGGAGTTGATCATATTCCATTTTTCGCGGTCATTTTGCTGTTTTTGATATAACACCTCGTATATAGCTCCGCCACTTTCACCAACGGTGAAACTTCCAAATTCGGTAAATAAATTAGGAACTTCGACTCCGGCTTCATCACAGGATTGCTTAATTTGATTGACAATTTCAGAAATCATGTATTCGTAATCATAATCAAAAGCTAACGAATTTTTAATTGGAAAACCACCACCAATGTTTAGGCTACTTAGCGATGGGCATTCCTTTTTTAATTTAACGTATACGGACATACATTTCCTTAATTCATTCCAATAATAGGAATTGTCTTTAATGCCTGTATTTATGAAAAAATGAAGCATTTTTAAGCTTACTTGTGTATTATTTTTTATGCTCTCTTTGTAAAAAGGAACAATATTTTTATAGCCAATTCCCAGTCTAGAGGTATAAAATTCGAATTTAGGTTCCTCCTCAGATGCTATTCTAATTCCGATCTCAAAATTTTTAGTTGTTTCCTCACAGATTAAATTAATTTCCTCGTAATTATCAATAATGGGGATACAATTTTTATGTTCATTATTGATTAGTCGGGCTATATTTTTTATGTATTGATCTCGTTTAAAACCGTTACAAATAATATAGGTATCGTTAGTTATTTTTCCTTGTAATTTCAAATTTTCGACAATATCAATATCAAAAGCGGATGAGGTTTCAATATGTATGTTGTTCTTTAAAGCCTCATCCAAAATATGCTGAAAATGAGCACTTTTGGTGCAATAGCAATAATAGTAGGCTCCTTTGTAATTATGCTGTTCAATAGCTTTATTAAACCAATTTTTGGCTCGATTGATATTGTCCGATATTTTTGGTAAATAGGTGAATTTTAATGGTGTTCCATAAATATTTATCAACTCCATTAAGTCAATTCCATGGAAATGTAATTGGTCTTCGTTGAGCTTAAACTCTTCCTGTGGAAAGTCAAAAGTTTGCTCAATTAGGTCAATATACTTAGTTTTCATTGTAGTAGTAAATGATAATTGAAATAAAAAATGTAATAAAAAGAGCCAAATAGCCTTAAAAAAAAATATAAGATCAATTACATCCTAAACTGAAAAATTGTGCAGGGTATAAAAATACGTTGCGACCTAAATCGTAAAATATATAAGGTATTAGAAGTCAGCCTGAGAATTCGGTTCCCTATCCATAGGGCAGTTTTTGGAGTAGACTTCGGTATGCTCCTAAACCCGAATCTGAAAAAAGATTTCATTTATGTAGGCAATGCGTTCTATTGTGCTAACGCATTAGTAATACAAACATAATCAAAAATTAGAATAACCTAACTTTTTCTAATTTTTTTTTAAAGATTCAGTAAAATTTTGCAATTAATTTTTTATCAATTATCGTAAAATATATTCAAAATTTTAATAATTGTTCTATTTAGATATAATCCAAGAAGGATAAAATTATACTAAAAAAGGAGCCAGTAAGCTCCTTTTTTTATGATCGAATCTCAACATAATAAATAAATGCCCCTAAATACTTACTATGAATAAACGCGATCCTTTGTGAAAAAAATCTATTTGAAATTGATTATAGATTTAAAATTAGTTGATATACTTTTTATAGTTTGTTTGTAAATCATTAAAACGAGCCGTTGCATATTTTATATCCGCATTACGTGCATTTACATAGTATTTAACACCTGCATTAAAATTTTTAGTTTCAATTATAGATAACGCCTTTAAATCCTCGGCAGAAAGTACTTTATAACCTCTTTTAGTGATATTATTAAAACGATCAATAGGGTTTTCATGTTTGCTTTCAACGGGTAACGTAGCATAAGTAAATATGCGATGCCCCTTAGAAATATCGTATTTGGTATCCAGGTTTCGTTCTTGAAAATCATCAAGTATTGTATTGGCTTCGGTTTTATCATTAGATATCCCAAAAACCATCCCTCCAGATGCAGTTTTAACTTTCCATTTTAAAACCTCTCTATATCTTTGCGCATTTACAGTGGTCGTAATAGAAAATAGGCTAAATATCAATACTAAAGTTTTTATCATAGTAAGCTCTAAATGTTATAACTAACTTTTTACAGAACAAAATTACTATGTCTTTTGGTTTTAATATATCATGTAAGAATTAAAATCGATATATATTATTTTATACTCGTTGAGTAGGTGTTGTGTGTAAGAAATATTTGTAATTATTTGAAATTGAGTTATTTAATTGGTTTTTTAATGTGTATTTTCTTACATGTGTTTTCTTAATAAATTACTTGATAATTGTTGCTTTCATGTACACATCTTTTCTTGGCCATTCGCTAAAATCAACTTCAACTAGATTTATTTTTTTAGCCACATCCATGCCTTTTATTACGCGTCCAATTACGGTGTGTTCGCCATCTAAATGATGGGAGCCTTTAGGGTCAACGTCTATATAAAATTCAAAAGGACTAGATCTTTTATTCGGATTGTTTTTATACACTCTGGCCATAGCTACACAACCATAATGATGTTTTAATTTTTTTTTGATTTCGTGTGGAATCGTAAATTGACCTATACGTCGTTTAATTTTAGCCATTTCCATTCGATCGCTGTTTCCGCCTTGAATTACAAAGCCTTTCGCTACTCTGTAAAAACAGGTTTCATTTAAAAATTTTCGTTTCACTAATTGAATAAAATTAGCCCTATGTAACGGAGTTTCATTGTATAGTTCAATTTCGATTTCACCAAAATCAGTTGAAAGTTTAACAAAACGTTCTTTATTTTTATTTCCATATTCCGTAAGTATTTCAATCACATTTTTATTAGTAATTCGCTTAGTATACTTTGGTTTTAAAGGGGTAACTTCCTTTTTTTGAACCTCTGGTTTTGTTTGGATGTTTTGTTTAGGTGATTTATTATCTTGGCAAGAAGTAATCCAACAGCTAAGAATAACAAAAGTTAAAAAAAATAGGCGCATAAATGAAGTTTGAAAAATTCTTAAAAGGTATTTCAAAAATAGAAAAAAATAAGCTCCCAGGAGCTTTAGCTCAAATGGAGTTGTCTCCTAAGGATCGAGTTCAATTTTCACAAAATTATGTGACTACAAAAACACGAGAAGCTGGAGTAATGGCTTTGTTTTATGCTAAAAATGAAGAAACCTTTTTAGCTTTAATTTTACGTACAACCTATGATGGAGCTCATTCTGGTCAGGTAGCATTACCGGGAGGGAAGTTTGAATCAAGTGATCTTTCCCTTTGGAATACGGCTTTACGGGAGGTAGAGGAGGAAATTGGAGTGGCGCAACAAAAGGTATCTTTTATAAAATCCTTGAGTTCCTTATATGTTCCCGTATCAGATTTTAGAATATATCCATTTATAGCAAAAGCAAATGAAGCTTTGACATTTCATTTACAGGAGGAAGAAGTTGCAAAATTAATTGAAATGCCTTTGTCATATCTTATTGAACAAAAAGAAATTAAAGAGCTTTTTGTTGATATAGGAATAAATAAATCATTAAAAGTTCCTGCTTTTGAGTTTGAGGATCATATTATTTGGGGAGCCACTGGGATGATTTTAAATGAACTTAAACAATTATTAATAGATAGTTTCGACGTATAAATTGGTATATTTGTCTATAGATTTAACATAAACTATAAAATGGGATTATTGAAAAAAAATCCATTTGGACAATATTTATTTTTAAAAAAGTGGCTAATCCGTATTCTGGGGCCACTTACACATCGTCGATACCGCGGTTTTAATGAACTTGTTATTGAGGGTAGCGAAGTTATTACCAAGCTACCGCATAATAATGTATTATTTGTATCTAATCATCAAACCTATTTTGCCGATGTAGTAGCCATGTTTCATGTTTTTAATGCGAGTTTGAGTGGGCGAGTAGATTCTATTAAAAATGTAGGTTATCTATGGCAACCCAAAATGAATTTGTACTATGTTGCAGCAAAAGAAACGATGCGTTCGGGACCTTTGGCACGAATTTTTGCTTATGCTGGAGCGATAACGGTGGAACGTACTTGGCGTTCTGCGGGTAAAGAAATCAATAGGCAAGTAAAAATGAGTGATATCACAAATATTACTCGGGCTTTAAATGATGGTTGGGTAATTACCTTCCCGCAAGGAACAACAAAACCTTTTAAGCCTATTAGAAAAGGAACGGCGCATATTATTAAGCACCATAAACCCATTGTAGTTCCTATAGTTATTGATGGATTTAGACGCTCGTTTGATAAAAAAGGCTTACGTATAAAAAAGCGAGGAATTTTACAATCATTCATTATCAAGGAACCTTTGGAAATTGATTATGAAAATGAGAGTATTGATAGCATAGTTGAAAAATTAGAATATGCTATAGAACAACATCCATCGTTTTTAAAAGTAATACCACAAGAGGAGCTTGAAGCTGAAGAGGCATTAAACAAGCAACGCGAATGGGAATATTAAACAATTTTTATTTGTAGTAGTGGTCACTACTAGATTTAACATCAGAACATTATACTAAATTTATTTCTTTCCCAACTATCTTTTGATTTTAAGAGACAATTTGTGAAAGGAATAAATTTTCTTTTTTGCCACAAAATTTAGTAACTCTATTTGTGAATATGTTGAGTAATGGTAATTCGTGCTTTAAAAAAAGGAAGCCCTTTATCATTAAATAGATCAGCTGATGCAGAAGTATTTTTACGATATAAAGCTTTGCAAAAGCTACTTTTGAAAATGTATCTACAAAAGTTTGAGCATAAATTTGGTCTATTTTTTTAAGCTATTTTATGCTGATTATTTAATATATCAATGAAGAACAAACTGTGTTGTTGGTAATGTACTTTTTTAGATAAAAATCAAGAGCCAAATAATGCGTTTGTGTAAAATAGTTAAAACCCAAAAAGTTAAATTGTTTATATTAGACAAATATGGATATAATAACTATATTTAAGTATGAATATTAGTTTTACAAAACAGCAGGAAGAGTATATTTCCAAGCAAGTTGCTTCTGGCGAATATCAAAACAATAGTGAAGTAATACGTGATGCTCTAAGACTTCATGGTATTTACAGAGATAAAGTAATAAAAGATTTAAGAAGAGAGATTGAAGAGGGGTGGAATGCTCCAGATAGTAAAAGGACTATGCAAGATATTATTGATTCGAAGAAAAAAGGATAATGCAAAAATTTATATTATCCACAAAAGCTGATAATGATATTGAGGATGTATATAATGATGGAGTAAAAAAAATTGGAAAATCTCAGGCTATAAAATATTTAGAAGAATTGAACTTAATGTTTGTTTTCTTTCTGAAAACCCTAAGGTTGGAAAAGATAGAAGCGAGATTAAAATGGAATTAGTAAGCTTCCCTTATGGATCGCATATTATATTTTATAGAATTTTCAAAAATCATATTCGAATTGTAAGAGTGCTTTATGGAGGAAGAGATTTAGTGAAATTTTTAAAATAATTCTTATAAATTATAGTATTTGGATAACTTACTATTTAATAATCCGATTTTACTATAAAAGCTGCTATTGAGCATTTGGAATACATGTGCATACATTTTTAACGTCGTACTCAGTGAAGTAGAATCAATACAATTAGAATTTACAGATTAAACAGAATTTAAAAAACATATCATATTCTGAAAATAGGGTTAATCGTATTATATCTAAATTCATTTTTTTTGAGTTGTTAATGGAGTATTTTGTAATTTGTATTTTTAATATAGGAATCATACTATGAAATTATTTTGGTGTTTTTGTTTGTTTAATTTTGCCCTACAGGCTACGTCATTACATGCTCAAAAAATAGCAGTGTTACATTACAATGGAGGTGGGGATTGGTATAGTAATCCAACGGCACTACCCAATTTAGTAAGTTATTGTAACACTCATTTAAAAACTACGATTAATACAAAAATAGCAGAGGTAACTCCCGAAAGTTCAGATTTGTTTGATTATCCATACATAAATGCCACAGGGCATGGCAATATATTGTTTAATGATACTGAAGTAGAAAATTTACGTTTGTATCTATTGAGCGGAGGTTTTTTACATATTGATGACAATTATGGGATGGAAAAATATGTAAAAAGAGAAATTGTAAAGCTTTTTCCCGATAAAAAATTAGTAGAAGTAGGAACCGACCATCCTATTTTTAAAGGGAAATATAATTTTCCTAAAGGATTGCCAAAAATACATGAGCACGATGGAAAACAACCTAGAGCAATGGGTATATTTGAAGCAAATCGATTGGTTTTACTTTTTACTTTTGAATGTGATTTAGGTGATGGTTGGGAAAGTCCCGAAGTGCATAACGACCCACAAGAAGTTAGAGAAAAAGCATTGCAAATGGGAGCTAACATTATTAACTATGCGTTTTTGAATTAATGCAATTGAATCATTACAATACCACATTTTCAGAAAAATCACATGATATTATTTTAGCATGTGATGCTGTAAATTCACCAGCAAATATTGGTAGTTTATTTCGAATAGCAGATAGTTTTGGAATTAAAAAAATTCTTTTTGGAAGAGTAACTGTTGATATTTCGAGTCCTAGATTAAAAAGAACTGCCCGATCAACACAAAATTGGATCCCCATGGCAGATAATATTGATTTATTTTCCGAAATAAAATCCTTATCTGTCCAAGGTTTTATACCAATAGCCTTAGAAATTACGGAGAAAAGTACTGCTTTAAACACATTAAATATCCCTAAAAATGCAAAAATAATAGTAGTTTTAGGCGATGAACAATTAGGAGTATCATCACGTATTTTGGAATTATGTGAAACACATGTTCATATACCAATGTACGGAAAAAACTCAAGTATGAATGTTGTTCAAGCTGCTTCGGTAGCACTTTATGAAATTACAAAACAACTTAATTAGTTATGGATAGCAAATCAGTAAGTAATGGCATTCTTAGAGCTGTTAGTATTATTTTAGGAGTAGCATTATTGTTGTTTTTTCTTTATAAAATAAGTGCAATACTACTTTATATTTTAATAGGTGCTGCCATTTCATTAATGGGGAGGCCTTTGATGTTATTTTTAACACGAAAGTTAAAAATGAAAAACAGCTTTGCAGTAATCATTTGTCTGATTATTTTTCTGTTAATTTTCCTTGGGATTTTTACATTATTTGTACCTATTATTATTGAGCAAACACAAATAATTGGTCAAGTGGATATTAAAAAATTAGGAGATGATTTAACACGTCTGGCTAATGAATCGGCAGCTTATTTTCATATCGAAAAATTTAATTTGGTCGATGTTTTACAACAAACAGATATCAGTCAATATTTTAGTCTAAAATGGTTGCCACAATTATTTAATGCGATATTAGGTGGTTTTGGTGGTTTTATGATAGGTTTATTTTCGGTGGTATTTATAGCCTTTTTTGCGTTAAAAGACAGTAAGTTATTGGAAAATAGTTTGCTTGTGTTTGCTAAAAATGAAAATGAAAGCAAATTCATGAATGCTTTTAGTAAAATAAAAGAATTACTTTCCCGATACTTTGTAGGCTTACTATTGCAGGTGTTTATTTTATTTGTAATGTATTCTATTTTACTGCTCATTTTCAAGATAGATAATGCAATAGCTTTAGCTTTAATAGCAGCAATTTTAAATTTAATCCCTTATTTAGGACCAGTAATTGGTTTTGGGTTAATGATGGCTTTAACGGTAACGGGGAATTTAGAAATGGATTTTTCTACGGTAGTTTTTCCAAAAATGGTGTATATATCTATAGGTTATATTATTATTCAATTACTAGATAATTTTGTGAATCAACCTTTTATTTTTGGAAATAGTGTACGCTCACATCCGTTAGAAATTTTTCTGGCCATATTAATAATGGGCGTGTTATTTGGAATTCCGGGCTTAATTGCTGCTGTACCATTTTATACAGCCATTAAGGTGATTTCGAAAGAGTTTTTATCTGAATATAAAATTGTACAATCACTAACTAGTGAAATTTAAGCTGCTATAAGGGGTATTATCAATAATATTTCATAAAATTTATATTGAATAAAAATTTATTACATACCAAGGTTCAAAATTTTTTAAAGACAAATGAACATCAGTCGGCAAGTACGATTGCATTAAAAGGTTCACCTTTTACCAACGTTACTACCCAAGAATTGGCACAACAGTTATCGGGTAAACAAAAGGCAAAATATAAATTGCCTACGTGGTATGCTAGTGATGCTGTGATGTATCCTCCTTTATTAAATTTAGAGCAAACTTCATCTGAAAAAACAGCCTTTTATAAAAGTACATTAGTTTCGGGTGACACTCTAGTTGATGCCACCGGAGGATTTGGAATTGATAGTTATTATTTTTCCAAAAAGATGACTTCGGTAATTCATTGTGAATTAAATAAAGCGCTTCAAAAAATAGCGGCGCATAATTTAGATCAGCTAGGAGCCAAAAATATAACATCTATTAATGCTAATGGAGTTGAAACAGCTTTAGCTCAAACAAAATTAGATTGGTTATATATTGACCCTTCGCGGAGAAGTGATACCAAAGGAAAAGTTTTTTTTTTAGAAGATTGCCTTCCTAACGTGGCGGAAATCCAAGATAATTGTTTTGAAGTAACAAATCATATTTTAGTAAAAACAGCCCCAATATTAGACATAGCCGTAGGATTAAAATCATTAAAATTCGTAAAACAAATTCATATAGTAGCCGTGCATAATGAGGTAAAAGAATTGTTATGGGTTATGAGTAAAGATTTTATCGGTGAGCCCGAAGTGGTGGCTTGCAATATGTTAAAAAGTGGAGACAAAGTATGTGTTAATTTTCCGCTTAGCGCAGAAAAAAAGGCCTTGGCTCGGTTTAATGAAGTTCAAGAGTATTTGTACGAACCTTATGCGGTTGTTATGAAAACAGGAGCTTTTAATTGGATTTCGGAACACTATAAGGTGAATAAATTACAAACTAATTCTCATTTATATACATCGGAAAATATGGTGAATTTTCCGGGAAGAGGTTTTAAGGTGATTAGTGTAATGAATTACAATAAAAAGATAATGAAAGTTTTTGTTGGACAAAAAGTAAATGTTGTATCCAGAAATTTTAAAGAAACGGTAGCACAACTAAGAAAAAAATACAAACTTAAAGAAGGAACGGAACGATATTTGTTCTTCACAACCGACGTAAATAATAATCAAATTGTAATTGATTGTTTAAAAATAGTTTTAAGTAAATAGTAGTTACTTAATGTGTGTTTTTTTGCAGTTTATCTAGATTTTTAATAATAGTTGGTGTTTTTTTAGACTAGAACAAGTATTGATTTTTATTTTAGGTTAAATAAACAAATAGTCGATGAAGTATACTATAATCTGGGGTATAGCTACTAGAACTAAATTGTTAATTACCTGTAAGAATACGCTCTGTATTCGTTATGCAAATGCCGATAAAAAGGTTATTTTTGTGTCACTTTTTAAAAAGTTAATAACTACATGAAAGATTTATTTGATAAGATATATGCCGATAAAGGACCTTTAGGGAAATGGGCGGATAAAGCAGAAGGATATTTTGTTTTTCCTAAGTTGGAAGGACCAATTTCAAATCGCATGAAGTTCCAAGGAAAAGATGTAATTACTTGGAGTATTAATGATTATTTAGGTTTAGCAAATCATCCCGAAGTAAGAAAAGTGGATGCCGAGGCTGGTGTTAAATATGGTTCAGCTTATCCAATGGGAGCTCGTATGATGAGCGGTCATACAGATATGCATGAGCAATTGCAAAATGAATTGGCTGCATTTGTACAAAAAGAAGCAGCTTATTTATTAAACTTTGGTTACCAAGGAATGGTGTCAACTATTGATGCATTAGTATCAAAAGATGATATTATAGTATATGATGTGGATGCACACGCCTGTATTATTGACGGTGTGCGTTTACATGCAGGGAAACGTTTTACTTACCGCCATAATGATATGGAAAGCATTGAAAAGAATTTGATGCGTGCTACAAAATTAGCAGAAAAAACTGGTGGAGGTATTTTATTGATTTCCGAAGGTGTTTTTGGAATGCGTGGGGAACAAGGGAAATTAAAAGAAATTGTAGCTTTAAAGGAAAAATTTAATTTCCGTTTATTTGTCGATGACGCTCATGGCTTTGGGACATTAGGAAAAACAGGAGCAGGAGCAGGTGAGGAACAAGGAGTACAAGATCAGATCGACGTTTATTTTGCCACATTTGCAAAGTCAATGGCAAGTACGGGAGCTTTTATTGCAGCAGATCAAGAAATAATTGATTACTTAAAATATAATTTACGTTCGCAAATGTTTGCTAAATCATTGCAAATGCAATTGGTTGAAGGAGCTTTAAAACGTTTGGATATGTTACGCACCATGCCAGAGCTTAAAGCGAAGCTTTGGGAAAATGTAAATGCATTACAAAGTGGATTAAAATCTCGTGGTTTTGATATTGGAACAACTCAAAGTTGTGTTACTCCAGTATATTTAAAAGGAAGTATACCCGAGGCTATGGCTTTGGTAAAGGATTTGAGAGAAAATCATGGAATTTTCTGTTCTATTGTGGTGTATCCAGTAATTCCAAAAGGATTAATTTTATTGCGTTTAATTCCAACGGCTTCACACACATTACAAGATGTTGAAGAAACATTGGCTGCATTTTCTGCAATTAGAGAAAAGCTTGAAACTGGTGTTTACAAACGTTTAACTGCAGCTATGGCTGCCGAAATGGGAGAATAGTATTCCAAATAATATAATACTTGCAAAACCGACTGATTAATTTTCAGTCGGTTTTTTTATGCCTTATTTAGGTGTAAAGTGATTTGTACAAGTAATTTACGCATTTGTTATACACTTATTTGGTAACTCTAAATATATTTCGGAAACACAAATCTATACAAGTTATGAAATCTCAATTTTTGATAATAAGCTTTTTAGGGATAGCTCAAATTAATGCTCAAAACCCCATCCAAGCTGAAGTAAATTTAAATACGAAGCATTCCGTACATGGAGTTTCCGAATTTGACAGAAGTAAGTTTATGATACTTCATGCGGATATTGACGACAATGAATGGGATAGCGATGCACAGCGAAAACAATTTTTAGAAGATTACGATGTGTATTTAGGAAGGAATAATGGAGGCATGGTTTGGGAGTTTGATCAGTCATCCGAAGACCCTAATAAAAAAGGTTGGCCAGATGTGAATACACTAAAATCTAAGGGGGAGTCATCAAAAAATAGTTATGCCAAACAAAAAAGCACGCATGATTTTGAAGGTCGTTATGGGAATATGATTTTTGGAGGTCAACCTACACCTATGTACCCTTCGGGGCAACTCACCAGGCCAAGTAAATGTTGTTCTACTTCCGAACCTTGGGCATATAAGGACTATGATGCAGTAGCTGAATATTATGCGAACTATTTGAAGGAGTTTTTTGGAAGCGGTAAAGAAACTGGAAAACCTAGGCCTAAATATGTAGAAGTATTAAACGAACCTTTTGTAAAAGCCAGAAAATTAGGAACAACCAATGCCAATATCACACAAATGCACAAGGTTGTTGCCCAAAGAATAAAGGCACTTAACCCAGATATAAAAGTAGGAGGTTATTCGGCGGCACATCCGGCTTATGAAGATAATAATTTTAATCATTGGCGAAATAATTGGGAGCTGTTTATTAATGAAGCGGGTAATGATATGGATTTCTTTTCATTGCATCTTTATGATTTTTTGGCAGATAGTGGCGAGGAACTACAACGAAAAGGAAGTAATACAGAGGCCATTTTAGATATGGTGGAACAATATAGCTATATAAAATTAGGCAAAGTAAAGCCTTTTAGTATATCGGAATATGGGTGGTTAGGACGTTCACTAAATGGCCCATATAATAAACCGCGCGATTGGTTTAATATAAGGACATTCTCATCAATGATGATGCAATTTATGGAGCGACAAGATCAAATTATTAGTGCGATACCCTTTATGATTCTTAAAGCTAAATGGTGGCAAAACCCAGATAACTATAAATATAGCTATAGACTATTACGTCAAAATAAAGAATTGGAAGGACAAACTGGAGACCAATGGGTTTATACAGATTTCCTTAAATTTTTTGAGCTTTGGTCTACTGTTAAAGGAACACGAGTGGATACTTTTGCCAATGATCCAGATATGTTGATAGATGCCTATGTTAATAAGGATAGGGCTTATGTTATTTTAAGTAATTTGGAGCATCATTCAACTTCAGTAGCATTAAATATTCCGGAATTAAAGGCAAACACAATAGAAGCTATGGTTAACATGAAGCATTTATATGCCGATAAAAATGGAGTTCCAGTGTTAGAAAATAGTGAGCTTAACAGTCCAAAAGAAATTACTATTGGAAAAGAGGGAACTGTAATATTGGAATATCGTTTAAAAAATGAGATTGAATTTACAAATACCTCCAACGAACAAAAAGTATATGCAGAAACTTATCTTAAACCTATAGAAGCAAATAAATCAAATGAATTTGTAATAAAAAATATAACTTTAGGTAGTCAAGGAGAGGCTATATTACGATTAGGTATGGGGCGTGCCCATGGTTTAATGTTGAGCCCACAAATAAAGATGAATGGAGAGGAAATAGCTATGGTTAATGATTGGAAAGGCTATGATCAAAAAAATAGAGATCAATTTTTTGGAGTTATTGAAGTGCCTGTACCGTATAAGCTCATAAAAAAATCCAATGAAATCAACATCACTTTTCCCGATACTGGTGGAATGATATCTAGTTTAAGTCTTCAAGTATTTAATTTTGAAAAACCTATTGATCGCTTAATAGCATCAACTGATCCGCTTAATACGCCCTTATTTGAACCTAATAAAACAACACTAACTTTTTATCCAAATCCTTCAAAAAATAGCATCTCTTTTGAAGGTATAACAAGCAATTCTTTAACAGTAAAGCTTTATGATATTTCAGGAAATTTAGTTTTTACAAAAATAGTTACCAAGAATCAAAAAGAGATTTCTTTGAATACAATTTCAAGTGGGTTATATATGCTTAAATTGAATAGTGGTAAGGACGAAAAAATAAGTAAGTTTATTAAAATATAAAATCATTTATATACATAAAACCCCAAAATAACGCTGTTATTTTGGGGTTTTTATTTTAAAATAGATTAAGAATTAATTCTTGTAATCTGTATCATTTAATAAATAAGATTTCAATTCTTCATATTTTGAAATAGTATCAAAAACTTTATCCTTATCTAAAACTTCTTTGATTTGTTCTGGGATAGCTATTTTAGTATCCAAAGTTTCTTCAACAATATCTAAAAATTTTACAGGATGTGCCGTTTCTAAGAAAATACCATACTCGTTATCCTGTAAACCATGTTTTTCAAGACCTAAATAACCAACCGCACCATGTGGGTCAGCAACGTAACCTGAAGTATGGTTAATTTCTTTCATTGCTTTACGAGTTTCGGAATCACTAAAACTATATGAGGAGAAATCCTTTTTCAAGTCTTCGAAATTATTATCAAATAATTGTTGAATACGGATAAAATTACTAGGATTTCCTACATCCATAGCATTTGAAATTGTTGGAATAGACGCTTTAGGTTCGTAATTCCCAGTTTCCAAGTATTTTACAACGGTATCATTTACATTTACAGAAGCTACAAAATGTTTTACGGGCATTCCCAATTTATGAGCAACTATACCAGCACAAATATTTCCAAAGTTTCCACTTGGTACTGAGAATACTAAATCTTTTCCTAATTTTTTTGTTTCTTTATAAGCGAATAAAAAGTAAAATAATTGTGGTAACCAACGAGCGATATTAATAGAGTTGGCTGATGTTAAGCCTCTTTTTGATGTAATACTTTCATCTAAAAAAGCAGATTTCACCATATCTTGACAATCATCAAAAACACCATCAACTCTAAGCGCTTTAATGTTTTGTCCCAATGTGGTTAATTGTCGTTCTTGAATATCACTAACCTTTCCGTTAGGGTATAAAATAACAACATCAACTCCTTTTACGCCTAAAAACCCACGAGCAACAGCTCCTCCGGTATCACCAGAAGTTGCCACCAATACAGTAACGTGATCATCATTATCACGATTAAAATATTCCAAACAACGAGCCATAAATCGAGCTCCAACATCCTTAAAAGCCATTGTTGGTCCATGGAAAAGCTCTAAAGTACCGATGTTTTCTGTAACTTTTACTACAGGAAAATCAAAACTTAACACATCGGTTAAAATCGATTTTAAATCAGCTTCTGGAATTTCGTCACCTACAAATTGTTGAATTGCAGTATACGCAATTTCAATAGTATCCATAGATTCAATATTCTCAAAAAATGAATCGGGTAGAGCTGTTATTTGTTCAGGAAAATACAAACCTCTGTCAGGTGCCAAACCTTTAACAACGGCTTCGGCAAATGATACATTAGATGCATTTTTATTTAGACTATAAAATTCCATAATTCTAGATGTTGGATTTTTAGAAATTAGATATTAAAAACCAGATGAATCTGGAGGTATTTTCTAAAAACTTATTTATTCAGTAATAACTGCAGTAAATTCTATTTCAATAACAATAGCAGGATCAATTAATTTAGAAATTTCAACCATTGTTGTGACAGGTTTAACATTTCCAAAGTATTTACCATGTACTTCGCCTATTTTTTCCCATTGAGAAATATCCGTAGTAAAAATACGTGTACGTACTACGTCTTTTAAGCTAGCACCATTTTCTTCTAATACTTTTTTAGCCAATTCAATAACACCAGTAGTTTGTTCTTCTAAGGTGTCTCCAGGTGCAGTAGTACCAGAAAGTTCAATAGTGTTTCCAATTCTTACAGCTCTTGAGTAACCGATTTTATCTTCCCAAGGCGATCCAGATGATATGTTTTCTCTTTTAGACATGTCTTCGTTTTCTTATTATAATTCTTGACTTGCATATAAAAATGAGAATATATATAGTGCAAGTTTTTTAAGCCCCCAAAATTACAACTTTTTAAAAATTAGAAAGTATAATTTTCAAATTATTACAATATATAAGAATACCAAACACTATATTTTATAAAAGAATGGAGCTTATGATATAAAAAATCATAAGCTGATGTTGTGATTAATAATTATCGTGGTATAAATTTCGAGTTTTTTGATTTGAGGTATCCACACCAAGCTCTTGAAAAATGCCACAAGAAATTCCTTTTTTTACAAGGCTTTTTTCTACATTTTTTTTAGCTAGTTTTTCTATTTGGGGATTCAAGTATTTCATGAGTTTAAATTTTAATTTGTGTTATACCTATTCTGAAATAATATGCTTGTAATAAAATGTAAAAAGATTTTCTACTATTTCAGAATTGTTATTATTAAATTATAACGCAAAAACTAGACCAATAATTACAGTATATATATGAGGTAAAATAGTATTTTTGAACTGTAGTTATATGAAATCACCCTTTTCAATAAAATTAGTTAACCCGATACTTAATTTACTAAGAATATTTCTAAAAAAAAGAGACGTATCCTGTAAATTATGGGGAGTTATATGGGTATTCAATTTGGTATTTTTTTCGTGTAAAACCAACAATGAAGTACATTTGACTATTGCGGCAGCGTCAAATATGTTATTTGTTTTAAACGAATTAGTTCCCGAATTTGAAAAAGAAACGGGGATATCAACCGATTTAATTACAGCATCTTCGGGGAAATTGACAACCCAAATATTAGCTGGAGCTCCCTTTGATGTTTTTATTTCTGCAAATGCTAAATATCCTAAGCATATTAGGGATACCAATAGTGATTACCAAAAAGCAGTGACCATAGCAAGAGGGAAGTTGATATTAATTTCTACAAAAAAAATAAAAAAACCTTTATCAACAGCCCTTACTTCAACATCAGTAAAAAAAATAGCAATGCCTAACCCTAATATTGCTCCTTATGGGAAAGCAGCTGAGGAATTATTACACAATTGGGGTGTGTATGACCACGTAGTATCTAAATTGATTTATGGGGAAAGTGTGGGACAAACAAATCAATTTATTTCACTGGGAACTGTAGATATTGGCTTTACTGCAAAGTCAACATTATTTTCCAATAAATTAAAAGGGATGAATGAGAATTATGCTGAAATTAGTGATAGCTTGTATCAGGCTTTAGATCATCAATTATTAATAGTGAGTAAAACTAAAGCACAAAAAAATAAGGCCTTACAATTTGCTAGGTTTATACAAACAAAAAAAGCAAGACAAATTCTTTTAAATTATGGTTATGCTCTTCCTGAATAGTTTTAGTTGGGCTCCATTGCTACTTACTGGTAAGTTGGCATTAATAACTACATTAATTTTAGTAGTTATCGGTATTCCATTAAGTTACGCATTAGCATTTTCAAAAAGTAAAATGAAACCAATTTTTGAAGCTTTAGTTGGTATGCCATTAGTATTGCCTCCGACTGTTATTGGTTTTTATTTTTTGTTGCTTTTTTCGCCAGCTTATGGAGTAGGGAAATGGTTGAAAAATAGTTTTGATATACAACTTGTCTTTTCATTTAGTGGATTAGTGATAGCTTCACTAATATATAGTTTACCTTTTATGGTACAACCTATTCAGAATGGATTACAAAGTTTACCTAAAAATTTGCATGAGGCATCTTATGTATTGGGAAAATCTAAATGGCAGACATTGTGGCATGTGTTGCTACCTAATTGTAAAAAAGCGATAGTAACGGGAATGGTACTTACTTTTGCGCATACCATAGGTGAATTTGGAGTGGTACTCATGGTTGGTGGTAGTATTCCTAATAAAACTCAAGTAGCCTCAAGTGTTATTTATGAACAGGTAGAGGCACTAAATTATGACGCTGCTCATCAATATTCGGCAATTTTATTATTGATAAGTTTTGTGATTTTAGTACTAGTGTATTCCTGGTCAAAAAATAATATAGGTTTCCTTAAAAGAACTAATTAGCCCCAATAAAGTTATTGTAAATGATTTCGATAGATATACATAAGCAACTAAAAGGAACGCAAGGTATTTTTAACTTTGAACTAAATGAAACCATTACTGAAGGTGAGTTTATAGGTGTTTATGGGAAATCGGGGATAGGTAAAACAAGCCTACTACGAATGTTATCAGGCTTAGATTCCCCTAGTAAAGGATGTATAAAAGTAGCAGGAACAGTTTGGTATGACAGCTCTAATAAAATAAATATACCTGTTCAAAAACGTAATATTGGATATGTTTTTCAGGAGGATGTGTTGTTTCCCAATATGACGGTGATGCAGAATCTAGGTTTCGCATTGCCTAAAAATAAGACGATAAGCCTATTAGATGAATTAATTGACATTATGGAATTAGAAGCCTTATTAGATTTGAATACACATCAATTATCAGGAGGTCAAAAACAACGTATTTCATTGGCTCGTGCTTTAGTAAAACAACCTCAATTATTATTGTTGGATGAACCTTTATCTGCCCTAGATTACGAAATGCGTCAACGTTTACAACAATACATAAAAAAGGCACATAAAATTTACAAATTAACCACGCTATTGGTAAGTCATGATCCTTGGGAATTATATCAATTAGTTGATAAGGTATGGGAAATATCTAATGGAAAAATTATTAAAAAAGGAGCTCCTAAAATAGTATTACCACTAGATATTTACAGGGGTTTGGAATAAGCCAAACAAGTTATTTATTTTTCATTCTTCTGGCTGCAGCTTTAAATTGTGCTTTTTGTTCCTCGGTGAGTGTGGCTCTAAACTGTTTTTTGCTTTCTTTGGCAGCGATTCGGTTGGACTTAAATACGGCTCTTTGTTCAGTAGTTAATGTTTCACGTAATAATTGCATGCGCTTACGGCGATCCATTGTTTTGTCTTGTAAAATCGATAGTTGCTTTTCGTTTAATAAAGCTTTAAATGTTGCTCTATTTTTTTTCAACAATTCCTTGCGGGCTTTTAGTAATTCTTTTTGTTCTTTAGATAAATTTTTAATGGCTTTTGCTCTAATTTCGGCTTTCATTTTTTTCCCTGGCCTTAATTCAGTTTGTTGGGCAAAAGATATTCCTATATTGAAAAATATACTGGCAATTAGGGTCCATATGAATTGATGTGATTTCATAACTTTATTATTTTGGGGTTAAACATTTTTAGAATATTCTGTATAATTAGACGATTATGGTTCTAAAAGGTTTAACGGAAGTGATTTTTAATTTTGTTTTGTAGGCTTTAACTAATACAAATGCTTCGTTAATCTTCAAAGGCAAGATCTTCAATAAGTAATTCATCAAGGTATTCATCCACTTGTGCATCATCGACAAAAAGGGCGAGCATTTTTGCATCTTTGTCAGTGATTTTGAATTGCTCTTGTACTTTTTGTTTGATCACATTAGTAGTGTCTATAGTTGTAGAAACAATTGTACTAGGTAATGTTTTATTTTTATTGAGGTTGAAAAAAATGAAAAATAAAGCTATTGATGCAGCTGTAAAAAGAGCGTATTTCATTTTTTTAGAAAACAATGAAATTACAGGAGTATTGTTTTTAACATCAATATTTTTAAGAATATCAGATGTTACATTTTCATGATAAGCATCGGGAATATTAAAACCTAATGAGGTATTCTTTTCGGTTAATTTTTCAGTATTTAATTGTTCAAAAAGAGTATTTTGAAATTCATTAAAATAGCCCTCGGGGATAGTAAACCCTTCTTTATTATTGTTATTTTTCATAGTTTTTATTTTTTTTAAATCAAATTGATGTAATTCATTATTGAATTAAAAAACGTTCAATTTTTTTTACAGCATGGTGGTAAGAGGCTTTTAAAGCACCTTCACTTGTGCCAATGATTTCCGAGATTTCTTTAAATTTCAAATCATCATAATATTTCATGACAAAAACTTGTTTTTGTTTTTCGGGTAATTTTAATAATGCTTCTTGAAGTTTAAATTGTATTTGATCTCCTTCAAAGTAAACATCCTCTTTGAGTGCCTCTAAAATTTTAGTATTGATTTCTTCTGAACTTAATTTTAAACGTTTTTGTTTTGCTTTTAAAAAATCAATTGATTCATTATAGGCAATACGATACATCCAAGTATGAATTGAGCTATTCCCTTTAAAGCTATCTATGTTTTTATATATTTTTAAATAAGTGTTTTGAAGCACGTCATTGGCATCTTCATGTATTAAAACTAATTTTCTTATATGCCAGTATAGGCGTTTTTGATAAGTATCAAGTAGCATTTTAAAGGCAATGTTTTTTTGCTTTTTATCTTTTAGTAAAGTAATAAGTGACTGATCTTTTTCCAATTATATTGTTTTAGCTTGCTAATTATTAGACTGTAGATAATAAAAAAGGTTTAATCTGTTAATAAAGATTTGATATCATATTTTAGTAGAAATCAATTTAAATGTTATTCTAAATATTTTTTACGTAAGAGTAGTAAGTTTAAGCATATTATTTTATTCTAATAAAAGTTAAATAAAAAATAGGGTATGTTTAAGTTTTGGTGTTGTTATAATAGGAGGTAATATAGTGATGCGTCATTATAATAGGATATGATATGAAAAAAAATACTTTTTTAAAGCTTTTTATACTTTTTACAATTGCTTTATTTTCTTGTAAAAATGATGATGATGATATTGAACAATTAAGAAATAGTTTAATAATAACACCGGAGCAAGGAGTAAAGGATTTTAAAAAAGTAATTGAAAATATAGAATTTGAACCTAAAAGTGAATTACAAGAGGATGAGTCCTTAACAACATCATTAGTTTCTAATTTAAATAGTATTGAAGGAGAATGGGATGTTGTAGGTGTTAAGGTTAGAAGTGAGGCGAATTTTATTGATGTTGATTTAATAGATACAAGGAATTTATTTTTTCCTGCCGCTGAAGTCTCTTTGGAAAAAGTTAAAAGTTTACTTTTTACAAAAAATACGATAAGCTTATCAAATAAAGGAGAAGAGCCCCTGTATACATTTACTGTAGCCTCCTTTAATGACGGAGAGAATGATATTGAAGGCCTTTATAATATTGATTTAGGAGAAAATGGTCTTACAGAAAGAATAAAAATATCTAAACTTATTTTTTATATTAATACTGATGGATCATTAATAGTTGGTCAAGTATTCAATAGAATTAGACCCCTTATATATTTATTAGAAAAAGTAAAGAAAGAGGAGGAACCAGTAGTAGACCCAGAAGAAGGCGATCCAGAAGAAGAGGAACCAGTAGTAGACCCGGAAGAAAGCGATCCGGAAGAAGAGGAACCAGTAGTAGATCCAGAAGAAGGCGATCCAAATGAAGAGGAACCAGTAGTAGACCCGGAAGAAGGCGATCCAGAAGAAGAGGAACCAGTAGTAGACCCAGGAAAAGAGGAGCCCGTTATGGAGCCTATAGTAATGCCAACTACACCTATGAATCCTGAAGTTACAGGTCCATTTGTACCGCCATCAGGATTAACATGTAGTGACCTGTTTTTGGATTTGAAACCAGGAGTTAATGGTCAAGCTTTGTTAGAGGTACAGCCAAGATCGGAAACTGAAATATCAGAGGGAATAACAAGTATAGTTTGGAAAATTAATGGAAGGACGTTAACCGAATCAGAAGCAAAAGAACTTGTAGTTACTTCAAGGAAATCAACAGAAGATTCTAGTATAATAGTTTATGATTTAGGTATAGGAACACATACTATTGAAGCATTTGTAACTTCTCCAAATATTTGTCCAGATGGTGTAGCTTTAAAAGACACTATTACAATTACAGAAGATTTATTTGAAGGACCTGTAGAAACTCCTGTAGAGGAAGAACCAGTAGTTACACCAGTGGAAGAAACTCCTGTAGAGGAAGCGCCAGTAGTTACACCAGTGGAGGAAAGTCCTGTAGAGGAAGCGCCAGTAGTTACACCAGTGGAAGAAAATCCCGTAGAAGAAGCGCCGGTGGTTACACCAGTAGAGGAAAGTCCAGAAGAAGAGGAAACGCCTAAAGAAGTTATGGATAAAAATGAAAGGATTTTAATTTTTGATTTAGATAAGGTGGCAGGAAGATGGAAAGTTTTGGGTGAAGTTGAAAATTCATCAACTTTAACAATTAATCCATTATCTGGTATAAATGGGGATGATTTATTACTCCCTTCGCCAACAAGGCAACAATTAATAGATGATGCAATACCAGAACCAGTAGGTATAGGAATGGGGATTGATCTTATTGAATTTACAAGTAGTGGTTTAAGGGATTTTTTAACATTATATGCTAAAAGTGAATTAATTGCTAACTATGAAGTAATAGATAATGGCGAAGGATCTTTTAAAGTAGAAATTTCTGAAGGCGTGTTTTCATTATTTACGTTAAGATTAAGTTCCGATGGGAAAATATTAGATATAAAACAATTAGCATCATCAGAGGAATTTAGATTTGAAAAAATGTAAATTTAATAGGGTAAATCAAAGTTTAGGTGTTGTTATAGTGAGTAGGTTTTCTAAAAGAAAAACAGAGTTTAGTAAGTTTTTAATAAATCATCAATTTTTTAATTGATCATAAAGTTAAATTAATGAGTGTAAGTGATATGTCAGTTTGTGAGGAAAAGGTTTTTAAACAAATTTTCGAGCAAAATTCAGGAATAATTAGAAATTTTATTTTTTATAAATGTGGAGATATTGATCAGGCAGAAGATTTAACTCAAGATGCTTTTATAAAATTATGGAACAATTGTAAAAAGATTCCTTTTGATAAGGCAAAATCTTTTGTAATGAAAGTAGCTCAAAATTCTTTTTTTAATAATGTTAGGCATCAAAAGGTGGTTTTGGAATACAATAAAAATGATAACAAAACTGATTGTGATCATCAGAGTCCTGAGTACATTTTAGAAGAAAAAGAATTTTTACTTAAATTAAGTAGATCAATAAGTGAACTTCCCGATAAGGAAAGAGAAGTTTTTTTACTGAGTAGAAAGGATAAGAAGACATACAGAGAAATTGCCGAGATTATTGGAATATCTCAAAAAGGAGTAGAGCGAAGGATGCATTTGGCATTAAAAAAGTTGAAAGAAAAATTAGGTACAAACCTTTAAAATAAATCAGATGGAGGATTTTTTAGCAAAATGGGCTAGTGGCGATTTATCAGAAAATGATAAAAAGGTTTTTGAACAAAATGAAGACAATAAATTATATAAGGATATACTTGAAGGAGTTGAATTACTTGAAGTACCTGAATATGATAGTGATAAATTATACGCTAAGTTAAAAAGTAAAATAGAAGATAATACTACGGCGGATACTGTTAAGTCGAGTAAAGTAGTATCAATTATACCTAAGTGGGTTTATGGAATTGCAGCTTCAGTTATTTTAGTATTTGGACTTACATTATTTTTTAAATCAGAAGTATCTTATTCGTCCGATTATGGTAAACAGTTAAGTTTTAAACTTCCCGATAACTCAGAAGTGTTTTTAAATGCAAATTCCAAATTATCATATGATGAAAAAAAATGGGAAACAAATAGGACATTAAATTTAGAAGGAGAAGCGTTTTTTAAAGTAACTAAAGGATCCAAATTTACTGTAAAAACTAAAAAAGGAAATGTAAGTGTACTTGGAACTCAATTTAATGTGGATACAAATTCAAAAACTGATGTTTTTCAAGTAAATTGTTTTGAAGGAGTAGTAAAAGTAGTGCAAGGCAATATTTCTGAAATTATTAGAAAAGGACAAGCCGTTAGAATTGTGGATAAGCAATTGGAAAAATGGGAATTTAATGAAGCAGCTCCGCTTTGGGTGACAAAAGAAAGTTCATTTTACAACTCGCCAATAAATCAAGTAGTAAAGGCATTAGAAAATCAATATAATATAAAAATCAAAAGTTCAAAAGTAAATGATTCATTGCGATTCACAGGTGTTTTTACACACACAGATTTAAACAAAGCTTTAAAAATAGTATTCGAATCTTTAGATGTGAATTATAAGTTTGAAGGTGAACGTTCGATTATTCTTTTTAACAAATAATTATAATTTTTAACTTTATATAAAATAAAATGAATATACATCGTTAAAAGTAGATGCGGAAAACTATATTAATATTTATTTCCATTCTTAGTTCATGTTGGGCATTTGCTCAACATGAACTAAGCGTTTATGGACATAAGTTTACTGAAGTTTTAAAAGATATAGAAAATAAGCGCAACGTAAAGTTTTCGTATAATCCAGAATGGTTTAGTGACCAGTTAGTTGATTTTAGCTTTAATGATGAATCTGTAGATCAATTATTAAATAAGCTACAGCATCAAGTTCATTTTTCATACAGAAAAATTGATGAACGTTACTTTGTTATAAAAAGATTATCAAAAATTAACATCTGTGGTCAAATTAAAGAAAAAAGGACTAAAAATGATTTAGAAAGGGTATCCATCTATAATGGTAGTAAAACAAAAATAACTAGTTCCGATGAATATGGATATTTTACCTTAGATGGATTAAAAATAAATGACACTGTTATTGTTAATTCCTTAGGGTTTAAGACCATAAAAATACCAATAAATAAATTTTTTAAAGATTGTAGAACGTTTTATTTAGAAGAATTACATGAAACCCTAAATGAAGTGGTTATAAAGGAATATTTATCCTCGAGTATTTCATTAAAAAAAGACGGTATAGTTAGTTTCGATTTAAAAAAACCAGATATACTAGCTGGCCAAGGTGAACCCGATGTTTTGCAAAGTGTACAGTTATTACCAGGGATTGATAGTACCACAGAAAATGCCACGGATCTAATTATTAGAGGAAGTAATCCCGATAAAAATTTAATTCTCTGGGATGGTATAAAGTTGTATAATACAGATCATTTTTTTGGTACTTTAACAAATTTAAATTCTTCAATAATAGATAATGTCTCTATCCATAAAAGTGGCGTTAATGCGCAATATGGGGATAGGGTTTCTGGAGTGATTGATATAAATTTAGATAATGAGGTACCTAATAAAATTGAGTCTAGCCTAGGTTTAAATTTATTGCATAGTGATTTTTCTATAAAAATACCTGTCACCAAAAAAATAGGGGTAATTGCATCTACACGTAGATCTCATGTTGATTTTTATAAGTCTAATGCCTTTACCAATAATTTTAATCGAATTTTTCAAAATTCTAGGGTTAAAATTAATAGGTCTGTATTTGATATAGATACAGATTTAGAGCAAGAACAAACTTTAATCTATGAGGATCATTCGGCAAAATTAGTGTATGATGTTACACCCAAACATAAATTGTCTGGAACAGTACTTTACACTAATAATAAGTATGATGATACCGCTAGTTTTTTAGCTAATAATGCATTTTCGGATAATGGAGTTACTTTTTTTGATTTATTAAGAATAAAAAATTTAGGTGCCTCATTAATTTACAATAGTGAATGGAGTGATAAAATAACGACTAGTGTAACAGCAAAGCATTCAAATTATAGGTTAACATATTTGGGGTATAATTTTAACCCAATCTTTTTATTTCCTTTTGGTTTGGAAAGAGAAAATGGGATTGAAGAATATAGTACTGATTTAAATTTGAAGTATGATATTAATAAATTTTGGAATATTTCAATAGGTTATGAATTATTAAGTGCCCGAATTAAATCTAAATTAGGAAATGAGTTTGGAACTGATTTCGATACAGATCAAAAAAACAAACCTACGCATTCAATGTATAAACAGGTTTTTTTTAATAAAGCTAAATTAGGGAGTGCAAGTTTAGGAGTACGAGTTAATAAATTTGCAAATTTTGATCAATTAAAGTGGGAGCCTAGATTAAGTTTAGAAAAGAATTTAAGTAAGAACTTAAGGCTTAAAACAAGTGCTGAAATTAGAAACCAATCCATAAATAGAATAACAATTTCATCAGGTTTCGATAACGGTGAGGAAAATGAGGTTTGGGTACCGTCCATTCAGGATAGTATTCCTTTATTGAAGAACACACAACTATCTGCGGGTATAATATTTAATAAAAGAAATTGGATTGTAGATATTGATGCCTATTATAAAAAATCCGAAGGATTAATTACTTTACAAAATAGATCAGCAGAGCTATTATTTGATTTTACTCCCGATGAAGGAGAGGGTACGGTAAAAGGAATTGATTTTTTTATAAAAAAGAAAATTAAAAGTTACAGTACTTGGTTAGGCTATACTTATGCTATAAATAAGCAAACATTTGAAAATATTAATGAGGGCAAAACATTCAATGCAGATAATGATATACGGCATTCATTGACTTGGTCACATTTTTTACAATGGAAAAACCTACAGTTTTCATTAGGTTGGAAATATAGGACAGGCATTCCATTTACTGTGATAGAGACATTAGCGTTGAGTTCTGAAGAAAATGATATTGTTGAATCATTTAATGAAGAACGTATACCAGACTACCATAGATTAGATTTTTCGATAACTTATAGTATTGGATTTTTAAAAAATGAAAATAAAAAAAAGGCTAAAATTGGATTATCTATTCAAAATATATATAATCGGAAAAATATATTAAATACTACTTTTTCAAGGCTTGTAGCATCAAAAGATGTTGATGTAGATCTTACAAAACCAGTCGAATTTAGAACAGAATCCTTAGGGATTACACCAAATGTATTTTTAAGATTTAATTTTTAGTGGGGCCATTTAACAGTAGTAATATGAACTTATCAATCATTTTAAAGTGTACTAATTAACTATGATAAGGGGAGTATTTATACTTATAGGTGTTTTTTTTAGTTTTCATGGGGTGTTTGCACAGAAAGTACCCGAAGTTTTAAAGTTTACAGATGAAAATCTTATCACAGTCTTAACTAAGTTAGAAGAAGTTTATAAAGTTAAGTTTTCGTATAACCCTGAAAAGCTAAAGAATGAAACCGTTAGTCTTAATTTAAAACAGCCTAAATTACCACAAATATTAGTTGATTTACAACGACAATTACATTTTAACTTTAAAAAAATTGATGAGCGTTACTACGTAGTAAAACATTTAAATAAAGTATATGTCTGTGGTTATTTAAAGGAGGAGTTACATCAAAAACCTATTGTAGGAGCAAGGATTAGTAACATACAAAAGGATATAAAAAACCATAACAAGTGCCAATGGTTACTTTCAATTAAGTGGTGTAAGTATAAATGATACCCTAAGTATTGAGTCACTCGGTTATAAAGTGAAAAGAATACCA
>NZ_JH621285.1 GCF_000255455.1 Aquimarina agarilytica ZC1 | reverse complement strand
AGCAATCACCATTATATTAATGCTTTTATGCGAAAATATTAAATTAAAATCGTATAATACTTGTTCTGGAGTCATTTCAAAATTATTATTCAACTTAACTCTTGTAAGCATATTTGTAATAACTACATTATCATTACCTAAAGCTAATTTAACTTTTGTTTTATTTTTACCTACGTTAACTAATGAAACTACATTTTTTCCACTCTTAGCTCGTATGGAACGGTGATGCACCCCTTTTAAGCCTTTTTGGGGATTAGTTTCTGTTACATTAACTACCAATTTATGCCCCTTACGTTTTAATAAAGCTAAAGCTTGCGATTTAAGATTACCTTTATTAATATTAATAATAATAATAGTTCCAGATCCTGCTGTTAATTGTTTATTTCTTTTTTTACCATATTCATCTTTCTTTAAACTAACAGCATCTAAAAGTATCGTCCCTCCTCTATTTAAATATTGTTGAATACTAGTAAATTCACTATCTGTAACATACTCATTATTACTTATAATAATAAATTCCAGATTTTTATTATTTTGTTTTTTTATGATATTCTCGGTTGCAAAACCTAAACGATATCCTTCAAAATAAAAAGACTCATATATATCTTTGGTATCATCCATATATTTGTCATAATTAATAGCAGATGTTTCCGAATAAAAGAAACGTAATGGATTTTTTATATGCTGTAACTGCCCCATTTCCTCTCCAAAAGTATTAATATCAATCATTGTGGCATGCAATTCATTAAATACTCTTGGCATCATTAATATTGAGCCCGCTAATTTATTTCCAGCTTTTATTTGACCCTTTTTTTCACGTAACCAAGCCCAGTTAGTAGTTACATCCGAACCATGAATTGTTGCTAACCACTGCGATGCTCTGGCAAAAGACTTTCTAAGAAATATATCTTTTGACTGTCCAGTATCTATGGAATGACCCTCTGAATTATAATTAATTGCATTAGGTTTTACAGAATGCATAAAATCGTACTCAATTGCCATAGCTAACCATTCCAATGCATATTTATCTTTCCAAGCAGGCTTACCCCATAATACAGAGTGGGACATATGACCATCATTTCCTATTACTTCTGTTAGATTAGTCAATTCTTCAAAATTAAGTCCATTATCCCTAGCTCCACGTGACCATTGTCCAGGTATCAATTTAATATGACTTTTCGCTTTAGGATCTAACTTTTTAATCTCGTCATGTAAAAAGGTAAGCCATTGCGTAACCCTCACTTGATTAAAACGCATAAAGTCATACCATTTTGGCGTTCCTCTTAATGATTTATTAACTGGTGTTTGGATCGAATTTGCTGCTTGTCTAAAATTACTAAAGGATGTTTTCCAAACTTTATTTAATTTTGAAATAGCCCCATGGCGTTGCTTTAACCATGCTTCAAATTTTCTCCTTGTATGTACTGTTAAGTCAACCACATCCCATTTACCCGAAGTATTCCAATGAGGCTCATTTGAAAGCATATAACCTAGCTCACTCATTTTTTTACCTTTAAAGGCAGGAACATAATTTTCTAAAAGAATCTTATGAAATTCTTGTGCTTTGGGGTGGTCAATATCAAAGCCCGTAAAAGTAGTTTTAGCTTCTGTAAAATCGGGATATTCTTTTTTAATAAATTCTGGAACATTACGCATCCCTATAAAAGGAGATCCAAAATTTCCTGATTTTAAATTATTCAATCTTTTTTTTTGCCCCGCTGAAATCCCTATTTTTCCATTTGCTTCTTTATTAAGCATACCAAGATCAAAATAATATCCATCTATATTTCCAAAAAACTCTGTTGTATCAAAACCATTGGATTTATCAGGCCTAAAATTCCAATCCAATAAAAAAACAGGTCTATTATTTTGTTTAACATTATTCCCAGAAATACGCATCTGATCCCATTTCAATGGAAATGTAGCTTTTCTCTTTTCTTTTCCTGATAGTAATAAATTAAGTTGTTTTTGAGCTTCTTCAAGCAATTTAACAACTTCATCTCTTTGAAAGTCAGGCATAAGATTTGCATATTGCTCAGGAGTATTTGTTTTTGCCCCAACGGGGACTACTCTTCCTGTTTTTCTGAAATTTTCTAAAATTTCAGACTTATGCTTTTCGTCGTATTTTGCCCATTCAAGAAACAACTCTGCCACCCTAACAGACATACGCTCTTTTGTTACATCAATCCCTTGTGTGTTTGCTCGGGCAATTAATTGATTAACTTCCTTTATTTTCTGTTTTGCTTGCTTTTCTGGACTTTGAGCTAAAGTAGAAAAGCCACTATTAACAAGATCCCTAATGATCTAATTTTTAGTCTCATAATTAATTTAATTAAAAAATTTGATTTTGATCAGTTGTTAAAACAGTAATACACCTTTACTTGATAATCTCTTTATATTTGATTTAACTCAAACTTATGTTTGTCTAGTAGGATTAATTGTTAATTAAGAATAAATCAACGTATTTACACAAGATTTCCACCAATAAATTATCTATAAAACCAAAGTTTATGAGCTAATAAAATATAATTTATTATCACTTTATGTCATATCACCATTTGCATACAAATTTCAACATAAGAGCACATTATTCAAAAAAAAGAGAATAAACCTACCTATTCAAATACAAAAACTAATAAATTTTAAGTATAACGATCCTAATACTATTTTAAAAGAAAATATTAAGAACAATCCATTATTATAGTCTTTAATTTAAATGGTTTCATTCCTATTTTAGTACTAATAGATCTCATTAAAAATGATGTGACTTTAATACAAGCATAACAAAAAAGCTACCCCAATTGGAATAGCTTTAACTATAAATTTTAAGTATAGGTTCGTTACGGTGTTAGCCTTTTAAATAAGCATTCACATTAGTTTCAATTCGTTTTTCAATATTACTTACATCTGCTTTTACAAATGCTTCTCCAGTAATTTTTTCATAAAGCTCAATGTAGCGTTCCGATACTGAGTTGATATATGCTGAAGTCATTTCTGGAATTTGTTGTCCTTCTTTACCCTGAAAACCATTTGAAATTAACCATTGACGCACAAATTCTTTTGATAATTGACGTTGTGGCTCTCCTTTATCTTGACGCTCTTGATATCCATCCGCATAAAAATAACGAGATGAATCTGGGGTATGAATCTCATCAATTAATACTATTTTTCCATCTTTAGTTTTACCAAATTCATATTTAGTATCTACTAAAATTAATCCACGTTCAGCCGCTATTTCGGTACCTCTTTTAAATAAAGCTTGTGTATATTTTTCAAGTACGCTATAATCCTCTTCACTTACAATCCCTTTACTTAAAATTTCTTCGCGGGTAATATCCTCATCATGTTCCCCGTTGTCTGCTTTTGTTGATGGGGTGATTAATGGATCGGGAAATTTATCATTTTCCTTCATCCCCTCCAACATAGGCATTCCACAAATTAAACGACGACCTGCTTTATACTCACGAGCTGCATGCCCCGACAAATAACCTCTAATTACCATTTCCACTTTAAAAGGCTCACATAAATGTCCCACCGCAACACTTGGATCTGGTGTAGCAATTAACCAATTAGGAACAATATCCTCGGTGGCTTTCATCATTTTAGTGGCAATTTGATTTAAAATTTGCCCCTTGTAAGGAATCCCTTTAGGCATAACTACGTCAAATGCCGAAAGACGATCCGTGGCAATCATAACTAAAGTATCATCATTTATAGCATATACCTCACGTACTTTACCTTTGTATACTGATTTTTGACCTGGAAAATTGTAATTAGTATCGTTTATTGTATTCATATCTTTTGACGCAAATTTTAAAACAGCAAAGATAAATGTTTATTATTTTACAACTAAATATGATTTAAGAACATTTACCCACAAAGCATAACCTTTATCATTTAAATGAAGCCCGTCATATGTAAATGCTTCTTTTAAAAACCCTGTACTATTTACAAATGATGCATACAAATCTATAACTTGGTAATCCCCTGAAGTTTCATTTGTTTTTAAAGTTTTATTCACCCGAAGTATTTCTGCTTTAATTTGAGCTTTTGCAGTTGGTAAAATAGTTTGTAAATAAATTATTGTTTTAGGTGATCTTTCTCTTATTTGCTTACATATTTTTAAAATATTATTCTCAATATATTCAACCGAAGAAATTCCTTCATTTGCTTTGTAATTAAGCAAATCATTGACACCTATTAACACAAAAACTTTATTTGGTTTACTTGCTATAATTTCTTCAAGCCTTTGTAGTACTCCATCGGTAATATCACCGGATATCCCTCTATTTTTTACGTTGGAAACACCTAGTTTTTCACTCCAATCACCACCTCCCTCGGTAATACTATCACCTAATAATACGATATCCCCATTTTGTAAAGGATCAGTTTTAAATTCTTTTATTCGTTTTGGATACTGTTTTATAGCCCAATCATTATGATACTCAATCACCAAATTTTCAGAAGGATATAGTGGTTTTTTTATCTCTTGCTTACAACTCAATGTACTATTCATTATCAAAAATAAACATCCAATCAAATACTTTTTCATAGGCTATACCATACTACCATTACTCTGGATTATTCTCAATCCCCTTATATGCCGCAATAACACTTTTCACTAATTTATGACGAATCACATCTTTATCATCTAAATAGATCATTCCGATTCCTTTGACATCTTTAAGTACCAATAAGGCTTCTTTTAGTCCCGAAGTTACCCTGCGAGGCAAATCAATTTGACCAGGATCACCAGTGATCATAAATTTGGCATTTCTTCCCATGCGGGTTAAAAACATTTTCATTTGAGAATGTGTCGTATTTTGAGCCTCATCTAAAATAACAAAGGCATTATCCAACGTACGGCCACGCATAAATGCTAAGGGGGCAATTTGAATGGTTCCCTTTTCTATAAAATCCTCCAAACGTTCCGCAGGAATCATATCACGTAAGGCATCATACAAAGGTTGCATGTATGGATCTAGTTTATCCTTCATATCACCCGGTAAAAACCCTAAGTTTTCCCCTGCCTCAACAGCCGGACGTGTTAATATAATTCGCTTTACCTGTTTTTCTTTTAAGGCTTTTACGGCTAAAGCCACACCCGTGTAGGTTTTCCCAGTTCCTGCAGGACCAATGGCAAAAACCATATCATTTTTACGCATTAAATCAACTAATTTTCGCTGATTTGCTGTTTGCGCCTTGATTTTCTTACCTCCTACTCCATGCACTAAAACCCCATTAGTATGATCGGCTGTATCATAATCTGCCTTTTCATTACTGGTAAGCACACGTTCAATCACATTTTCATCAAGCTTATTATATTTCCCATAATGTTCCAACAGCATATTCAACCGCTTATCAAATTCCTCCAATTGATCCTCGTCGCCATAGGCTTTCATTTTTGTTCCCCTTGCTACGAGCTTTAGTTTGGGAAAATACTTTTTTAAGGTGTCAATAGTTTCGTTTTGTTGTCCAAAAAAATCTCTTGGATTTACATCTGTAAGTTCTATAATAAGTTCGTTCAAATTAGTCGTTGTTTTAAATTATTCTTCTATGAACAGATTTTAACTTTTTTAGTTGAAATAAAAACTAGCATAATCAAAAGTTTAAATCACTTCCTAAAGTTAGTTTTTATTTTTGTAATATTTAGCGTAGGATTTTTGTTATTTTCGCTACTTGAAATAAACCTTAATTCAGAATTGGGTCTAGCATTTTTATATTTCAATTCATTTTTTCAAAATTAATTAGTGATCAACTCAATGTCAATTATAACCTTAACCACTGATTTTGGTAATAAAGACCATTCTGTAGCAGCAGTAAAAGGGGCTATTTATAGCGAATTACCCGAGGCTACAGTTGTTGACATTTCGCATCAAGTTTCACCATTTCATATTGAAGAAGGTGCTTATATAATTAAAAATGCCTATAAAAATTTCCCCAAAGGAACCATTCATATAATTGGTATTGATAGTGAGCTTACACCAGAAAATAAACACATTGCTGTATTATTAGATGGGCATTATTTTATTTGTGCCGATAATGGCATAATTTCATTAATTACTTCGGAGTTTAAACCCGAAAATTTGGTTGAAATTAGCTTACCAGATACCACCCAAGGTAATTTTCCAACTTTAGATACTTTTGTTAGAGTAGCCTGTCATTTGTCACGCGGAGGTACATTGGAAGTGATTGGCAAACGAATTAATGACACTAAAGTATTAACCGTTACGGCACCTGTGGTTAATCAAGGTGGAAATCAAATTGTAGGAAGTGTTATTTATATTGATAATTATGGCAATGTAATTACCAATGTTACTCGAAGTTTTTTTGAAAACATTCAAAAAGGACGCCATTTTAAAATTACAGCTCGCCGAGTCGATTTTTCAAGCATTGTAAATAAATATAGTGAAGCTATTAATTTTACTATTGAAAAATCAAAAAGGGAAGAAGACGGAAAAAAAATTGCTTTATTCAATACTTGCAACTTTTTGGAGTTAGCTATATACCGAAGTGACCCTAATACATGTGGCGCCGCAAGTACCCTATTTGGTTTAAAATACCGAGATACTATTACCATCACTTTTGAAGATTAACTAAATTTTACAAAAAATTAAAACACTATGATAGCAATATTAAAAAAGGAGTTGATTCATTTTTTTTCTTCTGCTATTGGTTATGTTTTTATGACCTGTTTTATAGGAATCACTGGTATTTTTCTTTGGGTACTGCATGGTAATTTTAACATTATGGATAGTGGCTTTGCTAGTTTATCCCCATTTTTTGAAATAGCTCCCTGGGTATTTTTATTACTCATACCCGCTGCTTGTATGCAAAGTTTTGCTGACGAACGCAAACAAGGTACACTCGAACTACTACTCACAAAACCTATTAGTACATTTCAACTTATTTTAGGAAAATATTTGGGCATTTGCCTTATCATACTTTTTTCGGTACTACCAACACTTGTATATGTTATAGCATTACATAAATTAGCTTTGCCTATGGGCGAAATTGATTATGGTAGTATTATAGGATCCTACGTCGCACTTTTATTACTAGGAGCTGCTTATGCAGCTATCGGTATTTTTGCTTCGAGCTTGACTCAAAACCAAACCATCGCACTTTTAATCAGTATCCTTTTATGTTTTATAGCCTATTTTGGTATTCCTAATTTAGCTGAATTAACCAATTTAAAAAGCTTAGACATAGTAGGCATTGCTTTCCATTATGACCGTATTAGTCAAGGGGTTTTGGATACACGTGACTTGGTTTATTTCATTGGTTTTTGCTCCTTGTTTTTAGGTATTACTTATTTTATATATAGAAAGAAAAACCAACCTATTAATTATAAAAAAAGTGGGCTGACTCTAAGCGTTTTTATGATAATAGCTTTACTTAGTAATTATAGTTACTATCGTTTTGATTTAACTCAAGACAAACGCTTTAGCCTTTCAGAAACTACTAAAAATTTACTTTACCAAATAGATAAACAAGTTACTATTGACATTCTTTTAGATGGCAAACTCCCTCCAGAATTTAAAAAATTACAACGAGAAACCAAACAGTTGCTAAGTACCTTTGCGGCTGAAAATAAAAATATTAAATTCATTTTTAATGATCCTTTTGCAAAACCCGAATTAAAGGCACAAAATATTAGTGAATTACAGCGTCTAGGCCTTACTCCTGCGGAAGTAAATACCAAATTTGAAGGTGTTCTAAAAAAGGAAGTGGTTGTTCCTTGGGCACTTGCTTATTTTAATAACAAAAGCGTAAAAATACCTTTGTTGAAAAACAGCTTGGGTGCTACCACATCAGAACGTATTACAGCTTCTGTTCAGAACTTAGAATATGCTTTTTCCGATGCTTTAAAGCAATTAGTGCTTCCTAAAACTAAAAAAATTGCCATTTTAAAAGGAAATGATCAATTAGCTGATATATATATTGCTGATTATATTAAGGCCCTTCAAAAATATTATCGTGTAGCTCCTTTTAAACTTGATCCTATTCAAACAAATGTAGCTAGTACTTTAAAGGAATTGCAAAATTTTGATTTAGTAATTAATGCAAAACCTACAAAGGAGTTTACTGAAAAACAAAAACTAGTCCTTGATCAACATTTAATGCATGGCGGAAACCAATTATTATTAGTAGACAAAGTAGTTGCCGAAAAGGATAGTTTATTTACCAATAATGCTAACAAAACCTTGGCTTGGAATAGGGATTTACATATAAAAGATATGCTATTTGCCTATGGTGTGCGCATTAATCCTCAGTTAATAAATGACTACTACTCTGCTCCTATTATTTTAGCCAATGGTCAAGGTAGTAATACACAATACATTCCATATACATGGGGATACTCGAGTTTATCACAAAACAACAATAATCACCCCATTACAACTAATTTAGGAAACGTTCTATTCAACTTTACAAGTCCTATTGATACTTTAAAAAACAAGACAAAAAAAACTATATTATTACAAAGTTCTAATGCTACCAAAATTCAAGGTATTCCTTTCGAACTAAAGCTTTCTCAAATTACAAAAGAACCTAAACGAGAAAGTTATGTTAATGGCAATCAAAATTTAGCCGTTTTATTAGAAGGTGAAATAAAAAGCACCTACAAAAGTCGAATTTTACCTGTTGAGATTGCCAATTTTAAAAGCAGTTCGCAAACAAGTAAATTAATTGTAATATCCGATGGTGATATAATTAAAAATGCCGTAGCACAACAGCAACCTTTAGAACTTGGTTTTGATCCAATTTCTAAAAAAAGTTATGCAAACAAGGATTTTTTACTAAATGCCGCTAATTATCTTTTGGATGATTCCGGTCTTGTTACTCTTCGCGCCAAGCAAGTTAATATCCCAGTACTCAACCTTGATAAGGTGGCTACAAACAAAAACTTTTGGCAATGGATCTGTTTAGCTATCCCGATACTTATTGTTAGTATAGGATATTTATTATTTTTTGTTTATAGAAAAAATAAATATGGGAATTAATCTAATGACTTCTTTGTCATATTGAATAAAATCACAATTCCCATAACATACTACCAACATTCTGAAAAAAACAGCAAATTGGTAGAACTAATGAACAACTTGGCAAAAAGTTTGTTAATAAATATGATCCTTTTCGAATTTCTTACGGAAGTATTCAAATTATATTTGTAATACTAGATAAAATACACATATCATGAAATTCATCGTTTCGAGCTCCTATTTACTCAAACAATTACAAGTTTTGGGTGGGGTTATAAATAATAATAACGCACTACCAATATTAGATAATTTCCTTTTTGAACTTATAGGAAACGATTTATTAGTATCTGCTTCCGATTTAGAAACTACCATAGTTGCTAAAATACAAGTTGAATCTGAAGATAGTGGGAATATTGCCGTACCCGCTAAACTTTTATTGGAAACCTTAAAAACATTTCCAGAACAGCCTTTAACTTTTGTATTGCAAGATAATAACACCATTGAAATTAGCTCAAATCATGGTAAATATGCGCTAGCTTATGCCGATGGTAATGAATTTCCTAAAGCGGTTAGTTTAGAGGAACCTAGTGCCACCAATATCCCTGGAAATGTATTAGCAAACGCAATTAGCAAAACTATTTTTGCTTCTGGAAACGATGAACTAAGACCCGTAATGAGCGGTGTTTTCTTTCAATTTTCACCTGAAGAATTAACTTTTGTTGCCACAGATGCTCATAAACTAGTAAAATATACACGTAGTGATGTTACGGCTAATCAAGTGGCCGAATTCATTATGCCCAAAAAGCCTTTGAATTTATTAAAAAGTATTTTAGCAGGATCGGATACTGATGTCCTAATCGAATACAACGAATCAAATGCTAAATTTAGTTTTGATGATGTAGAATTAGTGTGTAGACTTATCGATGGTAAATATCCTAATTACGAAGCCGTAATTCCTAAAGAAAACCCAAATAAACTAAGTATAGAGCGTTCTCAATTTTTAAGCTCGGTACGTCGTGTTTCTATTTTTTCGAATAAAACCACGCATCAAATTCGCTTAAAAATAGCTGGGGCAGAATTAAATATTTCTGCTGAAGATATAGACTACTCCAATAAAGCAGAAGAGCGCTTAACTTGTGATTATCAAGGTGACGATATACAAATAGGCTTTAACTCTCGCTTTTTTGTTGAAATGTTAAACAACCTTAATGCCACTGATGTTCAATTAGAAATGTCTTTACCTAACAGGGCTGGAATTTTAACTCCTATTGATGGATTAGAAGAAGGTGAAAAGGTAACTATGCTTGTAATGCCTGTGATGCTAAATAGCTAACATTTTAATATCACAATAAAAAAATCCGATAGCATGGCTATCGGATTTTTTTATATTTTAAGTGATTTTTGGTTACCGAATCATTATAGTACATTTGTTACTTATTGATTTCAAATCAAAAAATGTAACTTTTAATTAATGAAAGGAATTGTATTAGCAGGTGGGAATGGCACGCGTTTATATCCTATTACGAAAGGAGTCTCCAAGCAATTATTGCCTGTTTATAATAAACCCATGATTTATTATCCTATTTCCGTTTTATTGCTATCCGGAATTACTGAAATATTAATCATATCTACACCACAGGATTTACCTTATTTTGAACGAATGCTCGGAGACGGAAACGAATTAGGCATTTCATTTACTTATAAAGTACAGTTGCATCCTAATGGTTTAGCCGAAGCTTTTATAATTGGGGAAGAATTTATAGGAAATGATGATGTCTGTTTAATTTTAGGTGATAATATTTTTTATGGACATGGTTTTTCCGAACTATTAGCAAAATCAGTAAAAAATGTAACTAACAACGATACTGCCACTGTTTTTGGTTATTATGTTAATGATCCAGAACGCTATGGTGTAGTATCATTTGACACTAATGGAAAAGCAATTAGTATTGAAGAAAAGCCAACTAAACCAAAAAGCAATTATGCCGTTGTAGGACTCTATTTTTATCCAAATTCAGTAATAAAAATTGCAAAAGCAACTACACCTAGCCAACGTGGTGAATTAGAAATCACTGCTGTTAATCAAGCTTATTTAACTCAAGGAAAGCTTTCAGTTGAACTCATGGGTAGAGGATATGCATGGTTTGACACGGGTACACATAACTCATTATTAGAAGCCTCAAATTTTATACAAACTATTGAGAATAGACAAGGTCTAAAAATTGCTTGTTTAGAAGAAATTGTTTATGAAAAAGGATATATTGATGACAAACAACTTAAAAATTTAGCAATACCACTTTCTAAAAATGAATACGGAAGCTATTTATTACGATTATTAAAAAACTAGATTGATGAAAATTACTCCTACTGAAATTCCAGATGTAATGATCATTGAACCTCATGTTTTTCATGATCAAAGAGGTTACTTTATTGAAAGTTATAATAAAGAAAAATTTCCATCAAAATTTCAGCATATTGATTTTGTCCAAGATAACGAATCAAAATCTAGTTATGGTGTTTTAAGAGGTTTACATTACCAAATTGCCCCCTATTCTCAAACAAAATTAGTACGCGTTATTAAAGGTAGCGTTATTGACGTAATTGTAGATATAAGAAAAGGTTCTCCTACTTTTGGTAACAATGTTATCCTTGAGTTAAGTGAACACAATAAAAAACAACTTTTTATACCTAGAGGTTTTGCTCACGGATTTGTGGTAACCAGTAAAACTGCTATTTTTTCCTATAAATGTGACAACTATTATAGTCCAACACATGATAGAGGTATTTTATATAATGACCCTGCCTTAAAAATTGACTGGAAAGTCCCAACAAAAGAATTGATACTTTCCGAAAAGGATAAAAATTTACCTTTACTAAAAGGTATAGCTGACTTATTTGATTACAAAACTGATCTATATGAATAATATTTTGGTTACAGGAGCAAATGGTCAACTTGGCTCAGAAATAAAAGCACTAGCTCATCTGTTTAATGAATTCGTTTTTTTCTTCACCGATAAGGATGATTTAGATATTACCAATATCGATGTCATAAGAACATTTATTAAAGCAAAAAACATCAATTCCATTATAAATTGTGCTGCCTACACCGCTGTAGATTTAGCCGAAGATGAGTTTGAAATGGCTGATTTATTAAATCACAAAGCAACAAAAAACTTAGCTAAGATCACAAAAGAGTTTAATTTGAAACTAATACACATATCTACCGATTATGTTTTTAATGGAAAATCAAACGTCCCTTATAATGAAAATGATATTACCGATCCAGAAAGTATTTATGGTAAAACTAAATTGAATGGAGAACTTTCATTAAAAAAAATAGCCCCTAAAAACAGTATTATTATACGAACTGCCTGGCTATATTCGAGCTATGGAAACAACTTTATTAAAACCATGCTGCGTTTGGGTAAAGAAAAAGATGTTTTAAATGTAATATATGACCAAATAGGCAGTCCTACTTATGCACTTGATTTAGCGCTTGTCATTTTAAAAATTCTACCTAAAATAAATAATAAAAAAACAGAAACTTATCATTACACCAATGAAGGCGTTTGTAGTTGGTACGATTTTGCCATAGCTATTTTTGAAATTAAAAAAATAAAATGTCAAGTAATTCCAATTCCAACAGCTGCTTATCCAACTAAGGCGGCAAGACCGCATTACAGTATTTTAGACAAACAAAAAATTAAAAATTCTTTTGATATTACTATTCCACACTGGAGAAATTCTTTAAAAGAATGTTTAGACAAACTATAACTTTTTGAATCAAATGAAATCAATATTATTAACAGGAGGAGCCGGGTTTATAGGAGCTAATTTCATTAGTTATTTTTTAGAAGCTTATCCCGAATATTCACTAATTAATCTAGATGCCTTAACCTATGCCGCTAATGTTGATCATATTGAACTATCTGATAATATAAAAAAAAGATATACATTTATTGAAGGCTCAATTTGTAATAGACCACTCGTTGAATCCATTTTTAAAAAATATAACATTAAAGGAGTTTTACATTTTGCTGCAGAATCACATGTAGATAATTCCATAAAAAATCCTGGTATTTTTATTGAAACCAACGTTACTGGAACTTTTACTTTAATTGATGTAGCTTTCAAAAAATGGATGGATAAACCTTTTATTTACAAAAATGAATATAAAGATTGTAGGTTTTTACATGTTTCAACAGATGAAGTTTATGGCACACTAGGAAAGACGGGGCTATTTACCGAAACTACCCCTTATGCCCCTAACTCACCTTATAGTGCATCAAAAGCGTCGTGTGATATGATTGTGCGTAGTTATCACCACACCTATGGTATGAATACTATAATTACAAACTGCTCCAATAATTATGGCCCTAAACAACATAACGAGAAATTAATTCCTACAATTATTCGTAAAGCCCTTTCGGGAGAAGCTATACCTATTTATGGTGATGGTAAAAACATAAGAGATTGGCTTTATGTTTTAGATCACTGCAAAGGGATTGATATTGCTTTTCACAAAGGAATTTCGGGTGAAGTATACAATATTGGCGGACGTAATGAAAAAGATAATTTATACATTGTAAACAAAATATGTAGTATTTTAGATAAACAAGTTCCAAATAAAATACCTTATGCTTCTTTAATTACCTTTATAGAAGATAGAGCTGGTCATGATAAAAGATATGCTATTGATGCCACAAAAATTGAAGATACATTAGGTTGGAAAGCAGATGAAAATTTTGAATCTGGAATAAAAAAAACCATTAATTGGTATATAAAAAAATACACCAAATAACGTATTGGAAAAAGAGTATACACATATCGCAAAGCAAGTTATTGACATTGAAGCCAAAGCTTTAAATGATTTAAAAAATAGTATAGACTCAAATTTTAATGAAGCTGTAACTACCATTTTAAAAGCCAAAGGCAAAGTTGTAGTTACTGGCATAGGTAAATCTGGTCATATTGGGCGAAAAATTGCAGCCTCCTTTGCCAGCACAGGTACACCTAGCTTCTTTTTACATCCATCTGAAGCCATTCATGGAGACTTAGGAATGATTAGTAAAGAAGATATTGTACTAGCTATAGCTAATTCTGGAGAGACAACAGAGATTATTCGTTTAATACCTTTTACTAAAGAAAACAACATTCCATTAATATCTATTTCAAGTAGACCTAATTCAACACTAGCACAAAAATCTAATATTCACATTTCAATAGGTCGCTTTGAAGAAGCATGCCCTTTTAACATGGCACCTACAACTTCGAGTTTATTAACGTTAGCCATCGGTGATGCTTTGATGGTTGCATTAATGAATGGACGTGGATTTAATGAAGAAAATTTTGCTAAACTTCATCCAGGAGGAAACATAGGCAAACGTCTTTTAGACACTGTTTCGGACACTATGAAAACAGAAAACCTTCCTTTTTTAGATACCAATACACCTATGATTGATGTTATTTATACTATTAATTCGGGTAGATGCGGACTTGGAATAGTTGGAAATGTCAATGATGTCAAAGGTATTATTACCGATGGAGATTTAAGACGAGCAATGAATAGTACACAGAAGGATTTTTTCAATCTTACTGCTAAAGAAGTAATGACTATAAAACCAAAGTTCATTTCAAAAGTTACTAAATTAATTGATGCCAAAAACGTCATGAATTCTCATAAAATCACTAGTCTATTAGTTGGAAATACACATCAATTAGATGGTGTTATCCAAATGCACGACATTAATTTGTAACTTTCAAAAAAAATACAATTACTAAATAACATGATGAAAAAAATCATCGTCATACCCGCACGCTTAAAATCGTCAAGATTACCCAACAAACTATTATTGGATTTAGGAGGAAAAAGTATAATCCAACGTGTTTACGAACAATGCATTAAGGCTACTAATATTGATGCCGTTTATATTGCTGTTGATGATCAAAAGTTAGTGACACATTGTTCCTTGTTCACTAATAATGTAATTTTAACAAGTAAAGATCATCAATCGGGTACCGACAGGATTGCTGAAGCTGTAACCAATATAAATTGTGATGCTATTATAAATGTACAAGGTGACGAACCTTTTATTGACCCTAAGTTAATTGAAGGCATTGCAGATGCACTTAATAATACAGAAATGGTAAGTGCTAAATGTAAACTAGATAATTTACATGAAATTGAAGACCCCAACAATGTAAAAGTAATTACTGATAAAAATTCAAAAGCAATTTATTTTTCTAGATCAGTTATCCCTTTTAATAGAGACCAAATTGATTTACAAAATATTAGTTATTACAAGCATTTAGGTATTTATGGATACTCAAAAAAATTTTTAATCGAATTTTCTAATATGAAACCTACCTTATTAGAAAGTACAGAAAAATTAGAACAATTAAGAGTTATTGAAAATGGACATTCCATTCACATGGTACATTCTGAACACAATGGAATTGGGATTGATACGTTACATGATTATCAAAAAGCTCAAAAACATTTCCTATAAAATATTATTACTAAAAACTAATGTTCTCAATATTCAATAAAAAAATAAAGATTTCCGAACTCTTCAATGACGCAACAGACATTCACAACCATGTACTACCTGGTATAGATGATGGTGCTAAAACAATTGAAGATTCCTTGGAAATGCTTGAAAAATTCAAAGCACTAGGGTTCAAATCAATAAATGCCACTCCACACACCATGAGTGACTTTTACCCAAATACTAAAGAAAGTATTTTTGAAGCACTTACAAATGTTCAAGGTCAATTAAAAAACGATAGTATTAGACTTAAAGCAACTAGTGAATACATGTTAGATCCCAACTTTGAAGAAGTATTAAAAAATAATCCTGAAAAGCTTCTCACCTTTAATGATAATCACATACTAGTAGAGATGTCCTTTTACAGACCTTATGATCGTTTTGAAGAAGTATTATATGACTTACAATTAAAAGGTTTTCAACCCATACTAGCTCACCCAGAGCGATATCTATATTATGCAGATAAAATTACATACTTTACAACATTAAAAAATAAAGGAGTAAGGTTACAACTTAACACACTATCCTTAACAAATCATTACGGAACAAAAACTAATGAAATTACCAAAAAATTATTAGCTGATGATTTGTATGATTTTATAGGAACTGATGCCCATAAAATAGAACATTTAAATAAGATTGAAACTATAAAAATAGCCTCAAAATATTCAAATACTATTTCAAAACTTTTGCAAAATAACAAAGCCCTATTTTAAAATAGGGCTTTGTTATTTATATTAAAAATTACGATCTTTTAAATATTTTTTGATACCATTTTTGATTTACATCTTCCCCGTAACCATAACCATATTTAGTTCCATATCCTAAATTATTTTCTTTCACATCATTTATCACAAAAGCTAAACCATTTAACTTTTTATCTTTTAATAGTTGCATTGGATACTGTAATAATCTTGTATCTGTAAACCCTGCTCTAGTTACGTACAAGGTAACATCTGCTATTTTACTTATCAATAATGTATCTGTTACTAACATAGTTGGAGCCGTATCAACAATTACAATATCATAATCTCCGCTTACTTTATCAACTAGACCCACTAATCTTCCATTATTTAATAACTCCGTTGGATTAGGAGGTATTCTTCCCGAGAAAATTACATCTACATTAGTCTTATTATGATTTACATTGGTAATAACTTCATCAACTACCACATCATCATCATACAAATATTCTGACAATCCTTTAGATTTCTTTGTCTCTGTTTGTTCAAATCTATGTAATTGAGGGTTACGAATATCTGCTCCAATAATTAATATTTTATTTCCAGCCTCAGCTAATGACAAACATAAATTATAAGATACAAATGTTTTCCCTTCACCTTTAATAGTTGAAGTAACAAAAACATTAAGTGCTTTACCATCTATATGCTTTCCTTTGGAAAAATAATCAAGATTCGTTGTTAATATCCTAAAAGACTCTCCTAATGGAGTCCGGTCATTTCGTCCAATAACATCCTTCTCGTTCCTTTTTATTCGAGGTAATTCTGACAAAACAGGAATTCCGTTAGTCGCTAACTCTACATCATTTTTAGAATGAATTTTGGTATCCATTAAATCATTCACATAAATAAATCCAAAAGGAACTAACAAACCTAATACCATTGCTGCTAAAAGAATAATCTTCTTTTTTGGTGCTATTGGATGCTGTAAACTGTAGGCCTTATCTATAATTTTAGCAACTGGCTCTGTTACTGACATGGAAATGGATGTTTCTTCTCTCTTTTTTAATAAAAATAAATATAATGACTCTTTAATCTGTTGCTGCCTCTCAATTACTCTAAAATCTTTTTCTATAGCTGGGATTGAAGCTATTTTGTAATTAATTTTTGATTGTTCTTTTTCATAATCTTTTTTAGTAATTAAAAAGTTATTTTTCTGATTTCTCAAAGCTTCTAATAGGTTTAACTTCTGAGCTTCGATATCAGAGGTTAAATCAATTACCAATGGATTTAATTCCGTAGAATTCGTTAACAAACGATCTCTTTCTAAAACTAATTTATTGTATTGATCTATAGAATTATTAACTCCCCCATCTGCTAACCCTATATTAGGAGGTAGTATATCTGATTTTCTATTAGAGTCTTTTAAATATGATATCATTGAATTTGTTAAATCCAATTGTGTTTCTATATTTAAAATCCTTTTCTTTGAATCACTAACTTCATCAATAAAAACCTCAGCTTCAGCTTTCATATCAGTAAGTTTATTTCCCTTTTTAAAAACTTTTTTTATAATTTCAATAGAATCTAACTCTCGTGATATCAAACGAAGTCTTTCGGATATAAAATTAGCCGTATTCTTTGACAACAGATTCTTGTCATCAATTGCCTGTTGGTTATAATATTTTATCAACGTATTTAATACATCTCTTGACTTATACTTATTAGTAGCCTTCGTAGAAATATCAATTATACTACTACGTTTCCCTTTTTTTTCAGCTAAAATTTCTCTTTGCAAAATTGACACATAATAATCTATTGGTAAAATTGATAGACTAACACTCTCTATAGGTTCTTTTGCTTTTTTATTTTTTAAAAATTGATTTGATTTTTCTATTACAAGACTCCCTTGTTCAAAAGGGATTATAGTACCATAATTGTATTCTTTAACAACATCATTCTCAACATCATTTAATATAAAACTATGATCAGATTTTAATTCTATTAAAAGTTCTTTTAATGATTCTAAGTCATCTTTCCTAATGTTTTTATTCCATTCAAATTTAATTTCAAAAGGGGAATAACTATAGGCATCAATTGTTTTTAATCCCTTTTTGGCTTCTTGAATAACATTTAAATTTAATTCTTTGGTTATGGTCGTTAATAGGGTTTTTGATTTAATAATATCAATCTCATCATCTATATCTGTATTTCCACCTGCTACTCCAAGATCAGCAAATGCAGCTAATTCAGACAAACCTCTACCTTCAGTTTTATCTTTAATCAAAACAGTTATGATTGATTGATATACCGAATTAGATCTAACTAAATATATTGAAGCAAATAGCAATGAAATGAAAACAGCAACTACGAACCATTTCCAATGAGTCAAATACTTTGTCAATTCTTGATTTAAAGAAAATTCTTCTTCTTTTTGTAAAGAGTTAATCATATAATGTTTATGAAATATTTTAATTAATTATTGTTATTTCTATTATTACTGTTTTGCAAATTAATTAATACACCAATAACTGAAATAACAGTACCTGCTACAGATACAACTAGGGGGGTGTTCTTAATGATAGATGAACTTGATTGTACTCTTACACTTGAAGGAGAAACCATTAATACATCATTTTGCTGTAAAAAATAGTATGGTGAATTAAAAATTGATGATTTTGTAAAATCAATTTTATTGTAGGTTTTCTTTCCATTTTCTTCTCTTATAAGCAATACATCTTTTCGCTTACCCAAAATTGTCATATCTCCAGCCCTACTAAGTGCTTCAAGAATTGTAATTCTTTCATCTGGTATACTGAAAGTACCTGGCTGACTTACCTCTCCTAATACAGATACTTTAAAATTTGTTATTCTCAAGTTTATTATGGGATTCTTAACATATTTCGATATTTCCGACTTCAAATATTCAACTGCATTTATTTTGGACAAACCAGCTAAATGTATACTTCCAAGCACCGGGAATTCTATATTCCCATTTGCATCAACCAAATATGACTGTATTCTTTGACTTCCATTTACTAAATCTCCATTTCCTGTGGAAATAATTGGTAGATTGAAAGGCTGAGCTGACTTTTTATCTACTGACGAAACTGTTATTGAAAGTAAATCATTCTTTCTTATTATTGGCTCATATTCAATAGAACTATTTAAATTTTCAACTGATTCTATATCTTGAAAATATAAAATATTCTTTTTTGAAGCGCAAGAAACCATTAGTATTGCACTGAAAATTATTGTTATTTTTTTAAAACTCATAGTTAGTTTATTCTTTTACTTATAACTTTTTGTCTTACTTTTTTCTTTGATTAAAAATAAATTCAAAAATATACAGTATAATCTTATTATCCCAGAAATTAGCAACCAATTAAAATTTTATTTTTTTAGTTAATTATTCTCAAAAGTATACACAATACTAAAAAGACCCATCTATCTTAAATAAACAAAACATATTATAATAACAACTTAAACCTTAATTTATTCAAAAAGAATAATGCAAATTTAACCATCAAAAGTGCTATTAAAAAGCTTAACACCTTCTTTACAGAGCTATATAAGTCACCCCTTAATAAATAGAACTCAAAACCTAAAAAAAATAAATAAAAAATTTTAAACCTAATACTTGATTTTCTTTCGTGAAATAACACATCACTGTAAGCATTAAAAACTACTAGAGCGATCAAAAAAATAAATACACCAACAATACCAAAATTAGCATATCCTTCGCCTAAAAAAGGCATAGAAACATTAGTGTAGGAATAATGGCTTAATTCTGCCATCATTTGCCCAGTACCAACAGGTCTATTTTGCCAACTAGACTCTTGTATAAAAAAAAGCAAACTCCCTAACAATTGCCTTCCATAAGTTATTACCCCAAGGTTAAGTAAATTTGCAAAATTATAAAAAGCATCTAAATGAGCTGATTGAAATAATTCTCCTCCAATGTAAATAGCATTTCTATCACTTCTGAATAAATTAAAAAAAGGAAATAAAAAAAGAACACCTAAAAAAAAGGAAATAGGATATACCATTTTTTTTTTCATTAATGGAACAAAAATTAAGAGTATTGGCAAATAATATGTGACCAAATCACCTCTATTTAACGATAATGGAAATGCTGTTAGTAATACTAAAATAAATAAATAATAATTAGATCTATTGTAGATGTATTTGTAGAGTATTAATACAATAATAGGAACCGCTCTAATTATTAACAACAATGTATAACCTATCAAACCAAAATTTGTATTTTCTTTTTGCCAGTGGTTTGGCGGTCTTTTGAAAATTACATTTATATCAAATTTTACTAGAATTAAAAATAAAATAAAAGCTAAACTACTAATTAAAAAAAAAGCTTTTATTATGTTGTTATTTTCATCATTTACAGTTGTCAAAAATTTCTTTCTTTTTAATATTGAAATTAATAATCCATAAATAATTAAATATACTATTTGCACTAGAACTAAAATAAAGCCTAATTTAATATAAATTTCATCTTTAATAATACCTGCCCTAAAAAAGCTTACTTCATTTTTTAATTGAATTACAGGAGCTAAAGCAATAAAGAAGTAAGTAAAAATATGGTATGTTTTATTCAATGAAAAGCTCCATTTGTCAATTGACAAAAAAATCCCATATAGAGAAAGAAGTGCCACTATAAAAAACTGTGTAATAGCTCTAAAATTATAATTAGACCCAGAATCATTGTAAAATATAATAAGACTAACAAAAGATAATATCATAAAAGCTACAACATTTGTATTGATTGTATATGTTGAAAAAAATCTATTCATACATGACGACTATTGAATCTAACATCTCTACCTGAAATATTATAAACCTCTTATATTTTGATTATACATCTTATCAAAAACTTTCTTATACTCTTTTGTAATTATTTCTTGATCAAATTCTTTTTCTGCTTTAATTCTTGATTGCCTTCCAAATTCAAGCCTTTTAGTTTCCGATAATATTAAAACTTCAATTTTTTCTTTTAATTCTTTAACAGATTTTACTGGTACTTTAAATCCATTTATTCCTTCATCTACACATTCTCTGCATCCTACCGCATCAGTTGTTATTATAGGTAAACCCATTGCACAGGCTTCTGCTAAAACAGTTGGAAGCCCCTCTCTATATGATGGCAAAACAACTATATCGGTTTCTTCATATACAGAAATCATATCCTCTTCGAAATCAAACCATTCCAAATACCCCTCCATTTCAATACTGCTCAAATATTCTTTAGGAATACATTCTCTATTTCCCTTATCAATCATACCATAAAGCTTAAAAAAAACTTTATCCTTATACTTGCTTTTTAAAGCAATGGCCGCTTTAACAAATTCTCTCACACCTTTATCCCAAAGCATTCTACTAGGTAAAATAACCTGAATCTTTTCTTTAGAATTTAATCTTACTTCTTTTTTAGATTTAAATTTTTTTAAATCAACACCTACACCATTAACTACTGAATAATTATTTTTTGAATTAATAATGTTTAATTTAATAAAAGAAGCCAAATCATCTTTGTTTTCAAAAAAGATATAGGAATCTAAATTATTAAAAGCTATTCTATATAAGACTACCACTACTCTTCTTAAAAAAATCTTATTCTCATTAGAAAAAACGTAACCTAAACCACAAATAGTATTTATGGCCTTAACCTTAAAAAACTTTGCAACTAACAATCCATAAATTATCGGCTTTATAGTTACTTGATAGACTACTGTTGGTTTGTACTTTTTGTATAATTTAAATATTTGTATTAAAACATTAATTTCTGCAAATAAATTAACTCCCTTTCTATTAAAATCAATATTTACAAATTCGAAACCTAATTTTTTAATTTCATCACTTCTACCTGTATCCTTTGCCGCTACAACAATTTCAATTTCTTCCCTTTTGAATGAATTTACTATTTGTATTCGATGTAACAGAAAAAACCAATCTGTATTTATAATTATTAAAATTTTATTCCTTCTTTCTGACATAAAATACTAATATAAAATTGTATTTTTTTTTTACAACCTCCTTATTATCAAATTTTTCAATAAATCACAACAAAATTGAGTTACTAAAAATTATTTACAAATCTTAAAAACTACTAAAACTTTAAAATAAAAGTTAAAATCTATTATTTAGATTTAGAGTATTTTTGAATATACCATTCAATAGTTTTTTCAATTCCCGTCTCAAAGTTTTCATCGGCTTTCCAACCTAAATTATTTTCTATTTTTGAAGCATCAATAGCATATCTCCGATCATGACCTGCCCTATCTTCTACAAAAGTAATCAGTGAAGAATAAGAAATACTCTTTGGCATTCTTTTATCCAAAATATCACATATTTTATTTACAATAAATAAATTATTTTTTTCATTTTTCCCTCCGATATTATATACTTCACCTGAAATCCCTTTATGAAAAGCGATATCGATGCCTTTACAGTGATCCAAAACATAAAGCCAATCCCTTATATTTAGCCCATCACCATATATAGGTATCTGTTCTCCCTGTAAAGCTTTACGTATTATAGTCGGAATCAATTTTTCATCATGTTGTTTAGGTCCATAATTATTTGAACAATTAGTGATTACAGTATTCATACCATAAGTATGATGATAACTACGAACAATCATATCGCTTGCTGCCTTTGAAGCACTATAAGGTGAATTAGGTGCATATGGTGTTGTCTCTTTAAATAGACCAGTCTTTCCTAACGTACCATAAACTTCATCTGTTGAAATATGTAAAAATCTACAATCCTTATATTCATTTTTATAGCTAAAAGGTTTATCCATCCATTTTTTAAAAGCAACATCAATCAAAGTAAAAGTTCCAGTAACATTGGTTTCAATAAAAACACCTGGATTTTTAATAGAATTATCTACATGTGATTCTGCTGCAAAATGTAATACTCCTTCTATATTATTATCTTCAAAAATGGTTTCAATGAGTAACCTATCACAAATTGAACCTTTTATAAAAGTATATCTTTCTTTTACAGAAGCAGATAATTCAATATTACCTAAGTTGGCTGCATAAGTTAATACATCTAAATTAATCAAACGATATTGAGGATAGACTTCTAAAAAATAATTTATAAAATTAGAACCTATAAATCCTGCTCCTCCTGTAAGTAAAATTGATTTCATTTAACTATTTTTTTTAAACAATCTTCTAACGAATCTTTCCAATAAGGAATTTCAATAGAAAACTTCTCTTTAATTTTTTGTTTATTTAAAACACTATAATGTGGTCTTGTTGCTTTTGTTTTATAAAATAAACTTGGTATTGGTTTAACATTGCAATTAATATTATTAATTTCAAAAATAGTTTTAGCAAAATCATACCAGCTACAAACTCCTTCATTTGTATAATGATATATTTCTACCTCAGTATTCTTTATATTAGATAGAATAGATAGAATGACAAAAGCTAGATCTTTCGCATAAGTAGGACTTCCTAATTGGTCATCTATAATATTAAGTTGCTCTCTTTCTGTTCCTAATTTAAGCATGGTTTTTACAAAATTATTACCAAATTCAGAATACACCCATGCAGTTCTTATAATCACAGTATTTGAAAGCCCTAAACTTCTAAGCGCGTTTTCGCCATCAAGTTTTGTTCTCCCATAAACACTTTTTGGATCAGTTTTATGATCTTCTAGATATGGCATGTACGCCTTGCCATTAAACACATAATCAGTAGAAATGTGTATTAACTTTAAATCATACTTCTTTGCTATCTCCCCTATTTTTTTTACTGAAATATGATTTATCAAATTAGCATATTCGATATCATCTTCTGCTAAATCTACTTTAGTATAAGCTGCGCAATTTATAATACTATTAATTTTATTTTTTTTAATAAAATTTACTAATTGATTAGCATTACTGACATCAATCTCATCTCTTTTTACAAAAAAAAAGTTGTAAGATTTAAATTTAGAGGCTAACGATTTAATTTCGGAACCTAATTGCCCATTGGCCCCAGTAACTAAAACATTATTCATATAAATTGATATTAAAGTCAAACAAATCTTTTGCATCTTTCAAAAAAGGCTGTTTTTTATCTTTTTCAGAAAGTATAAGTTTATCAACTGTTACCTTCCAATCAATTTTTAAAGCAGGATCATCAAACATTATACCTCTATCATGTTCTGGACTATAATAATTATCGCATTTATATGAAAAAACAGTATCTTCAGAAGTTACTACAAATCCATGTGCAAACCCTCTTGGCACAAATAATTGTTTTTTATTCTCACCAGTAAGTTCTACAGCCACATGACAACCAAAAGTTGGAGAACCTTTTCTAATATCTACTGCTACATCCAAAACACTTCCCTTTATAACTCTAACTAATTTTGATTGACAAAAAGGAGCTATTTGATAATGTAAGCCTCTTAAAACACCCAAGCTTGATTTAGACTCGTTATCTTGTACAAAATCAATAAATTGATATTTAGAAGGAAATTTTTCTTTATTATAACTTTCAAGAAAATAACCTCTATTATCTCCGAAAATTTTAGGCTCAATTACTAAAACATCCGGAATTGTTGTTTTTGTTATAATCATTTATTTTTTTTTGCTAGACGTTGTAAATATTTTCCATATTCATTTTTTTGTAATGGCTTAGCTAATTTTTCAAGCTGAATAGCTGAAATATAGCCTTTTTCAAAAACAATTTCTTCCAAACAAGCTACTTTTAGTCCTTGTCTATTTTCTATAGTTTGAATAAAATTAGATGCTTCTAGTAACGAATCATGTGTGCCTGTATCAAACCAAGCATACCCCCTCCCCATTAACTCTACTTTTAATTGTTTTTTCTCTAGGTATTTTTGATTTACTGTAGTAATTTCTATTTCACCTCGACTACTTGGCTTAACTTTTTTAGCAATCTTGATAACTGAATTAGGATAAAGATACACCCCTACTACAGCATAATTACTTTTAGGCACATCAGGCTTCTCTTCTATACTTATAACTTCTCCCTTATCATTAAATTCTACAACCCCATAACGCTCAGGGTCATTTACATAATACCCAAAAACAGTAGCTGTATTTAATTTAGATACATTTTTAACCGAATTAGCTAATAATTCGGTTAATCCATGTCCATGGAAGATATTATCACCTAAAATTAAGCACACATTATCATTACCAATAAATTCTTCTCCCAAAATAAAGGCTTCTGCCAAGCCATTTGGATGTTCTTGTATTTTATATTCAAACAAAATTCCCAATTCAGATCCATCTCCTAATAAACGTTGAAACATAGATATATCTTCAGGTGTGGAAATAATCAAAATTTCTTTTATCCCAGCCAAAAGCAAAACTGAAATAGGATAATAAACCATAGGTTTATTATATACTGGTGTTAACTGTTTAGATATTCCTTTTGTTATAGGATATAATCTCGTACCACTTCCTCCTGCTAATATAATTCCCTTCATTGAAAAGTTATTTTATTAAAATTATATCTATTCTGAGTAAAAAACAACATCATCATCCTTTTTAGAAGCAAATTCATACTTTAATGTATGATCTAAACCTTCTTGCAAAGAAAAAGGTGAAGTAAAACTACTATGAATTTTCGTAGCATTAAATTGTGTTTTAGCACAAAACTTTTTGACTCTTACCGAACTAATTGCATATTTTCGATTGGTGATTTTAGAAATCAAATCAAAAGCATAACCTGTCAGCATACCTAATGAATAAGGCATTTTAATAGATTTACCTTTTTTATTTAAACTTTTATGAACTTGAGAAACAAGCTCATTCATTGTTAAATCTGGATTATCTACATAATTATATACTTTATACCCTTTAGCATTATTATTAATAGCCTTTTTAATAAAAGCAACAACATTACCTACATAAGCCATAGACTTTTTATTTAGGCCATCTCCAATCATAACAAATCTTCCTGATGCTATTTGCTTTAGTAAATTATACACATTCCCTCTATTTCTTTCACCAAATATTACTGTAGGTCTTATTATAGTAATGTTTTTATCTTTAGTATCTTTATCATACCAAGATTTTATAACTTTTTCGGCCTCCCATTTTGATTTACCGTAATGATTAAATGGGTCTATATCATGTGTCTCATCTGGATTATCTTTATTCAAACCATAAACAGCAACTGAACTAGTAAAAAACAAATCTTTCACTCCATACTGATCCATAGCATCTAATACATTTTGTGTCCCCTTAACATTTACATCATAATACAAACTTTTAGGTGAAATATCATCCCTATGCTCAGCAGCTAAAAGTACAACATTACTTATATCATTATTATTAAAAATAGCATCTAATTGCTCCTTATTTCTTATATCTCCAATCACAGTAATTTCCTTAAAAAAAGGACTCTGATTTTTATCAAAATTAATCACTTTACTAACATCCCCTAATTGCGAGAGTAATCTTGATCCTACAAAACCACTTCCTCCAATAACTAAAGTCCTCATTTATAATTTTTTTTATTTATAATTTCATTATTATACCAAATATCATTATAGTTTTCATCAAATAAACTTTTTAACCAACCGTTGATTGATAATGAATCGTAAAGATCTTCGGGTAATGGTTCATAATCGTCATTAAAAAAATCTAATCTCAACCCTAAACTAGGATCATCTCTTTCAATTACAATAATATTTTTAGGATTATAAAAACTATATTTTAATATTTCTTTATTAGTGGTAATAATTTTCTTTTCTGCTCCTATTGCCTCAAAAGTTCTAATTGTCAAACCCTTTTGATCTGAATGATTAATATCCAATATAACTTTAGATGATTCATATAAGCTACATATATTTTCAAAACTTAAACCTTTAAAACTTATATTTTTTAATTCTACATTTTTAAAATTTTTATCAAATAATTTTCTGAAAATATAGTACCACAAAGCCTGAATATAAAAAAAAACGTAATGCTTTAACTCTTTTTTTTCGCACCATTCCTTTATTTTTTTAGTAATATCGTATCTATCAGAATGTACTGTACTTATTGATAATAAATGGAAATCCTTATTCCTTTTAGAATATCTTATTTTTTTAAACTCATCAATAAAAAAAAGTGGTCGAAATTTTAAATCATACTCCTTACAATCATAAGGATCAAAAGAAAACTTACAATTAAAGTACTTTAAATTTTCTAATGAATATTTATTATTTTTAAAAGAATCCCAGTTATAATAAATTCTTTTACTCTTGGGGTTTATTTTTATAAATTCTTCTAAAAAAAAAGCAGGAACAGATTCTCCCTTATTAACTAACAAATAATCATAATCAACACTAGCAATACTATTTAATATATTCAAATAGTATTTTCTTATCCTTCCTTCTATTAAACCTTTTTTAAATCTAATAACTGCTTTAACTATACTATTATTTGTAGGCCTTTCATCATAATAATCGACTAATGCTCCATTATTTATTAAACATTCTTCAATTTTTTTTTCTAAAGAAAAAAACTTTACTGAAATAAAAAGAACCCTTTTATCTTTTAAAAATCCATATTCTGTAATCATTTCAATAAGCCCTTACTTTTCATTTCCTCAAGTGAATCATCTAATTTATCTTCTGATACTTCTTGTTCAAGTACCCATTTTGAAAATCTTGAGATACCTTCAGTAAAACTAACCGATGGCTTAAAACCTAATAATTCATTAATTTTTGACATATCTGCAAAATTATGTCTAATATCTCCTAATCTAAACTTTCCATTTATTGATATGGGAACGTTAATCCCATAAGATTCAACTAAGGTTTTCGCTACTGTAAATACATCTGTAGCCACTCCAGAACCAACATTAAACACCTCACCATTAGCTTCCTCTTTTACCAATCCTAATATGGTAGCATTAACTACATCATCAATATACACAAAATCTCTACTCTCTGTTCCATCCTCAAAAACCTGTATCCCATTTCCATTTCTTATTTGAGTTGAAAAAATAGATAATATTCCTGTGTAAGGATTTGATAAAGATTGCCCGGGTCCATAAACATTTTGATATCTAAACGCCACTGGTTTAATACCTAATGTTGGACAAACAGCCATTATCATTTGTTCTTGATTTTGTTTAGTAATACCATAAACTGAAGAAGGATGAATTTTTGATTCTTCATCAGTAGCAACTAACTCTAAATTATCAGAACCTTTATATTTAACCTTAAAATCCCCTTTCAGCATATCTTTATCATCTCTATGCTTTGGATAAACATCTCCCAATTCAGGGTGTATATATTTACCCTCTCCATAAATAGACCTTGATGAAGCTACTAGTACTTTTTTTACAGAATTATTAGTATTAGCAAGAATATCTAACATTAATGCTGTTCCCTGAATATTTACTTCTGTGTATTTCTCAATACAATACATCGATTGTCCCGTACCTGTTTCTGCAGCAAGATGCATTATAACATCTTGATCAAGCAATACTTTTTCCCAAGAAACTCTATCTGTTACCGAGCCTTTAACAAAGATTACTTTATCTTTTATACTATTGTATAGAGGTGACATTTCCTCAGGAAATTCTCCATGAATTTGCTTAGACAAGTTGTCTAACACAGTAACCTTATAGCCTTTAGCTACTAATGCCAATGCCATACGGCTACCTATAAAACCAGCTCCACCCGTTATTAAAATGTTTTTCATTCTAATTTGATTTTTCAAAAATTATTTTGATTTACAATTATTAAACACTAAAAAAATAATTTAAATTTTTCTGTTTTATGCAAAATAAGCAAACTCCCAACATTAAACTAATTAAAAAAACTTAATCCCGTTAGATCAAACACCTAATTACTTAATATTTATTAGTTCTATTAAATAGATTTGTACTATATAAAAGATCCATCAGAATTTGTTTTTTGCCATTTTTTTGTTTCTACATTAAATCTTTTTACTATACGAGCTGGAGCACCTACAATAACAGAATAACTTGGAAAATCTCCTCTCACAACTGAATTAGCACCTACAATACATTGTTTTCCTAAAATTGTTCCAGCTTGTATAACTGCTCCGTATCCGATAAAACAATTTTCTCCAATTACAGTTTTTTTATTTATTAATTTTTGTTCCATTATATGAACAGAAATATCTTGATAATTATGTTCCGTATTTGTTATAAAAACATTTGCAGAAATAGTAACATCTTTATTTATAACTAGTTTATCATCATTAGAAACAACGTGTAGATTATTACCAATAGAAACATTATCTCTTATCACTATTGCTGAATTATTGCTAACTACTTCTAATCTTACTCCGGGATATATCCTAACTCGCTTACCTATAAAAATTTTCCTTGATTTTTTTATTATTAAAGGTTTTCCTATGTACGAGGGAAAACCAAAACTCCCAAAATAAAACTTGTAAACTAAACCTCTTATTACCCAAAAAAACTTCTTCATTTATAAAATTTAAGTAAATAATCCTCGGGGCAAGCCCACGAGGCATTAAAATAATTTTAGCTGATTATC
>NZ_JH621284.1:492-32797 GCF_000255455.1 Aquimarina agarilytica ZC1 | reverse complement strand
CCGAAATACGTGGCACGGTTTACTCCGAAATTACTGGCACAAATCGAAACGGAGTATCCACCAAATCATAATCAAACGAGAAAATAACTAATTCAGTATAGATTATGGAAATAGATATTAAACAGACAAGCGCTTCATTATTTCAATTATCTAATCAACAAGACTTGACTCTTTTCTTGATAAGAAAGGAGCTGGAGGGAACAAAGTTTATGGATGATTTAGCCAGTGTAGGGTTTGATAGATTTCGATATGATCCCAATTTAGCAGGGGTGATATTGGCTTTAATGGGCTTTAAAGTTACCGAAGAGATTTTAGATTCATTTTGTGAAATACAAAAGAAATATACAGAAAAAGTGAATTTAGATAATATAGAATCCATTAATGCACTTGCTTTACAATTTTATAGTGAACTTATTCAAAATAAAAGATAGTATCGGGTACTTTAATTTAGAAGAAATGTAAACCGTTGAAAAATCAATGACAAACAATTAAAAAATAGATAAAAAACAACATTTCCTAGTTTGGCACTTCAACCAAGAAGTTCAAAACGATGGAAAAAACTTCACCCAATTATCAGGATTTACAGTCCAGCATAGACCAACTTTTAGGGAAGTTTGGTCTACATAAGACTTTGGAAATCATCCAAAGCCTTACCAATAATACTACCCTTAAAGCCAAAGATGATGAGAAAGCGAAGCTTTTACTTGTTTTTTTGGTTGCTAAGAGTATAGAAATCTTCCAGCTTCAGGAACCACAATTTTACAGTAGTGCAGTACAAGAGTATAAGGAAGCTCGTATGTCATGCTATTATCTCTTGAAAAAATATACCGATAGTAGCTATGCCATTATAGGAGAGCACTTTGGGCAATCCAAGAGAGCGATACTTTACAACTATCATAAGTGTGAGGAAATACTTTCTATTCCTCAATTCTATAAAGACTATATCTCCAAATTCAAACTTTTGGAAGATCATGTTATTAATTTTTTAGCCAAGTTAAACTAAAGCCATGCAAGACGATATCAGCAAAGAGGTACAAGAAGTGCTTACAGAAACCCCCGAAGATATTTCTTTCGAAGTTATACAGGGAGAAGATAGTAGCCCCTTAAATCAGCCAGTTATAGAAAAAGATATTGGAGGAGAAAAACAACTTCAAGAGAATTCCAACTGGAACGTTTGGAAACCAGAAGAAGGAGGTTCATCACAAACCAAACATCCAAAAGACTTTCGAGAAACTACCGAAGAAACCATTGCCCAGGAAAAAGCTGCCGCACCACTAGATGCACCCGAGCAAACTTTTGAAGCTAACAGCTCTGAAGAAGTAACCATTCAAGAAGAAGCTGATGTAGAGTTATTATCGAATGCCCAAGCTACACAAGCAGCAGATGCTCTTTTAGGGATGACCAATAATTTACTAGAAGTTGGTGGTGGTTATTTTGTGAAAATCAACAAGCACGAAGCGTTCTTTGAGTTTGAAGAAATCATTCAACTGATTGATGAGCAAAATACAACTAATGTAGAGCGTATCAAGCTAGATAAAGAAGATCAAGCTTTATTACGCCCTTTGTTAGCTCAAGTACTGAAGAAGAAAGCCAAGAAGCTTACTCCGGAACAACAACTGATTGGCGCTATCATTTCCATTCTAGTCAAGAAAGCACAAGTAGTGATGGAGGTTCGTGCAGAAAATAGTTTGCTAGAAGGACGTATTCTTCAAATCATAAAAGAAGAAAAGGGAGAGACAGTTGTTTCAACTAGCGAAAAACAAAAAAAAGAATCTTTAGATGAGGAAGAAGAGAAAGGAGAGATAGAAGAAACTTCATCTATTGTAGAATCCAAAGAAAATCCGATAGCAGATGCAGCAGAAATCCACTAGAGGAAGAAAACGTATTTCTTACCTAAAAGAAGATCTAGAACGTCAACCCATGATTATGTTGGTTTGTGGAGAAACAGGAGTAGGGAAGACCTATCGAAACAAGCAAGAGATTCAACGCTATATGATGGATCATTTGGCTGTGGGTAAAAAAGGAAGAAAGGTATTGGCTTTTGATACGAATGATGATGATTATCCTCGTTTTAGAACGGTAAGTCCTAATCATCTTAAGGCGCTAACTAAAGTAGCAGCTAGACGTATTCGTCCTTTTTTGTCTGACGGGACTCCCATGGATAACGATGCTAAGAAGGAAGTGATTACTAAAATCATGAAGCATTACAAAAATGGTTTGGTCGTACTCGATGACATTGATCATTATATGACAGGGGCTAAAGGGCAATCTATGATTGGGGCTTTATGTACGGTACGTCATAAAGGAATCGATATTCTGCTAACTCATCAATCTGTGGCAAAGGTTACCACTTCTGAGTGGCAAAACTGTACTTGGCTTCGATTGCACCATCAGGTAGATGATGTGACCAGGTATCGAGAACGTATCCCAAAATATGAAATGGTACGTATTGCCCAGCTCATTGTAGATGAGCAGTACGAACTATGCTCAAATGCTTTTGCAAAAGGTGAAATCACCGAACAGGAGTATAAAATTCAAAAAAGCTTTTTTGTGTATGTCAATATGCGAGAACAGCGTATTATGGGATGTAGTAGGTCCGCGTTTATCAGAGCTTCTAAAAAGTTTATCGATCAAGAAGAAGGTCGTAAAGTGAAAATGCTGCTTAATGAGACTGACTTTGAAGGAGATGCCCTGTACAAAACCAAAAATGAAGCGATTATCAAGATGATTTCTGATAAATTAAAATACCATAGCCAAAGTGGTTCTATTATTTAGCAATAGACCAAGAAGCACTTTTCAATCTTTCTTTGATTAACATTAATGATACAAGAATTTCTTCTGCCTCAGGAGGATTACCATAAGTAAGCTCTTTAAAAATGCCATTGTAAGTAATGGATAGCTGTTTCCAAGTAGCTTCCAATTCAGAAAAGATCAATGCTTTTGATGGATGATTATATAGCCATTCTTTATCATTAGGGATGGCTTTATCATCATCTAGACCTACTTGTAATAACATTACTTCAAAATCTTTACTCTTTAAAAATTGCTTAATGCTTTGTTCTTGAAGTAAAAAATGTAAATCATAGGTGTGACGCACTTTATCCGCTAAACTCTGTAAAGGATCATTGGTATAAGAAAAGCGAACAAGGCTGATAATTTTCTCACAAAATGTTCGAGTAAGTCCCAGTACTTTTACAGGAAATGGAGTCAGTTCAAATTGCTGTATTAATTGTAGATTTTCCGTCTGTCCAATATACCTAGCAATAAGAGAATATACCTCAAAGGTCTCACAGGGATACGGGCTACCTAATGCAGAAACTTCTACAATAATTTCATCACGCACTTGACCCAAACTACCTGAAACATCTACTTTTTGATATCCAAAAGCTACTTTTCTAAGTTTTCCTTTTTTGTTTTCTAGTGGGTGTTTATCAATAGAAATCAAAGGCTCTGAAACACTAGAGGTAATCTTTTTTAGTAAAACCTTGATCGCAGCTCCACTCATTTCGTCATCTATGATCATAACTAGATCAATATCTTCAGAAAACCGTTCGATGAGACGATAACATTTTGAAAGTGCTGTTCCTCCTTTAAATACGATAGCATCTTTAACGGCTTCATTGGTAAACAATTGTTTTAAAGCAAAAGTGACCCAATAATCCTTTTCGACCATCACTTCAGGAATACCAAAATGTTCGGCTGTTATTTTTACGGCAGCCTCGAAAGTACTTTTATTCTCGTGTAAAGTCATTAATTAATGTTCCAGTTCTTAATGGTTGGAAGTTCTGTTTCTAGTATTCCAAAAGAATAGCGGCTCAAGGTATTGATTTTCCTTTGTAGCTGTTTAGAAAAAGTAGTGATTTGTAATGCTTCTAAAATAGCACCTAAAAGTGCATTTACTTTTGGAGGATACGCTTTAGCATAGGTGACAATGCGTTTTAAATCATTACTAGAATATTTAGAAAGTGTTTTTTTTAGAAATTGAAGTATGACACTGTTTTCAGTATCGGGGATTCGTTTAAAGTCTTTTATTACATCCAACACTTGTAAGTAAGAAACGTTGGTACTGGTAATTGGCAAATAACTTTTAGTAGACTTAACCCGAAGCTTTCCAAAATCTTTATTGAATTGTTTGTCCCAGCTTGCGATAGTAAATGTTACAGGGACTTGGGTAGTAAGTCCAAGACTGTTGTATAAACGAGTTCCAGTAATATAAGCCACTTGTTTTTTCTTATTGAAAAGGTAGGTGTTTAAAACTTCGGTGTCACTTGGTTTGAGTTTTCCAAAAACCGTTTTTTCAGGAATATAATATTTGCCCTTTTTGAAGCGTTCAATTTTTCCTTCAGAAACCATACGGCTTAGAGCTTTAGCAGCAGCACTCATTTGATTTCGATCGATAGACAAATCATCGTAGTCAAATACCTTTCCAGAAGGGAATTGACTAATTTTTTGAGATATGTACGCTGTCGTATTCATTTTACAAAGGTACTATAAGTTTATAATATGTCAAGTTTTTAATATGTTTTACTAGAAATTTTAAGCAAAAATTGTTCCATAGTTCAAATACTATCAGCGGAATGTAGATGGTTAAACGTCAACTTCGTCATCGAAAGATTAATTAATCCGTGTTAAAACCACATTAAGATGACACAAGAAAATGACATTGCCTGGACACCGATTCTTTACTGCGTAGGAGCAGGGGTAGCTGGCTTGGCTTTAGGAACTTTTTTAATAGCTCCTATGATTCAAAAAATGAAAGCTAAAAAAGAAGCCGAAAAGAAAAAAGGAATTACAGGTACTACGAAAAAGTAGTTGGTAACCCACTTTCAATAATCAATACAAAACTATCACTCTTGATTATTCAAGAATAAAACATAAAGAATTATGACAGATTACAACGACGAATTAGCCCGTTATGAAGAAGCTGCGGAAGATCAATTTGATGATTACGATAGCTACGAAGACGAGGAAGATGATTTTGACACAGGCTTTGAGGGTCTGGATGAAGATGGCTATGATGATGACTTCGAGGACGATTACGATGATTATGATGACTACGACGACGAAGGAGCATACGATGATGACGGTTATGACGACTATACAAGGTCTTCTATAGGAAAGATTGACCCTAATGACCGTACTTTAACCGTAGTGGTTACCAATACCTCTGATGTAGCAGCAGAAGCTGTGATATTTGGAGGAAATGCAGGATTGGATCAACCTCAAGGAGTAGCAGTAGAAATAGAGGAATCTTCTCATAAAGAAGTTAGAGAGGAGAGTAAATCGAATCCTTTCAAGATTGCAGGGATGAAATACTCGGTTAGTAATCCATTGCAATTTGATAATGTACTACGCATTGAACGTAGAACCGCAGCAGGATCGAAGACAACCCGTGTGTATCAACCTCGTAATGCTACATCCCCACAAAACTTTACACAAAGCTTGATCGATGATGATAACTTCGAAATGGATGTTACAGGTCAAGATGCAATGCGTGTACGTATCGAAGCTGGAGTAACAGCGGTATTTACCTTTACAATAAAAGCTCGAGCTAATCTTGGAAACTTACTAAAAGGGTATAATGTAGCAGAGTTATCGAGAGCTCCACGTACTACAGGTTTACCACAATTAGACTTAAAACGTAGACGTAAACCCAGAGCTTTCGGCTTACGCCCAAGGCGAAGACGTAGAAGAATTGTAAGACGTAGACCTGTAAGTCGATCTACACGTCGCATCTCTAGATTAAGACGAAGAAGACGATAGACGTAAGTTTTAAAGTTCATTCATATCAGCCAGAGTAGAGGCATTTACTTCCCTTGCTTTGGCTGTTTTTTTATCCACTATGACGATGACACAAGCTCAGAATAAAATCGATTATATCGTATTTCATAAGCCTAAAGAAGCTGGTAAGCTCCTGTATAATTATGGTTTTGAAGTTCCTAAAGACAAGGTTTCCTTAGTTAAAAGCATAAAGGCTTTGATTCGAAAAGAAGGCAGAAAGGTAACGGAACAATTATTATCGCTTCATCCTGATACTAAAGCCATTCTTTCTTTAAAAGAAACAAATACTTCACATTGTAGGGCTTGTAATCAAAAGACTTTGAATGCATCAGGAACTTCATGTAAAAGCTGCGGTCATAGTGGTTACAAAGGGGCGGGGGATGAAGATCATTTCTTGGGACAGTTCGATACGTATTCGGATAAGGAACTAGAAACTTACTATCGTAAAGTGACTCAGAATAGTGAAGACGATCCGGAAAATAAAACACTTGCCCAAGAAGTACAACTGATATGGAATGAACTTCGCTTACGAAAACAAGAAAATAAAACGCAAGAAAAAAACATGAACACTAAGGAATCCAAAGGGATTTCCAAAGATGATTTGATACTATTTGGTATGGTATTCATCGCAGGGATTTTAGTGGGTCATGGTTTAAAAATATCTACCATTCATGGAAAATAAACGAATACAAAGACAGTATGATCAGGTAATGAATCATATTGCACTCTTAGTTGCTAGTTACCCAGAAGCTGTAAAAAAGTTATTAGAAGATTACGGTCTTATTTTTAAAGGTACTCCAACAGCAAAAAGTTTTAGTGAAGCAATTTTAGAGAAGTTAGATGAAGGAGATCCCTCTTTTGAAAAGGCTTTAGAAAGACTAATTGTTCAATTAAACCCCACAGAAGAAGATCAATTTTTAGGAGGGTTGATAAAAGGAGCAGTAGGTCTTGTTGGAGGAATCATTCGGAAAAGAAAGGCACGTCGTAGAGCACGAAGAGCATCAAGATCATCTTCTCGTAGCAGTAGTTCATCTAGTAGTTCTATATCCCTAGCAAGAGAACGAAGACGCTTCGAGCAGCGTATTCAGCAAATGAGGCAAGAGCAACTTCGTCGAGAAGCAGAAGCCCGAAGACGAAGAGAGGAGGAAGATCGCAGAAGGAGAGAGGAACAAGTCAAAAGAGAAGCCGATTCGAAACGTAAAACACAAACGATGTTGATGGTTGGTGGCGGAGTATTAGTACTAGGATTAGGAGCAGTATTTATGATGCGTCAAAATAAACCTTCTTATCCATACCCGATGTCAACACCCGTGTCACCTCCGATGCCTTAGTCCATGAATATTTTAGCAAGTATACAAGAAAAGGAAGTCGCTATAAAAGGGACGATTGCCGATGGTTTTTTGGCAGCTTCCATTAAAAATATAGGAAATGATATCGCTATGGTGAATGGTGTGTCCCTAGCGGTTGGAGAAGCTAAAAGCTATCCATTTGTAGGGAAGGGCTATGAATCCATAGACTATGATCCTCAAAATAGCAGACTACGTATCCTAGAAATTTTTTAGCATTATGATTACAGGAGAAACAGAACATTTGGTGAACGGTCACCATGCAGATGATGAATACGATAATTTTATTTTCAGACGAAGAAGAAAACGTAGGTCTCGCGCCGCTGTGGAAGCTTTAAGAAATAAACGTCGCAGCGCAAGAATACGTCGGAGAAATCAACGAAGCAATATACGCATTGCGAGAAGAACTGCTATAAAACCAAGGCGTAGAAGAATCATTTCAAAAATTAGAAGAGTAGCACCTACTATTTTAAGTACCCCTAAAATACCTATAACGAGTCCTGTAAGTACTTCACCTTATGTTGCGGATACAATTTCGTATTCTCCTACAAGGAATTCTATAGTTGATACCAACTCATCTATAGCTAAACCAGAAGAGACCACGAAAACACCTATCGGATGGTATATTTTAGGAGGTGTAGTAGTAACAGGAGTGATTGGAGCAATAGTTATACAATCTAGAAAACCAACTTATCCTGGAGTTTAATTATGATTATTCCCATTCCTGCTGCGCAGCGACGTTTTCAAATACGTTTAAAAATTAAAGCTACAATGCCTTTCGAATTAGGATTACAGGTGTATGATCCTCGGTATCGACACTCGTATTATTTTAAAAGAAAGGCATTTTTTAAAGGACCAAGTACTAGGGAATTTATTATTGCCTTACCTGTTTCCCCTGAGGTATTAGAATTGGCTGCTTTTGATAAAAACAGCCAAGAAGATTATGCTTTTCAGGTAGAGGACTTAGCAATAGAAGAACTCCCTGTCAAACCCATTTGGGCAAATGCATCAGAACATCGTTTTATGGAATTTGCTATAAACTTTGCCCAGAAGGCAGGATACACGAATACTGGCTTTTACGATAGCCCTAATCAAGAGTTCTTATTTCATTATCTACCTAGAATCACTGATGATTTTGGTAAAGAATTAATTACTCCCGCAAGGACACATCGCAAAATGCCAAGGGTGCAAATTTCACAACGTCTTTTTTTAGGGTATACTATTCCCGTTCGTGTAGCCATTCTAGCACACGAAGGTTGTCACTGGTTTTTAAACACAAGGAGTCAGACAGAAGCTGATTTATGTGGAATGAAAAAATACTTGGATTATGGTTTTCCTGTGATTGAAGCGGTTTATGCCGTGACTAAAGTGTTCGGTAAAAATCCAGAATTGGTAGGTCCTCGTCACATAAGTAGAACTCAAGATGTTTTAGAGTTTATCAAAAAGTACAAGTTCAATGCATAAAAACGCGTATTTGGGTTTAGCTGCATTAACGAGTGTTGGTATTGGAGCTTATATTGTTTCGAAACTTCAAAAGGTTACTAAAGCACCTATTGAAGTCGATCCTTCAATGGTAACAAATGAAGAAGATCAGTACGTCAATTCTTGGAGTCCTGAAGAAATCAATTCTCCTAAATACAAAAAATGGTTAGCGAAATGGGGAACGAAACAAGGCGTTATCGATGTTGGTTCGACAGCTAAAAAAAGAAATGAAAAACGAGTACAGCCAAAGAAGAATAAGAGCAATTTTAAACGTATAGCACAACAAGGAGAGGTATTAGCAAAGGATTTTAAGGTTCCCCAATCATATTCACCTGATGTGTCGTCATTTCAAGAGCATCAGAGCTATTTGGCAGCACATTTCGAGACCACTCAAGTTACCCTTAGCAATAATACAGATCAGTTTCAAAAAGTAGACTTATGGGGCGCAAACAGTAGGGTAGAGACTACAGAGGTTGTAGCGAAAACGGAACAATCTGCATTACAGATACCTGTTGGAGTACACCCACAAAATGCCCTGTATAATCCCAAAAACAATCTATTTTATGTAGTGAATCAGTTATCTGATTCAGTTTCGGTATTAGATACTTCGGGAGCTATAGTTGCAGAAGTAACATTGGGGTCAGGTTTTGTAGGAGGTATTTCACCTGTAGATATAACGCTAAATACAAACAGTTCAAGTAGTACTTATGGATATGTTTATGTGGTAGGTTCGGTTTCAAATGCTATGTATGAAATTGACCTTAATTTCAATGTTATCAGCAGTATTCCTACGGGGAAACGTCCTATTGCTATTGAATTTAATGAGTTTAATGATTCCCTTTACATTGCCAATTTAGTTTCACATGATCTTACTAAAGTAGAAGTTGGTAGTCGTGTTACGACCACAATTACGGGTGCTAATGGAACACACATAAGAACTCCTTGGGCTATTGGTATTCAGCAAAGCAATGGAAATATTTATGTATTCAATAGCACTTTACAGTACTTAACGGTTTTTAATTCGGAGTATAATAAGTTGGTTACAAGTCAAATATCCGTAGAGACTCATCGAGGGAGTTTCGGTTATAATCCAGAAACTAAACAATTGTATTTTGCTGCCACAGATCGAAATTATATTGCTGTATTGAGTGAAACGTTTTTCGGTGTTGAAGCAACCATAGCTGTAGGGAATGCTCCAAATGCTATAGTCTATCATCCAGTGAGAAAACAATTATTTGTAGCAAACAAAGGGGATCAGGATTATACGGTAATTTCAAATGATAATACGGTTGTTGAAAGGTTCACATCCTTCGAGTTTGATACGGGGTTGGCTATTAGCAGTAAGGAAGATGTCATTTTGAATAGTTCTATTACTACGAATAGCGTTGGGCTTACAAAAGATGTAGTCATAAAAAGCGAACCAGCGGTTACCTTCAATAGTAATTACGAAGAATACCGAGAGAACTTTCAGCACAATCCAGCGGTAATTGAACATATCAAGGTCATTCATTCAGGAGCGCAATCTATCAATGCACTACAGTTTATAGAACGATCAATTTCAGGAAAAGAAGTTTGTAAAACACTTTCTCTAAACAAATATGCGAGTCCACAACACTTCAATAATACTTCCGAAATACATGGAGCTAAAGGGGCGGTAATTGATGGGAAAAATACTTGGTCTCTAAAAATTCCCCCAAAACAACGTGTCACGCTACTTCTTTATCACAAACAATTTGATACTTATCAATTACTCCCAGAGACCGCACGAAAATCAACAGGAGTAACGATGAGTAAAGGATTATTAAACAATGCATTTTAATGAATACATCACTTATCAATACAGCACTATCACAATACGGAATTAAAGAGTACCAAAACTCTCAAAATCCTGAGATACTGAAATATTTCCATGAGATTGGTAAGTCTTGGGTGACTACTGACGAGACCGCTTGGTGTTCCGCATTTGTCAATTGGGTTGCCAAGATGAACTGTTTTGTTCACAGCGGAGAACTTACTGCTCGATCATGGGCGAATATAGGTACTACAGTTAACAACCCCAGTATTGGAGATATTGTCATCTTTTGGCGAGAATCACTACAAAGTTGGAAGGGACATGTAGGATTTTATATAGGGTATTCAGAAGATAGAAAATGGATTTACTGCCTTGGAGGCAATCAGAACAATCAAGTAAATATCAAAGCTTACCCTAGTTATCGATTGCTTGGTTTTAGGCGACTAGCGTCTGTATGAACCAAGTCACCTAATTGAACTTTAAAGGAGAGCATGATATCCGCTAAACTGCGGTATAAAATGAATTCAACCATGAAAACTGTGTTATCACTTGCTGTAGGATTTTGGGTCGGAAGACAGGTGTACATCAATTACAATGCATCTCAAGCTAAAGCTAGAGAAGCACACATCAAAAAACAATTGATGGCTGTTTTTGAAAAATCTCGTATCAAAAGTAAGCAACTACAGGAGCAGATAGAACAAATTTTTAAAGGCTAATGGCACTTTCAATTCAAGTTAATAACAGCACATTACTAGTCCCAGAAAGTACAGACCCCTGTCCTATTTGGGTCAGTTACTACAATGTATTACAGCGTGAAGTAGGGAAACATCATGCTAAAATGCTATGGTTATTGACTTGGAAATCGAATGCAAATAGTGGGTGTTTGACAGAACCTTCTTTTTCGAATTGGTTAAAAGACAAGGAGCTGCACGTATCTAATATCACTAGTCGATCTATAGCGGATCTCAGTGAAATAAGTGGCAACTTTTTAGGATTAGGAAAGAAAATGAGTAAGGTAGTTGCTATTGGTGTTCCAGCTTTGGCTGTTGTAGTACTACTGGGAGCGATCCTTGTTTTAAAGAATAGTACTAAAGAGATTTCTATTACAGATTTAGCCAGTTTAACCCCAGTAGGCAAAGGACTAAAGTTTTTAAAGTAAATGACGAAACCACATATAAAAACGATAGCCATTAGTTCGGGTATTATGGTAATTGCAGGTCTTGGATTTTTACAATGGAGGAAACAGCATAGAGCAAATAAAGCTTCATTGATTTACAATGAATTGCAGCAAATATTGGATGGTACGTATGCTTTGCAGTGGGAAGAAGCTTTTGATGTCGAATTCATAAATAAGATCAAAAGGGAATCTAATAAAACCATACAGGTACTTAAGCCAGAAGTAGCACTACAATATGCTGTAAAAATTAAGAGTGCCTGGGGAGCTTGGTATCAAGGTGGCGATGATGAAGCAAAAGTCTATAGTGTTTTTAGAGCTTTATCAGATAAAGTACAGATATCCCAAGTAGCTAAAGCCTATCAAGATGAATATGGAAAGCATTTGATTGAAGTTATTAAAAATCGTTTTTCAGAACGAGAAATAAAAGTGTTACTCACTATTATAAAACAAAAACCAACAAGTAGTTATGCCTAAAGATGTAGAAGATAGTTCCATCACTTGGTGGATTGTTGGAGGGATTATGATTCCCCTGTTGGGGATTGGAGGTTATGCATTTTATGAGCGGTTTCGTAAAAATAGACGTACTAGCAAGCCAGTAACTAAAAAAGCATCATTAATTCCAATGGAAACAGCCCGTACCAGAGAAGTTCCTAATTGGCTGAATGCTTTCGATATGAAATACCTGAATGATGTTCAAAAATGGGTAGCTCCAAAACAAATTCAGGTATTAGCTCCAGACAAAGCAAGACGACTTGCTAAAAAAATTAAGAATAGTAAAGGTGTTTTCAATGATGATGAAAAAACAATAGCTCAAATCTTTGGGAAACAGCTTTCCGATAAAACACAAGTAGCAAGTCTTTCTAAGGCTTTTTGGGATCTATATAAGAAAGATTTGTGGGAGCACTTGAATAGCTTTTTATCACAGAAAGAGCTACATCAATATGTGACACGTCCAGTAAATAAGCTATCAAATTACACTATAAAATAATGACAAAGACAATATCAGATACAAATTTTAAAGAGATCCTTACTTCACCTTGGGTTATCGTTTCAGGAATATCAGTATTGAGTTTAGGTGGAGTTGCCTTTTGGTATTTTCGAAAGAAGCAAAAAGAACAGGTAAAAGGTGAAGCTAAAGTTTTAGCTCAAAACGCTACCTATAAACCTACACCTATTAAAAAATATATACCCAAACCTAGACCAGGAGGAATGCGATCAAAGTATGTACTGCCTTACATTAAGTACGGTTCTAGGCATTCTGATGTTAAAGTGTTGCAGCGCTTTTTAAAATTCAAGAAAGCGGATATCGGGAAAACAGGCAGAAACAGAGATGGTGTCGATGGCATATTTGGTCCAAAAACATTAAAAGCTTCAAAGCAATACCTTAATAAAACTCAGTTTTCGCGAATGGATATAAATGGTATGAAAGCAGCACTTCAAAAAACTGGATTGGCATGAAAAAAGAAGACTGGATTAAAATTGGGGCTTTAGTAGGAGTAGCTACAGCTGTAGGTATTGTAGGTCATATTTGGTTAAAAAAGCAACGTGAGTCTGAAGCCGTCGCAGCTGCAGCCATAGCATCTGAACTAAAACCTATTGTTAAGACGCAAAAACAGCATAAAGAAAAAGGAGCAGATCTCGAAGACAGCAAACCCAAAAGGAGTTTGTTTCCCATAAAGTTAGGAGATCAAGGAGACCATATTACACAAGTACAGGCACATCTGTTAAAACATCATGGATGGGAAAAAGTAAAAATGGGTACTTACGACACAGCGACACAAAACCGTGTCAAACGTTTTTGGAAAGTAGATCAGATTACCGAGGAAGTCTATAAAGAATGGATCAAGAAAAAAGTAAAGCTAAAATGAGTCAGAAAAGAAATTTAAAAAGCTGGATTCACAATTTAGTGGATGAAGATGGTATTAAAACGGAAGTGACTCTAGAAATGGACGATGAAATGCTAAGGAAATTAGTATTCGCAATTCTAGGAGCAGGTACTGGAGTTATTCTGTTTCATCATTTACTAAAAAATACCATTCCTAACAGGCAGTTGAGCTCCATACAAAATCAATTACAACAACTTAAAATAGCTAACACATGACACTTATTTTAGATCAGATTACCGCATATTTTAACACTTTAGATTGGGCATATATCCTAACATTAATTCTCCTAGTTTATGCTATTTCAAATTTCAAATACAGTCAAATATGGTTTGAGAAATTGAATATTTCTCAAAGATATAGAGTGTTAATAATAGGTGTACTATATGGTATCATCATTTACTATATCAGAAATTCTAGTCTAGAACATATTGAAACCTTGTTTCAATCTTTTGTCTTCGCTTTGGTATTTCATAAACTGATTATTGACAAGTTGATTCAATTCATCTTTCAAGCCAAAAACCAAAATAAAGAAGCATGAAGTGGTTTCAAAATATGGCTATTATACTTATGGCTCTGATCATTGTTGGAATATTTTATGTTCAATTGAACCCTAGAGAAATGCTTCCTCATAACAAGGAAACCGAAGTATTCCATATTGAGATAGACTCTTTGCAGCATCATGTATATCAGACTAATCGTATCATTTTAAAGCACAAAAAGCATGAAGACAGTCTTAAACAATTATTGGATAGCATTACTATTGAAAGGCAAAAGGTTCAAAATAAGAAAGTATCTAAAGAGCATTTTTTTGATACTATTTCTACTATGCAGCTATATCAGTTTTTCTCAGACTTTAAGCCCTAAAATCGTAGAAGTTGAAAAGGCTACTCACTTCTGTTTTTCAATTCCTCAATCTAAAATTATTGCATTTCACTTAGAACAAGGAAAATTAAATAATCAGTTACTTTTTGTACAACAGAAGGAAATAGAAGAGCTTTTCAAATTGTCGAATACCAAAGACACAATTATCGGGCAATTAAAAATTCAAAAGCAAAAATTACATCGAGTAATAGATCTACAAAAAGATCAATTACTTCAGAAGCAAGATAAGCTAGATTTAGAAAGGCATCGAAATCAAAAACAACGATTCTGGACAAAGACCATGACTATTGTCTCGGTGGTACTAACAGGCGTAATCATTATCAATTAATCAAGTATGTCTGGATATCAAAATAATTACACAGCTCCCAATATGAATCAGCATCAATTGGTAACCATACAAGACGATGATATTTTTCGAAACCGTATTGAATTTCTTGAGAATAAGTCATCATATATAGTTACAGACGAGCATATTATTCTAGGTGGAGATATACAGTTTCGAAGGATTGATGGCAAAACTGAATATGCTTTTAATGAACCTATTTTCCGATTACCAGTACCTCAAGAATTTATTGATTCAGGAACGATCTTTTTCAACTATGTTTTTTCTGTTGGGGGTAACCGTTTTCGCTTTTTTATTAATGATAAAGGTCATGTCCGCTTGGAGGGAAAAACAACAACTCCAAATGAAGTAATTGTTTTTCAGTTTCCCAGTTACCAAATCAAATCACCGTTTCAGTTAGAACGTTTTTAAACTTTAGCTTATGAGTTTTTCAGTATACAATAGTGATCTCAGTTCTAGATCATCCATCACCAATACAGAAGTCAAGAATTTTTTAATCAAAGAAAATGATATTGACCAAGGCCGTGTCTTTTTCGGTTCAACACTCGATAAGTACAGGATTACAGAAAACAATATTTTACTAACAGGGAATATTGTACTTAAGAGAACTGCTGGTGTGGGTACGTTTAATAATGAACGTATTCTTCGTTTACCAGCCTTAGAGCAATTTGGTGAAGTAGTAACATTAACTGGGTATGTATTTTCAAACTTTGGTAATCTCTTTAAATATCATGTCGATCAAAACGGGCATGTTTTTTTAGAAGGAGAAATTATAGGAGGCGGAGAAGAGATTTATTTCCATATCACCCCATACATTGTCGAATACCCCATAAAACTTGTGGACTTTTAATGAAAATAGATATTCTAAAATTGGTCGGCATTGTTTTCAGTTCAATGGGCTTTTGGAAGCTCATTGAATTATTATTTCAATATAGAATTCATAAACAGTTTAAAACGGCTGAAATCCAAAATCTAAATGCTCAGGCAAATAACACAGTCGTAAAAAATTGGGTCCAGTGGTCAGAGAAAATGGAAAAACGTATTGAAAAATTAGAATCTGAAAATGCACAAATGAATGAAACTATTATTAAGCAGAAGCAACGCATTAATGAACTGGAAGAAGAAATACGTCAATATAAAAAGTAACACAAATGAATGTAAATAAAGGAAATACTACACTAAACTATGTTTTTGGAATTTTTATAGTACTCAATACCATTAAAGTAGGAGGCGACTTATATGCTCGATACAAGAAATCGAAATCAAAAAACAGCTGTTCTTGTAAAAGGTAACTATTATTGAAATCAGAGAAGAACATAAAGCTTTATATTGGCTTAGGCTCAGCGTTCCTTACGGTAATTAGTTTTTTGCTGATTAGAAAGTTGTTAAAACGTAAGCAAAATGAAGCCGCTGCCTTAGAAGCTTTTGATTACAGTATTTTCGATAGTCCTGACGCTAATGGATCTGGTGCTTGCATTGCCAATGAATTAGTGCTTAAATTAAAATTATTGGAAGAACGAACAGGGTATCCTGTTTTCGATTGGATTACTTCTGGTGTTCGAACACCTTATTGGAATCGGAAAGTTGGGGGAGTATCGAATTCATCTCATTTAACTTCCAATTGTACCGCAGTAGATATTGGTATTAGCACATTAAACATAAGGAATCAACTAGTGCTAGCCGCTAAAGAAGTTGGATTTACAAGGATAGGAGTTGCCAATACTTTCGTTCACCTAGATGTAGACCCTGATAAACCACAATATGTAGCTTGGGGATATCCAGCAGGTACGCCACCAGCTATTAACCCGTTTGTGTAGATTTATATGGAAAGAATACAAAAAAGACCATTCCCTAGAGGGAATACCGCAGATATATTAAACTACCTAGAAGAATTAATTCTGCTTCAAGCCAAAGAAGAAGGCTATTTTCCTATTTCAGAAGCATTAGGTGGGTATCAAGACATAGAAATTACTGCGACACAGGCAGTGTCTCTACAAGTACCACAAAAAGCGGTTTCTGCAGTATTGGTTTTAGAAGCAGATAGTACAAGTAGTTCGTTTGTGAGAATAGTTCGTTTTAAAGAGAATGGAAGCGCACCTACGGCTTCTTCGGGATTTGCGCTTGGTGATAATGACATCTACAGTATAGTAGGTAAAAACAACTTAGAAAATTTTAAAGTCATTGGGATTGAAAAAGATAAAAAACATATTGGTCGAATTCAGTTTTTCGAAACGAATCAATTCAAATTTAAACTTTAAGAAATGCATAATTTAATAACTCGTGGTTGGTATTTAGGGGATAATTGTACTCCCAAAAATAATGATGATACAACGGATGGAACAAATACTGATGGCAGTGGAAATAACATGACTGGTGGAAATTCAAATGATCAAACCGATAATACAGATGCTAAAGATCAATCTAATGATAGTAGTGGAGAAGGAAATAATGGGGATGCCCCAAACCAGCAAAGTGATAATACCTTCGGGCAATGGGTCGATTTCTGCAAACTCCCATTAGAAGATATAGATTTAGAATATACTGATGGGGTAGAAATAAAAAAGGATTTGGAACGTGGTATTTGGGCTCGTGGTACGGGCGCATTTTTTGGTAGAGTAGTAAAATTCCCAAAATATCAATGGAAACGAGATGACGAATTATCCTTTAGTTTTGTCTTTACCGTTCGAGGTCAAAACCCTTCATTCCTTTTTGGAATAGGAAGCCCTGATGTTGATGTAAATAATTTAGGGCATCAAGCCTTATTTTCTGGAGAAATCCAATTGTTTTACGATAATGGTTGCTTTAATCGTTTCTTTGGTGGTAGTGGTGAGCGAAATTATGCACAAAACACAAATGCTTACATTAAATTTGGAGATAACAAATTTTATAAAATTGTTTTTGAGAAGTCTGGTAAAGTAGGTTCTAATATCAATTTATATCAAGTAAACAAACAAGATTTTGATTTTAACATAGTGCATTTAGGGACTTATACTGTCAAGGATAATCCTGCTGATTCTGATTTTCTTATCCCATATTGGAATGTGATTAGTTCCTCTGGTGTTTTTATTACTGCTATAAGAGTATTGTAAAACATAAATTTTATAAAAATATGTGACTTATCTCAAAAATCTGACATAACAATTTATAATGTTACTTATTATTCCATTTATGTAGGATTATGTACGAAAGAAATTAACTTTTTATCATACTAGGATGTAAAAGATATTGATAATGAGGTAAAAAGCTATATCTACTATGGTGTTAGTTGTAGTACTAGTGATATCCAACGTTGTTTTATTTTGTTTTTTAGATGGAATGTCTAATTTATAGGTAGGATCTTCAAAGACTCACTATGTAACTTAGAAACAATGTCAATATATATTTTTTACAAAAGAATTTAATTTGAATTATTCAGTAGGGTTTAATTTTTTTGAGTCATTTTAATTGTTAGCTCTTACTTAATTTATAAGCTTCACCTGTAGGATTAACCTTTCGATAGAACACACAGATAAAAAAGTTACTCCTTTTTGAGATATAAGATTGATTAAAAGGTTTATAGATAAGTCTGGTATTAGATTTATATTGCTAATTGATTTAACCCTCCCGGTACCAAGATTGAATTGTGGATATTTTCTAGAGTATATTATCTAGTTTTTTTAGTCAGATATCTGAACTAGTATTTATCGTTATATTCATTGTGATTGGTTGTGTTATGATACCACTTTACATTTCAATATTTGTTTAGGATAAAGTGACTTAACAGAGTACTTATATTAGATTTTTAGTCAGTTTTTATGGTTTTTAAATACTGAAGTTTCGCTTTAAGGAATCACAGACTCTTTAATCAAATAGGGTTGAATAATTTTAAACATTGATTGCGATGGTACTGCAATTCAAGATATGGATGTCTATAAATTAGTACAAAGGGGGGTATAAACGAAAAAAAAGTAACGTAATTCTCATAATCTATTAGTGATCTTAGATAGTCAAATAAGAATAGAAGCTAATGCTGGGCTTCGGCCTAGGATTATTTTTGATAGTAGCAGATATAAAAAAATTATAAAAGAGCTTTTAATGACCTTTTGAAAGATAAACGAATAGCTCTAGTAATAGCAGACAGTGGATTTATACATAAGAATTATTAGATTATTTATAATCTCAACCTTTTAATTATGTGGTAGTATATTATTGCGGACAAAATTTCAATAATACAGTGTCTTAAATTTAAATGATTTAAATCATCTATTGATACATTTTTAATACTTTACAAAATTGTTTAGTTTGCTTTGCTTCATTACAATAAGGGGTTTTAAGCACCACGCACACATTAACATCAGTAAGGATTGGTTTATCTTTTGAAAAATCAATTAAAGAAGATCCACTAAATACGGGAGAAACCTCAACTCCATTTTTAAACCATGTTCTTTCCGCTACTCCTAAAATATTATTTGATTCTAACTTTATAATATTAATATAACGGTTTTTGTCTTTTATTGACTCTACTATAAATTTAACTTCTTCTATACATGTTACTCTTTTTTCCTCTGGTAGGGGACTGGTATAATCTATATCAAAACATTTTTTTACTCTACCACACTCTGTTGTATTGTACGAAACACAAATATTATGTGTACCTGTAGTTAGTGGTTTAGAGACCAAACTTATATCTCCATTTTTTAAATCATATAAATCATCTAAGACCAACTTATTAGTTAATTCTAAACTAAAGGGTACCGATAAATCACGATAAAACTGATCTGATGTTGAATTGATATCAAAAATTTTGTCTTTTTGCTCTGCTGTAGCGATATTATAATTACCTATATAGTCTCCATCTACTTTCCATACAAAATATTTAGGTGTTTCACTAGATAAATGTTTAGCGGTTAAAACCTCTCTTTTTTTATCTAACTTCACTAAACAGCCTTTTGATTTTTTTAACTCTTGGTCGCTCAATACTGGTGCGACATCTTCTTTTTCAACGCAAGAGATAGCTATTGAAGATATTACAAGTAAACCGTAAACTTTTTTTAAATTTATTCGTAAGTTTTTCATCTTAATCATAATTTAGTTTTGTTTGATTCTTTTAATTCAAATTTTTTAAAGGATATTTTTTTATGTAGATTTTCTAACCGCAATATTAATTCAATTCCTTTAAAAATCAAAATTTAATTCGACTGGCTTCGCATTAGGGTCATAAAGATCGAATGTTTTTGCTTGAGCCATAATATTATAATTTGAAATAGGCTGACCATCAACTGACCACTTAAAATACTTTGGTGTTTCTTCCGATGAATGGATTGCTTTTAGTAGATCTCCTTCTTTTTTCAACGAAACGGAACAAGCATTCAAATCTTTTAATTTTCCTTCATCAAGTTCTACAACTGTATTGTCTTGAGGCTGATTTTCCGCAATATCATCTTTTTCTTCACAAGAAATGAGTGCCATAGATAAGACGATTACTGCACAAAGGGACTTAAAATTCAAAAGTGATTTTTTCATTTTCATTTTTATTTATTTGATACTAAAACGCCTATTAAATAAATATCCCTACCATTTAAAGTTTAAAATTTCTTAGAGGAGATATCCAAAAGTTTAATCAAACTAAAAATTATGATAAACTACTAGATTTAGGAGCTCTTGGTTTTTGTTTCTAAGGGCTAATTTGAAAACTAAACCTTCTGTTTTTAAAAGAGAATTTTTATTTTGATGAATTCTATCATTTAATTAATAGATCACAAGCCAAGCACTGTGTTTTTTTAGAAAAAATTATGAAGTAAGAAAATTTATACAGATGTGGATCAGAAAAGTAAAAAATAGATTCTAAGACTATAACTTTAAAAAATAATTTCTAATGAAGTAGGGTGTAAGATGGTTTAAACGTTATACCTCTACAAATACATCAATAGTTAATTATGAATAAACAATTTTACTTTTCAATCTTATATTATTTATTTTACGCAGTAAGCATAGGGCAAGGCATTCAAATAAACGAAGTTCAATCTTCAAATTTGTCTAGTTTTGAAAACCCAGATATTTTTTCCCCTTTTGAAGATTGGATAGAGTTAAAAAATATTACTTCAAGTCCTATCGATATTGGAGGTTATTTTTTAAGTGATGATATCAAAAAGCCTAATAAATGGCGTATTCCTGATGGTACAGAAATTAAAGCTAATAGTTATTTAATTATACATGCAGCTGACGATGATTTTAGCGATTCAAAAATTAAGTTAAACACTAATTTTAAACTTAATCAAAAAGGAGAAACACTAATATTGTCAATGCCAGATGGTACAGAGTTGGACAGAATAGAAATACCTGTACTCCAAAACGATCATACTTACGGTCGAAAATCAGATGGATCTTTTTCAATGTTCAGTGATGCTAGTCCTGGTTTCAAAAATGAAGATACAATGGCTTTTACTTTAATTGAAGCGGATATTAAATTCAGTATAGAAAGTGGCTTGTATGATTTGTCACAAACCGTTACAGTGACTAATTCTGGCGAAGGTATTTTACATTATACCCTTGATGGTACTACTCCTACTAGTGCTTCAAGTCAATACAAAGACCCAATCGTTGTCACCAAAAACACTGTACTAAAAGTAATTGCGATCAAGTCTAATAATATATATAGCCTTGTTGAACATCGCACATATATCATTAATGCTAAACATGATTTACCTGTAATTTTGTTGAGCTCTGATAATCTTTCTAAAACACATTTTAATAAAAATGTGATTGACGGTCGTGTGGCATTCCAGTTTATAGAACCTAATGGAAGTGTGGCTATTAATCAATATGCAAATTTTAGAGCATCAGGAAAGACATCTTCTTGGGTTCCTCAATTAAATGGAAAAATAGAAGCTAGTGATGTTTACGGTGAAGAAGATTTTGATTACAAAATGTTCCCTAACAAAAATATTGATAAGTATAGAGGCTTTCTATTCCGAAATGCGAGCCAAGACTGGGAGCTAACACATCTTAGAGATGCTTTTGTGTCAAGATTGTTAAGTGAAGATAATTTAACAAATTTTCCCTTCGAGGGTTACCGCCCTGCTGTACTATACGTCAATGGGGCTTATCAAGGTATAATTAATGTTCGAGAAGATGATGATAGCAATTATATAAAAGACAATTTTAATTTAAAAAAAGGGGATTTCAATATTACCAAATGGAACCATTCATTTGAAATTAACGAGGACAGGAATGTTTTTGATAAAACTATAAGCTTTAATGATATTGTAAATTTAAAGTTCTTAATCAGTTATACAGAACTTAATGAATATGGATTTGGAGTTTGGAGGGATATTTCAGGAAAAACAGATCATGAAGTTCATTATTTTATGCACGATTTCGATGTTATTTTCGGAAACTTTGGAGGAGGGCATGAGCCAGTTACTAATCCGATGTCAGTTTCTGATATCTTATATTTTGACCCTGTAGAGTTTCCTGATTATAGAGCAGAAGAAATACAATTTATAGCAGCACTAATCAATCATATGTATAGTAAAGAGCGAGCATTGGGTATTTTAGATGATATGGAAGCAGAGTTAGAGAGCGAAATTCCTGCACATGCAATTATTTCGAATAAATTAGCTATACAGCAGGAATTTCCGAGCGCACCTTTTGAAAACTTAGAAGCATGGAAGAATAATATGGAAATGCTAAAAAAAGATGTAGCAAATCGTATTGATGATGCTATTTTTGATAGAATAAAAGCTACTCATTCAACTGACAACACTATATCTGTAGTGTATGAGACATCTAATATTGAAGAAGGTTTTATAAGAGTTCATGATATTAAGTCTGTTCAAGAGAAATTTAAAGGTACCTATTTTAGTAATATTCCAATAAAATTTTCAGCAGAAGCCTTACCTGGTTATCGTTTTGTTCGTTGGGAAGGTGGTATTTCTAGTACAGATGTTCAGATTACCCCTATTTTTAATGAAAACACTAGTATAAAAGCTGTTTTTGAAGCCATTCCGACACCGGCCTTAAATTTAGTAATCAATGAAGTACAGTCGAAAAATGATAGTACTTTTACAGACGAAAATGGTGAGTTTGATGATTGGATAGAAATATACAATCCAAATGAATTTGAGGTTAACCTTGCAGATTATTATATTTCAGATAAACCGTTAGATCCATTGAAATGGAAAATATCTAATACGAATGCCATTAAAACAACAGTAGCTGCTAAAGGGTATTTATTATTTTGGGCAGACGAGGATTTGGAACAAGGTGAAAATCATTTGAATTTTAAGTTAAAAGCTAATGATGAAGTTATATTAACAGCTCCCGATGCTACTACTTTAATACAGGTAGTAAAATTTGAAAATTTAAATAGTGATTTATCGTATGGTGCCGAAAATGATGGTGAATCGACTTATGAAATTTTTAGTGTACCAACCCCAGGAGCATCTAATAATAAAGCTCTTTTGAGTGCAAGTATACAAGATAATAGTCATGAAGGAGTTGAAATTCAGCTGTTTCCCAATCCAACTATCGATATTATTCATTTACGTAGACCAAATGCTTCAGCAAATAGACTTTCGTGGAAAATGTATAACATTGATGGAAATAAAGTTTTATCAGGAGAAAGCAAAACACCAACTTTTGAGATACAAATGCAAAACTTAGCACCAGGGGTTTATTTTTTAAAGTTTGTTGATAAGATAAATAAATCATTAAAGATTATAAAGAAGTAAAAGGTTTTGCTTATGGTTTGTTCCTGTAGTTAAATATTCGCGTAGAGTACATATAAGAATGTTTAAATATAACAGCTTATTGAATTTTGATTATAAATGAATTATACTTCAAATTTTGTTATATCAAAATATCATTTTAATCTAATAGTCGAATTTCTTACATCCAACTTAATTGTTTTTAATCGATATTACAAAGAGATCAATCAAATTACAAAGTATAAGGGGCGAGGAATTGATTATTTTTGTTAGTCAAAAACTATCGCAAAATCAAAGTTTATGAGAAATGAATTTAAATTAATTATTACATTATTTGTTCTATTGTTTACTAGTTCAATGCTAAGCCAACCGTATGTTAGGTTCGATAAACAACCACCAACTCAGATTGTTCAAAAAACAAAGGTGGTTGAAGGATTTTTTATCGAATATAACGTACCAACAAATGGTTATTTATATTTGGCATTATCAAGAGATAATGCATCAATAGGTAATTGTGTACTTCCTGTTAAAAGAGGTAAAAGAAAAGTGTTTTGTAGTATTTTTATTTGGGACGAGAAAACGCTTAAAGTAAAAGGGGATTATAAATATACTTTAGATATTTGGAAAGGTGCTAAAGACTCTTTTCGTGAAAAAATGGTACCCCAAGTTGTATTTGATAATGTTGAAGTGACGAGAAATTAATCAACCTGTTTGCAAATTTTAGTGTACCCCATTTAGACATGCATTTAGCAAAACACTAATTTTGTTTCGTGAATATTTAATTATTAGATATTTGACATTCTAAGATCTTAGTGATCCTTTTATTACATAGCAATAATAAAGTCATATTCTTATGGAAGAGGATATGACTTTATTATTGCTATGTGTTTGTATTCTTTAGTCTTGGTGAAAGAAATTAATGAAATATAATATAAGCTCTCAATATGACTACTTCCAATTTTATTTTTTACAGCTTATTCTTTTTTTTATTCATTAGCTGTAATGTAAGTGAAAATTACACAAAAAGATGTTGTTCTTCAGATTCTAGTCTAAATTTTGACAGTTTAGGAGGAGTAATGAATCAGAATAGAGTATGCCCTAAGACAGTTACGGATATAATTGTTGGGAATAATAAATTAGATCCAACATTACTACAAAATCAACCAGAAATGACTATAAATGGGATAAACAAGTTTATAAAGAAAAAAAATATTACAAGTATACATCAACTTGTAAATACTTTTCCTGTTTATTACAAAACTAACTTTTCATTAGTCGAATTTACGAAAGGAGAAGGAAGGGCTTCTTTGCAATTTCCAAGAATAGTTTTGTTTGGGTCCGATGGTCATTTTTTAATGAATATTAGTACTGATGTCAATGATCCTACGTATAATTTATTGGATTGTGCTGAATTAGATGAAAATAGTGGAAGGTGGATATTTTCGCAATTTGATTTTACACATGATCAACCAATTCTTAACGAAAACCCTCATTCGTGTATTCGGTGCCATGGTGAAAATTTTAGACCTATATGGGGTACAAATATGAATTGGCCAGGTGTTTTTGGTGATAATGAAGCTGCTGGTCCTAATGGAGAGGCTCTGTCATTTAGACACGCTAACCGAATGAATGAAATAATTGCAGGAAAGTGTGGAAATGAACGTTTCGATTTTTTAAAATGGGAAGATGAAAAGTTAGTTTCTGGTGGGGTGAGAAAAATTGCCAATAATGTTTTTGGAGCTGAGCTATTAGTTTCTAATATGCAAATGGGCACTGCTACAGCGAAAGGAATTTTTATTAGACTAAAAAATCATAGACCTGTTTTATTTAAGAAAACAAGAGAGTTAATACTTCTTTTGGGATATGAGTATATGTATAATGGCATTTTGAGTTTCGAAGAAAAGAGGAGGTTAGTCAATAAATTTAACTTAAATAAATGGCAACCATTAGAGACTATTTTTATGCGTTTAGGTGTTAATATGAATGAATCCTTCTCTTTAAGTACATTGATTAAAGATAATCCCAAGCTTAATTGGAGTTTAGGGGCAGGCACTATTGAAGAATTGGTTTTTCTACAAGTTTTAAATGATTTAATGAATGATAAATTAGAGGTAAAGGATATATTGACTAGAACAAAAAATACTCCAGGAATATTTGAATGTAATGGACTCGGTGAAAATATATATCAAGTCGTTAATTACAAAATGTTACACATGTTTTGTTTGAAAGGTAAATTGAGATACGAGGTTAATAAAATATATTACCCTCAAGATGTAGAGAATATTAAAAGTAAAATCTTTGAACCAATTTATAAAACTTTTATTGATTATTTAAAAGATGCGGTTTTTTTAGATGTGTGAATATAGTTAATTGGTCTCAGTTTGGGGTTTTAAACCCTGCAATTTATTGCGGTACTTTAGTAATCCGAAAGAATCTATTACAGACTCAAGTTATATGAATATGTAATAGTTCTTCCAATTTTATATTGGAATAAAACCTAGGGACTTCCAGGCCCTCGTCAAACAAACCCCTGTACTTTCAGTGCAGGGTGATTTAGAGTGAATACCCCCTTTTAGTTAGTGCTATTAATTTGAATAAATCAGACTAACTATTTCGATTGAGATTGTACTAGTTTTTATTTTAAATGGAGTTTCTTAGGGGTTAATGCCAAGCAAGATAATAGATGAAATTATTATAGATTAGATCAAGAATCAAGATAATAATGAGATTTAAGATGTAGAATTACAGTTATTTATTGATTTCTAGTCGCTTTCAGACCAAATTCAAACCCTTCGAGCATCAGCCGATAATTATTGAATAAAAAAAAACTTAAATCAAAATAATTAATTATTCTAAAATATCGTTTATTTAAGAAGGTGAGTAAAAAATATTTCTACTTTTTACTCACTTTAGATATATTGTATTCAAAATCTACAAGGCCGCCTAAGCTGATCTAATATCATGATGAGTAGGCTTTAGAATTCAACAATTAAATTACAGATAATAATCATTAGCGTGCTGGAAGAATTCTACAAAGTTATTTCGAAAGCCTCAATTTTAAAGCACAAGATTTTCGGACTACTTGTTTATGTAAACTTTCAGGTGGTTATAACTCATTGTAAAACATTATTTATTCTAAATGTTATTTTGATATTTCATTGTACCTTTTAGAAGCAGCGTTTACACCAGGTTGCCAAGTTCTGGTAAAGTGAGTCATATTTTTTTGTACGATATCAGGTAAATCGCCAGCATATTTATCTAATGCGCCGTCACCTAAATAGAGACCTACATAAGCTAATAAATCATCAGTAGCTAGACCGCCATTTATTGTGAAAATAGGTTCTAGGTTAAGAACTTGTCTAGGATCAGACCCTTTGGATTGACTAGCTTCATTTCTTGTTAAAATACCATCATTGTTTGTATCTAGCAGTTTTGCAAATTCAATAGCGTATTGATCACCCGTTTTGCCTTCAATAGTAATACCTTCAAATAGTTTTTTAATATAAACAATAAAATCACTTCTTGTGATACTTGGATTTATAGGGGGTACGGCACCTTGGTATCCACACAGCTCAATAAATTCATCATCTATATTGATACCAAGATTTCTCTCAATATCTAGAATTGCTTCTTTAGTATTACAAGGGTTACTCACAACTCCTTTTGAACTAATGAAAAGACCATCGCTGTTAAAACATCCTAAGTTGCTAGGTGTACTATGATTATTACAGATATTGTTCTTAGGGTTATAGATCAGATTACCACAGATAAATGACTCGGTACTATTATTTAAATCATTTGGCGTATTAATCGTATTAATAGCGTCGTTGTTTTCCGAGTTAGTGTCTTCAGAAGTGGTATTGTCTTCTGTGCTTGTGTCTTCATTAGCGTCGTTGTTTTCTGAACTGGTGTTTTCAGAGATTTCTTTGCAACCTTGTTCTATTGAAGATTGACTATTTGTCCAGCATTGATCACAGGCCATAAAAGGATGTGTTTCAGGACAAGTTAATACCCCAGCAATAATGTTTTTAGATAGAGGTTCTTTAGAAACATTAGAATTTTCCTTCTCACAACTTATGAATAGAAACGATAGTAAATACGATAAAAAAAAGACTTTTTGTAAAATGCATTTGAATTTCATAAAACGTATAATTGAATTTTGCACGAAGAACGTAAAATTAATTGATTTACAATCAAAATCTCAGCCTTTTTCAAATAATGATAATTAAGATTATTGTAGAAATACGACATGACGCTTGATATCTATATTATAAAAAAAACTAAGGTTTTAGTCTTTAATTGTAATTGTGTTCTAAGGTCTTTATTATCCCATAGTTTTTGTTTAAATAATCCATTGTGCATTTTAAAAATACAATAGTGTTATGCTGAAATAAATTCAGCATCTCATAGCAAATTATTATCTGAGCTTCTTTACGAGACCCTAAAATCAGGGTGACGACTACTTGTGCTATTTTGATTTAATGAAATAAGTTCAATGGATTAAAGGTTAAAACATCAAAATGTATTATGGTTTTAAATAATAATGGAACTAAATTATGTAATACTTAAACAATTTATTTTAAGTATCAAAGCCTTATTATATAACCTTTAGCATTAAAATGCTGTAGGTTTAATATGTAAAATTAAAGCGACTTTTTAATTTATATGTCGTAATATTATTATATGTTGTCGCAATAGTTTAATTTCGCGATCGTTTAATTGGAAATCCAAGAAAATGAAAAAAATTTTTTTAAACTTTTTAATAGTTGCGCCATTCATATATTGTTATGGACAAGATTCAGATTACAAAGACCTAGACAGTGTAGACTATAAAGGTGAAATAACTAACGTTTTAGATGAGAGTTTAGTGAGAAACCCCTTATCTAAAGTAGGAAGAAAGCGTGCACAAAAAAATACTATTTCTTTCAATAAAAATCAGGTTAAAAACCTAGAATTTCAGAATGGAATTAATTGTGCTTGGGTGAATTACTCAAGAGATGTGGGTTATTCAAAAAAGGAATCAAAAAATTTTAAACCAGATATTGCTGAATTTACGAAACGTATAGAATCAGTTAAAAATGCTGGTGGTAATCTGATAAGATGGTGGTGGCACACGAATGGCGAGACAAGTCCTGTTTATGGGGTAGATGGTCTTGTAGTTAACAGCCCGTTTGATTTTTCCAAAGAGATTATTAAGATATTAGATATAGCGGAAGAAAACGGTGTTAAAATTCAGATATGTTTGTGGTCATTTGATATGCTTAGAAAGCAATATAACAATGAGCATTTAATCCCGTATAATAAAAGGCTATTGACTGAAGATGTTGCATGGAAATCTTATTGGGATAATTGTCTTTCTCAGGTGGTTACTAGTGTTGGTAATCACAAAGGTTTATTTGCGTGGGAAATTTTTAACGAAGCTGCATTAATGACTGAGTTAAGTAGTTGGAATGGTAAAAGTGAAGGTCAGGAAGGTGACAACGGATTATTCTTAGATAAAGTGAAGATGGTAGATATCGTGAAATTTGTCAACAAGACTTGTGCAGCAATAAAGAAACTTCAGCCAGACGTAATGGTTACTACAGGAGCTTTAGGTATGATAACTAATGTTAATGATAATTCTGATCCAAGCAATATTTACTTTAATTATTACTCCGATGATTATCTTCGAAAGATAGGTGGAGAGCCTTTAGGTGTTTTAGATTTTTATAATATTCATTATTATGGATGGATGGGAGTCAAAGGCTCACCATTCCATAGGTCGAAAAAGGAAGTTGCATTAGATAAACCTACTATTATTGCTGAATTTTACCCCTATAATTTAAAGCATCCCATGAATAATTTTAAAGATTCAGAAAAGGTAGATGATATACCAAGAGATATGTTAGGACCTATGTTGGTCGAAAACAATTATGATGGGGCTTTAACTTGGGCTTGGTCAGAGAATACCAGGAAAGAATATCCAACAGATTTTGAATTAGATCTAAAACCAATAATCGAATCTATAAACGAAAAACTTAATATAACTTTAGGTCAAAATATATCTTTCATTGCGGCGGAAGGTGTAGATAAAATAAAGTATAATAGTGATCAAAATCTAATCGTTATTGATAATACCCCTAAAGGTTCTGTTTTTGAATTGTTCAATATAGTCGGGAAAAGTTTAATTTCCATAGAGCCAAAATTTGAAAAGTTTCAAGTGGATATTTCACAATTCGGTATTGGGGTATATGTTGCAATATTGAAGCATAATTCAAAGATCTATAGGTTCAAATTTGTTAAAACTTAAAAATCTTCGGACTACGATTTAAGTTTAAAGTTAGAATATAATCCTCTTTATTAGAAAAATGATGTCCCAAAAAGACATTCATTATACTGTATCGATATTACTAATTTTTAGACTATAAAATACCAGATTTAGTTAGTATTTCGGATGTATATACTCGTAGTGCATTTTGTGTAAATTCTTTTAATTCGTGATTTTCTTAATGAAATTAAGAAAAATTGTATCGAGAATAAGAGTTTTTAACTTGAAATTGTTTTCAATATTTCTTTTGTACGTGGCCCTCCGTTAAAAGACAATCGAACAGACATTTTTTGTTGATAAAATTTCAGAATGCATTGCGGGTTGTATATATACCGTGGACTAGTTTTTTCTTTGATACTCATTTAGATTCGTCGCTTTTTTATTCGATGATTTTTTGGTGTGTCTTTAAAATTTGATGTTTTTACAAAATCTTTATTATATATGAATAATCGTTACTTGTTATTAAAGAATATTTTTATAATATTCTTGTCCTTTCTTTGTTCAATAGTCTCAGCGGGTAGTATTTATGCTCAATGCAGTGGGGCAACTGGAACAACTACCCCGATGTTATCGTCTATAGCTATAACTAATTCTTGTCCAACCAGTAGTACTGTTGATTTAAGTACCATTACAGCATCTAATACCCCTAGTGGTACAATTTTGCAATGGCATACCATAGCTACACCGGTCAGTAGTACTACGCTTATCCCAGATGTGTCTGCAATTGCAGTTTCGGGTAATTATTACGCTGTTTTTTACGATTCAGCAAATGACTGTTATAGTCTTTCAAGAGCTGTTTCGGTAAGTATTGAATCTTGTTCTTGTGTCTTGTCTATAGGGAATGTAGGACCTAGTTCAGGTGGGTATCCAATGGATGGTAGTGGTACTATACCTCCTGGTGAAACTGCACCGAATCCCTTTGTGAAAAATTCAGATTGTTTAAGTTTAAACAGTAGTAATGCGCAGAATTTTAGAGGATTTATGATTGGGTGTTCACAAGAATGTGGAGTCACAACTACAGGGGTAATTCCGCCAGAACCATTAGCAGAATGCCCTTTAAAAAAGATGAAATATAGAACGATTCAACCTTTCGATGATATCGCTTATATGACGTATTGGAATAATGCTTGTGTAGCAGGTGTCTCAGATTTACCCGACCCTATTTTTTTTAATCAACAAGGTTTTGTTAATCAATTTTTTTGTGGTTTTGATGCCAATGGGTATCCAACAGTACCTTCTTCAGGCATTCCTTTAGAAGGTAAAGTGACTGGGGTACCTTCGAATTTTAGGGAAATTGCTGCAGCAACATCAGAGATTGATCCAGCTTCGACATGTGATGATCAAATAGACTTAGAATTAATCCAATTAGATTTTTGGATTTTAGTACCTAGTAATATGGTTAATGTCGGATTTAAAATTTCAGGACCTGGAGCTGATGCGGGTTTATTTATGGTTGGTACAGGTATTACTGATATGTGTGCGACAGCGGAAGTTATTAATGCTAATGGAGACGGTACTGAGCTCGAGGGTTTAGGAGAAGCTTACTATACAATTCCTTCAACAGCAAGAAGTATATGTGGTGGAAAAATTTTAAGATCGCGACTTTACATATCTGATGTACAAGCGCAATTTGACGTTACACCACAAATTAACTTTGGGAATGGTTTTCAAGATTTAGATATAGCCACTGGTGCAGTAATATATCCGGCTGAAAATAGAGATGATGATACACCACCGACACCAATTTACTCAACGCTTTTAGATGGTTTAGTTGATGTATCTGGTAACGTTTTTGATCCGATTACCAATAATTATATTCCGTTAGCTTGTCCAGAACCTGGTAGTGAATCTGGTTCAGGGTGTGTCATTGTAGCTCAAAACGAAACATTAGCTGCTATTGAGACTATTGGAGGAGATGCAACCACTCCATCTATAATTGATGCCAATGAAACTTTAGGCGGTATTCCCGTAGTCATAGGTACGGCGTCAGGAGAGGTTACAGTTGTTGATGATCCAAATACAACAAATCCAGCTGGTTTCACAGTGAACCCGAATGGAACAATTACAGTTGATGAGAATGTGCCTTCAGGTACTTATATGGTAGAATATCAGATTTGTGAAAATGGCGTTACCCCAGCAAACTGTGCTGCAGCAACAGCAACAGTTCTTGTAGATAATCCTATAGTTGCGACCGATGAGGATTTTAGTACTACTCCATTAACCGTGGGAGATAGTAGTCCAAGTGTTATCGATGTTAATGATACTTTAGGTGGTGATGGTCCAGTAAACGTTGGTGCAGCCTCTGGTGATGTAACATTAACAGGTACTAATGTTCCAGCAGGTTTAACATTTAATCCAGATGGTACTATTAGTGTTGATGCTGATACACCTTCAGGTACTTACGTAGTAGAATATGAGATTTGTGAAGTTGGAGCAAATCCAGCGAATTGCGATAAAGCAGAAGCTACTATAGTTGTTGCGAATCCAATAGTTGCGACTGATGAAGACTTTAGTGCTACCCCTTTAACAGTAGGAGATAGCAGTTCAAGTGTTATTGATATGAACGACACTTTGGATGGAAGTGGTCCAGTAACCGTTGGGATAAATCCTGGTGATGTAACG
>NZ_JH621284.1:0-359 GCF_000255455.1 Aquimarina agarilytica ZC1 | reverse complement strand
ATAAAGCAGAAGCTACTATAGTTGTTGCGAATCCAATAGTTGCGACTGATGAAGACTTTAGCGCTACTCCATTAACCGTAGGAGATAGCAGTCTAAGTGTTATTGATATGAACGATACTTTGGATGGAAGTGGTCCAGTAACCGTTGGTACCTCCCCTGGTGATGTAACATTAACAGGTACTAATGTTCCTACAGGTCTAACATTTAATCCAGATGGTACAATTAGTGTTGATGCTGATACACCTTCAGGTACTTATGTAGTAGAATATGAGATTTGTGAGGTTGGAGCAAACCCAGCGAATTGTGATAAAGCAGAAGCTACTATAGTTGTAGCGAATCCAATAGTTGCGACTGATGAA